>CAJXKJ010000005.1 GCA_913055605.1 uncultured Euryhalocaulis sp. | reverse complement strand
GGGGCGGCTGCGGAACGGGGCCTCGGCCACCGTCATGGCAGTGCGCCGGCCGTCCAGCGTGCGCTTGTGCATCCAGACCAGCACGCCGTCCGGATCGCGCACGCGGCGCCAGTTCTCCGTCTCCGCCACGACCTGAACCGGCAGGCCGCGCCGGTGATAGGTCCACAGGATCGGATGCTGTTCGCTGGGCCCGGCGCGGCCGTTCACCGTGTCGAATTTCAGGCTGACGAATCGCGGCACGGGCAGGCCCGACGGCGTCATGTCCGCAAGAGCGGGTCCGGCGAGGGTCGCGAGCGCGAGGATGGCGATCAGAAGGCGCATGGGCCCCGCAGCATCGCGCGTCATGGTGAATGCCCGGTAAAGGGGGCGTCCGGGCGAACATTCCCGCCTGGCGTTCGCTTGGCGCGCGCACGGGCTTTTGGCGCCGGGCGGGCTCTGCTATGCGACGCCCCCTCGAAGGATTCTCACCCCGTGTCAGACACCAAACCGTTCGTCATCGTCACCCGCAAATTTCCGGACCCGGTCGAGGCCCGGATGCGCGAGCTGTTCACCGTCGAGCTGAACCCGGACGATACGCCGTTCACCCGGGACCAGCTGGCCGACGCGCTGTCGCGCGCCGACATCCTGGCGCCCACGATCACCGACAAGCTGGACGCGGACCTGCTGGCCGGGGCGGGCGGCCAGCTGAAGATGATCGCCAATTTCGGCGTCGGCGTGGACCATATCGACCTGAACGCCGCGCACGCGAAGGGCCTGGTGGTCAGCAACACGCCGGGCGTGCTGACCGAGGACACCGCGGACATCGCCATGGCGCTGATGCTGGACGCCGCGCGCCGGGTGACCGAGGGCGACCGGCGGACGCGCGCGGGCGAGTTCAAGGGCTGGCATCCGGTCTGGATGATGGGCCGCAGCGTGCACGGCAAATCGCTGGGCGTGATCGGCATGGGCCGGATCGGCCAGGCCGTGGCGCGCCGCGCCGCCGGCTTCGGCATGGACATCCATTATCACAACCGCAGCCGCGTCTCCGGCGCCATCGAGACGACGCTGGGCGCGACCTATTGGGAAGACCTGGACGCGATGCTGGGCAGGGTGGACTTCGTGTCCGTGAACTGCCCGCGCACGCCCACGACCTATCATCTGCTGGACGCGCGGCGTCTGGCGCTGCTGCAGCCGCACGCGATCGTGGTGAACACCGCGCGCGGCGACATTATCGAGGAGGCGGCCCTGGCCGCGATGCTGGCCGACGGCCGGCTCGCTGCGGCGGGTCTGGATGTCTATGAATTTGAACCGCGAGTTGAAGCACAACTGCTTGGCCTCGATAACGTTGTTCTGGCCCCGCACCTCGGCTCAGGCACGATCGAAACGCGCACCGCGATGGGCGAAAAGGTCATCGTGAACATCAAGGCGTTTCTGGACGGCCACCGTCCGCCCGACCGGGTCGTCCCGGCCGAGTAAGCGGCGTGAACCGGCGGGGCGCACGCGCGTTCTGCCCAGTATGCGCAACAAACTTCTGATCGTTCTGGGAATCCTGGCCGTGATCGGCGGCCTGACGCTGGGCGCTATTGTCGGCGTGATCTTTGTCGGGCTGGCGATCGGCGTCGTCGGGGCGGCCGTGGTCGGCCTGATCGGCTGGGGCGCCGGGAAAGCCGCCCAGCACAAGCTGGACGGTCCGGACGAGCGCGAGCGGATCACGGATCATTCCTGACAGCGTGACAGCGGTCTGGCGATCCGCGCCCCCGGCGATATAGGATCGCGCCGGGAGGAATCGAATGACCACACTGCACTCTGGCGCGGCTTTCGCGCTTGTTTTGTTTCTGGCCGCCGCACCCGCGCACGCCCAAGAGGCCGAACGGCCCGACTTTACCGGCGTATGGGAGCTGGCCAGTCCGCCAATGACCCGCACCAACCAGTATCCGGACCTGCCGTTCACCGAGGAGGGCCTCACGCATATCGAGGCGCACCGCGCGCTGGTGGACCCGCGCGGAGAGAACCCCGGCATGTACTGCGTCATCGCCGGCATGCCGGAAATGATGATGGCCGCCGGCGGCTATCCAATGGAGGTGATCCAGAAGCCGGATCAGGTGACCCTTATCAGCGAGAACGAGAACGACATCCGCCGCCTGTATCTGGGCGACCGGATCGTGCCGGACTCCGACATCTTCCCCTCGCGCAACGGCTATTCGAAGGCGCGCTGGGAGGGCGACGTTCTGGTCGTGGAGACCGCGCATCTGGAAGAGCAGCCCGACAGCCGCTTTCCGCACAGCGCCGCGACGACGATCGACGAGCGGTTCAGCCTGACCGAAGAGGACGGCGAGCCGCGCCTGGTGATCGAGACGGTGGTGACCGATCCGGAATGGCTGACCGAGCCGCTGGAATACACGCTGGAGTACCGGCCCTACGATATCGGCTGGATCATGCCCTATACCTGCACCGTCCAGGCTTGGCTGGACCATCTGGACGAGCTGGCGGCCGAGGCCGGGCAGTGAGGCTTGCCGTCTCCGCGCTGGCGGCGCTCTGCGCCCTCGGCGCGGGGCCGGCGCTGGCGCAGGAACGGCCGGACTTCACCGGGGTCTGGCGGCTGGCCAGCCCGCCGATGACCAGCGCCCAGGGCTATCCGGACCTGGATTTCACGCCGGAGGGGGCGGGCCGCATTGCGGCCTATCGCGCGCTGGTCGACCCGGCCGGGGCCAATCCGACACAGTATTGCGTCACCCACGGCATGCCCGAGATGATGATGGGCGGCGGCGGCTATCCGCTGGAGGTGATCCAGAAGCCGGACCAGGTAACGATGATCAGCGAGGCGATCAACGAGACCCGCCGCATCTATCTGGGCGACCGGATCGTGCCGGACAGCGAGATTTTTCCGTCCCGCCACGGCTATTCGAAAGGCCGTTGGGAGGGCGACGTGCTGGTCGTGGAGACCGCGCATCTGCAGGAAATGGTGGATTCCCGCTTTCCACACAGCGCCAGCGCCACGGTCACCGAACGCTATCGCATGGAGGCGGGCGCGGACGGCGCGCCGCGCCTGATCGCCGAGACGGTGTTCGAAGACGACTGGCTGGAGGCGCCGCTGGAATACACGCTGGAATGGGCGCCGGCGGAGGTGAACTGGATGCTGCCCTATGAATGCATGGAGCAGACCTGGTTCGACGCGGTGGACGAGATGGCGCGCGAGGCCGGGGCGGAGCCGGTGTTCGGCCGCTAGGACGGGTCAAGCCTCAGCGAACCCGGGCGGGGTTCGGGCGTTGCCCCAGCAAGGGGGGACAGATGCCCAGCGAACGGTTCGAATTCGAAAACGCCCGCGGCGAGCAGCTGGACGGGATTCTGGAGACCGGGGAGTCCGCCCCGCAGGCCTGGGCGGCCTTCGCCCATTGTTTCAGCTGCGGCAAGAATTCGCTGGCCGCGGTGCGCGTCTCCCGCGCGCTGGCGGAGGCGGGAATCGGCGTCCTGCGCTTCGATTTCGCGGGGCTTGGCGGCAGCGAGGGCGATTTCGCCCGCGGGCTGAGCGCCGACGCCGCCGATCTGACGGCCGCCGCCGAGGCGATGGCGGCGGCGGGAAATCCCCTCAAGCTGTTGATCGGACACAGTTTCGGCGGCGCGGCCTGTCTGTCCGCCGCCGCGTCCCTGCCCGATATCGCGGCGGTGACGACGATCGGCACGCCCTTCGCCGCCGGCCATGTCCTGCAGCACGCCCCGGAGGCGGCCGAACAGGGCGGCGGCGAGGCGGTAGAGATCGAGATCGCGGGGCGGACGCTGAAACTGTCCCCGGGTTTTGTGGAGGACGCGGTGCGCCATGCGCCGGATGCGCGCATCGCGGCGCTGGGCCGGCCCTTGCTGATCCTGCATTCGCCGACCGACGAGGTGGTGGGAATCGACAATGCGGCGCGGATTTACCGCGCCGCCCGGCACCCCAAGAGCTTTATCAGCCTGGACGGCGCCGACCACCTGCTGACCCGGGCCGAGGATACGGCCTGGACGGCGCGCCTGATCGCCGCCTGGTTCAGCCGGTATTGCTAGGCTTTCCAAGGCTTTCCGGCCTTTTGACATGACCGAAATGTAACGCTGGTCATGACCGGTCTTATTGGGCTGCCGGGCCCAGCCGTGCTATTTATTTAGCCAATTCATCATACCACCTGGACAACAGGTTTATGGGGAGAAGCATGACTCCACTTCAGTGGAAACGCGGGGCGCTGGCCGCCGCCGCCAGCGCACTGGCCACCGGCGCGGTCGCCCAGGACGATCATCCTGAGCAATACCAGCTGATCGATCAGTATTGCGTGGAGTGCCACAACTTCACCGACTGGGCCGGCGGCGTCGCGTTCGACGTTATGGACCCCAATACGATCTATGAAGACGCCGAAGTCTGGGAAGAAGTCGTCCGCAAGCTAAAGGGCGGCCTGATGCCGCCGCCGGGCGAGGCGCGCCCCGACCATGAGGCGATCCTGCAGACCGCCGCCTGGCTGGAAGACACGATCGACGAAAGCGCGGTGGAGCAGCATGTCGGCCGCATTCCCCTGCGCCGCCTGAACCGCCGCGAATACGAATACGCCATCCGCGACCTGCTGGGCATGCATGTCGACGCCGCGGCCCTGCTGCCGGCGGACGATCTGGAGCACGGCTACGACAATATCGCCGAGGCCCTGCAGGTCTCGCCGAGCTTCATCGACCAGTATCTGAACGCCGCCCGCACCATCGCGCACGACGCGATCGGCGATCCGCGCCCGATTCCGATCATGGAAACCTATGGCAGCGTCGCCGACATGATCATCTCGCTGCCCCCGCGCGGCATCGACGGCACCGGCACGCAGCAGCGCCATGTCGACGGACTGCCCTTCGGCACGCGCGGCGGCATGAGCGTGCAGCACAATTTCCTGGCCGACGGCGAATACGAGCTGACCATCGGCGACCTGGCCCTGGCCCGCGAAGTGCCGAACATGGAGTTCGAGAACACCGTGGTCGCCCTGCTGGACGGCAAGGAGTTCTACCGCACCGTGATCGGCGGCGAGGCCGACCATAAATGGATCGACCAGATCCTCGACGACGCGGTCGCCTCCATCAATTCGCGCCTGAAGGGCATCCGCTTCTACGCCACCGCCGGCCAGCACACGGTCACGGTGACCTTCATCCAGCGCAGCTTCGCCGAAAGCGACGAGCGCACGCCGATCCCGGCGCTGGAAGGCGGTCAGGACCGCATCCACGCCGTGCACGCCATGCAGATTACCGGCCCCTATGAGGTCGAGGGCATGAGCCAGACGGCCAGCCGCGAAAAGATCTTCATCTGCTATCCCGATGCGGCGTCCGAAGAGGCCGCCTGCGCCGAGGAGATCGTGAAGAACCTGGCCGCGCGCGCCTTCCGCCGGCCGCTGACCGACAAGGACGTGCACGACCTGATGGCGATCTATACCGCCAGCCGGGAAGTGGGCGATTTCGAAGCCGGCGTGCGCGACGCGCTGTCGGCCATCCTGGTCAGCCCGCACTTCATCTACCGCGCCGAGGACGGCCTGTTCGACGCCGAGGCGCAACAGGTGAACGACTACGAACTGGCCTCGCGCCTGTCCTTCTTCATCTGGTCCAGCCTGCCGGACCAGGAGCTGCTGGACCTGGCCGCCGAGAACCGGCTGCACGAGCAGGACGTGCTGGACGCCCAGGTCAGCCGCATGCTGGCCGACGACCGCGCCACCGCGCTGGTCGAGGATTTCAGCGCGCAATGGCTGCATCTGTCCAAGCTGGACGAGATCACGCCGAACGGCGGCATCTTCCGCTACGCCAGCCGGGGCCTGGATCCGCGGGCGATGTTCAAGACCGAACTGAACATGTTCATCGACAGCGTGCTGCGCAGCGACCAGTCGGTCGTGCGCCTGCTGGACGCGGACTACACCTTCCTGAACGAGCGTCTGGCGATGCACTATGGCATCGAGGACGTGAAGGGCAGCCGCTTCCGCAAGGTGGCGCTGAAGGACCCGCACCATAACGGCCTGCTGGGCAAGGGCGCGGTGCTGATGCTGACCGCCAACCCGAACCGCACCTCGCCGGTGCTGCGCGGGGCCTGGATCCTGGAGCGGATCCTGGGCACGCCGCCGGCCGAGCCGCCCCCCAACGTCGAGTCGTTCCCGGAGAACGAGGCCGGCGCCGCGCCGAAGACCGTGCGCGAACGCCTGGCCCAGCACGCCGAGAACCCCAGCTGTTACGGCTGTCACGGCGTGATGGACCCGCTGGGCCTGGCGCTGGAGAACTTCAACACGGTTGGCCAGTTCCGCACTTTCGATCCCGACACGCTGACCGCGATCGACGCCACCGGCGTCCTGCCGGACGGCTCCGAGATCGACGGTCCGTCGGATCTGGCGGCCGCGCTGGCCGACCGTTCGGACATGTTCGTCCAGACGGTGACCGAGAACCTGATGACCTATGGCCTCGGCCGGCTGGTCGACTATCGCGACATGCCCGCGGTGCGCCAGATCGTGCGCGCGGCGGAGAAGGACAATTACCGCTTCGAGGCGCTGGTGCGCGGGGTCGTTTCCAGCGACGCCTTCATGATGCGGGAAAACTATCTGACCTCCGGCGAGGAGCCCGAGGTGCAGGAAGCCTCTTTGGGGGATTCCGGCGCGCTGCCGGCCCCGAACTGAACCGATAACAAGACCTGACCCGAACAGGAGTTGGACAATGTTTATCAGTAAAAAACATCTTTCCCGCCGCACCCTGCTGAGAGGCGCGGGCGCCGCCGTGGCGCTGCCGCTGCTGGACGCGATGGTGCCGGCCTCCACGGCGATGGCGCAGACCGCCGCCGCGCCGAAGACGCGCCTGGGCTATGTCTACTTCCCGCACGGCGCGGCGATGAAATACTGGACGCCGAAACAGGCCGGGACGAATTTCGAATACTCCCGCATCCTGGAGCCGCTGAAGGCGGTGCACGGGCACACGACCATCGTCAGCGGCCTGCGCAACAAGGGCGGCGAAAGCACCAACCCGCACGGGATCATCGAGGAAACCTGGCTGTCCTGCGTGGCGCCGGGCGACAAGGACCGGATGCCGGGCGGCACGCGCGGCATGACCGCCGACCAGATCGCCGCGCGCGTGATCGGCGAACAGACGCCCCTGCCCTCTCTGGAGCTGTGCGGCGAGCCGGGCGGCGCGATCAATTACCGCACGCCGCAGCAGCCGCTGCCGCTGGAAGGCAATCCGCGCAAGGTGTTCTACGCCATGTTCGGACAGGGCGACACGTACGACCAGCGGATCGAGATCCTGGGCCAGTCCAACAGCCTGCTGGACTATGTCATGGAGTCGACCGCGAGCCTGACCAGCAAGCTGGACAAGGCCGACCGCGTGAAGGTCGCCGAATATCTGGACTCGGTGCGCGAGATCGAGACCCGCATCAGCAAGCTGGAAGACAGCGCGCGCGAGCTGACCGGCCTGCCGGATGCGCCGATCGGCCCGCCGGAGGATTTCACCGAGCTGCTGGACATCCAGTTCGAGATGATCGCCCTGGCCTTCCAGACCGACCAGACGCGGATCGCCTCCATGCGCATGATCAAGGAAGCGAGCATGCGCGTGTTCTCCAATGTGGGCGTGCAGGAGGCCTTCCACCCGCTGTCGCACCACAAGAACCAGGAAGAGAATTTCGAGAAACTGGCCCGCGTTCAGCGCTACCAGACCGAGCGGATGGTGAAGTTCGCCGAGCGCCTGCACGCGATCGAGGACGGCGACGGCTCCATCCTGGACCACTCGCTGATCCTGTTCGGCTCCAACATGTCGAACAGTGACCTGCACAATAACGACCCGCTGCCGAACGTTCTGGTCGGCAAGGGCGGCGGTGTGAAGGGCGGCCAGCATCTGGCCTATCCGCAGGACACGCCGCACGCGCAGCTTCTGCACACGATGCTGGACCGCGCCGGCGTGCATGTCGACGAATTCGCCGACAGCCCCGGCCCGTTCGCGGAGGTCTGAGCATGAACACCGCCCGCAAGCTCGCCCTTGGCGGGGCCTCGCTGATGATCCTGGGGGCCGCCGCGCCGGCGCTGGCCCTGGACGAATACAGCGTTCCGTCCTTTGAGACGGTGGACGAGGCCGATCCCGGGTATCGCTATCCGGACGGGTCCACCCCGCTGATGTGGGCGGTGTACGAGAACGATGCGGACGAAGCCCGGCGCCTGATCCGCGCCGGGGCCGATGTGAACGCGTCCAATAATTACGGCGCGAACGCGATGCAGCTGGCCGCCGAGGTGGCCAATGTGGACATGCTGGACATGCTGCTGAAGGCCGGCGCCAACCCCGACTCCGCCAATCCGGAAGGGCAGACCGCGCTGATGCTGGTCGCCCGCACCGGCGATGTGGACGCGGCCAAGCTGCTGGTCCGCCGCGGCGCGGACGTGAATGCGTTCGAGACCTGGGGCGAACAGACCGCCCTGATGTGGGCCGCCGCCCGGCGCCAGCCGGCGATGGTGGATTATTTGATCCGCCAGGGCGCGGACATGAACGCGCGCGGCAAGTGGCGCGACTATAAGCGCCACATCACCTCCGAAGCGCGCGCCAAGCAGCTGGACACCGGCGGCCTGACGCCGCTGCTATACGCCGCGCGCGAGAATTGCGTGGAATGCGTCGCGGTGCTGATCCAGCACGGCGTGGACGTGGACCTGCCCGATCCGGACCGGGTCTCCCCGCTGCTGTTCGCGGTGCTGAATTCCAACTGGGATGTCGCGAAGCTGCTGATCGAGGCGGGCGCCGACGTCAATCAATGGGACATGTTCGGCCAGTCGCCGCTCTATTCCATGGCCGGGGCGCGCACCGACACCAGCCGCGCCTCCATCGACGCGCTGAACGAGACCTCGGGCGGCGAAGTGATGCGGATGATGCTGGAAGCCGGCGCCAATCCGAACATGCAGCTGTTCATGCGGCCGGCGGATTCCCGGGGCGGCGGTTCGCGCGGCTCCACGCCGCTGCACAACGCGGCCGGAAGCCGCGACCTGGAAGCGGTGCAGATGCTGCTGGAGTTCGGCGCGGACGCCAGCCTGAACGACGCCGACAACGAATCCGCCCTGATGATGGCGGTGCAGGGCGGCGGCGGCGGCCTGTTCGGCGGCCCGACCGGACCGGGCGAGGATGCGGCCCTGCCCATCATCGACGCGCTGGTCGAGGCCGGGGCCGATGTGAACGCGGTGGCGCTGTTCCACCATCTGAACCGCCTGCGCGGCGGCACGGCGCTGCATTATGCCGTGCGCTCCGGCTGGGGCGATGCGATCGACCGTCTGGTCGCGCACGGCGCCGACGTGAATCTGAAGGACCCGGACGGCCTGACGGCGCTGGATTACGCGATGGCGCGCGGATACATCCCGTTCCTGCGCTCGCGCGAGCCGGTGGACGAAGAGATCGCCGCGAAGCTGCGCGCCCATGGCGCGACGGTCGAGCTGCTGGCCGAGCCGTACTGGCCGCCGGTCGGCCCGCCGGTCTATTACGAGGCCACGATCTGGCCGCTGGACCCGACCGTGCCCAGCCGCTCTTACGAAGAAATGACGCCCAGCCCGTTCCTCGATGAGGAAATGGAGAAGCTGCAATATCCCGGCACGCCGCAGCCCCAGGCCGCGGCGGACAATGACGCCGAAGAAACCGATCAGGCCTCGCTCGATGACGCACAAACCCTTCGCTGACCGCCTTGCGGCGGGCGCAGCCGGCCTGACCGCGCTCGCCTGTCTGACAGGCGCTCTGGCGGCCGCTCCGGCACACGCCGCCGAGATCTCCACCCGGGAGGTCGCCGACGGCCTGTTCCTGTTCCAGGGAGCGGGGTCGAATGTCGTGGCGATGGAAGACGGCGGCCAGCTGCTGGTCATCGATGGCGGGCTGGACGAGAACAGCGGCGACCTGCTGGCCGCGATCGAGGCCGCGACGGGCACGGCCGCCATCGGCACGCTGATCGACACGCACTGGCATCCCGAACAGGTCGGTCTGAACGACGAGGCGGGCGCGCAGGGCGCGACTATCATCGCGCACGACCAGACCCATATGTATCTGTCGAACCGCGTCACCTCTCCCATCTATGAGGAGGCGTTCGGCCCGCTGCCCGAGGCCTCGCTGCCGACGCAATACAACCGCTATGGCGGCGAGCTGACCTTTGCCGGGCACACGGCGCAATACGGCTATCTGCCGGCCGCCCACACCAATGGCGACCTGTATGTCTTCTTTCCGGACCTGAACGTGCTGGTCGCGGGCGGCGCGGTGGGCTCCGATTCCTGGCCCCTGCTGGATTACTGGAACGGGGCGATCATCGGCGGGCTGGTGCAGGCGCACGAGAAACTGGCCGAGATCGTCAGCGACGACACGGTGGTGATCCCGGCGCACGGCCCGGCCATCACCGGCGCGGACCTGAAGCGGCACCGCGACATGTACCGCCAGCTGTTCCGCGACGTCAGCCACATGATGAATAACGGCATGGGCTATGACGACGCGCCGGTCATCAACCCGCTGCGCGGCCACGAGGACGAGTTCGGCGACCCGTCCGAATTCCTGAACGGTGCCTATCGCAGCAAGGAAATGGCCGAAGTGCCGAGCTAGCCGCCCGGTCCGAGCCGCAGCATTTCAAAGGGCGCGCCCAGGGCGCGCCCTTTTTGCATCGGGATTCCGAAAACCGCCGGGGGGCCGGCATGGCCCCGGTCTTGCAGCGCGACGCCGTGATTTGGCCTGTCCGGCGCATTTTGGCGCAAATGCTTGAGGGATCGCCGGTTTTCCGGCGGAGCGGCGATGGCGACGATAGCGAAAGAGAAAACCGCAGCCGAAGCGCCGCAGGGCGTGACGCCGCCGCCGGGCGCGCGGCCCGCGCGGAAGAAGGCGGAGGTGAAATACTCCGTCTCTCCCGGATTCGTCGGCTTTCTGGCGGCGCAGGACGCGGCGCTGGCCTTTACCTCCTACCAGTCGGGGAAATTCTATCTGCTGGGGCGCAATCCGGCCGGCGGCCTGATGGTGCACGAGCGCTTCTTCCAGAAGGCGATGGGCATCGCGGTGGCCGGGCGCGACACGCTGTATCTGGCCACGCTGATGCAGATCGTGCGGTTCGAGAACGTCCTGCGCGGCGGGCAGAAGATCAACAATGTCTATGACGTCTGTTACGCGCCCCGCGCCTCGCACCTGACCGGCGCGCTGGACGCGCACGATGTCGGGATCATGGCCGACGGGCGTCCGGTCTTCGTCAACACCGCCTATAATTGCCTAGCCACCCTGTCGGACCGGCATTCCTTCACGCCGCTGTGGCGGCCGCCTTTCGTGTCCAAGCTGGTGAAGGAGGACCGCTGTCACCTGAACGGGCTGGCGATGGACAATGGCGCGCCGGCCTATGTGACAGCCGCCTCGCGCAGCGACACGATCGACGGCTGGCGCGACCGGCGCCAGGACGGCGGCGTGGTGATCGACGTGCGCACCGGCGAAGTCGTGGCCGAGGGCCTGTCCATGCCGCATTCGCCGCGGGTGCATCAGGGAAAGCTGTGGGTGCTGAATTCCGGCGCCGGCGAACTGGGCTGGATCGATCTGGACAAGCCGCCGGCCGAAGCGTTCCAGAAGGTCGCCTTCTGTCCGGGTTTCGCGCGCGGCCTGGCGCTGCACGGGCGGTTCGCGGTCGTCGGCCTGTCCAAGCCCCGCTATGAGCGGTTCGAGGGGCTGGCGCTGGACGACCGGCTGAAAGAGACCGATTCCGAGCCCTGGTGCGGCATCCAGGTGATCGACCTGGAGACGGGCGCGTGCGCCCACTGGTTCCGCATCGATGGCGCGATCGGAGAGCTGTACGATATCGGCGTCATTCCCGGCGCGCCCTGCCCGATGGCGCTGGGCTTCACGGGGCCGGAAATCCTGTCGCTGATCACCCATGACGAGGAGGCCGCAGAGGCCTAAACCGCTGTAGTTTTTGGTTAATTCTCCCCTCAGGGTTGTTCGCGCTGGACTCCTCCCCCGCCCTCCTCTGGACTGGCTAGGGGGGTCCTGACCGGAGCCCAGGGGCGGCCGCGTTGGCCGAAATGCCAGGAGCATGCGCCGCGCGCGAGCGGCGGGAGGTTGGCTTGGCCAAAGGAAAGGCAAAGATGCGCCGGTTCGGCGCCTCGGCCCTGCAGCGGCGGCTGCTGGGATCGGCCTCGCTGCTGGCGGCGGCCGCGGGCTATGGCCGCCACGCCTATGCGCAGGCCAGCTGCTACAACACCTCCGGCACGAACTATATCTGCACCGGCGTCGGGACATCGGCTCTCAGCGTCAACGCCAACAACGCCACTGTCTATTCGCAGAGCCCGCTGCAGGTCACGCTGAGCGGCGGGCCCGCCGACGCGCTGTTTATCAGCGGCGCGGGATCGCTCAGTTTCATCGACGCCTATGCCGACACGATCATCTCGGGAACGGATACAGGGTTGGGTCTTCGGGTGACCGGCGACGCCGGCGCAACGCCGGGGTCGGCCACCATTCTGGCGAGCGGCTATTTTCGCGGGGCCGACGAGTATGCGATCTATGTGTATAATTCGGGCAGCGGCGACACCTCCATCACGCTGACCGGATCCGCGCGCGGGGGGTACGGAATTTACGCCGATAACGGCACGAGCGCCGGGAACCTGTCGATCACCGTCGACGGCGACATCGACACGGCCAGGGAGGCGATCTATTCCAAGAACCGCGGATCGGGCTCCCATGTGATTACCGTGAGCGGCGCCGTCGAGTCTGCCAGTCTCGAAGGCATGGAGATCCGAAGCGGCGGCAACACCACCTATACGCGGCTGAATCTGCTCGCGGGCGGCTCCATCACCAGCAATGGCGCCAACGCCGTATACGCAAGACACAACGGCAGCGGGGATCTGATCCTCGACCTCTACGGCGCGATCACAGCGGACTCAGCCGGCGTCTATGCGGACAATCGGGGCGACGCGGCGACGCGGATCACGGTCGGCGGCGATATCACCGGTGGGACGGGGAACTCCGACATCGGCGTTTCGGCCCGGACCCGCGCGAACACGACCGGCCTGTCGTTCACGACGCTGGCCGGTTCGGATGTCAGCGGCGGCCGCTATGGCGCCTATCTGAGGCACGGCGGCGGCGGCGATCTGGACGCCACGATCGGCGGGACGCTGGACGGGGGTGATAATGACGGCCTGCGCGCCGCCACGACGAACGCCGCCTCCGGCGCGATGTCGATCACGACGCTGGCCGGGTCCTCCGTCACCGGGGGCGGGAGCGGGTTCGGCGTCTCCAGCGTTCATTTCAGAACCGGCGACCAGACGATCAGCGCCTATGGCTATGTCGCCGGCGGCTATGGCGCGATCCAGGCCATCAATGCCGGGATTGGATCGTCGACCCGCATCACGGTGGGCGGCGATATCGTGTCCGGCGACGGACCCGGCGCGTTCGCCAATGTCAGCCCGTTCGGCGTGGACCTGGGGGTGACCACGCTGGCCGGCAGCAGCATCACCGCCGGATACGCCGGCGCCAATGGCGGCAATTTCCATAATTATTATAGCGGGATCGCGGCTTTCAATTATGGATCCGGGTCCATCGCGATCACCGCGGACGGAACCATCGACAGCGGCGCGAACGGGATTTTCGCGCGGCAATACTCCGGCGGGCAGAACGTGTCGGTCACGGTCGGCGCGACGGGCAGCGTCACAGGCAGTTATGACGGAATCTATGTCGACAATTACGGCTATGGCGCCACGACCGTAAGTGTGGACGGCGCGGTCGTCGGCAATGGCTATGACGGCGTGTCGGCCTATAACGCTGCGTCCGCGACGGACATGACCGTGACGGCGAACGGCACGGTCTACGGCCTGTATTCGGGCATCCGCACCGTCCAGTACGGCGGCGGCGCGACCACGGTCACCGTGAACGGGACCGTCACGGGGACGCGCTATTACGGCGTGCTGGCCGTGAACCAGGCGGGCACGGACCTGAACATCATTGCGGGCGGGACGACCTCCGGCGGGCATACCGGCGTGATCGGCGTTCAGTATGGAACGGGTGCGGCCGCCATCGCGGTGAACGGCGAGGTCACCGGCGGGACCTATGACGCGGTGTTCCTGACCACGATCGGCGGCTATGCCCCGACCGCCCGGATCACCCAGTATGCCGGCAGCACGGTCACCGGCGGCGACGACGGCCTGCAGATCCAGCACGACGGGACGGGCGAGGCGCGCGTCGCCAGCTATGGCGCCATCGTCGCCGCCGACGACGGGATCGATATCGACAATTATGGCGGCGGCGCCGCGACGGCCATCGCCAGCGGCGTGATCACGGCCACGGACGCCGGCGTCTATATGCTGAACGCGCCCGGCGCCACGGACATCTCGCTGACCGTGTCCGGCCATGTCAGCGGCGGCCAGTACGGCGCCTATGTGAACCAGTACGGGATGGGCGACACGTCGGTGCAGATCACCGGCGCGCTGAACGGCACGGCGGAAGACGGCCTGTACGTCTATACCGCGGCCGGCAGCGGCGCGCTGACCATCACGGCGGAGGCGGGCTCCAGCCTGACCGCCGGGGACGACGCGATCGAGGTGATCCATAACGGCACCGGGCCGATGTCGATCACGGTCGACGGCGACATCGTCAATTCCGACGACGGGGTCGAGGCCGACAACGACGGCGCCGGCGCGACCAGCATCGCGGTCGGCGGAACGATCCAGGCGGCGGATTATGGCCTGGACATCGACAATGGCGCGGGCTCGTCCAGCCTGGCGATCACGGTGTCGGGCGCGGTCGCCGGCGATGCGGGCGGTATCCTGGCCCTGCAATATGGGACCGGCGGCGCGACCATCGCGATCCAGTCCGGGGCCAGCGTGACCAGTTCCGGCGGGACCGGGCTGACCATGGGCGGAACCTCGCCGTTCGCGGTGACCCTGGCCGGGACGCTGACGGGCGGCGGCGGCACGGCGGCGCAGTTCGCCGGCATGGATGACACGCTGACCCTGAACCCCGGCTTCGCGGCGACCGGGATCGTGGACGGCGCGGCGGGGACGGACGCGCTGATCTTCGGCGGCGCGTCGGGCAGCCAGAGCTTCGACATGTCGCGGGTCGGCCCGGCCAGCCAGTTCCGCAATTTCGAGACCTTCGCCAAGGCCGGGGATTCGACCTGGACCCTGACCGGCACGGCCGGCCAGGGCGGGACATTCGCGGTCAATGACGGCCTGCTGAACGTCAACGGCGATCTGGGCGCATTCGATTTCACCGTGGCGGCCGGGGCGAAGCTGGGTGGTAACGGCACGGTCGGCGCGGTGACCAGCGCCGGCACGGTCGGCGCCGGCAATTCCATCGGCACGCTGAACACCGGCGACTTCACCTCAAGCGGCACGCTGGAAGTGGAGATCGACGGGACCGGCGCGGCGGACCTGATCAATGTGACCGGAACGGTGGACATCGCAGGCAGCACGCTGGACCTGCAGACGCTCGGGACTGGCGGGCATTCGACGATTCGCACGCTGGCCACCGTCATCGCCAATGACGGGACCGACGCGGTGGCGGGGACTTTCGCCGCCGGGACCGGGCTGAACACGGCCGGCACGCTCTATTCGGTGGCCGACACCGCGGGCGGGGGCGGCAACGACGTCACGCTGGACATCTATCGCACCGTCCTGTCGCTGGCCGACGGGACCGACGTGTCCGAGACGGTGACCTTCCCCGACGGCTTCCCGGGCCTGACCTTCGTGGTGGCGGGCGGGGCGTCGGCGACCTTCTCCGGCGCGCTGTCGGACAGCGCCACGCCGGTGGGCGCGGCCAAGGCGGGCACCGGGACGCTGACCGTCAGCGGCGCGCTGAACCTGGACGGCGAATTCAGCCTGGACGAAGGCGCGCTGGGCCTGGCCGCGGATGGCGCGCTGGGCGGCATGGACCTGATCGCGGCGGGCGGAACGACGGTCGATTATGCCGACGGGGTGTCCATCGGCAACGCGGTGACGCTGAACGGGCCGGTGAATTTCAACCAGTCCGGCGGGGCGGCGACCCAGGCGGGCGCGATCTCCGGCGCCGGGTCGATGATCAAGACGGGCGGCGGGACGCTGACCGTCAGCGGCGCCAACAGCTTCACCGGCGGGACAACGATTCAGCAGGGCCAGCTGACCCTGAATGGCTCCATGGCGTCCGGCGTCACGGTCGGGGCGGACGCGACGCTGGCCGGGACCGGCTCGGCGGCCGGCCTGACGGTTGCGGGCGAAGTTTCGCCCGGCAATTCCATCGGCACGCTGACGGTGGCGGGCGACCTGGCGTTCCAGCCCGGCTCCAGCTTCACGGTGGAAGCGGACGCATCGGGCGCGGCCGACCTGATCGCCGCCAGCGGCGCGGCACAGCTGAACGGCGGGACGGCGGCGCTGGTCCCGCTCAGCAGCGACATCGTCTACGAAGACGGGCTGACCTACACGATCCTGACCGCCGATGGCGGGGTGGCCGGGGCGTTCGAGGGGACGACCGATCCGTCCTTCTTCCTGAGCGGTTCGCTGGAATACGACCCGAACGCGGTGCGTCTGGTGATCCGGCGCGACGGCGCCCCGACCTTCGCCGGGGCCGCCGCGACCTTCAATCAGCGCCAGGCGGCAAGCGGGCTGCAGGGCCTGACCCAGTCGGGCGATGCGCTGGCCACGTTCAACTCCGTGCTGTTCCTGCAAAGCGAGAGCGAGGCGCAGGCGGCGTTCGACTTGGCCAGCGGCGAGGCGCACGCGACCTGGCAGCAGGGCGCGCAGGCGGCCTCCGACCTGTTCGCGGAGACGGTCAGCCGCCATGCCGGGTTCGGCATGCGGGACGTGCCGGTCCTGCAATCGCGCGGCGCGATCTGGGGCGGCGTGATGGCCGAGTCCGGCGTGCTGTCCACCGACGTGAACGCGGCGCGGATGAACGACGCCCATTACGGCGTGGCGGGCGGCGCGGATATGGGCGCCTATCTGGCCGACGGCGAAGTGACCGGCGGCGTGGCGTTCGGATACACGGACGGCGAGGCCGATATCGACGCCCGCCTGTCCGGCGCGGAGATCGAAACCGTGCACGCCGGCCTGTACGCCGCCTGGGACAACGGCACGGCGCGCCTGTCCGGCGCGCTGAACTTCGCCGCGCACGATGTGGAGACCACGCGGCGGATCGCCTGGAGCGGCCTGTCGCGCACCGCCACGGCGGAGCGCGAGGGCCAGACCTGGGGCGGGTCGCTGGAAGGCGCATGGCGCATCAAAATCGGCGAGGGCCTGCCCATTATCGCGCCGCTGGCGACGCTGGATTATGCGCGCACGCGCCTGGGCGCGGCGGCGGAGACCGGCGCGGGCGCCCTGAACGCGCATGTCGCGCCGGGCGACTATGAGAAACTGGACAGCGGGCTGGGCCTGGCGGCGTCCGACACGATCTCCATCCGGGGCACGGATGTGGGGCTGGATGTGCGGGCGCTGTGGCGGCACAGCTTCGGCGACAACACCGCCAGCCAGGCTGTTACCCTGCAGGGGGCGGCGGGCGCGCCCTTCCTGGTGCTGGGCCCCGACAATGCGGACGACTGGGCGGAAGTCGGCGTCGGCTTCCATGCCGACCTGACCGAGAGCGTCACGCTGGGCGCGCGCATCGACGCAGCCATCGCCAGCGAGGCGATGTCGCACAAGGCCAGCGTTTCGCTCGGCTGGCGCTTCTAGGCTGAAAACGCGGAGAGCACAGAGAACGGCCTAGTTTTCGGCCGCCTCGATATTCTCGACCGGCTCGCAATCGGCCTGCGCCTCGCAACTCGTGCGCAGATAGTCGGCCACGTCCTCGAACACCAGGATCAGGCCGCCGCGCTCATGCCCGCCGGCGCGGCCCATGGCCGAGTCGATGGGGGAGCGCCCGCGCCCGTCCAGCGCGTCGATCTTCGCGCCGTTTTCCACCAGCAGCTGGACCACCGGCATCCAGCCCCAGAAGGCCGCGCCATGCAGCGGCGTGCCGCTGGCGCCGGACGCATAGAAGCCTTCCAGCTCCGGCTCTTCGTGCTCGTTCACCTCGGCGCCGGCGTCGATCAGCAGTTTCAGCGCGTCGTGCTGTTTCTGCGCCGCGTCCTCATGCAGATAGGACCGGCCGCCGCGGATGTCGCACTCGATGGATTTCAGGCCGGCGGCCGCCATCACGGGCGTGATGCCGTTCACCGTCTCCAGCGTGTAGTCGGCGCCGTGCTCCAGCAGCAGCTGCACGCTCGGCGCGTCGCCGACCTTGGCGGCGCGGACCAGAGGCGTCGTGCCGATGGTCAGCATGGAGTCGCAGCCCCGGTCGTTCGACAGATTCCGATAGGGCGGGAACGCCTTCAGGCGCGGGTTCGGATCGGCCCCGGCCTCCAGCAGCATTTTCGCGATGTCGTAACCGCCGAGCGCGTCGGCGGAGGGGATGTCCGGCCGCCCGCCCTCGGGCACCTGGTTCATGTCCACCGCCATATAGAGCGGGGAGCGGCCATAGCGGTCCCATTTGTCCGGGTCGGCGCCGGCCTCGATCAGCACGCGGGCGGTTTCGAAATGCAGGTTTTCCAGCGCGATGATCAGCGGCGTGATCGCCTTGTAGTCGCCGATATCGGGATCCGCGCCGGCGTCCATCAGCGCGCGCATGCAGTCGGTACAGCCCTCGCGACCGGCGAAATGCGCCGCGGCCATGCCGCCATGCGGGCGGTACTGGGCGCGCGGCTCCGCCGTGACATAGCGTTTGAAGAAGGTCGGGAAGGACCGGATGTCCGGGTCCGCGCCCTCTTCCAGCAGCAGGGCGACGATTTCCGGGCGCCGGTGGGTGGCCGCCCACATCAAAGCAGTCTGGCCGCGCAGCTGTTCCTGGGCGTTCACGTCGGCGCCGGCGTCGATCAGCAGGCGCACCGATTCCGCATCGCCGGCGCGGGCCGCGACCATCAAAGCCGTCTGGCCGTCGGCGTTCGGGGATTCCGGATCGGCGCCCGCGCGCAGCAGGGCCTTGATGACCTCCGGGTCGGCGCGCTCGGCGGCGGCCGCCAGCGGGGTCGTGTTGTAGTCGTTCACCGCCAGGGGATCGGCGCCCCGGCGCAGCAGCGCCCTGGTCAGTTCGCCCTCGCCCATCAAGGCGGCCCAGTGCAGGGCCGTGGTGCCGTCGGCGGTGGCGGCCTCCGCGTTCGCGCCGTCCTTCAGGCTGGCGAGCGCCGCCGCCTCGTCGCCCGCGCGGGCGGCGTCCAGCAAAGCGGCGTCCGCCGCCTCGTCCGCCCATGCGGACGCGGCGGCGGCCAGACAGGCGAGAGATACGGCGGCGGCGAGCGCGGTGCGCATTCCTAGAGCTCCGTGATCTCGCCGGTGCTGTCGCCGACGCTGTCCAGCGGGATGCCGGACTTGCGCATGATCGACAGCAGGATGTTGGCGTGCGGCGTGCGCTCCGGAAGGACCAGATGCTGGTTGCCCTTCAGCGTGCCGTTGCCGCCGCCCAGAAGCGTGATCGGCAGCGGGTAATTGTCGTGGTTCCCGTTGGTCATGTTGGAGCCGTACATCAGGATCGTAGCGTCCAGCATCGACCCCGCGTCGCCCGCCGGGATGGAGTCCATCTTCACCAGGAAGTCGTGGAAGACCTCCGTGAAATAGGTGTTCAGCTGTTTCAGCTTTTCCACCGACGGCTTGTCGCGCTGCTGGTGCGACAGCGGGTGGAAGGCCTCCGGGATGCCGATATGCGGATAGGTCTGAACCGAGACCTCCGCCGCCATCATGTAGGAGGCGACGCGCGTGAGGTCGGCCTGATAGGCGAGCGCGATCAGGTCGAACATCAGGCGCAGCTGGCCGTCGATGTCCGGCACGCCGGCCGGCAGGTCCGGCAGGTCGTCGTCGGACACCGCGTTGGCCTCCGACATCATCGCGGCGCGGCGTTCGATCTCCCGCACATTTTCCAGATAGTCGTTCAGCACGACGCGGTCGGCCGCGCCGAGCGTGCCGCGCATGCGCTTGGCGTCTTCCAGCACGAAGTCCAGCAGGCTGGACCGGTCGGCGGCGATCAGGGCGCGTTCCTCCGGCGTTTCGCCGCCGCCGAACAGGCGGGTGAACAGCTTGTGCGCGTCGTATTCCATCGGGTTCGGCGTCTTGCCGTCGGCGAAGGACAGCGTGTTGCCGAAGGCGCAGCCATAGGCGCCGTCGCAGGACCCGTCCGCCCAGCCGCGCTCGGTTGAGACCTCCAGCGTCGGGAAGGGCGTGTCCTGGCCGATATGGTCGCCGGCGACCTGGTCGATCGTGCGGGCGCCGTCGGGCGTGGCGCTCTTGGCCGGCCGCACGCAGGACAGCCAGGTGCCCGGCGTGATGGCGTGGACCGAGGAGGAGCGCGCCGGATCGTTGTCGATATTGGAGATGATCGTCAGCCGGTCGCGGAACGGCTCCAGCGGCTTCAGGATCGTCTTCAACTCGAAATTTCTGCCCGCCGCATCCGGCGTCCAGCCGTTCATCTCCGGCCCAAAGATCGTGTTGTCCATGATCGCGCCGTGCGGGAAATAGATGAATCCCAGGCGCGATTTGGCGGCCGCGGCGGTCTGGGCCATGGCCGTGGAGGCGGGCACCATCGCGTCCAGCAGAGGCAGCGCGACCGCGGCGCCGGCGCCGCGCAGCAGCGCGCGCCGGGACAGGCATTTTTTCCTTACGTACACGAGCGGTCTCCTTCTTCGCTCAGATCCGTCGCACACTCGGTCCCGCCGTCGTTCATTGCGGCGGAATCCTCCACGGCGGGAACGCGCTGGCTGCGGAACTGGCGGCTGAGCACCACGCCGCGGACAAGCGCCGCGAAGTGATAATCCTCCGCCGCCGCATCGCGGGCGATGGCGCGGACGGTCGGCATGTCGGTATGGGCCAGGTTGCGGCCGAGCCCGTAGCTCAGCAGCTTTTCGGTCATCGTGCGGACGAATTCCTGCGGCTCGGCGATCAGCGCCTCGCGCAGCGCCACCGGGCCGTCGACCGGTGCGCCGATGGCCAGCTCGCCGTCGGCCGCGATGGGCGCGCCGGCGAAGCGGTCGCGCTCACGCCATGCGCCGAGGGCGTCGAAATTCTCCAGCGCCACGCCCAGCGGGTCCATGACGCCGTGGCAGGAATTGCAGGTCGGGTCGGCGCGGTGCTGTTCCAGCATGGCGCGCACGGTGGCCGCCGCGGTCGGCCCGCCATCGTCGTCGGCCAGATTGGTGTCGACGCCCGGCGGCGGCGCGGCGGGCGGCGTGCCCATCAGGTTTTCCAGAATCCACGCCCCGCGCAGCACCGGCGAGGTGCGGTGCGGATAGGAGGTGGCGGTCAGGATTGCGCCCTTGCCCAGCAGGCCGAAGCGGGCGGGGTCTTCCAGTTTCACGCGCTGGAAGTCCTGACCCATCGCCAGCGGCAGGTCGTAGTGCTTGGCCAGACGCTCGTTCACGAACGTATGGTCCGCCGTCATCAGGTCGATGACGCTGCGGTCGTCCAAGAGGATGCTGGACAGGTAGAGCTGCATCTCCGTCTTGAAGGCGGACAGCAGCGTCTCGTCGAAATCGGGATAGCGGCCGGGGTTCGGCGTGGCGTGGGATTCGATGTCGTCGACGCGCAGCCATTGCATCGCGTAACCGTCGACCAGCCGCTCGGCGCGCGGATCGGCCAGCATGCGGTCGACCTGTTTGCCCAGCGTTTTCGGGTCGCTGAGCTCCCCGGCCTCGGCGGCGCGCAGCAGCTCGTCGTCCGGCATGGAGCCCCAAACGAAGAAGGACAGGCGCGAGGCCAGGTCCAGATCGGAGACCTGGTAGACGTCGCCGGGCTGGGCGTCCTGCGGCGGCTGGGCCGCGCGGTACAGGAAGTTCGGCGAGGCGAGGATCGCCATGACGCCGCGCTGGATTCCGGTTTCGAACCCGGCGCGGTCGCGCCCGCCGCGATAGAATTCCATCAGCGGCGCGATGTCGGCGTCCGTCACCGGGCGGCGATAGGCCTTGTGGGCCAGGCGCTGCAGAATCTCCCGCGCGCAGGCCTCCCCGTCGCCGCCGGCTTCGGGCCGGCAGGTGAAGATGCGGCGGCGGCTTTCGGTGTCGGCCACCGCGCCCGGCTCGAACGGGCCGGTGATGGAGAATTTGCCGACGACCGGATCGCGTTCGCGCCCGGCGATCGGATAGAAGGACTGCAGCCGGTCGTCGGACGCCGAATAGGTGCGCGCGACGAAGGTCGCCGCAACGCGGCGCGTCCCGGCCTTTACCGGCACACGGATATTGCGGAACCGGTCCTCGATCTCCTGCAGCGCGTAATACTGCTCCTGGTCGATGGCGCGGAAATCCTTCTCGCCGCCGATATCGGCCTCGAACACCCGCTCGTCGTCGACCGTGATGATCACCGTGTTGGGATAGTCGAAGCCGTGGACGTAACGGGCCGTGCCCATATTCTCCACCGCGAACTCGTACACGCCGTCGGCGGGGAAGGTGTATTCCACCATGACGCCGCCGCGCGTGCCCGGCGGCATGCCGGCCAGACGCAGGCTCTGGTCGCCCGGCGGGGCGAAGAATGCCTCATAGACCGGCTTGGACGGCGCGCCGCCGACCGCCTTCACACTGACCTCGCGCGCGGCGGTGATGTACTGGTCCAGGAAGGTGGAGGAGACGCGCAGCAGTTCCGCGATATTGTCGAAGCCGCCGGAGACCGCGTCCTGGGGCAGATAGTCGGCCGCGTCGATCTCCAGACCCAGCAGGTCCATCACGGCGTGTTCGTATTCGCTGCGGTTCAGGCGGTGCAGGCCGACATGGCCGGGCTCGGGCTCCGACGCCGCAGCGTCCAGCGCGCTTTCCAGCGCCATGACCATTTCGTGCCGCGCTTCGGGGGTCGGCTGGGCCTTGCCCGGGGGCGGCATCAGGCCGCCGCGCATGCGGCGGACCGCTTCCTCCCAGATCTCGGCGTCGTCGGGCACCATGTCGGCGCTCATCGTGTCGAACGCCACGCCGCCGGCCCAGTCGGTGAAGTTGTGACACTCCACGCAATTGTCCTCCAGCAGCGTCCAGTGCTTGCCGACCTCGGCCAGCGCGTCCTCCACGACGGCCTCGCGGCCCTCCTCGGCAGCGGCGGGGGCGGCCAGGACCAGACCGATCGCCGCGGCGGCGGCGGAGCGGCGGGCGGCGCCCAGAGATTTGCGGGTGGTGGTCATCGTCTCTGCTCGATCAGAAGGCGCGAAGGCCGCTCATATGGTCCCACAGCCCGTCCCAGGCGGTGAGGATGAATTCGGTCGGGTCGCCGCGCTGGCCGGCATATTCGTCGGCGATGCCTTCCAGCAGCATGTCGTCGGCGCCCATGCCCTGGCGCGACATCTCCTGGAAACGGGTCAGGATGGTGTCCAGCATCTCCGCCTGCGCCTCCAGATCGGCGCGGGTCACCGGCTCGCCCGTCGCCGGGACGATCGCGGTTTCCGCGTCCGCCGTCGCAACGAGGGTGCGGGTGGCGTCCAGCATTTCCCCGATCCAGCCGCCGGTGGCGACGTCGATCACCGGCCACGCGTCGCGCGGATAGGCGACGCCGCCGGCTGCGATCACGTTCGCTTCCGTAAACACGGCGTGGATATCGCCGTCGGTATGGGCGCGCGGGGTCCAGACCAGCGGAATGGTCGCGCCGCCATGGGACAGCTCGTCCCGCAGATAGAAGGTGCGCGTCGGCAGGGCGGCGGGATCGCGCGGTTCGAAGACCGGGCCGTTCCAGCTTTGCTCGATCCGCGTGGTCATCCAGCGGCGCGTGTCCTCATGGGCGACGATTGGCACGCCGGCCGCGCCCAGCGCGTCGTTGGAGCCGGTCTGGTCCAGATGCCAGTGCGTGTTGACCAAAGCGGCGACCGGCTTGCCGCCGAACCGCTCCGCCACCGCGGCCAGCAAAGCGGCCGATTGCGCGGGCGAGCCGCCGTCGATCAGCGCCAGGCTGTCCGGCCCCTCGTGCGCGACGACATTGCCGCCGGCGCCGGTGAACAGGGTCAGGCCGGGCGCCAGATCGCGCGCCGTGATTGGGGCGTCCGCCGCCGAGGCGGCGCGCCACAGCGCGCCGGCGCCGACCGCGCCCAGCGCGATCCCCGAAACGAGTGCGCGACGCGAGATGTGCGTCGTCATCTGGACCTCTCTCCCCGGCGCCGCCGCGCGGCGCTTTTTTCCGGCCTTGAGCCATTGTTCTGGGTTGCCGCAAGGTAACAAGCCGGACGCCGCCCGGCGAGCCAAACATCATGAAATCACAGCAATTTTCCGGCCTGAATTGCCGGTATCCGGAAACATTTTCCGCGCCCCGGACGCCGTTTTTAAGGGCCTGAATCTAAGCGTCATATACCGAGCGTTTACTGGTCGTGAGCAACTTTAGGTTGCAACCGATCCAGAGACCTTGCCCATGCTGCCAGCTGTCGACGCCTCCGCCCGCCCGGCGCCCGTGCGCGTGATCGTCGTCGACGATTCGGCCATCGCCCGGGGCATGATCATCAAATTCCTGGAGCGCGACCCGGACGTCGCCGTGGTCGGCCGCGCGCCCAATGGCGAGGCCGCCATCGCCGAGGTGAAGCGCACCGACGCCGATATCGTGGTGCTGGACATCGAAATGCCGGTGATGGACGGGCTGACCGCCCTGCCCTTCATCCTGAAGGCGCGACCGGGCGTCAAAGTCATCATCGCCTCCAGCGTGGCGCGGCGCAGCGCCAAGATCAGCCTGGAGGCGCTGCAGATCGGGGCGTCGGACTATGTGCCCAAGCCGGATGGCGGGCGGCTGGGCGCGGCGGAGGATTTCGCCGACGAATTGCTGCGCAAGGTGAAGGCGCTGGGCGCAGCCCGCGCGCCGCGCCAGGACCGGCCCGCGCCGGTGGCGCTGCGCAGCGCACCGGCCGCCGCCACGGCCCCGCTGGCCGCGGTGGTGATCGGCGGGTCGACCGGCGCGCCGCCGGCCCTGATGGCCATCGCAAAAGAACTAAGAGGCGCGCTGGAGCAGCCGATCCTGGTCGCCCAGCACATGCCGCCCACCTTCACCACCATGCTGGCCGAACAGCTGGAGCGCGCCTATGGCGCCCCGGCGGCCGAGGGACAGGACGGCGAGCCGGTCCTGCCCGGACGCATCTATCTGGCGCCCGGCGGCTGGCACATGACGGTGGCGCGCGAGGGCGAGGCGCCGGTGATCCGTCTTAATCAGGAGCCGCCGGAGCATTATTGCCGTCCGTCGGTCAATCCGCTGCTGCGCTCGGCCGCGCAGGTCTACGGGGCGGGCGTGCTGGCCGCGATCCTGACCGGGATGGGCGGCGACGGGGCCGAGGGCTGCCGCGCCGTGGCCGGCGCCGGCGGGCGCTTCATCGTGCAGGACAAGGAAACCAGCGTTGTGTGGGGCATGCCGGGGGCGGCGGCCAAGACCGGACTGGCCAGCGCCGTCCTGCCCCTGTCGGAAATCGCCGCCTTTATCCGGCGCGCGGCGGAGAAGAACTCATGAATCCCACCAAAGCCCAAGCGTTCCGCCAACTCTGTTACGACCGGTCGGGCCTGGCCCTGACCGAGGCCAAGGACTATCTGCTGCTGACCCGGCTGGAGCCGGTGGCTCGGGCCGAGGGGTGCGGCCATATCGACGAGCTGCTGGACAAGGCGCTGGCCAGTCCCGGCGGCCCGGTGGCCCAGCGCTGTATCGACGCGATGGCCACCCATGAATCCTTCTTTTTCCGCGACGGCGGACCGTTCGAGCAGCTGCGCGAAAAGGTCCTGCCCGGCCTGATCGAGGCCTGCGCGCAGAAGCGCGCCCTGCGCATCTGGAGCGCGGCCTGTTCGAGCGGACAGGAGCCCTATTCGCTGGCCATGCTGCTGCTGGAAGAGCGGCATCGGATGCCAGAGTGGGACGTGACCATCGTCGCCACCGACATGTCGGAGCCGATCCTGGATCGCGCCCGCACCGGCCGCTATTCGGAATTCGAGGCGCGGCGGGGCCTGAGCGACGAGCGGCGGATGCGCTGGATGACCGCCGACGGCGGCGGCTTCAAGGTCGCGCCCCAGGTGCGGGACATGGTGGAGTTCCGCCATCACAATCTGCTGGACGGCGTGTCCATGCTGGGCCGGTTCGACCTGATCTTCTGCCGCAATGTGCTGATCTATTTCGACATGGAGCTGAAGACGCTGACCCTGGAGCGGATCGCCAAGATCCTGGAGCCGCACGGCGTGGTGATCATGGGCAGTGCGGAATCGGTGGTCGGCCTGCAGACGCCGTTCGCGCCCCGGCCCGGCCTGCGCGGGGTCTATCAGCTGAGCTCCGCGCCGCCGGCGATCCGCAAAAGCGCCTAGGACTCCGGCAGCGCAAAAAGAGAAACGGGCGGCGGATCGCTCCGCCGCCCGTTCTTGTTGCGCCATCCCGGGGAGGGGTGGGACCCGGGCCGCTAGACCCGGGAGAGGCGCTCCATCTCCACCGACAGGGCCTCAGCCTGCTGGGCCAGCTCGCCGGAGGCGTTGAGCAGGTCGTTCGACGCCGAGCCGGTCTGCGAGGCCGCGTCATTGACGCTGGCGATGCTGGTCGAGACCTGCTGGGTGCCGGCGGCGACCTGGGAGACATTGTCCGCGATCTCCCGCGTGGCGGCGGACTGTTCCTCCACCGCGCCGGCGATGGCCGAGGCGATCTCCGCCACCTTGCGGATCGTTTCGGAGATGCCGCCGATGGCGGTGACCGAGGTTTCGGTCGCCGACTGGATGGACGAAATCTGGGAGGAGATTTCGTGCGTCGCCTTGGCGGTCTGGTCGGACAGGCTCTTCACCTCCGACGCCACCACGGCGAAGCCCTTGCCCGCCTCGCCCGCGCGCGCGGCCTCGATCGTGGCGTTCAAGGCCAGCAGCTTGGTCTGACCGGCGATGTCGTTGATCAGGGTAACGACGTTGCCGATCTTCTTCGCCGCGTCGGCCAGGACCTGGATCGACTCGCTGGTCCGGTCGGCCTCGGTCACCGCGTGCTGGGAGATATTGGTGGACTCAGTCACCTGACGCGCGATCTCGTTGATCGAGGCGGTCAGCTCCTCCCCCGCCGACGAAACCGTCTGGACGTTCAGCGAGGTCTCCTCGGCGGCCTGGGTGACCGCGCCGGCCTGGGTGGTGGTTTCCTCCGCCGCGCGCGCCATGCCCTCGGCGGTGGCCCGCATCTGGGAGGCCGCCGAGGCGACGATGCCGGAAATCTCCGTCACCCGCTGGGCGATGGATTTCTGCTCGGTGATGTCGGTGGCGTATTTGACGACCTTGTAGGGCCGGCCGTTGGCGCCCAGGATCGGGTTGTAGCTGGCCTGGATCCAGATTTCCCGCCCGCCCTTGCCGAGGCGGCGGTACTGGGCGGCGTCGTATTCGCCGCGGCCGAGCTTTTCCCAGAACTCGCGATACTCGGCGCTGGCGGCGTAGTCCGGCTCCGCGAACATGGAGTGGTGCTTGCCGACCACTTCATCCTCGGCATAGCCCATCGTCTTCAGGAAGTTCTCGTTGGCCGACAGGATCTTGCCGGTCATGTCGAACTCGATCACCGCCTGGGCCTTGTTGATCGCGGCGATCTGGCCCTCGTAATTGGCGGCGTCCTGTTTCTGCTGGGTGATGTCGGTGGCGTATTTCACGACCTTGAAGGGGCGGCCGTTGGAATCGAGGATCGGGTTGTAGCTGGCCTCGATCCAGATTTCCTTCCCGCCCTTTCCGAAGCGCTTGTACTGGCCGGCGTCGTATTCGCCGCGGGCGAGCTTTTCCCAGAATGCGCGGTATTCGGCGCTGACCGCATAGTCCGGATCGACGAACATCGAATGGTGCTTGCCCCGGATCTCGTCGATGCCGTAGCCGACCGCGCCCAGGAAATTCTCGTTGGCGTCCACGATATGGCCGTCCAGGCGGAATTCGATCACGGCCTGGGACTTGTTGATCGCGTCCAGCATGCCGCGATTGCGCCGCGCCTCGGTCACGTCGGACCATTCCAGGACGTCGCCGACATAGTTCCCGGCGCCGTCCACCACGGAATTGATGCGCAGCGAGAAGCGCAGATCGCCGACCGAGATTTCGGCGGTGTGCGGATGCGGCCGGGGATTGGCCAGGATGTTGCGCTGATAGGACGGCTTCTTGTGGAAGACGTCGATGCAGCAGCCGATCAGATTGCCGAAATCCACGTCGGGGAAATGTTCGGCGAACAGCTCGGCGTTCTCGCGCAGCAGGGTCTCGGTCGCCGCGTTGGCGTAGGTGATGCGGAAATCCCGGTCGACCATCATGATGGGGACCGAGGCGCGGGCGACGGCCTGCTGGTTGAACATCTCCAGGGACCATTCCTGGGCCGGTTCGAACTCGTCCAGCTTTTCGGCGGTGGCGGCAGCGTACATTGGGGTTCTCCTTGAGGGTCAGGGACTCAGGCTGCGGCGGCCGCAGCCCGGTCGAGCGCTAGGGTTTTTTCGACGCTGAGGATCAGCAGCAGGTCGCCGTCCAGGCGGTGCAGGCCGCTGCAGAGGTCCCGCCATTGCGCGGCGAGCGTGACGGGCGGCGGCTCCAGTCCGGCGCGGGGCAGCCACAGCACGTCGCCGACATCGTCGACGAGGATGGCGTAAAGCTCGCTGTCATGTTCGACGATGACGCTCATATGGCGGTCGGCGTCGGCGCGATGCGGCATGCCGAGCTGCATGCGCAGCTCCACGGCGGTGACGATGCGGCCGCGCAGATTCAGCACGCCCGCCACCTCCGGCGGGGCGAGCGGGACGGTGTCGATGCGCACCGGGTCGATGACGTCACGGACATCCAGAACCGGCACGCCGAAATTCTGGCCGCAGACCGTGACCGTGACGAAGCCGTCGATATCGTCCGACTGGATGGGGGTCATCAGGCGGCCTCCTCTTCGGAAAGGCTGCGGCTGACATCGTCCAGCAGGCCTTCGGAATCGAAACTGCCGGCGAATTCGGCGAGGCCGCCTTCGGCGCTGAGTTCATGGGCGCCCAGGCCCAGAAGCGGCGTGGCGTGCCAGCGGTCGGCCTGGCCGAGCACGCCGGCGAGGCGCCGGGTCTCTTCCCCCCGGCTGGTCATGTCGGCCAGGATCAGGTCGAAACTCTCCCCGGCCTCGTGCAGCGCCAAAGCGGATTCCGCCCCGCTCGCCACCTCGACGGCGTAGCCGGCCTGGGACAGCAGCGGTCGCAGCAGCAGCTTGCTGAACGGGCTGGCGTCGATCACCAGCAGACGCTTGCCGCCCGCCCCGGTCTGCCCGGACGCATCGCCGAGCAGGTCGGTCCCGCGCGGGGCGCGCGCCGCGCCATAGGCGCGGTCCCAGTAATGGTCGATGTCGATCAGCTCCGTCGCCGCGCCCGACACGATGATGTTGCCCGCCGAGCCCGGCTGGCCGCCGGCCAGATCGCTGGCGGCGGAGGCCTCCACGATGTCGACGATCTCGTCGACCTTCAGGCCGAAGCTGCGCTCGTCGCGGGTAAACACCAGAAGCGGCGAGACCGTGTCGTCCCGCGCGGCGACCGGGCCGCCATCGATGCCGACGACCGGCATCAGACGCTCGCGGAACTGCAGCACGGTGCGCCCGTCCGCGCGCTCCAGGGCCTTGGCCGCCACTTCCTCGATCCGGGCGACGCGCGACAAAGGCGCGGCGCGCGGCGCGCCCTGGCCGGCGCGGAAGATCAGCATCTGTTCGGTCTGGACTTTCGGCGCCTGCACGGCCTCGGCGACCGCGTCCTCGGCGCCGTTCATCAGGTGCGCGGCGCCCGCCTCCGCCGAGATTCCCTTGAAGTCGAGGATCATGATGACCGAGCCGTCGCCCAGGATCGTCGCGCCGGAATAGAGTTTCAGGTGGCGCAGGATGCTGGCCACCGGTTTGACGACGATTTCCTCGGTGTCGAACACCTTGTCGACGATCACGCCGAACACGAAGCTTCCCACGCGGGCGACCACGATGCAGTCCTCGGTGCGCGGCTCCTCGGCCTCCGGCAGGCCCAGCAGCGCCTGCAGCGAGACCAGCGGCAGCAGCCGGTCGCGCAGGCGCAGCACCAGCGCGCCGTTGATCTGTTCGATCCGCCGCCCCTCGCTGCCATTGGCGCTGACCAGCTCCACGATGCCGGCCTGGGACATGGCGAACCGCTCGCCGCAGCATTCCACGATCAGGGCCGAGACGATGGAGAGCGTCAGCGGGATGCGGATGGTGAAGCGCGTGCCGCGCCCCTCGGTCGAGGTCAGCTCGATGGCGCCGCCGATCTTTTCGATATTGGTGCGCACCACGTCCATGCCGACGCCGCGGCCCGACACGGCGGTGACCTGTTTGGCCATGGAGAAGCCGGGCATGAAGATCAGCTGGCGCGCCTCGGCGTCGCTCATCGCGGCGGCGCGGTCCGGCGGCACGACGCCGGAGGCCACGGCCTTGTCCCGGATCTTGTCCGCCGGCAGGCCGCGCCCGTCGTCCGACATCTCCACGATGATCGCGCCGCCTTCATGGCGGGCCTGAAGCGTGATGCGACCGGTTTCCGGCTTGCCGGCGGCGCGGCGCTTCTCCGGCGTTTCCAGCCCGTGATCGGCGGCGTTGCGGATCATGTGGGTGAGCGGATCCTTGATCAGCTCCAGCACCTGTCGGTCCAGCTCGGTGTCCTGACCGCTGGTGACCAGGTCGATCTTCTTGCCGAGGTCGGCGGCCAGATCGCGCACCAGGCGCGGCAGCTTGGCCCAGGCGCCGCTGATCGGCTGCATCCGCGTGGTCATCACCCCTTCCTGCAGCTCGCTGGTGACCTGGTTCAGGCGATGCAGCGGACCGGCGAACGGGGTTTCCGGCTCCCCGCGGAGGGTCTGCAGCAGCTGGTTCCGGATCAGGACCAGCTCGCTGACCGTGGCCATCAGGCCTTCCAGCGTGTCGACGCCGACGCGGATGGTCTGGGCGGATGCGGCGGGTTCCGCCGGGCGCGCCGGACCGGAGTCCGATTGCGCCGGCGCGTCCTCGGCGGGCGCGGCGGGCGGCGCGGCGTCCGCCGGGGCCGGATCGGCCTTCAACAGTTCGTCGATCGCGCCTTGGTCTGCGCCCAGATCGGCCAGGGCGTGGGCGAACGCCTCCAGCATCGCGGACAGGCCGGAATCCTGTACGGCGGGCGCAAGGCTGCGCGCCTTGGCCAGAAGCGCGGCGGCGCCCGGCGTTTTGGTCATGCCGACCAGCGCGCCGCGCAGGCCGTTCTGGACCAGGTCGGGGTCCTGGCCCGCGAACATCTCCCCGTGCGCGGGATGGGCGGCGAGTTCGCCGATCACCATCTCGCAGGCGCAGTCCAGCGTCGCCTCCCCGCCCAGCCGCTGCATCAGCGGCGCGGCAGGCGCGGCTTCGGGTTCGGGCGGGGCCGGAGGGGCGTCCGCCGCCGCATCGGCGCCGCCCTCGAAGATGGCGTCCAGCCGGGCGACCAGCGCCGAATCGTCGCCGGCGGGCTCCGCCCCGCTGGCGGCCAGCGCCTCGACGATGGAGCGGATGACGTCGAACGCCTCCAGGATGGCGGAGATGGACGGGCCGTCCACCGCCAGCTCTCCGTCGCGGAAGGCGCCCAGGACGTTCTCGGCGGAGTGCGCGACGCTCTGCAGGCGCTGCAGGCCGAGGAAGCCGCTGGCCCCCTTGATCGAATGAATCAGGCGGAAAATCTCGCCCAGGAGCTCCGGATTGTCCGGGTTCTGCTCCAGCGCCACGAGCTTGCTGTCGAGGGCCTCGATGCCCTCGCTGGCCTCCGCCACGAATTCGCGAACCGTCTCGTCCATGGGTCCCCACACCCGATACAACTCTGGGATGCGTAGACCCGGCAGCGTTATCCGCAGGTTAATATTGACGAAAGTCAGTGATGAAAGTCAGGTTTTTCGGAAAAATCTCATATCCGGCATAATATGCTGCTTTATATTGGTATTTATGAGGGGGCTCGCGCTCGCCAGCCTGACTTCGCGCCAAGCCTGCACTGAGCCTGTTAACCCGAAATTATCCGCGGCCGGGGCTCATACACAACTATTGCGATAGTCGTGGGGCGTCGCGCTGGAGGGACGAGATGGCGGTCAACAAGGACATGCCGGTGCTGGTCGTGGACGATTACGCGTCCATGGTGCGCATCGTGCGCGGGATGCTGAACGAGCTGGGCTTCAAGAATATCGACAGCGCCGCGAACGGCGAGGACGCGTTCGAAAAGATCCAGACCACCAAGCCCCCCTATGAGCTGATCCTGTCGGACTGGAACATGCAGCCGGTCAGCGGGCTGGAGCTGCTGAAGAAGGTGCGCGGCAAGGAAGAGACCGTGAAGACGCCCTTCGTCATGGTGACGGCCGAGGCCAAGGTCGAGAACGTGATGGAGGCCCGCAAGGCCGGCGTGAACAATTACATCATCAAGCCTTTCACCACCGCGGTGCTGAAACAGAAACTGTCCACCGTGCTGGGGGAAATCTGAGATGGCGGCCAGGGCCCTCGCCGAGATCGCGGAGATCCAGACCACGCTGGACGACGCCGTCGACACCCTGCTGGAGCTGGCGGAGGCCGGCATCACGGTCAGCCGCGAGGCGCCGGAGGACACCGCGTCGATCATCCGCGCCTTCGGCGCAATCCGCGACATTTGCGGGTTTCGCGATCTGGCCGGCCAGCGCCTAGCGCGTCTGGCCGAAACGCTGAACGGCGCGCAGGATTCGCGCCCCGACGCGGCCCTGCTGAACGGCCCGCAGGCCCGGGCCGACGCGCCCGACCAGGCCGCCATCGACGCCATGTTCGAGGCCGCCGACCCGGCGGACTGATCCGGACCGGCGCCGAACCGCCGACAGGCGGGCCTCCCCGGCCCTCTGTCCAGGACCGGCCGATTTGCCGGCATTTCCAGTATTTCCGCGATGTTTCGCCCGGGCGGCTGCATTCCCGGGAGATTACAGAATGTTCACAAGCAAGCCGGGGCGATTGTGCGCCCGGAATTCTGCATGCAATCTTGCCTGATAAATAGAACTAATAACCGCGCATAAACAATAACGGCGCGGGGGGAGGGACATCATGGAAACGCAACGGATTCGCTCGCTTATGGGCGGCGCCGCGATGGCGGCTGTCGCGATGGGACTGTACGGCGCACCGCAGGCGGCGCTCGCACAGGAGACCGCGGAGGAGGCCTCGGACCGGGTCGTGGTCACCGGTTCGCGCATCGCCCGCACCGGCTTCGACATGCCGACGCCGGTCACGACGATCAGCTCCGACTATCTGGAAAACCAGTCCTATGTGGATGTCGGGCAGGCGGTGAACGACCTGCCCGCCTTCAAGGCCAGCCTGACGCCGGAGACCAATGGCTGGGGCAGCTTCAATGTCGGCGCCCAGCGCGCCAATCTGCGCGCGCTCGGCCCGACGCGCGGCCTGGTCCTGGTCGACGGGCGGCGCTTCGTGCCCAGCACCAACCAGGGCGACGTCGATATGAGCCTGGTCCCCTCCATCATGACCGACCGGGTGGAGGTGGTGACCGGCGGCGCCTCGGCGGCCTATGGCTCCGACGCGCTGGCCGGGGTGGTGAACATCATCCTGGACACCGACATGGAGGGCCTGCGCGTCGACCTGGACTATGGCCAGTCCATCGAGGGCGACGGCAAGGACTATCACGCCGCCGCGGCCTGGGGCTCCGGCTTCGCCGCCGGGCGCGGCCATTTCATCGTCGGCGGCGAGTACCAGGACGCCAAGGGCATCGGCACCTGCTTCACGCGAGATCATTGCGACGATCTTCCGGGCGTGGTCACCAACGTGCTGAACGGCGTGGGCGGCGGCAACGGCCAGCCGCGCTATATCCGCACCACCGGCGTGGTGCTGGCCAGCGCCACGCCCAACGGCATCATCCTGGGCCAGCCGAACCCGACGCCCGGCGCCCAGCCGATCCCGTTCGCCACGGGCACGCCGCTGGCCGGGCCGGCGGCCGGGCAGCTCTGGCAGTTCAATGACGGCGGCGACGGCCTGATCCCCTATCAGACCGGCCAGTACGCCACCTTCCTGCAGGAGGGCGGCGACGGGGAGTCGCTGTACCGCACGACCAATATCCGCGTGCCGTACGAGCGCTACAGCGCCTTCGCCCACGCCGATTTCGAGCTGACCCCGCGGGTGAACCTGTTCGTGGAGGGCTCCTATGGCCATACCGAGGGCAGCAATCTTGGCGCGGCCACCTGGTGGACGGGCGCCAACTCCATCCCCGTGCAGCGGGACAACCCGTTCCTGCCGGCCGAGGCCGCCGCGCTGATGGACGCGCAGGGCGTGAGCTCCATCGCCGTGGGCGCCTATGGCCTGGATATCGGCCGGGTCATCAGCACCTCGGTCAACGAGACCTATCGCGTGGTCGGCGGCCTGCAGGGCGAGCTGTCCGACACCTGGACCTGGGACGCCTATTACCAGTACGGCCATAACGAGCGCGACCAGTCCGTTGCGCTGGACCGGATCAACACCAATTTCGCCTGGGCGTCCGACGTGACGACCGACGGGAGCGGCGAGCCGGTCTGCCGCATCCTGACCATGCCCAACCCGCCCGCGGCGGCGGCGGGCTGCGTGCCGTTCAACATCTTCGGATCCGGCAATTTTTCCGACGCGGCCGTCGACTACGCCTTCGGCACGATCCAGGAATATTTCGAATTCGACCAGCACGTGTTTGCGGCGAACACGCAGGGCGAGGTGTTCGACCTGCCCGCCGGCCCGTTCGCCGTCGCGGCCGGGGCGGAGTACCGCTATGAGGAAGGCGCGGTGACGCACGACGCCAACGCGCGCACTTTTAATTACTGGCTGAACTATGGCGACGACTATGCCGGTTCGGTGAAGGTGATCGAAGGCTATCTGGAGGCCAACGCGCCGCTGCTGCGCGACCGGCCGGGCGCCAATCTGCTGGAACTCAACGCCGCCGGCCGTCAGACCAAATACACCAAGGAAAACGCGGTCACCGGCGTGGAGACGGAGATCGACGCCACGACGTGGAAGCTGGGCCTGATCTATGAGCCGGTGGACTGGCTTCGCTTCCGCGGCACGCGCTCGCGCGACATCCGGGCGCCCAATTTCCAGGAGCTGTATTCCCGCAACCAGAGCCAGCTGGGCACGGTCACCAACCCGTTCCTGACCCCGCCGCAGGGGCAGAACCCGGTGACCGAGACCGGCGGCAACGTCAATCTGGACGCGGAAAAAGGCGACACCTACACGGTCGGCCTGGTGCTGACGCCCAGCGTCGGCTGGCTGCAGGGCTTCCGTTTCTCCGCCGACTACTGGGACATCACGATCGAGGACGCGATCGGCACGACCGGCTCCCAGACTATCGTCGACAACTGTTTCCAGGGGATCGGCGATTTCTGTCAGTACCTGACGTTCGACGCCAGCCAGAACATCACGGCGGTCAGGAACGTGAACTTCAACCTCAACTCGTTCGAACTGAGCGGGATCGATTTCGAGGCGATGTACAATTTCGACGCGCTGGGCGGCAACATGACGGCGCGCATTCTGGCCACCCATACGATGCACCTGATCCAGGACACCGGGGTGGAGATCGACTATGCCGGCCAGACCGGTTCGGTCAGCGGCGGGCCGGGCGTGCCGGACTGGCTGGCCAATCTGAGCCTGACCTATGCGCGTGATAAATGGGGCGTGACCGCCGCCGGGCGCTATATCAGCGAGGGCATCTATAGCGCGACCTATATCGGCCCGGACGATCCGGCCTATGACGTGACCCTGCCCAACAGCGTCAACGACAATACGGTGGAGTCGCGCTTCTATGTCGACCTGAACGTCCGCTATGACGTTCTGGAGACCTCGGACGGGCGGAACCTCCAGCTGTTCGGCTCGGTCAGCAATCTGCTGGACACCGGCCCGCCGATCGCGCCCTACACCTTCTATCCGACCAATCCGGACTATTTCGACCAGGTCGGGACCACGTTCCGCATCGGGCTGCGCTATCGCGGCTAGGCGTATTCCGGCGGCGGGCGCCCGTGCGCTCGCCGCCATTCGCTTTCGCATTCCAGCAAGGCGGCGCAATGGCGGCCGGCGCGATCCGCGCCGGGAGGCCATTCATGTCATTGCATCGAGAAATTGGAGCGGGCGATGAGATTCGAACTCACGACCCCAACCTTGGCAAGGTTGTGCTCTACCCCTGAGCTACGCCCGCTTGGGTAAGGCCGGCGCGCAGCCGGGAGGACGCGATTAAGCGCATATGCGGGGGATTTTCAAGGCCCTGCGCGCCCGCGAAACAGCTATTCGGACTTTGGCTCGGCCAGGCGGCGTTTGGTGGCGTGGCCTTCGGGCGCCGCGCCGCCGGTTGCGCTCTCCCCGCGCGTATAGAAACGCTGCCAGGACTGGCGCAGCGCGTCCGGGTCGGCGACGTCCAGCTTTGCGTTGAATTCGGTGCGCGAGCGCGACCAGGCCTGGTATTCGTCGCGCAGGGCCGGGTCGCTATCCAGCGAGCGGATCACCGGCTCCACGCTCTCCAGCGCCTTGTGCTCGGCCAGCGTGATGAAGCAGAACGCCTCCCCCGCCTTGAACTCCACCGCGCCCGGCCGGGTGAATTTCCAGTTCATCGTGAAGCTGAAGGGCAGCCAGTCGGTCTCGATCAGGCCGGTCAGCGGCGCGATCCCGTCTTTCGGCGCGTTCGGCGGGCCGCTGGCCCAGACCGCCCAGCCGGGCGGGGTGCGGAACAGATAGCCGGTCTGGAAGGTCACGATGCCGTAGCCGAAATGCGAGGTGACATTGGCGAAAACCGGCCAGTGCGGGTGATAGCCGAACACCTTCACCGCACGCTTGTCGTCCTTGCCGTTCCACTCGATTTTCACGTCGGCCGGCAGGGTCAGCTCCCAGCCCGAGCTGTTGGCCATGCTTAGCGGCAGGCAGCGATAAGGCACCCGGTCGACGGCGGCGTCCATCCAGTCGCGGCGGCCGCGCGCGGGGCGCAGCTCCGGCGCGTGATCCTGCAGTTTGAAACAATCCAGACGCATCGCGCCGCCTCGCCTTGTTCTGCGCGCCCGTGCGGGCCAGACAGGGCCGAACCGCCTCTGCCCTGCGCCGGCCCTGCACCGGCCCCGTGCGCCCTGTTAGCGAGCCTGTGCGGCCGCGCAAAGAGAAGAGAGCCCCGCCATGACCGGACACGCCTCGCGCCAGGAGCTGTTCGCGCTGCTGGACAGTCTGGGCGTCGCGCACGCCACGACCGACCACCGGCCGGTCTTTACCGTCGAAGAGGGCGCGGACATCAAGGCGGGCCTGCCGGGCGGGCATTCGAAGAATCTGTTCCTGAAGGAAAAGGGCGGCAAGGACGGGGCGCCGGACGCGCTGTTCCTGGTCAGCGCGCTGGACGCCACGGAGATCCGGCTGAACCGGCTGCACCGGGTGCTCGGCTGCCGGCGCCTGTCCTTCGGCAAGCCGGACATGATGGAGGCCGTGCTGGGCGTCACGCCGGGCTCGGTGACGCCGTTCGCCCTGATGAACGATATTGAGGGCCGGGTGGCGTTCGTGCTGGACGCCGCGCTGCTGGCGCACGACCCGGTGAATTTCCACCCGCTGAAGAACGACGCCACCACGGCGCTGTCGCCGGAGGGTCTGGTCGCCTTCGCCCGCGCGACGGGCCACGAGCCGCGGATCGTGGACTTTTCCGCGCTGGACGACGGCGCGGAGGCTTGAGGTTCGCCCAATGAAAAACGCCGGCGGGTTTCCCCGCCGGCGTTTTCCGTCCCCCGTCGTAAGACGGACGGATCGTTCAGCCGATTACCAGCTGGAGCCGATCGTGAAGACGAACGTGGAGTCGGCGGTTTCCGCCTGCACGTCGGTGTCGATCCAGGCCAGACCGAAGTCCAGACCGGCCGCCGAAGCGCTGATGCCGAGCGACCAGTCCAACTTGTCGTCGCCGAACGCGCCGTCTTCCCAGCCGAAGTGGCCGTCCAGGGAGAACGGGCTGTCGCCCAGGCCGACGCTGGCGTCGGCGAACAGGTACACGTTGTCCGTGCCGCCGATATTGTCCTGATCGGGAGCATAGGCGCCGCCGACGGTCCAGCCGAACATGTCCACTTCGCCGCCCAGGCTGGCGTAGATTTCGCCATACCAGGTGTCGCCGAACGGATCGGAGCCCGGATAGAAGTAGCCGATGACGCCGATGTCGTAGCCCAGGCCATTGCCCAGGTCGCCGCCGAAGCCGGTGTACAGGTCGACTTCAGCTTCGGAGCCAGCGTAGGACGCGATGCTGGAGCCCCAGGTGCCGAGATAGAAACCGCTATCCCAGCCCAGGTCGATGCCGCCCTGGACAGCAACGTCTTCGTCGCTCAGCGAGACGCCGCGGAAGCGGTAGTCGCTGGTGAGCGCGAAATTGCCGGACACGGACGGGCCCGATTGCGCCATCGCCGGCGCGGCGAGCAGCACGCCGCCCGAAAGGGCGACCGCGCTGACGGTAAGCTTCATGACGTTTTTCATTACGTTGTCCTCTTCCTTTGCAAAGTATGCGAACCGCGTACGCGTTTTCCCCCTCGGTTCGCGGAGTGGTGGGACGCGGCCCGGCCTGGGAGCCGGACCGCGCCCCGGGTCTGCCGTTAGGCGCGCAGGAACTGCGGATAGGCCTCGTGGCCCATTTCCGTCAGGTCGCCGCCCACCAGTTCATCATCACGGGTCATCCGGATGCCCATGGTGACCTTGATCACCAGCCAGGTGATGAAGGAGGCAATGAACACGAAGGCCCCGATCGCCACGATGCCGATGGCTTGCGTGACGTAGGACGTTCCGTCGTTCGTGAAGGGAACGATGATCGTGCCCCAGATGCCGGCGAACAGGTGGACCGGAATGGCGCCCACCACGTCGTCGAGCTTCAGCTTCTCCAGCAGCATCATGGCGAAGATCGCGATGCAGGCGCCGATGCCGCCGATGATGATCGCTTCCCCGATGGACGGGGTCAGCGGTTCAGCGGTGATCGAGACCAGACCGGCCAGCGCGCCATTCAGCGGGTAGCCGATATTGACCTTGCCGTGCAGGATCTTGACCAGAATGATCGCCGCCACGACGCCGCCGGCGGCGGCCATGTTGGTGTTGGCGAAGATCTGGGAGACCGCGACGGAGTCGGCGACGGAGCCCAGAGCCAGCTGGGAAGCGCCGTTGAAGCCGAACCAGCCGAGCCACAGGATGAACGTGCCCAGCGTGGCCAGCGGAACGCTGGACGCCGGCAGGTTCACCGGGTTGCCCGCTTCGTCGTACTTGCCGACGCGCGCGCCGACCAGCAGCAGGCCGGCCAGAGCCGCCCAGCCGCCGCAGGAGTGCACGATCGTCGAGCCGGCGAAATCGGAGAAGCCCATTTCGCTCAGCCAGCCGCCGCCCCACTGCCAGGCGCCCTGGATCGGGTAGATGACGCCCGTCAGCACCGCGACGAAGATCAGGAACGGGATCAGCTTCGGACGTTCAGCGACGCAGCCCGAGACGATCGAGGCCGCGGTGGCCACGAACACCATCTGGAAGAACCAGTCGGACGCGGCCGCATAGCCGGTCGAGATGTCGATCGCCTCGTCGGACGCCAGCTCGCTCGGGCCCCAGATGCCGGGGATGCCGAAGAAGCCGCCGTCGACGCCGTTGTACATCAGCTGATAGCCGATCAGGTAGTACATGATGCCAGCCACCGAATAGAGGCCGATATTCTTCAGACAGATCGTGGCCACGTGCGGGGTGCGCACGAAGCCGGCTTCGAGCATGCAGAAACCGGCGGCCATCCACATGACCAGGAAACCACCTACCAGAAACAGAAAGGTATTCAGAATGAACGCGGTGTCGGGATCGGGGGCTGCAAGCGCCGGCCCCGCCGATCCGATGGCCGCCACGGCGACCAGGCCCAATAGAAGCTTGGGCTTGAATGCTTTCATACGTTTACTCCCTTCGCTGGGGTAACAGGCGAGAACGTCTCGTTCCCGTGCACGTGCGGAAAAAGCCCACTTACGCGGCCTGTTTTCGCGCGTGCGTTCAGTTGAGGTTTCCGGAGGTGGAGACTCGCCCCCCCCGCGCGCCGCGACGCATTCGCGAAGCGGACAAGCGGTAGCAAATCCGTTTGTAGAACAACGGTTTCCATAGTCCCCCGGCAGACGCCGCCAGCCTGGGCGCTGGCATGCGACCGCATCGCAGCAAAACCTATTTTGCGACGCAACAAAAAATTAATGCGTTGCAGCAGGCGGACGCGCGATGTGTCACATCTGTCACAGGGGTTGGATACAGGTCGCGGTTGGCCCAATCGAAGGCGTCCGCAGGGTTTCCGGACCCCGCGGAAGGCGGTTTCAGGCCGCCATCACCCGGTCGACCTCATGAACGAGGTCGCGGAGGTGGAACGGCTTGGACAGGACCTTGGCGTCCGCCGGCGCGCCGGATTCGGGATTCAGGGCGACGGCCGCGAATCCGGTGATGAACATGATCTTCATCGACGGATCGAGTTCGGCGGCGGCGCGCGCAAGCTCGATCCCGTCCATTCCGGGCATCACGATGTCGGTCAGCAGCAGGTCGAAGCTGCCCGCGGCGGCCTTCAGGGCGTGGAACCCGTCTTCACCGTCGGCGCACGCGGTCACGACATGGCCGGCGCGCTCCAGCGCCTTGGCCAGGAATTCCCGCATGGAATCGTCGTCTTCCGCCAGAAGAATCGTCGCCATCACAGCTCGCCCCGTACGCCCCCGTCTTGTTAACCGGCGGCTGACCCTAATGGGACATCGTAAAGAAGCGACTAAGCGCCGTCTTCCCGGGCAGCGGCTTCCCGCTGCGGCGCAGTTGACGGGCCGGGCCCCGCAATCGACAGTCGCGCCATGCCCAGACCGGAGCCCCCCGTCATCCTGCCGCAATCGGAATCGCCGGTCCGGGTGCGGGACCCGGACGGGGGAATCCGCACGCCGCTGGTCTTCGCCTCCCCGCATTCGGGGCGCGGCGTGCCGGTAGGCTTTCTGTCTCTTTTACGTCCGCCCTCGGCCAGCCTGCGCCGGGCGGAGGACGCCTTCGTGGACACGCTGTTCGCCGATGCGCCGACGCTGGGCGCGCCGCTGGTGGCGGCGCGGTTCGCGCGCGCGTTTGTGGACGCCAATCGGGAGCCGGCGGAGATCGACCCGGCAATGCTGGATGAGCCCGCGCCGTCCTGGGCCAATATCAATTCGCCGCGCGTGGCCAATGGCCTGGGCGTGGCGCCCCGCCTGACCGTGGACGGGGAGACGATCCACCGCCGCCGCCTGTCGCTGGCCGAAGTGGTCGACCGGGTCGACCGGTTTCACGCGCCCTATCACCGCGCGCTGGCCGCGCGGCTGGAGGCGGCGCGGCGCCGGTTCGGCCTGGCCATTCTGGTGGATTGCCACTCCATGCCCGCGGCGGACCATCGCGGCGCGCCGGACGTGGTGCTGGGCGACCGGTTCGGCGCGTCCTGCCATCCGGCGGTCAGCGACGCGGCGGAGCGCGCCTTCGCCGCGCAGGGCCTGCAGGTCCAGCGCAACGTGCCCTATGCCGGCGGCTACACCACCGCCCATTACGGCCGGCCGCGCGCCGGGGTTCACGCCATCCAGGTGGAGCTGTCGCGCGCGCTCTATCTCGACGAGCGGGCGGTCCAGCCTCTGCCCCGGGCGTTCGACGCGCTGGCCGCGCGGCTGAGCGTGGTGATGGAGGATCTGGCGGCGATCGACTGGGCCGCGCTCCTGCACGGCCGGGACGGCGCCCAGAGTCTGGCGGCCGAATAGAGTCTGGCCGCCGGACAGCGGGCCGCGCTCTTTATTATTTCCATCGCTGAAAAAGAAACCGCCGCGCGGATGCCGCGCGGCGGAGTTCATAGGGAGGAAACGCCCGAACCCGGGCAAGCGGCTCGCGCCGCAACAACTCAACTATATCGTGATCGGGATTTCTCGCAAGTGCGAAATCGCAGGTGCGAAGGCGCGGACGGCGACAGGCTGTGGAAAATCCCCGCGCGCCCGCGGAAATCGCCAGGGGCTGAAAGCCGCCAACTAGCGGACAAAAAAGAACCGCCGCGCGGTAGGCCGCGCGGCGGAAGTCAATAGGGAGGAAACGCCCGAACCCGGGCAAGCGGCTCGCGCCGCAACGCCTTTGACTATATGGTGCACCGCACAATTCGCAAGTGCGAAATCGCAAAGAGCCCATGTTTTCCCGCATAGCGGGCGTAAGGCGCCCCGTCCCGGAATGGCACGTTCCGGCGCGAGACCGGACCGGCACGCCGCTTGCTGGGTAGCCCTTCGAATTTGGCAGAGGGGCAGGTAGCGGCTCATGACCAGCGCAATTGATTATCATGTTGGAAAGCGGCTGCGCCGCCGCCGGCGGCTTCTGGGGCTGACCCAGCAACAGCTCGCCGACAAGGTCGGCGTGCGCTTCCAGCAGATCCAGAAATACGAATGCGGGGCGAATCGCGTCAGCGCCGCCCGGCTCTTCCAGCTCTCCGAATCCCTGAACGTTCCGGTGGGCTATTTCTATGAAGGGCTGAGCGACGAGCCGAGCGGCGAATCCGCTCCGGCCGCCGACATGCTGACCCGCCGGGAAACGCTGGAGCTGGTGCGCGTCTATTACCAGCTCGACGAACAGCCGCGCCGCCGGCTGCTCGATCTGGCCAAGGCGATGCAGGGCGGCGACGCGGCCGCCTGATCGCGGCCCGCGTATCGCACCCTGTACTGATCGCGGCCTAGATTCCGAGGCCGCAGACGAACGCGTCGAACGCCGTCCAGAATTTCTCCCGCACCGGATCGCTCTCGGTCAGGATCTCATGCGCCGCGCCTGCGACCTCGACCCGCGCCGCGCTGGGCGCGAGCCGGGCGATGCGCGCATGGGTGTCGTTATCGACCAGACGGTCATCCCCGGCGGACAGGATCAGCAGCGGCGTGTCCAGCGCGCGAAGCGCGCGTGAGGCCAGCACCCGGCGCATGGCGCGGTGCGCGGCCGCGGTCCATCCGATGGTCGGATCCCCCAGCCCCAGTTCCGGCGCGACATGCAGCCGATCGATAATGTGCTGATAGCGCCGCCGGTCGTGCGTGACCTCGTTTTCCTCGAACGGCGGGGCGGGATGCAGATGGCCGCCCGGCACGAATTTCTTCGACAGGCCCAGGCGCGACAGCACCGAGGCGGCGACCAGATGCGCGTCGGTGACCAGGACCAGGCCCGTCATCGGCGCGCTCAGGATCGCGCCTGACAGATCCAGACGCCGGTCCAGCAGCAGCTCCAGCATCACCAGCCCGCCCATCGAGTGGCCGAGGCCGAGCCAGGGCCGGGGCAGCATGGGCTCGAACGCCCCCACGGCCTCCGCGAAATCCATCCCGTAGGTGCGAAAGCGGTCGATATGGCCGCGCCCGCCCTTGGCTGGCCGGTCCGACAGGCCCTGGCCGCGATGGTCGATGGCGAAACAGGCAAAGCCCCGGCCCGCCAGATCGCGCATCGTCTCGAAATATTTCTCCACCGTCTCGGTGCGGCCGGGCGCGATCAGGACCGAGCCGGCCGCCGGCGGACAGGCCGCCGCGCGCAGGCGGGCGCCGTCCGCCATGGTCAGCCAGCGCGCTTCCAGACCGGCGGGCGGCGGATCGGCGTTCAGATGGACGATCGGCGCGCCGCCCGGCGTGTCCTGTTTCACCGGCTCTCCCGGAACAGCTGGGCCAGCTTCATCGCCGCGCCCATGTCGCCGCCGATCTTCAGCTTGCGCGTCAGCACCGCCCGCATCGGGTCCAGGTCGCCGCGCGCGATCCGCGCGAAGTCGGACAGGCTGACCCGCAGCACCGTGTCGGCGGGGCCGTCCTCGTTGCTGACCTCGGGCGGCGACTGGGCCGCGTCGACGCGGACCAGACCCTCGGCGCCGAAATCGAGCTTCACCGCCTTGCCGAGCCCGTCGGCGCGATGCGCCTCCCGGCGCAGGCGGTCGGTGATTTTTTCCACGGTGATGTCCGCCATGGCGGCTGTCGGTCCTGTGCGGCGATGGATGACGGAAGCCGTATGCGCGGCGCAGCAATCAAGCGCGGCGGCCGGGTTCAGGCAAGCGCCCGTGCGCCGCACGGGGCGGCGACTCCGGGTCTTGAACCGGTCCGCCCCGCCCCTACCTCAACCCGTGGAAGGCGCCCCGAGCGGGCCTTCCGGCGCGTCCGGCCATGATGGCGGGCGGGCCTGAAAACCGGAAAGCGCCCGCCGGATCGCGGGCGCCCATGTTGCTTCTGATGGAGGACGTGAAATGCGCAGTTCCGATTATTCCCCGCTGTACCGGACCATTGTCGGCTTCGACCGGCTGGCCAATCTGATCGACGCCGCCTCGGGCGGCGACGCCGGCGCGGGATATCCCCCGTATAATATCGAGCAGACCGGCGAAGACGCCTATCGCATCGATCTCGCCGTGGCCGGTTTCGGCCAGGACGAAATCGAGCTCGAGGTCCGGGACAATGTCCTGACGATTTCCGGCCGCAAGGAGCCGAACGACGAGGGCCGCACCTACCTGCATCGCGGCATCGCCGAGCGCGCCTTCGAGCGCCGCTTCCACCTCGCCGACCATGTCGTCGTGAAGGGCGCGCGGCTCGAAAACGGCCTGCTGTCCGTCGAGCTCGCCCGCGAAGTGCCCGAGGCGCTGAAGCCCCGGAAGATCGCGATCGAGTCCGCCGGCGGCGGCAAGCTGATCGACTCCAAGAAGGCCGCCTGATCTAGGCCTTCGGGACGGAGGGCTCCGCAGCCGGCGCCCCTCCCGCGAACCCGGCCGCAGGCGCGGCCGAACGATCCGGAAAGGCGGCGCGGCCCTCCCCCCGCGCCGCCTTTTTCGTGTCCGCATTCCCGGTCACGGCGCGGCTGACGCCGTGCTCGGTCTTTTCCCAGCGATAGGGCGCGCTCCAGAGCTGGCGGAAGGCGATCGCCGCGGCGACGGTCTGCAGCGGCCAGTAGAAGGGCGTCAGCAGCGCGGCGAAGATCAGCGTGCGGTCGCCCGACAGGCTGGCGGCCCGCAGGGCGCCGACCAGCGTCGCGCAATAGCCGGCGGACAGCAGGGCCGGCGCCAGAAGATGCGCGTCGGAACTCCAGGCCAGCATGGCGGCGAGCCAGATCAGGGTCGGGCCGTGCATCGTCGCGGCGGCCAGCGCCCCGCCCAGGGTCAGCCACAGCGTCGCGGCCTTCCGGAAATTCGGCCGGCCCGGCCGGGCGCGGGTGTGGACCAGCACGGTCTGGGCGTAGCCCTTCAGCCAGCGCGAGCGCTGGCGGATCCAGGGACCGAGGCGGCAGGTCGCCTCCTCCAGCGTCGGCGGGGCGATCATGCCCAGCCGCCCGCCCATCGCCGCCATGCGCAGGCCGAGATCGGCGTCCTCCGTCACATTATAGGGATCCCAGCCGCCCGCGGCGCGCAGCGCGCCGGTGCGGAAATGATTGGACGTGCCGCCGAGCGGGATCGGCGCGCCCATGCGCAGCAGCGCCGGCAGGACGAGCCGGAAATGGATGGCGTATTCCAGCGCGAAGCTGCGCGTCAGGAAATTTTCGTTGGCGTTATAGAAAGCCAGCGGCGCCTGCACGCAGACCAGATCGCGCCCGCCGCGCGCGAAGGCGGCGACGGCGGCGCGCAGCTGGGCCGGGTGCGGCCGGTCCTCCGCGTCATAGATGGCCAGCAATTCGCCCCGCGCGAAGGCGAGCGCATAGGTCAGCGCCTTTGGCTTGGTGCGCGGACCGCCGGCGGGCGTCTCCACAATCTCGAAATCGGCCGGGGCGCAGGCGCGGACCGCGGCCAGCGTCTCCGCGTCGTCGGCCTCCACGACCAGCTTCACGTCCAGCAGCGCGCGCGGATAGTCCAGCGCCTCCAGCGCGGCGACCAGCGCAGGAGCCACCCGCGCCTCCCGGTAGAGGGGGGCGAGGATGGTGTAGACGGGCAGGTCGCCGGAGACCGGCTCCGGCGGCGGCAAGGGACGCGCGACCAGCGCGGCCCACAGCCGGAACAGGATCAGCGAGGAGAAGCCGAGCGTGACGATGAAGACCGCCGCCGCCCCGGCCGGCAAAGGCGCGAGGACCCCCAGCAGCGCCGCGATCGCCGCGCCGATACCCAAAGCGCGCGCCTGGCCGGGCGTAATGCGGCGGGCCGCAGACCAGTGCGGCGCCCGCCGGGCCAGGTCATGGATCGCGGAATCGAGGATGCGGGCCGACCGGGCGCCCCGCCGGTCGCCCTGCCCCCCGTCATCGTCACGCTTGCCCCCCATGGCGGACGCGCGCACGCGCGCCGCCTGAGCGGTTTCAGCCCCAACCATATCGCCCAAAGCCCCCCAAAAGCCCGGGTCTGTGCAGATCGGCGGGTATTTAAGCGGAGGCGCACGCCTGTGGCGAGTCCATTGACCGGGAGTCAGCCGAAAATCAGTCGGCGGTAAGGGTCCGTCCCTTGACGATCAGGGCCAGGAAGCTGGGCTGGTCGGTCTTCTGCGACCAGTCGAAGACCGCCGCAGAGGCGGTGGGGAATCCGCTGGCGAGGCCCGTCAGCACCTCCCGCGGGGCGTCGCCGGCGCGGGCCAGATTCAGGGCCAGGTCGTGCAGGCCGGGATTATGGCCGACGACCATCAGGCTGATCTCCGGCTTCGCGGCCTCGGCCACCGCGGCCATGATCGCCGCCGGGCTGGCGTGATACAGCGCCGGCACGGTCTGCATCCGGCCGCCCAGGACCGGCTCCACGGTTTCCCAGGTCTCGACCGTGCGGGCGGCGGGGGAGACCAGCGCGATGTCCGGCGCGACGTCCAGACGCGCCAACGCCTGGGCGTTCGCCCATGCGCGCCGGCGTCCGGCGGGCTCCAGCCGGCGGTCCATGTCGGTCTGTTCCGACTCGAACGGCTCGGCCTTGGCGTGGCGCAACAGGATCAGTTTCAACGCAGGTCCCAATCGTTCAATTCACGCCTTGCAATTGGCGTACGCCAAGGCCATGTCCGCCATGCCGTTCACCCCCACGGAGACACGCCATGAGCCTGCAAATCGGCGATATCGCACCGGATTTCGAGGCCGAAACCACGGCCGGCAAGATCAAATTCCATGACTGGATTGGCGACAACTGGGTCGTTCTGTTCAGCCACCCGAAGGATTACACCCCGGTCTGCACCACCGAACTGGGCGCGACCGCGAAGCTGAAAGACGAGTTTTCCGCCCGTAATGTCAAGGCGATAGCTGTCTCCGTCGACCCGCTGGCCGATCACAAAGGCTGGATCGGCGACATCGAGGAGACCCAGGGCTGCGCGGTGAATTTTCCGATCATCGCGGACGAGAACCAGGACGTCGCCAACAAATACGGGATGATCCATCCCAAGGCGGACGCCAAGGTGACGGTGCGGACGGTCTTCATCATCGACCCGAACAAGAAGATCCGCGCCTTCTTCGCCTATCCGCCCAGCGCCGGTCGGAATTTCGACGAGGTCCTGCGCCTGATCGACTCGCTGCAGCTGACCGACAATTACAAGGTGGCGACGCCGGCGAACTGGCGGGCCGGCGACGACGTGATCATCGTGCCGAGCGTGGCGGACGCGGACGCCGACACGCTGTTCCCGAAGGGCTACACGAAGATCAAGCCGTATCTGCGCACCACGCCCCAGCCGAACAAATAGGCGCCGGGCAGCGCGAACAATCAGGGCGCGGGAGATACCCTCCCGCGCCCTTTTTCTTTTTGCCGGTATGGCTCAGTCAGCCGCGGCTGCGCTGCGCGCCCGGGCCGTCGCGGCGATGCCGCGCGCGATGTCCAGCAGGGCTTCGGGTTCGTGCGCCTGTCCATCGGCGACGACCAGCGCCACGTCCCGCACATGCTCCACTTCCGCCACGGGGTCGGCGGCGAGGAAGACCAGGTCGGCCTCATAGCCTTCCGCGATGCGGCCGGTCTGTTCGCCCAGCCCCATCAGGTCCGCGTTGCCGGAGGTCGCCATGCGCAGCACCTCCCATTCCGGGATGCCGGCCAGGACATGGTTTTTCAGCTCGTGCGCATAGGTGGCGCCGCCGCCCGTGCCGTCGGTGCCGATCATCAGGCCGATATCGGACTCATGCAGCAGCTTCGCGAACGCCAGCACTTTGGGCCACACCGCCTTGCCGCGCGCCAGCTGTTCGGCCGGCATCGCGGCCATGGCGGCGTAATTCGGCTCCAGCGAGGCCGCGACGTCCGGGTGGAAATAGTCCGGCACCTCGCCGCCGCCCATTTCCGGGAAAGTGGTCTCCAGCTGATCGGCGAAATAGATGATCTCGTTCACCTGCAGGGTCAGGTCGACGGCCGCGCCGTTCGCCTCCAGCGTTTCAATCATCTGCGCCATCACCGGCCCGTCCAGGTCCGCCAGCTCCCACCAGCGGGTCATGAAATCCGGCCCCATCGCGTACTCGGCGCGGGCTTCGGGCTCCAACAGGTCGGGGCTGGTCGGCAAAGCGTGCTCGAATTGCTGGACGCCCAGCTCCGCCGCGCGCGTCCAGCTGACCGCGTTCAGATGCGCGATGGGGATCAGGCCGTGCGCCTTCGCCGCGCGGACGCCTTCGGCCACCTCGGCCTCGGTCAGATCCGTATAGAGCTTGTAATAGGTCATCCCGAGGGCCGCCTCGGATGCGGCGTCCCGGTCCCATTCCTCCGGCGTCTGCGGGTGGGAGATGGACTCCCCGCCAAAAGGCGGCGGCTGGTGGACGGCGCCGGCGTGCAGCGCCTGCGGCCCGGTCCATTCGCCGCTTTCCAGCATGGCGTCATAGCGCGACGCGGCGACCGGCCCGCCGCCCGGATTACGGACCGTGGTGACGCCGGACGACAGGGCGATCGCGGCGTTGGAGCGCGTGTATTCATCGCCGGTCGTGAGTTCGATCAGCAGGCCGTCATCGGTCATGCTCACCCGCTGGGGCCCGCCGGTGATGTGGCCGTGCGCGTCGATCATCCCCGGTAGGGCGTAGCGGCCCGTCATGTCGTGGACCGCCGCGAACTCGCCCGCAGGCGGCGCGCCGGTCCCGATTTCGGCGATGTTCCCGCCCCGCACGATCAGCCAGGATTCGGGCGTGCTGGTCCGCGCCTCCGGGTCCACCAGGGTGAAACCCGAATAGAGCGATGCGTCCACATACTCCGCCTTCGGGCGCTCCGCGATACATCCCGACACGGCCGCGGCCGACGCCAAGCCAATGAGATAGAAGAGATTATTTCGAACGGTCATGTCACTCCCCGGTCTGTGCGGCCCCCGCCGCGAATGGAAAATTCCCTTTCCATATGTCTAGCGAGCTTTCCAAATGTCAACCTTGCTTTACAAGCCGAAAATTCGCGTTATATGTAAAGCTAGCTTTCCTAAGAAGGGGACGACATGAACGGCAAACTGGTTCGGCGGGCGGTTTTCGGTCTGGCGGCGGCGGCCTGTGCAGCGTGCTGGGCCTATACGTTCGGCACGCTGGCGATCAGCGGGCGGCCGAGCGTGGCGGAATGGACGGCCATGGTGACCGTTTCCGCCATCGCCACGGAAATCATGATCTGGACCGGCGCGTTCACGCTGGGCTGGGCGGCGTTTGCAAACCGCCGTCGCCTGTGGGAACGCGTTACGGCGCGGTTTGGAGGACAGGCGTGAACAGCGATCAGCCCAGCAGCCCCGCCGCAATCATCCTGCTGGTCCTGGCCATCGTCAGCCTGAACGGAACGGTGCTGGCGTTCGGCTGGGGCCTGTCCTGGCCGGCGCGCATCGGGGCGGCGGCGCTCAGCCTAGCGCTGTGGCTCGGCTGGCTCGCCATGGCCGCGCGCGCGCAGCGGGCGGATGCGGAGGGCGGAACGGCCGCCGCGATCTCCGGCGGCCGCGTGCGCGTGCTGGCGGCGATGCTGGTCCTGATGGTGGCCTCCGTTTTCCTGTCCGCCTGGGGCTATGTCGCCGGCAATTCGGTTGTCTGGGCCGTTTTCGGCCTTGGCGCGGCGGCGATGTGGGCCGGCTCGCTGGCCCTGTACCATGTCTGGCTGAGCGCGGCGCCGGACGCCGGGCGGCCCCAGCCGCTGAGCCCGCCGGACGCCGCGCAGAAACGATTCCTGACCGTCCATGCGCCCTTCGTCGTCGGCTTTGTCGCCGCGGTGTGGATCGGGGCGCGTCTGGCGCGCCGGGGCGAAGGCCTGATCGACATCGCCGCGGCGGCCCTGCCAATCGTGATCCTTGCGGCCTGGATCTGGGAATTCACGCTGATGCTGCGCCGCGCGGACGAAATGGTGCGCGCGATACAGCATCGCGCGCTGGCCATATCCTGCGGCGCGGTTCTGGCCGGCGCGGTCGCATGGAATGTTGTCCAGATGATGCTGGGCTGGCCGCCGCTGCCGCCGCTTCTGCTGGCGCCGGCATGGGCGGTCGCCTACGGGATCGCGATCTCGGCCGAAGGCGGCGGCGCGGGATGAAGAATCGTCTGCGCGATCTGCGCACCGAGCGCGGCTGGACGCAGGCCGACCTGGCGCTGCGCCTCTATGTCTCGCGCCAGACGATCAACGCGCTGGAAGCCGGGCGCTATGACCCGTCTCTGCCGCTGGCCTTCAAGATCGCGCGCCTGTTCGAGATGCGGATCGAGGATATTTTCGACGACGGCGAAGGCCCGGTAACGCCCGAATAGGGCGGGCCGGGATTCGCCCACGGGGAGGGACACAGAATGACCGAAGCCCAGTTGCTGGAAGCGTTTCAGACCACGATGGACGCGCAGATCACGCTGCTGTCCCAGATCGTGGCGCTGCATCTCGCCATGATCGTCGGCATCTATTATTTCCTCGGCCGCGCCGGGATCGGGCTGAAGCTGTTCGCCTTCTTCGTCTACACGGTCAGCTACGGCACCTTCCTGTCCCTGTCGCTGCTGGCCTCGGTCATCGCCTACTGGATCGACGCCGCCGCGGACCGGCGCCTGGCGGCCGGCGCGGAAAGCGGCGTGCTGTCCCTGATCTCCGCCCTGAACAGCAGCTGGCTGGCCTATGGGGGCGCGATCTTCGCCAATGTCATGCTGATCGGCCTGTGGTTCGGGACCGGCTACTTCCTGTTCTTCTACAAGTCGCGGGCGCCGGGCGCGCCGGTGATGGCGAAGGGCGCGGACACGTCCGCCGCGGCCTAGCGCGAAATCGCGACCTGGCCGGCGTCCGCCGCAGGCTCCGCGAAGGCGTAGCGGTAGAAATAATCCATCGCGTCCTGCGGATCGCGCTCCCGCGCCGTGGTCCACTCGGAGGCGTCGCCGGAATTCACGATGCGCCCGTCCGGCGTCGTGACAACGACCGTGGGCACGCCCACGAGGCCGTCGGCGTCCGGCGCCAGGCCCATGCGGGCGACGACCGCGTCGTTGCGGTCGAAATCCCCGACATCGACTTTCACCAGCTCGTAGTGCGCTTCCATGAAGTCCGCGAATTCGGGGATCTCCATCATCCCGGCCAGGATGCGGCAGTCCCCGCACCAGTTGCCGCCGAAATTGACCAGGACGCGCTTGCCGCTGTCCCCGGCTCGGGCGAAGGCGGCATCCACCGCCGCCTGGGCGTCCGCGCCCTCGTCATAGGGCGCCAGCGGGGCGGTCAGTTCGGCGTCGCGCGGCAATTGCGGTGCGCCCCGCACGGCGGGGTCGCCGCACGCGGCGAGCACGAAACAAAGCGGTACGAGCAGTGAAAGCGATCGCATCAGCGCCTCCTGAGCCTCGCCAGGCGAGAACAGGGCCAGCCTAGCGCGTTTTGTTCGCAGGTGCAGCATCTGGGCGCCGTCAGCGGCGGCTTTCGGTTCCGCGCCGCCGCGTCCTGCTCTAGAAGGCCGCCATGACGATCACCGACGCAGACGCAACGCTTTCCGCCCTCGCCGCAAACGCCAAGGCCTGGCCGTTCGAACAGGCCCGCGCCGTGCTGAAGCGCGTGGAGAAGCGCGACCCCGAGGCGCCGGTGATCTTCGAGACCGGCTATGGCCCGTCCGGCCTGCCGCATATCGGCACGTTCGGGGAGGTCGCGCGCACCACCATGGTGCGGCGCGCCTTCGAACAGCTGACCGACGGGGCGCGGCTCACGCGCCTGATCGCCTTTTCCGACGACATGGACGGGTTCCGCAAAGTGCCCACCAACCTGCCGGAGCAGGACATGCTGGCCGAGCATCTGGGCAAGCCGCTGACCAAGGTGCCGGACCCATTCGGCACGCATGAGAGCTTCGCCCACCACAACAATGCGCGCCTGCGCGACTTTCTGGATTCGTTCGGCTTCGAATACGAATTCTATTCGGCGACCGAGCAATATACGTCCGGCGCGTTCGACGAGGTGCTGCTGCGCATGCTGGAGCGGTTCGACGACGTGATGGACATCATGCTGCCGACCCTCGGTGAGGAACGGCGCGCGACCTATTCGCCCTTCCTGCCGGTCAGCCCGAAGACGGGTCACGTCCTGCAGGTCCCGACGCTGGAGCGGAACGCCGCCGCCGGCACGATCGTGTTCGAGGACGAGGACGGATCGAAGGTGGAGGTCCCGGTCACCGGCGGCAATGTGAAGGTGCAGTGGAAGCCGGACTGGGCGCTGCGCTGGACCGCACTGGGCGTCGATTACGAAATGGCCGGCAAGGATTTGACGCCGTCGGTCCAGGTGTCCTCCCGCATCGCCAAGGTGCTGGGCGGCAAGCCGCCAGAGGGCTTCGCATACGAGCTGTTCCTGGACGAACAGGGCGAGAAAATCTCCAAGTCCAAGGGCAACGGCCTGTCGGTCGAGGAATGGCTGGATTACGGCCCGCAGGAGAGCCTGTCCTATTTCATGTTCGGCAAGCCGAAGACGGCCAAGCGGCTGTATTTCGACCAGATTCCGCGCGCGGTGGACGAATATCTGCAACAGCTGGCCGCCTATGAGGGGCAGGAGCCGGCGCAGCGGATCGAGAACCCGGTCTGGCACATCCATGGCGGCCTGCCGCCGCACGGAAACGCCGGCCAGGCGCCGGGCGGGGTCTCCCCCGTCTCCTTCGGCCTGCTGCTGAACCTGGTGTCGGCCGCCGGCGCGCCGGACAAGGAGACGATCTGGGGCTTTATCGAGCGCTATGCGCCGGGCGCCGGGCCGGAGACCCATCCCTTCCTGGACGGGCTGGTGGACAATGCGCTGGCCTATTACCGCGACTTCGTCGCCCCGACCCAGATGCGCCGCGCCCCGACCGACATGGAGCGCGCGGCGATGGAGGATTTGCTGGCGCGCCTGCGCGCGCTGGACCCGGCGGAGACCGACCCCGAGCTGATCCAGAACGAGGTCTACGCCGCCGGAAAGACCCAGCCATTCGAAAACCTGCGCGACTGGTTCAAGGCGCTGTACGAGGTGCTGTTCGGCCAGAGCCAGGGGCCGCGCTTCGGCGGCTTCGCCGCCATCTATGGCGTGCGCGAGACCGCCAACATGATCGAGACGGCGCTGGGGCGGGAAACCCCTGCGTAACCGGGTTTTTTAACGCGATATTGGGTGGCCCCGGGGAGGTATTCCGCCCCGCCGAGGAGCCCCGTCCGATGACCACCAGCCTGCTGCATCGCGTCCGCCTGATCGAGATCACCAACGAGCTGGACGAGAAGCACGGCCCGCGCAAACGCGTGGTGCTGGCCTTCTATCCGCGCGAGGACATCGAGCCGATGATCACGATGGCCTGGCATCTGGACCCCGGCGAGTATGACGACGCCAGCCTGATCCCGCTGGCGCGGCATTATTTCCACGGCATCGCGGAGGCGCTGAGCGAGGCGACGGCCGAATGGTCGCTGGACGCGGCCGCGCTGGAGGCGCTGAAAAAGGTCCAGCCCCCGCACCCGGTCATGGCCTATGGAAGGGGCGACTGAGGGGCGCCCGCGCGCGCCGTTGGCAAACATTTACAAACCGCCTCTCGCCTTTGGCGGAACTTCTTGCCAGAATTCGCACCTGCAACAGGCCTTGCGGACATGTGCGAGGGCCTTTTCCGGTGTTTGAATTCGGGGACGATGACCAATGGCTAGCGCCATCCGCAAAGTGATTTCCAACACCCCCGTCGTGAACAGCGTGGCGCGGGCCGTCTATCGCCGCCTCTTCCCGCAAAAGAGCCTGCAGTTCGAACGCTCGTCCCAGTATTGGGAGGACCGGTACAGGGTCGGGGGGAATTCCGGCGCCGGGTCCTATGGCCGGCTGGCCGAATTCAAGGCGGAGGTGCTGAACCGCTTCGTGGAGGAGCACGGCGTCAAAAGCGTGATCGAATTCGGCAGCGGCGACGGCGCCCAGCTCGGCCTGGCGCGCTATCCCAGCTATATCGGCGTCGACGTGTCCGAGACGGCTGTGAAGATCGGCTCCGAAAGCTTTGCGGACGATCCGACGAAGCAGTTCGTGACGCTGGCCAATCTGGACCCCGCCACGCGATGCGACCTGGCCCTGTCGCTGGACGTCATCTACCACCTCGTCGAGGACGCGATTTTCGACGACTATATGCAGAAGCTGTTCGCCGCGGCGGACCGGTTCGTCGGGGTCTATAGCAGCAATGTCGACAAGCCCGGCCCGGCCGTGCATGTGCGGCACCGCTGCTTCTCGGACTGGATCGAGAAGAACCGGCCGGAATGGGCGCTGATCTCCAAGATCGACAATCCCTATCCGGAAGACACCGACAATCCGGACCACACCTCCTGGGCCGATTTCTATTTCTATGAGCGCAAGTCCTAGGTCCGCGGCGGCCGCCGGACGGACCGCGCGCCGCCGGTGACGGAGCGCCGCGCCGGATTCCGGCCGGGCAGCGGCTGACCCTGCCCTCCGCGCCGCCGCCTGCGGGCGCGCCGCGCCGCCTGCCCCTCGAACGCTGGGGGCGGCGCTGGCTGTCCGACCTGCAAGCCTGGGCGGACCGGGGCCGGTGGCGCGGCTACGCCTTCGAATTCCTGATGTTCGGGATCAAGCAGGGCTGGGCCTGCCTGTTCGGCGGCCTGATGCTGGCCCTGCTGGTCGGCACGCATCTGTTGTGGCCGGACGCCTGGCGCGGCGGCGATGCGCCGCTGGCGCGCTATGACTTCCTGGTCCTTGGCGCGCTCGTCATCCAGGCCAGCATGCTGGCCTTCCGGCTGGAGAGCCGGGACGAGGCGGTGGTCATCTTGCTGTTCCACATCGCCGGCACGGTCATGGAGCTGTTCAAGACCGCCCATGGCTCCTGGCTGTATCCGGAGGACAGCCTGCTGCGCATCGGGGACGTGCCGCTGTTCAGCGGCTTCATGTACGCGGCGGTCGGTTCCTATATCGCGCGCATCTGGCGGATCTTCGACATCCGCTTCCGCAATTATCCGCCGGAATGGACGACCTGGGCGCTGGCCGCGGCGATCTATGTGAATTTCTTCGCCCATCACTGGCTGCCGGACGTGCGGCTGGTCCTGTTCGCGGCCAGTTTCGTGCTGTTCGGGCGAGGATGGTTCTATTTCACGCCGGACCGGCGGCGGCTGTCCATGCCGATCCTGCTAGGCTTCCTTCTGGTCGCCCTGTTCATCTGGTTCGCGGAGAATCTGGGCACGTTCGCGCGCGCCTGGGTCTATCCCGGCCAGGAATCGGGATGGACGCCGGTGTCGCTGGCCAAGCTGGGCAGCTGGTATCTGCTGATGATGATCAGCGTCGTCCTGGTCTCGCTGGTCCGCCGCCCCCGGCCGGAGCCGGACGCAAAACCTGTCCCGGACCGGGACTGATCCTTAGGCCTTCGGCTCGGCCAGCTGGCCCTGGGCGTGCGCCTTCTTCACCAGCGCGTCGACCTGCTGCAGCAGGCGCACGGCGGTATCGATGGGCAGGACCAGGCGGCCGCTGATGCGGTGCGTGGTGGTGCCGTCGGCGCGCCCTTCGGGAAGGGTCAGCGTGACGACCAGCGTCCGGCTGCGCAGGGTGGAGGACATGATGTCCATCCCGACCAGAGTCGGGGCGGACAGATTGTCCAGGACCTCGGGCACGTTCGCGGATTCCGACATGTTTCGAGCCTTTGTCTCGGTGTTGGCCACCACTTGGCCTCCCCGATGCAAGCCGCGGGCCGAATACTATGTCCGAAAAACTTGACACGCCCGCCATGTCGTGAAAAACGGACATCATGTCTAGTTTTTATGACATTGGAGGGGTCATGACATTTCGGGAAAAAAGCGCCGCGGTGACGCTGGCCGTGATCGCGTTCGTCTATGGCGGCTATTTCTGGCGGCTGGGCGACTGGCGCGACCTGCCCACCATCGATGCGGTGGATGCGGGGCTGATCGGCACGGTGATCGGGCTGTGCGTCCTGCTGATCTTCGCGCAGATCCTTCTGAGCGTGCTGACCACGATGGCCGGCGAAGACACAACCGAGGACGAGCGCGACCGCACCATCGCCCTGATCGGGGACCGCAATGGCGGCTATGTCGCCGCGGCCGGCGCGACGGCGGCCATGCTGGCCCTGTTGCGGGAGATGGGGGCGGTGCAGGTGGTGCACCTGCTGCTGCTCGCTTTGGTGCTGAGCGAGGTCGCCAAGCTGGCGACCCAGCTGGTCCTGTACCGGCGCGGCGTCTGAGTCATGGGCAAGGGCCGCAACCGCATTTCCAACCGCATCCGGGAGCACCGCTTCCATGCCGGCGGGATGACGCAGGCGGAGCTGGCGGAGACGGTCGGCGTCACCCGCCAGACCGTGATCGCGATGGAGCAGGGCCGCTATTCGCCGTCGCTGGAAGTGGCGTTCCGCACCGCGCGGGCCTTCGGCGCGCCGCTGACGGAGGTGTTTTTCTATGACGAGGACGAGAACGGGTAGAGCCGGGTGACATGGCCCATCTTGCGGCCGGCGCGGACCTCGCGCTTGCCGTACAGGTGCAGATGCGCGCCGGGTTCGGCGGCGAGCATGGGCCAGGCGTTCGCGTCCTCGCCGATCAGATTGGTCATCTCGCACCGGAACAGGGCGGACGGATCGCCCAGCGGCCAGCCGGCGACGGCGCGGATATGCTGTTCGAACTGGCTGGCGGCCGCGCCCTCGATCGTCCAGTGGCCGGAATTATGGACGCGCGGCGCGAACTCATTGAGCAGCAGCTTGCCGTCCTCGGTCTGGAACAGCTCGGCGGTCAGCACGCCGACATAGTCCAGCCCGTCCAGCAGCGCCCGCGCGATGGCCTCGGCCCGGGCCCGCACATCGTCCGGCGCCTCGGCCGGCGACTTGGTCAGATGCAGGATGTGGTCGCGGTGGATGTTCTCGTTCAAGGGGAAGGCCGCGACCGCGCCGTCCGCGCCGCGCGCGGCGATCACCGACAGCTCGCGCCGGAACGGGATGAACGCCTCCAGCACGCAGTCCTTGCGGCCGAGCTCGTCCCAGGCGGCCGCCAGCGCCTCGGCGCTGTCCACCATGCGCTGGCCCTTGCCGTCATAGCCCTCGCGCCGTGTCTTCAGCACGCCCCTGCCCGCGCGCGGCAGGCTGCGCGCCGCTTCGGCCAGCTCCTCGGCGTCGCCGACGGGAAGGAAGGGCGCGACCTCCACCCCGATGCTCTGAGCGAAGGTCTTTTCGATGAAGCGGTCCTGCGCCACCTCCAGCGCCCGCGCGCCGGGGCGCAGCAGGGCGCCGGCCTCGATCACCGCAAGCGCCGTGTCCGCCGGCACGTTTTCGAACTCATAGGTGACAACGTCGCAGGCGCGCGCGAATTCGGCCACGGCGCCCGCGTCGTCATAGTCGCCGAGGGTGACGGCCGAGGCGGCGCGCGCCGCGGGGCTGTCCTGTTCCGGCGTATAGATATGGGTGTCGAAGCCGAGCGCGCCGGCCGCGAAGGCCAGCATGCGGCCCAGCTGGCCGCCGCCCAGTATCCCTATGGTCGCGCCGGGAGCGAGCGGCTCCATCGCCATGCCGTCAGTCCGCCGCCGGCTCCAGCGGCACCGACTCGGTCTGCCGCGCGCGCCATTCGTCCAGGCGCGCCGCCAGCGCCTCATCGGACAGGGCCAGGATCGCGGCGGCCAGGAGGCCGGCGTTCGCCGCGCCGGGCGCTCCCACCGCCAGCGTGCCGACCGGCACGCCCGCGGGCATCTGGGCGATGGACAACAGGGAATCGAGCCCCTTCAGGGCGCGCGACTCCACCGGCACGCCCAGAACCGGCAGCGGCGTCATGGAGGCCGCCATGCCGGGCAGATGCGCCGCGCCGCCGGCGCCGGCGATGATCACCTTGATCCCCCGGCCCTTGGCCTCGCGCGCGAACTCGTACAGCCGCTCCGGCGTGCGGTGGGCGGACACGACCTTTTTCTCATAGGCCACGCCCAGCGCGTCCAGCGCCTCGGCGGCCTTGGAAAGGGTCGGCCAGTCCGAGGTCGAGCCCATGATGATGGCGACCAGCGGCGCGTCGGTCATAACTCGCGTCCGGTTGGGGCGGCCGGTCCGGCGCGGTTGTCCGCGCGTTCGGGCCGGGCGATCCGCCCGATTTCGTTGCCGGAGCCGGACCCCGGCTCCGAAGGAAGCGCGCGAGAATACGGGGCGCGATAGGCAGGTCAAGCGCCCGGCCTTGACCCTTTGTTAACCGAAACCGGCAAAAAATTCGGGAAGCCTTAACCTTAGCGCCAACCGGCTGGAGACGTACCGCATGGGGTCTGACCCCGATCGCCCCGTCCCGCAGCCGGCGCCGGACCAGCCGGCGCCGCGGCCGCGCCTGACGCTGGCCGCATCCAGCGACGACCCCGAGACCTCCATCACCGACATGCTGGCGGAGATCGACCGCCTGCGCGGGGAGACCGACCGGTTGCGCGGCCGGATCCGGGAGCTGGAGGCGCTGGCCGACGCCGATCCGCTGCTGCCGCTGTTTAACCGCCGCGCCTTCGGCCGCGAGCTGGCGCGCGCGGTGTCGCTGGCCGAACGCTATGACGAGCCGCTGTCGCTGGTGTTTTTCGACCTGAACGGGTTCAAGGCGGTCAACGACTCCCATGGCCATGCGGCGGGCGACGCGGTGTTGGCGCATGTGGCCGAGGTGCTGCGCACCCATGTCCGCGATTCCGACATTGTCGGGCGGCTGGGCGGCGACGAGTTCGGCGTCATCCTGCTGCGCTCCGACCTGCCGGCGGCGCGGGCCAAGGCGCGCCAGCTGGCCGACATGATCCAGTCCACGCCCGCCGAGGTGGACGGCCAGACCCATTCGGTCGGCGCGGCGTGGGGCGCCTGCGCCCACCGGCGGGGCGAAACCGCCGAGGCCCTGATGGACCGCGCGGATTCGGAAATGTACGCCGGCAAGCCGGCGCGCGCCGCCGTCGCCAACGCCCGCTAGCGCGGCTTCCTAAGCGATGATGTCAGGGTGGATCGCGTCTTCCAGGCGCGAGATCCGGTCTTTCAGCGCCAGTTTCTGACGCTTCAGCCGCATCAGCTTCAGCTGATCGCCGCCCTGGGCCGTGATCGCCGCGACCTCATTGTCCAGCGCGCGGTGTTCGGCGCGGAGCGCCTGCAGCGTCTGGAGGGCTTCCGCTTCGTCGAAATCTGAATCCATTCAGAGTCCCCGCGCCGGACCGGAGCCTACAGGCCCGCCCGCCTCCGTGAAACGCCGCCAGGCGGCGAGCAGCGCCCGCGCCGCGTCGCTGGCCACCGCCGCCCCGATCAGCGCCGCCAGATTGGCCGCCGCCAGGCCGGTATCGGCCGGCGCGGCGGGCGCGCCCTCCGCGATCGCCGCCAGCCGGTCCTGCAGCACGGCTTCGGCCTCCAGCTCCAGCGACAGCGCCTTTTCGTACAGCGCGTCGTCCTGGCCTTTGATGGCGCGGCGCGCAGCGCGCAGATTGTCGGTCACCGGACGGGTCCAGTCCTGCGACGCCGCACCGGCCCGGGCGGCGACATCGGCGTCCGCGGCGCGGCCGTGCGCGGCCAGAAACAGCGCCAGCAGCACCAGATTCACGTCGATTCCGGCCGAATCCTGCAGGTCCAGACAGGCGCCGCGAAGCTGCGGGCTGGCCCACAGCGCCTCCGAAAATTCGCGGAATCCGGTCCGATCCGCGCCGCCTTTGTGATGTGACAGCATTGCGCCCCTGTGGTTCACTATGGGGGCTTCTAGAGCATGATCCCGGAAAGCGGGAGCCGGTTTCCGGGGCCGTCATGTGCGAGGGAAGAGTCATTCATGGAGGGCCGCCATGGCCATTGAAGACCGTCTCGGGACATTGGAAGACAGACATGAGGCGCTGGACGAGATGATCCGCACCGAATTGTCGCGGCCAGGGTCGGACGATCTTCAACTCGCAACGCTCAAGCGACAGAAACTGGCGCTGAAGGATCAGATCGAATCCCTGCGCCGGATTCACTAGAGCCGGGCGAGCAAGGCTGATTTGGGCTCACGCGCGGCCCGCTCCGCGCGAACGGAACCGTTTATGACCGAATTCCGACATGGCTGAAGACAAGGTCGCCGTCGTCACCGGCGCCGCGCACGGCATCGGGCTGGCCTGCGCGCGCCGCTTCACCGCCGACGGCTGCCGCGTCGTGGTCGCCGACCGCGATGCGGAGGCCGGCCGCGAGGTGGCCGAGGAACTGGGCGAGAGCGCGTTGTTCGTGCCCTGCGACGTCGGCTCGCGCCTGTCGGTCCATAATCTGGTGGCCGAGACGATCTCCGCCTTCGACCGGATCGACATCCTGGTGAACAACGCCGGCATCATGGCCAGCGGCGACCTGCTGACCCAGAGCGAAGAGGATTTCGACCGCGTGATGGCGGTCAATCTGAAGGGCCCCTATCTGCTGTCCCAGGCCGTGGCGCGGCAGATGATCGAACAGATCGAGACGTCGGAGGAGCGTCAGCGCGACCTGCGCCTGCGCCACGCCATCGTCAATGTGACCTCGGTCGTGGCCCAGGTGGCGATGGCCGACCAGCTGGCCTATTCGGTCGCCGAGGGCGGGCTGGCGCAGCTGACGCGCGCCGCGGCGCTGGCGCTCGCGCCCTATCATATCCGGGTCAACGCCGTGGCCCCGGGCACGGTGAACACCGGCATGGCCAGCGAGCTGAAGGACGACCGGGCGGCGATGAACCGCATCCTGTCGCGCACCCCGCTCGGCCGGCTGGCCGACGCGGACGAGATCGCCAGCGTGGTGGCCTTCCTCGCCTCGCCCGCCGCGTCCTACATCACCGGCGAAGTCATCGTGGCCGATGGCGGGCGCATGGCCCTGCACACCACGCTCGACACCGACGAATAGGGTCTCGCCAGAAACGAAACGGCCGGGCCTGAGGGCCCGGCCGCGCCGCCTTTCGATCAGGGTCTGGCTAGCCGCCGGCGTGGGTCGCCGGGCCGCGCAGATAGAGGGTGGAGTCGCCGCGATCGACCGCGACATCGAGATAGACGTCGCCGGCGCCCGGGGCGCTGATGCTGTGGCCGAAGCTTTCGGCCAGCACGTCGCCGTCGACCGACGACAGACGCAGGCCGCTGACCGGCGATTGCGGAATGGCCGCGAACGGCGCCATGCGCTCATCCAGATCGGTGCCGATCTGGGCGATGCGCCCGGCCGTCACCGGCAGCGGGCTGTCCAGCTCGCCGTCGACGCGCGCGAACAGCGCCACGGCGAACAGGCGGCCGCCGGATTCGGCCATGCCGATCCCGACATCGGTGAAGTCGGCGCGCAGGACATTGTCCCGGTCGACGCCCTCACGCGACAGGCTGGCGGCCGCCGCATCGGCGTCCGCCCCGGTCAGGATGGCGACATTGCCGCCGGCCGATCCGATCAGGCCGGTGCGGTCCAGCGCCCGGATGCGGTCCAGATGGTCCCGCCCTTCCGGGTCGACATGGGCGGCGTAGCCGCGCGCGGCCATATCGATCGTGTGCAGGGACGCCGCTTCGGACAGAGCCGGGCGAAGCGTCAGCGGCTTCAGGCCCGCCGCGCGGCGCTCGGCGTTAAGGTCCGCCAGCGCCTGCGCCTCGAGATCGGCGCGCAGCGTCACGCCGGCGGGCGGCGCCTGGAGACAGGCGTGCGCGGCCGGAATGAAGCGGTCCAGGGTTGCAGGAAGGCCGCCCTCGGAAATCGTGCAGGTCGCGCCTGCTTCCTCCCCGAAGGCCGGCCCGGCGAACGCAGCGCCGGCGATGACCATTGCTGCGACAGTTTGACGCAGAGTTTGTTTCATGACTGTCATACTCGATCCCGGAGTCCTTTCAGGTCAACGAAATCACAGCCATTTGGCCATGAATTTTATATGACACTTTTGTTGCAGGAATCGCGGAATCGCCCGCCATTGCTGGCGATCGGCGGGTTCGCCCCCTGCCCCGTCGGCGGCTTTCCGCCCCCGGTCGGCGGGGTGACTGGACACGCCGGCGCCCGTGGCGCCTAACCCGGCGCCCATGGTCGAATCGGACTCCCCTTCCCCGAAACCGGCGCCGCCAGCGCTGTCGCGCCGGCTGGTCGTGGCCCAGTCCTGGCCCATGGCGTTCGCCATGGCGGCGCTGCCGCTGGCGGCGATGGCCGACACCGCGGTGATCAGCCTGACCGGCGGGGCGGCGCAGATCGGCGGGGTGGGCCTGGGCCTTGTCGCCTATTCGCCGGTCTATTGGAGCTTCTATTTCCTGCGCATGGGCACGACGGGCCTCGCCGCCCAGGCGTCGGGCGCCGAGAACGAGCCGGCGCTGCAGCGCACGCTGATCCGCGGCCTCGTTCTGGCGCTGGTCTTCGGCGCGGTCGCCGTATCGCTGGCCCGTCCGGTGGCGATGCTGGCCTTCGCCATCCTGCAGGGCTCGGCGGAGGTGGAGGGCGCGGGCGCGGACTATTTCGCCGCGCGCATGTGGGGCGCGCCGGCGGCGTTCCTGAATTTCGTCTTCACCGGCTGGCTGATCGGCATCGGGCGCACGCGCCCGATGCTCGCCTCGTCCGGCGTCATGGCCAGCGTGAATATCGCGCTCGACCTGTGGTTCGTGCTGGCGCTGGACATGGGGCCGGGCGGGGTCGGCGCGGCGACCGCGCTCGCCGAATGGTGCGGCGCGGCGACCGCCGGGGGTTTCGTCCTGCTCGCCATCGCCGCGCGCGGCGGCTGGACGGCGGAGACGTTCACATGGTCGCGCCTGTCGGACATCGCGGCGTTGTCGCGCCTGTGCTCGGTGTCGGCCGCGCTGTTCATTCGCACCGCCGGTTTGGTGTTCGGCTTTGGCTGGTTCCAGAACGCCGGGGCGCGGATGGGCGATCTGGTGATCGCCGCCGATCAGGTGCTGCTGCAATTCGTCACGCTCTGGGCCTTCGTGCTGGACTCCTTCGCCTTCACCGCGGAGGCGCAGGTCGGCGCGGCGGTCGGGCGCGGCTCGCGCGACGATTTGCGCCGCGCGGTGCGCCTGACCAGCGAGGTCGCCGTGGTCTGCGCCATCGTGTTCGCGCTGGCGACGCTGCTTGTCGGCCCGTTCGTGCTGGAGGCGGTGGTGCGCGACGAGGCGGTGCGGGCGCTGGCCGGGCGCCTGCTGCCCTGGTGCGCGCTGGCGCCGGCTGTCGGCGTCTTCGCCTGGCAGCTGGACGGCATCTTCATCGGCGCGACGCGCAATCGCGAACTGGCCGTGGCCTCGATCGCCGCGGCGGCGATCTATGTCGGCGTCGACATGATGCTGCGGCCGGCCTTCGGCGTGCACGGCCTGTGGGGCGGCTTCCTGATCTATTACGCGCTGCGCGCTCTGACGCTGGCGGTGTTCTATCCGCGGCTGGAGCGCAGCCTGGGCTAGCGCGCCGTTAGCGCCCCGCGCCCACGGCCTCGGCGACCGATGCGAAGCCTTCGGATTTCAGCCGCGCGGCGAGGTCCTGCTTGATCCGGCGCACCAGGCCCGGCCCCTCGAAGACCAGCGCCGTATAGAGCTGGACCGCGTTCGCCCCGGCGCGGATCTTGGCGAAGGCGTCCGCGCCGCTGGCGATCCCGCCGGTCCCGATCAGGGTCAGGTTCGGCCCGGCCGCCTGACGCGCAAGTCTCAGCATGCGCGTCGAGGCCGCCATAAGCGGCGCGCCGGACAGGCCGCCTTTTTCGCCCTGCTGCGGATCGGACAGGCCGGCCGGCCGGCCGGTCGTGGTGTTGGACACGATCAGGCCCTGCACGCCGCCGGCGCGCGCGGCGCCCGCGATCCGCTCCAGATCGTCCTCATCCAGATCCGGCGCGATCTTCAGGAAGAGCGGCGGCGCGGCCGCGTCGCCGGCCAGCGCGCCGCGCGCATCGTCCAGCGCGTGCAGCAGGTCGTCCAGCGCGCCGGCGGACTGCAGGTCGCGCAGGCCGGGCGTGTTGGGGGACGAGATATTGATCGTGAAATAGGACGCCAGCCCCCAGAAGGCGCGCAGCCCGGCGACATAGTCCGCGTTGCGGTCGGCGCTGTCCTTGTTGGCGCCGAGATTGATCCCGACCACGCCCGGCCGCCCGGCCCGGCGCTCCATCCGCGCCCGCGCGGCGTCGTGGCCCCGATTGTTGAACCCCATCCGGTTGATGACCGCGCGGTCGGCGGTCAGGCGGAACAGGCGCGGCTTGGGATTGCCCGGCTGCGGGCGCGGCGTGACGGTGCCGGCCTCCACGAAGCCGAAGCCCGCGGCCAGCAGCGCGTCCGGGACGCGGGCGTCCTTGTCGAAGCCCGCGGCGATGCCGACCGGATTGGGCAGGTCCAGCCCGGCGATGCGCGTGCGCAGGACCGGGTCGTCGGCCTCCCCGCTCTTCGGACCCAGCCCCGCCTCCAGCGCCGCGAGCGTCGCCTCGTGCGCCGCCTCGGGCGGCAGCAGGCGGACGGCGCGGGCGGCGAGGTCGTAGACGCTCACAAAAGCCCGTCCAGCTGCGGCACGCCGTCCGCGTCGTTCGGAACGTCCCTCGCCCACAGCACGGCGGTGAGCGGCAGCGGCGCATAGAGGTGCGGGAACAGATCGCCGCCGCGCGATGCCTCCCACTTCAGGTCCGACGCGACGGCAGCGGCGTCGACCGCGACCAGCACGACCTGGTCCCGGCCGCGATAATACAGCCGTGCGGTCTCCGCCGCCTGCGCGGCGGTGGACAGGTGAATATAGCCGTCGCGGAAATCGATCTCAGCGCCCTCATAGACGCCCGCCGCCTCCGCCACGTCCCAGGCGGCGCGGTCGGCGAGGCGGTAGACGATAGCGTCGGACGGCGGGATCGGGGGCGTGGTCATGAGGGCGGCGTAAACCGCGCGCGCGCGCTGGACAAGACGGGAGCGGGCCGACAGAATAGGTGTAAATTCCTACGCGGTCGAAGGGGGTCGCCCGTGCTGACCCATCGGCAAGTCTGGGCCGGGATCGACCGGCTGGCGGCGCGCTATGGCCTGTCGCCGTCCGCGCTGGCGCGCCATGCCGGGCTGGACCCCACCGTATTCAACAAATCCAAGCGCACCGCGCCGGGCGGCAAGCCGCGCTGGCCGTCCACCGAGAGCCTGGCGAAAATCCTGGAGGCCACCGGCGCCAGTTTCGAGGAATTCGCCGCGATGGTGCAGGAGGCCGTCGCCCCCCAGCGCAAGGCCACCCCCCTGATCGGCTTCGCGGAGGCGGGCAACGCCGGCTATTTCGACGATTCCGGATTTCCGGTCGGCGCGGGCTGGGACCAGATCCAGGTGCCGGGGGTCAGCGACCCGCACGCCTATGCGCTGGAAATTTCCGGCGACTCCATGGCGCCGGTCTTCCGCCCCGGGGACAAGATCATCGTGTCGCCGGGGGCCACGGTGCGGCCCAAGGACCGGGTCGTGGTGAAGACCAAGGAGGGCGAGGTCCTGGTCAAGGAGCTGAAGCGCCAGACCCGCACCGCGCTGACGCTCGCCTCCGTCAATCCGGCCTATGAGGACCGCACGGTGAAGATGGCGGACGTGGAATGGGTCGGCCGGGTGCTCTGGGTTAGCCAGTAGGGGGGTCAGCCAGTAGGGGGATGCGCCCGCAGGTTGGACGCAGGGGCGCGGGCGGGATATGCAGACCGGCCCGCATGACATGCGCCCCCTTCCCATACCGGCCCCATGACCGAGACTGATCCCGGCGCGGATACCGCGGCGCCGACGGAGCGCTGGGCGGCGCTGACGCACGGGCCGTTCCTGCGCTATTTCGGATCGCGCGCCTTCGCGCTGTTCGCGATCCAGATCCAGACCGTCTCCATCGGCTGGCAGATCTACGACACCACGCGCAATCCGCTCTATCTGGGCTTTGTCGGCCTGTCGCAATTCCTGCCCTCGCTGCTGCTGGTTCTGGTCACCGGGGCGGTGGCGGACCGGTTTCCGCGGCGGCGCATCATGTCGATCTGCCTGGCCGCGCAGGCGGCCATCGCCGGGTCGCTGCTGGTCCTGACGGCGGCGGAGGGGCGGATCGGGCTGATCTTCGCCCTGCTGGCGCTGTTCGGGGTGGCGCGCGCCTTTTTGCAGCCAGCCTCGCGCTCGCTGCTGCCCAATATCGTGCCGAAGAGTCTTCTCTCCAACGCGATCGCCCTGAATTCCACGATCTGGCAGCTGTCGGCGATCTGCGGCCCGGTGGCGGGCGGGCTGCTGTACGGCGTGTCGCCGCTGATCGCCTATGGCACGGCCACGGCCTTCCTGGTCATCTCGGGTTTCCTGATCCTGCTGGTGCCGCGGCCCGACCAGAAGCGGGAGACCGAGCCGCCGGGCTGGGAGACCATGGTCGCCGGCTTCAAATATATCTGGAGCGAGAAGATCGTGTTCGGCGCGATCAGCCTGGACCTGTTCGCGGTGCTGCTGGGCGGGGCGACGGCGATGCTGCCGGTCTATGCGCGCGACATTCTGGACGTCGGGCCGCTCGGCCTCGGCATGCTGCGCGCCGCGCCGGGCTTCGGCGCGATCACCGTGGCGCTGTACCTGGCCACGCGCGGCATCCGCGACCATGCGGGCCTGTACATGTTCATCTTCGTCGCCCTGTTCGGGATGCTGACCGTGGTGTTCGGGGCCAGCAGCACGGCCTGGATTTCGGTGCTGGCGCTGGCCGGGATGGGCGCGACCGACATGATCAGCGTCTATGTGCGCGAGACGCTGATCCAGCTGTGGACGCCGGACCGGGTGCGCGGCCGGGTGAACGCGGTGAACATGGTGTTCATCGGCGCCTCCAACGAGCTGGGCGAATTCCGCGCCGGGGTGATGGCGGCGCTGATCGGGGCGAAGGCCACGGTGATGATCGGCGGGGCGGGGACGGTCGCGGTCGCCGCGATCTGGGCCAGGGCGTTCCCGGCGCTGCGCAAGGCGCGGCATCTGGACGGGCGCGTCTGAGCGCGCATCAGTCCGCCAGGGAGTCCGGCAAAGCGAACACCGTAACCGCCGCCGCGCCGATGGGGGCGGGTTCGAATTCCGGCGTCAGGGCGTTGCCGGCGGCGAGCGGGTTTCCGTGGCCGACGACCATGGCGACATATTGTTTTCCGTCCGCCTCATAGGCGACCGGGGCGCCGTTCGGGCCGTCGATCAAAGCAGTGCGCCAGAGGATGTCGCCGGTCTGCTGGTCATAGGCGGTGAATTTGCGGTCGACGTCGCCGGCGAAGACCAGGCCCCCGGCGGTGACCAGGGCGCCGGTGGAGGGGACGGCGCGCTGGCGCGCCTCCCATTTCGTTTCCAGCGTCTCCATGTCGATGGCCTGGATCAGGCCGTAGAGCCCGTCCTGCGCGCTGCGGTCCGAGGGCACGGCGCGCAGGGAAATTCCGGTGGTGAGCAGGCCGGATCCGTCGCCGGTGGGGACCAGCGCCATGCAGACGTCGCGCGCGGTGACGAACATGGTCTTCGTTTCGGGATTGAAGGCGGTGGGCGGCCAGTTGCGGCCGCCGCCGCCATTGGGACAGACCGTCATGGCGCCGTTCGGCCCGCCGGGGATCAGGTCCGCGTCGTAGGTCTTCTCCCCCGTCTGCGGATCGATATCGGTGATGAAATTCTGGAGCCCCATGTCGAAGGAGCCGAGATAGGCGCCCGTGGCGGCGTCCAGAATGTCGAACACGCTGGGCTTGCCGGCGGTCATCACGACGCGGCGCATTTCGCCGTCGACCTGAAGATCGGCGACGGTGCGTTCGAACACCCAGTCGAGGTCCCACTGGTCGTTCTTCATGTGCTGGTAGAACCAGACCAGTTCGCCGGTATGGGGGTCGAGGGCGAGCGTGGCGTCGGTATAGAGCGCGTCGTTGTTTTCCCCCTCCTTCAGAACGCGCAGGGGCGCGGTGTCGTAGGTCGGGGCGACGCCGAAATAGGCGAGGCCCGATTGCGAGTCGTAGGAGCCGGAGGTCCAGGAGGAGCCGCCGCTGCGCTCATCATCCGGCATGCCGTTCCAGGTATCGGCGTTCGGGTCGTCGCCCTGGGCCACGGTGTTGAAGGTCCAGAGCCGGTCGCCGGTCGCCGCGTCGAAGCCGGCGATCAGGCCGCCGCCGGGCGCCTGGGTCGTCATGCCCTGAAGGATGACGCCGTCGGCCGCCAGCGGCCCGCCGGGATTGCGGAAGCCGGGGCGGTCGGTGATCGGACGGTCCCATACGGGGCGGCCGGTGCGCGCGTCCAGCGCGACCAGATGCAGGTCGGCGGTGGCGACATAGAGATTGCCGCCATAGAGCGCCATCGTCTTTTTCGAGGCCTGCGCGGCGCCCTCGGCCTGATGGCGCGCATAGCGCCACAGCACGCGGCCGTCGGCGCCGTCCAGGGCGAAGACCTCGTCGCCATAGGCGTGGACGAAGAGCACGCCGTCCTTCACCAGCGGCTCGTTCATATTGGGGCCGAGCGGCAGCGCCTGCATCCAGGCGACGGTGAGGCCGTCCACATTGTCCGCCGTGATCTGGTCCAGCGGGGAATAGCCCTGCGCCTTGTGGCCGCGGCGCCAGCCGAGCCAGTTTCCGGGCGCGGGGTCGTCCAGCATGGCGTCGGTCACCGGGGTCCAGTCCGCGAAGCGGTCCGGGTGCTCCGGCGCGGGCGGGGCGGCCTGCTCCAGCCCCTCGATGCCGAGATAGGGGCGGCCGCGCGCCGGCGGCGGCGCGGGCGCGGTCATCCCGGCGAGCAGGATTTCGTCGGCGGGCATGGCGGCGGCGCCGGGCGCCGCGCCGTTTTCGGCCATCAGATACGCCAGCAATTCCACATAGGCCGGATCGTCCAGCGCGCCCGGGGCGCCGGGGGGCATGGAGGCGCGCATATAGGCGTAGAGCTCGTCCAGCGGCGCGCCGCCCCAGCGGTTCAGGAAGACCGCGCCTTTCAGCGCCGGACCGATGGAGGCGCCGCCGGCGTCCGGCCCGTGGCAGGCCGCGCACTGGACGGCCCAGGTCTGTGCGCCGGCCTCGGCCTGAGCCTGCGTGAAGGCAATGTCCCGCCCCGCGTCCTGGTCAGCGTTTTGGGCCAGCGCGGGCGATGCGGCGAGCGCGAGCGCGGCGGCGAGGCGCGCGCGGGGCGCTGAGACTTTGCGGATCATCGAAGGCCCTCCCTTGGCCCTCTTTGCGGGGCTGGCCGGAGTATCGGGGGCCGGACCGCTGGCGCCAAGGCGCGCGAAAGCGGCCGCTCCTTTGAGGCGGGATGCAGAGAATGGAGGGAGCGGAGCGCCTGAACCCGGATCCGCGTCTTTCGACGCGGCGCCGGGGCTCCTCGAACCCTGAGTGTTTTTAGCGCTCTGGTCCGTGGTTCGAGCCAGGCGCTCCGCTGCGTGGATTTCCCGAAGGCTCTCGCCCCGCGTTTCCAATCCGGGAGATGCGGCGGTCTGGCGTTTAGTGCCGCCGGCCCTTCCCGAAGGCCGCGCCGGGCTCCGCGGAAATCACCCGCTTCGCCGGACGCGCCACGCAATCCCCTCCGCCCTAGTGATTAGCCAAGTCCCTCCGGCGGGGGAGACGGGAGGGAGTATGGGGCTCCAAGCGTAGTGTGGGATGACGGGGCGGGTTTCCCCGCAGTTTCCTGTTCTCACCCCTCATCCTGAGGGGCCGGAGGCGGAGCTTTTGCTCCGGCTTCGGGCGTCTCGAAGGATGGTCCAGCTGGAGTCACCCTTCGAGACGCCCGCAAGCGGGCCCTCAGGGTGAGGGTGGTGGTTGGTGGAGATGGCTTTCTGGGCCCCGGATAATCGCTGCGCGATTTCCGGGGAACAACGGAAAGTAAGTTGGCGCTGGCTGGATGCGGCTGTCTGACCGGCGTGCGGCGCGCTGGACGATTCAGCGGCTTAGGACGGAGGGCGGATTCCCCCCAAAACCGAACGGCTTCGCGCTATAATCGGCCCATGCCGCGCCGAAGGAGCGTGAGACGATTAGGGTCGAGCAAGCTGACCAGCCGCACTTATGGAGCGGGGTCGGGTCAGTTCCGATCGACCGCCCAACTCAACCAAAGCGCAGGGTATGCCCGCTTCACCGTGGAGCCGCCCCGGCGCTGGTGGATGTTCCTCGTCTGGATTGCCGGCGTCGCCGGCGCCATCGCCTTCATTTACGGCGTGATCAAACTTCTGTTCGGAATACCCGCTTGATCCTAGTGGACCGGCTTCCGGGCTGCGCGTAGCGCGGACCGGGAGACGAGAGTTTAGACGTCCACCTCCGCCTGCAACGCGTTCTCCGTGATGAAATCCCGCCGCGGCTCCACTTCGTCGCCCATCAGCTTGGTGAAGAGGTCGTCGGCGGTGTCGGCTTCCTTGACCTTGACCTGGAGGAGGGTGCGGCCGTCCTCGTCCATCGTGGTTTCCCAGAGCTGGTCGGCGTTCATTTCGCCGAGGCCCTTGTAGCGCTGGATGGCGAGGCCCTTTTCGCCGGCCTGCTGGACGATTTTGAGCAGGCCTGTGGGGCCGTAGACGAGTTTCGCCTCGCCCTTGCGTTCGAAGGTGGCGGGTTCGCGCCAGATCTCCTCCAGCTCCCGCGCGCGGGCGGCGAGGCGGCGGCCGTCGGCGGAGTCGCGGGCCTTGGCCTCGACCGCGATGGTCTCGGTCACCCCGCGCAGTTCGCGCTGGAGGACCAGGGCGCCGTCATCCTCGAACTTTCCTTCCCAGCCTTCCTCGCCCTCGTCGGCCAGGCGGTCCATGCGCGCCGCCGCAGCGGCGGCCGCGGCCTCCCCCGCCTCGTCATCGAAGGCGCCGGCGATGACGGTCTGTTCCAGCACCGGGATCGGGGCGACATAGGAGAGCCGGTCCAGCGTGCGCCACAGGCCGCGCGCATCCTCCGCCAGCTTGCGCAAATCGGGGCCGGTCAGGGTCTCGCCGTTCCAGAGGGTCAGGGTCGCCTCCCCGCAGCCCTCGTCGATCAGGAAGGAGTCCATCTCCGCCTGGTCCTTGATGTAGCGGGAGGAGCGGCCGCGGCGGACCTGATAGAGCGGCGGCTGGGCGATATAGAGGAAGCCGCGCTCGATCAGCTCCGGCATCTGGCGGTAGAAGAAGGTGAGCAGGAGCGTGCGGATATGGGCGCCGTCGACGTCGGCGTCCGTCATCACGATGATCTTGTGATAGCGCACCTTTTCGGGGTCGAAATCGTCGCGCCCGATGCCGGCGCCGAGCGCGGTGATCAGCGTGCCGACCTGGTCGGAGCTGAGCATGCGGTCGAAGCGCGCGCGCTCCACGTTCAGGATCTTGCCGCGCAGCGGCAGCACGGCCTGGTTCTTCCGGTTGCGGCCGGACTTGGCCGAGCCGCCGGCGGAATCGCCCTCCACGATGAAGAGTTCGGACTTGGCGGGGTCGCGCTCCTGACAGTCCGCCAGCTTTCCGGGCAGGGAGGCGACGTCCAGCGCGGACTTGCGGCGGGTCAGCTCGCGCGCCTTGCGCGCGGCGTCGCGGGCGGCCGCGGCCTCCACGATCTTCTGCACGATCTGTTTGGCGCTGGCGGGGTTTTCCTCGAACCAGGAGGAAAGGGCGTCGCCGACCAGGGACTCCACGGCGGGGCGGGCCTCGGACGAGACCAGCTTGTCCTTGGTCTGGGAGGAGAATTTCGGGTCCGGCAGCTTCACCGAGACGACGGCGGTCAGCCCCTCGCGCGCGTCGTCGCCGCTGATCGTGACCTTTTCCTTGCGGGCCGCCCCCATCTCCGCCGCGTAGCGGGTGACGATGCGGGTGAGCGCGCCGCGGAAGGCGGCCAGGTGCGTGCCGCCGTCGCGCTGGGGGATGTTGTTGGTGAAGCAGAGGACCTGCTCGTGATACGAATCGTTCCACTGCAGCGCGCAGTCGACCTCGACACGGTCCTTCTCCCCCTGGATCAGGATCGGGGCGTCCAGCAGGGCCTTCTTGGCGCGGTCCAGATGGTGGACGAATTCGGCCACCCCGCCCTCATAGACCATGGTGGTTTCCCACGGGTCGGCGCCGCGCTCATCCTTCAGCGTGATGGCGACGCCGGAATTGAGGAAGGCCAGCTCGCGCAGCCGGTGCTCCAGCGTGGCGCGGTCGAACTCGGTGGTCGCGAAGATGGTGTCGGACGGCAGGAAGCGGACCATGGTGCCGGTCTCGGTCGTGTCGCCCTGGCGGGCCAGATCGCCCTCCGGCTCGCCCATGCGGAAGCGCATGTAATGCTCCCCGCCGGCGCGCCAGATTGTGAGGTCCAGCCACTCGCTGAGCGCATTGACGACCGAGACGCCGACGCCGTGCAGGCCGCCGGAGACCTTGTAGGAATTCTGGTCGAATTTCCCGCCGGCGTGCAGCTGGGTCATGATGACCTGGGCGGCGGACACGCCCTCGCCCTTGTGCATCTCCACCGGGATGCCGCGGCCATTGTCCATGACCGAAGCGGAGCCGTCGGCGTGCAGCGTGACCACGACTTTGGAGGCGTGGCCGGCCAGCGCCTCGTCGATGGCGTTGTCCACGACCTCGTACACCATGTGGTGCAGGCCGGAGCCGTCGTCCGTGTCGCCGATATACATGCCGGGACGCTTGCGAACGGCGTCCAAGCCCTTGAGAACCTTGATGGAATCCGCGCCGTATTCGGCCGGTTGATTCGCTGTGTCCGTCATGGACGGAGTCTAGCCGATCGCGGGGTGCGAAGCCATGGGCGCGCACGCTTTTCCGCAGCCAGAATCGCCTGCGATTCCGGGGGGTTAGCCGCCTAGGCGGCGAGCACGACGCCGCGCACGAGGGCGAGGATCACAAGCCCCGCCAGCGCGCCGAAAAACACCGCCCGCGCCCAGCGATGGCGCAGCACGACATCGCCCTGGCGCGCCTTGCCGGCGTCATAGGTCCGCCGCGGCGCATGGGATGGAGACTGGGTCTGCATGACAGCGAAACGGCGCTCCCCGCGCCCGGTTCCCGTGCGCGCGCGGAGGCGTGCAGGGGAACCGGCGGGGGCGCCCGGCGATTGAGCAGGGCAGAGACACCAGACCGGAGGCCGCCCGCATGAAACGCCCGAAAATCCGCCGCACCACGCCGGCCCTGAAGCCCGTCAAGGACCAGTCCATCGTGATCACCGGCGCGAGCTCCGGCATCGGGCTGGAGACCGCGCGGCGGGCGGCGGACCGGGGCGCGCGCGTCTTCCTGATCGCGCGCAATGAAGAGGCGCTGAAAGAGGTGTGCGGCGAGATCGCGGCGGCGGGCGGCGAGGCGGACTACTACGCCGCCGACATGGGCGTGGAGGAGCAGGCCGAGAGCGCGGCCAATGCGGCGATCGCGCTGATGGGCGGGTTCGACACCTGGGTGAACTGCGCCGGGGTCAGCATCTATCAGAATCTGGAGGACGTGAGCGACGCGGACCATCGCCGCTTGTTCGACACGGTCTATTTCGGCGTGGTGCACGGATCGCAGGTCGCGGTGCGGCACCTGAAGACCAAGTCCGATGGCGGGGCGCTGATCAATATCGGATCGGTGCTGTCGGACATGTCGGCGCCGGTGCAGGGCGCCTATTCGGCCGCCAAGCACGCGGTGAAGGGCTATACGAACGCGCTGCGGATGGAGCTGATGGACGCGCCGGTGAGCGTGACGCTGATCAAGCCGTCGAGCATCGACACGCCGTTCGCCAGCCACGCCAAGAACACGCTGGAGCGCGCCGCGCGCGTGCCGCCGCCGGTGTACAAGCCCGAGGCGGTGGCCAACGCCATCCTGGCCGCCGCGTCGCACCGCCACCGGGAGATCACGGTGGGCCTGGGCGGGGCGGTGATGAGCGCGGCGGCGAATTTGACCCCGCGCCTGGCCGACCGGGTCTACGCCGCCACGATGCGAAACCTGATGCAGAGCCGCAGCGAAGCGGCCGGCAGCGAGGACAGCCTGCACCAGCCCTCGACCGACGGGCGGACGCGGGGCCAGCACCGCTCCGTCGTGCCGGCCAGCCCCTATACGCAATTCCAGACCAGCAAGACCGGGCGGATCGTGGCGGCGGTGGGCGGCGTGGCGCTGACCGCGCTGATGGCGCGGCGCTACGCCATGCACGCCAAGACGCTGGTCGACTGGGCGCGCAAGGACCGCGCGCCGATGAAGAAGACGAAGCACGCGTTTTTCGGGTAGGGGCGCGCACCTCTAAAGTCGCGCCCTAAATCTCCGTCGCCGTTCCCGCTTCCACCGCGAAACTCTGGACGGCGTCGGCGAAGCCGTCGAACAGGCGCGGCTCGACGCCGGTGAGGAAGGCCTGGACGCCGAGGGCCAGAAGCTCCCCGGCCAGCGCCGCGCGGCGGTCCGGGTCCAGATGCGCGGCGGCCTCGTCCAAGAGAACCAGCGGCGGCGGGCCGGCATCCGAGATGGCGGCGGCCTGGGCCAGGACCAGGCCGGTCAGCAGCGCTTTTTGCTCCCCCGTCGAACAGAGCGCGGCGGGCTGGTCCTTCGCCGCATAGACCACGTCCAGATCGGAACGGTGCGGGCCCTCCAGCGCGCGGCCGGCCGCGGCGTCGCGCGGGCGGGCGCGGGCGAGTGCGGCGCGGAATTCGGCTTCCGTGTCCTCCAGCGACGCCCCCTCCATAAGCCGCTGCTCCAGCGCGCCGGCGAGGGTCAGGCGGGCGCGGGGGAAGGCGCCCTCCGGCCGGGCGGCAATGGCGGCCTCCAGCCGACGCACGGTCTCGGCGCGGGCCTGCGCGATCTCGGCGCCCCGCGCGGCCATCTCCGCCTCCAGCCCGTCCAGCCAGGCGGGGTCGGCGCGGCCTTCCTCCAGCACGCGGGTGCGCTCGCGCAGGGCGCGCTCATAGCGGTTGCTGGCGGTCGCATGGTCCGGGAAGGCGGCGAGCGCGAAACGGTCGATGAAGCGGCGGCGGTCGCCAGGCGGGCCGGTGAACAGTCGGTCCTGGGCCGGGGTCAGCCAGACCATAGGCGCGAGAGGGCCGAGCGCGGTCTGCGGCGCGGGCGCGTCGTCGATGCGCACAATGCGGCTGTTCGGGGATTCCGGGGCGACGCCGGTGGCGACCTCTACGCCCTCCCCTGCCCGGTCCAGCACCGCGCGCACGCCCCAGGCCGGGGCGCCGGTGCGCGCAAGGTCGGCCAGAGGCGCGCGACGCAGGCCGCGGCCGGGCGCGAGCAGGGACACCGCCTCCAGCAGATTGGTCTTGCCCGCGCCGTTGGCCCCGGCGAAGGCGACGCAGCGGCCGTCGAAGTCCAGATCCAGCGCCGCGTAATTGCGGAAATCGCTGAGACGCAGACGGCGGAGGGAAAGCGCGGGCGCGGGCATGAGCGGCGCACTATCGGCGCGTTCGCCCAGGTTCCAAAGAGGAGGAGCGGGATCAGCCGCCGGCGGCGCGCAGGCCCGCCTCCAGCACCTCGTCCCGCCCGGCGCGCACGCCGGCGATGGTGGGCGCGACGGGAATGTCCGGCAGCACGCCGACGCCGTGGTGGGGCGAGCCGTCATGGCGGACCACCTGCATCCCCGTCCAGATCAGGTTGTGGCCGGTGGGCAGGACGTAGCGGTCGATATTGCCGTTGGTGCCGGCCGTGGGCGATCCGACGATGAGGCCCAGATCGTTGCCATCGACCACGCCCATCACCGACTCGGCATAGGAGATGGCGCGCCCGTCGGTGAGGAAGACCACGCGGTCCGCCGAGAAGCGCGGCGCCTGGGGGGTCAGGTTCCAGCTGCTGTTGCGGAATTCGGCGTCCGCCTGATCCGGCCGCCAATAGATTGGCAGGTTGAAGGGGTGCGAGGTGATCGGCCCGTCCGCCAGATGCGGCAGGACCCGGATCGCGGCGTTGCCAGCCGGATAGCCGCGCATGTCGAAGATGAGGCCCTCGGCGGCCGCCATCCGGTCCAGCGCCGGGTCGAAGGCCTCGTCCGCCAGGCGCGTCAGGTCGACATAGAGAATGCCGGGCGCGAGCTCCGTGATCGGCTCGGGCCGCGCCTCATAGCGGAGCGCGCCGGTCGCCGGGGCGAAGGCGAGCTCGGCCGCTTCCACCGCGCCGCCATCGCGCGCGAGGGTCAGCGTGACCGTCCGGCCCGCCGGCCCCTGGGCGAGGCGTTGCAGCGCGCGGACGCGGAGGAATTGCGGCGTGGCGGCGCTGGAGCGCGCCTCCCATTGCGCGATGAGGGCGGCCACGGGCTCGCCGCCGATTTCGGTGACGACATCGCCGGGCCGGGTTGCGCCGCCGGGGTCCGCGCGCGTGACGACCAGCGAGTCCTCGATCCAGGCCCATTCCAGCGGCAGGACGCCATTCGGTCCCGTGCGGAAGGCGTTTCCGTGGCCGTCGCCCAGCGCGGCGACCAGGCGGTCCATGGTTTCGTCGAACGCCGCGGCGTCCGGGTCCTGCGCCGCGCGGCGCAGGGACCGGCGAAGCTGGTCCGGCCAGTCGACAACAGCGACGTCCCAATAGGGATAGAAATGCTGGAACACGTTCCAGGCGATCACGACCGAGGCCAGACGCGAGGCGCGGTCGTCGCCGGAGGGCAGGAAGCCGTCCGGCTTTGCCGGCGCGGGCGGCGCGCCGGACGCCGCCGGAAGCGTGCGCCCGTCAGCGTCCCGCGCGGCTTTCAGCGGCACATAGGCGGTGAGCCCGTCGCCCAGATCCAGCGGCGCGAGGTCCGGCAGACCGGCCAGCGGCGCCTCGCGCGCGCCGTTATAGACGTTCGGGCTGGGGTTCTGGCCGAGGCCGGTGCGGCGCCAGGCGACAAGGTCCGCATCCGGGGCGAAATCCATGTCCGGCGCGGGGCCGCCCGCCGGCAGGATGCGCAGCGTGGGGGCCAGCGGGGAGAAGACCTCCAGCAACGCGATGCGCAGGGCTTCCGCGTCCGCCGCGCCTTCCACGCGTTGCACCCCGGCCAAAGCGACGGCGTCCCAGTCGGCGGCGGCGGCCTGGTCGCTGGGATGGAAGAAGCGGACATAGCCGTACAGGCGCGCGAAGGCGGCCAGATTGTCCACGCCCCGCGCGGCCAGCGGCGCGGGGAGCTGCTGTCCCTCCGACAGCGGGCCGGCGGCCGCAATCGCGAAATCGTCCAGATGCGTCTCGCCCTGGCCGGCGAAGATCACGCCGAAGGCGATGCGCTGGGCCGCCTCCGGAACGGCGGCGACAATCGCGTAGTCCGACCAGTCCGGCCCGTCGATGCGGCCCGCCGGGTCGCTGTTCGAGATGCCGAGCACGCCGTCCGGCCCGTCAGCGCGCAGCCATAATTGCGGGCGCGCCGGTCCCTCGGCGGAGACCGCGCGGCCCGAGACGGAGAGGCGGACGCGCTGGCCACGAAAGGCCGCGGCGTCCGCAGTCTGCACCAGGACGCCGGGGCCCGGCCCGGCGCCGCCAAGCGACCGGACCGCGAGGCCGAGCGCGCCGGTGCGCGCGGCCTCCGCGCTGGACGCGCCCTCAGCGGCGCCGTTGACCGCCCAGCCCGGCGGCGCATCGCCGTCCGCGCCCTCCTCGAAGCCGGGGTTCGTGACCGGATTGTCGGCGAGCGTCTGCGCCGGGGCCTGTTCGTCCTGCGTCCGGGCGGCGTCCGGACCGTCTTCGGAGCAGCCGGGCGCCAGGAGCAGCGCGGCGATTGCGGCGACGGCGATGTTGCGGATGCGGGTCATGGCGTCTTCCCCCGGTCCATGATCAGAATTTCGCGCCGAGCATGTCGCTGAGCGTGCGCAGATAGTCCTGATAGGCGGCGCGGCCGGCGGCGGTGAGCGCGACGCGGGTGCGCGGGCGGCGGCCCTTGAAGCCCTTTTCGATCTTCACATAGCCCGCGTCCTCCAGCTTCCGCAGATGGATGGAGAGCGCGCCTTCGGCGCTGCACAGGGCGTCGCGCAGCTCCGTGAAATCAGCGCGGCCTTGGGCGGACAGATAGGCCATCACCCCAAGCCGCACCCGGCCATGGATGATTTCGTCGACATGGCTGACGTCGAAATTCCTCACCGGAGCGTCCTCACGCGCGGCGTTCGGGGACGCGCCACAGGACCACGCCCGGAACGCCGACCGCCCCGACCAGCCAGAACCCGGCGACCAGCATCAGCGCGTGGGTGGAGAGCGCGGCGGCCCAGACCATGGCGAAGATCAGGCTGGCGACCGCGACAACGCGCAGCCAGGGCCGGCCGGTGACCGCCCCGGCGATCCAGCAGGGCGCGGCGTAGAGCGCCATCACGACGGACGGCAGCAGGGCCAGGACCGTGAAATTCTGATTGCGGGACCCGAAGATGGCGAAGCTGGCGATGGTCGCGGCCAGCGCCAGGGCGGCGATGGTCCAGCCGGCGCTGGCCCAGACATTGACCGGCGCGGCGCGGTCGCGCGTGCGCACCGCCCAGACGGCCCAGCCCGCGAAGCAGAGCAGGAAAGCGGCGTGTCCGATATAGGAGGCCGGAACGACGACCGCGCGATAGCCCGCCAGATCGATGGCGCCCGCGCCGATCAGCTTCAGGCACAGATAGTCCAGCAGGCAGAGCGCGCCATAGATCAGTCCGAACGCGGCCAGAAGCGGCGCCATGGGCGCGGGCCGGCCGCTGCCCCCCGCGGCGAGGCGGGTGAGGAAGGACACATTGTCCCGCAGGTCGCGAATGTCGTCGATGTCGCTCCGGATCACAGCGGACCTCCGTGTTGACTCTTTTCGTATCGAAATTACTTTCGATTCGAAAGTCAATTGGACCAGATTGGGGAGGCGCTGGGATGGGCGACGCGATCGCGACGGAGGACCTGACCAAACGCTTCGGCGCGGTGGAGGCGGTGAGCGGCGTGGCCCTGCGCGTGCCGGAGCGCAGCGTGTACGGATTCCTGGGCCCGAACGGGTCCGGCAAGACGACGACGATCCGGCTGATCCTGGGCCTGCTGCGCCCGACGGCCGGGACCGCGCGCATTTTCGGCCATGACATAAGGCGCGCGCGTCTGGCGGCGCTGCGCGCGGTGGGCGCGGTGATCGAGACGCCGGCCCTGTACGACCATCTGTCCGGGCGCGAGAATCTGGAGATCACGCGCGGGGTTCTGGGCCTGAAGCGCAGCGAGACGGACCGGGTGCTGGAGCTGACCGGGCTGACGGGCGCGCAGCGGCGGCGCGCGGGGGGATATTCGCTGGGCATGCGCCAGCGGCTGGGCCTGGCGCGGGCGCTGCTGGGCAGCCCGCGCCTGCTGTTGCTGGACGAGCCGACCAACGGGCTGGACCCGGACGGGATTCAGGAGATGCGCGGCTTTATCCGCAGCCTGCCGGAGCGGACCGGCGCGACCGTGTTCCTGTCCAGCCATCTGCTGTCCGAAGTGGAGCAGACCGCCACGCATGTGGGCCTGATCAGCAAGGGGCGGCTGGTGCTGCAGGACCGGCTGGCGGAATTGCTGGGCGCGGGCGAGGCGACGATCCGGTTCGGCGTTGACGACCCGCCGCGCGCCGCCGCGGCGCTGGGCGCAGCGCGGCGGGAGACCGTGGAGACGGGCGGCGGCGAGATCCGCGTGCGCCTTTCGCCCGGCGCCGATGCGGATGCGGACGCCGGGGCGATCAACGCGGCGCTGGTGAACGCGGGGGTCACGGTGTTCCGCATCGCGCCGGCCACGCGCCGGCTGGAGGACGTCTATATGCGCCATGCCGGCGCCCACGCGACGGGAGGCGGCGATGCTCATCCGCCTGTTTAGCGCCGAGCTGCGCAAGCTGCGCGAACCGGTCACGCTGCTGGCGCTGTTCGCGGCGCCGATGCTGGCCGGGGCGCTGATGTTCGCCGGGATCGCGGCGGGCGAGCGCGCGCCGGAATGGGCCGACGTGTGGGAGGGGATGACCGGGTTCTGGATGCTGTTGCTGGCGCCGCTGTCGGCCACGGCCTTCGCCGCCTTCGCCGCGCAGATCGAGCACCGGGCGCGCGGCTGGGACCATCAATTGATGCTGCCCGCGCCGAAATGGATGACGTTCGCGGTGAAGGCCGCGGTCGTGATCCTGGGGCTGTGGGTGATGACCGCGCTGTTCCCGCTGGCGGTCGCGGCGGGCGGTTGGCTGGGCGGGCAGATCGGGGCCGGCGGACCGCTGACCGGACAGGTGGGGCTGGCCGCGTTCTATCGCCTGATCGTGCTGGGCGCGGCGGCGGGCCTGTGCCTGACGGCGATCCAGATCTGGGCGTCGCTGCGCTTCGCCAGCTTTATCGCGCCGGTGCTGCTGGGCTTTGGCGGGGTGGCGGTGACGCTGGCCGGGATGATCTTCCGCCAGGTCGACAGGATCGAGCTGTGGCCCTGGGGCATGCCGATGTGGATCGCGCTGACGATCGAGGAATATCCGCAGAGCGCGCAGCGGCTGGCCCTCTATGGCCTCGCGGGCGGGCTGGCCGTGCTGATCGCCATGACGCTGCATCTCAGCCGGCGCGAGATGCGCTGACCCCCTATCCGGGGACGGCCCCTACAGCGGAGCAGAGGCGTGGCTGACTTGCGGCAGGCCGTCGAAATAGGGGCCGAGCAGTTCGCGCCATTTGCCGAACTGGGGCGATTCCCGGAAATCCGTGGTGTGGTTTTCCACGCTGTCCCACCAGGCGAGCAGGACGTAGCGGGAGGGCTCCTCCACCCCGCGGCGCAGCTCCAGCCCCCGGAAGCCCGCGATGGCCTCCGGCAGTTTGCGGGCCTCCGCGAAGGCGATTTCGAAATCGGACTCCGCCCCGGGCTTCACGGCGATAAAGGCGACTTCGAGGACGGGGCTGTTTCCGGTCATGAAAAGATTGGTCCTTCAGGCCTATTCCGGATCGTCCGGTCCGCGGCGGCGCGACCCGAGCGTGACGCCGACCGCGGCGCCGATGGCGATTCCTAAGCCCACGCCGAGCGCCATATTGTCCATCGCCGCGCCGAGGGCGGCGCCGATCCCGATGCCGATGGCGATGGCCGCGCCGACGGTCAGGTTGGAGGCGGGTTTGCGTTCGGTCACGAGCGAGGCTCGTTGGTGTCCGAACCGCTGTCCGGGGGCGTCCGGCCCCAGCGCCAGCGCCAGTCCCCGCGCGTATGGCGCTTTGCGACGGCGGTGAGGAGGAGCGTCAAGGGCAGGACGGCGAGCAGCAGATACAGACCCATAAACAGCGCCGTGGGACCGGGCGCCATCGTGTAGCCGACGCCATAGGTTTTCGGGACCAGCAGATCGAACGCGGCCGGCAGAGCGAGCGTGAAGACGAAGCCCGCCAGCAGCATGCCGCCGATATAGGCGCCGAGCGCGATCCAGCCATTGCGGTGGATCGGCAAGCCGGCGCCAAAGCCGTAGGTTTTGGGTTCGAACCAAGGTTCGCGGTCGCGCATCGTGGAGTCCGCCGCGTATCAGTTCGACCGGGTCACTGTGGGAGCATCCGAAGAATCCCACGGTCCGGAAGGAGAGTCGGATTCCGCTAGCTTCCCACCAAACAGAGGTACTCGGATATAGGCCGTATCCCCATCAACGGTGCCGCGCAAAACGATATGTTGGAGGTCACGGCGTTCTTCGGTCAGGGAAATAGTCTGTCCTTGAAATCGGATCGACCACCGGCCTTTGTCTTGGTAGTCGAGTTGCACGCCACCGCCTGTGAATTTTGTTCGTTGCGGATAGTGAGAGACCCTGACGATGATATCTACGTCAGGTGTCGAGACAGGGTTGGGTGTCCCGTAGAATGCGGTTTTAAGACTGTTATAGGCAGGTACGCTAGTCTTGGGTTCGAGTTCGTCGGACACGTTATTGACAGTAGTCCCAACAAGGACGCAGCCTTCGATCTGGTTGGGCCAATTACCGACATGAATCTGGATGCCACCCCGCCCTGGCACGCCCGTAAGTTGAAGACGCCATTGGTCGTTCTTGTCATACCTTAGCAGCGCCCCATAATCGCCCGCCGGAATTGAACTCACGTAGCTTTCATTATTCCGCCAAGGCAGTTCGAGAGTGTGGGAGACAAAAGCTCCATTCACGAACAATTCTCCAGTGATCGAATTGGCGTTGTAGGATGCACGTTTGATTTCGATCGTCAGGTTCTGGGCAAACGCGCCACTGGAAAAAAGCAGCGCCCCCACAGCGGCACAGACCGCAATCAGCTGTTTCATACGACCCTCCCGATGCACGTAGGGCAAAGTTCAACAAAGTACCCAAGCACGGGAATTGAAGGGCGTCGACAACTTTAGCGCGATATTGACAACTGACTCTCCGATTGGAAAGCGGCACGCACTGACAGTCACGATCGGGGCGGGAAAGACACCTACACCCGCAGCGGCATCAGGACGTAGAGGGCGTGTTCGTCCGAGGAGTCCTTCACCAGCGCCGGCGAGGCGGTGTCGTTGAACCAGAAGGTCGCCTCGTCGCCCTGGATCTGGGACGAGACGTCCAGCAGGTATCGGGCGTTGAAGCCGATATCGAGCGGCTCGGCGCTGAAATCGACGCCGATTTCTTCCGTCGCCTGACCCGATTCCGGGTTGTTGGCGACGAGGGTCAGCGTGTCCTGCCCGATGGAGAGTTTCACGCTGCGCGATTTTTCGACCGACACGGTGGCGACGCGGTCCACGGCCTCGGCGAAGACCTTGTTGTCCAGCACCAGCTCCCGGTCGTTGCCGCGCGGGATGACGCGCTCATAGTCCGGGAAGGACCCGTCGATCAGCTTTGAGGTGAGGACGGCGGCGCCGACCTCGAACCTTATCTTGGCGTCGGAGACCGAGACATTCACGTCGTCCTCGGCGTCGTCGAGCAGGCGGCGGACCTCCGCCACCGTCTTGCGCGGCACGATGACCGCCGGCATGCCCGCCGCGCCCTCCGGCAGATCCATTTCCGCCAGCGCCAGACGGTGGCCGTCGGTGGCCACGGCGCGCAGCAGTTTCGCGTCGCCGTCCTGGGCGTGCAGATGGATGCCGTTCAGATAATAGCGCGTCTCTTCGGTGGAGATGGCGAAGCGCGTGCGGTCGATCAGGCGCGCAAGGTCCGCGCCGGACATGGTGAAGCTGTGCGCCAGCCCCTCGGCGCTCAGCACCGGGAAGTCGGAGGGCGGCAGCGAGGGCAGCTGGAAGCGGGAGCGGCCGGCGGTGATCTCCAGCCGCGGGTCGCCGCTGGCCAGGGCGATCTCCACCTCCGCCCCGTCGGGCAGCTTGCGCACGATCTCATAGAGCGTGTGGGCCGGCGCGGTCGCGGACCCTGGCGAGGAAACGCTGGCCGGCGCGGTCTCGGTGATTTCCAGATCGAGGTCCGTGGCGGCGCATTTCAGCCCGCCGTCCTCGGCCGACAGCAGGACATTGGCCAGGATCGGGATCGTGTTGCGGCGCTCGACCACGTTCTGGACGTGGCCGAGCGTCTTCAGGAGGGCGGCGCGTTCGATCGAAAGCTTCATCTGCGTGACCGTTCGGGCTGAGAATCAGGTCCGCGCATGGCGCGGGGCCGGAGACCATAGCGCAACACGGCCCCCAGCGAAGGGGCGAATTTTCAACGCCGTGCGGATCAATTTTCCAGCGACCGCCGGATTTCGGCGACCGTCCGGGCGAAGTCGGCGTCCGACTCCATCAGGGCCGCGACCCGGCGCACGCCATGGATGACCGTGGTGTGGTCCCGCCCGCCGAACCGCTTTGCGAGGTCGGGATAGGACCGGGTCGTCATCTCCTTGGACAGATACATGGCGATCTGGCGCGGCACGGCGATGGCGCGGGTACGGCGGCGGGACAGAAGCTCCGCCAGGCGCAGATCGAAGAACTGGGCCACCGCGCGCTGGATCTGGTCGACGCTGACGCGCTTCTGCTCCGGCGCGACATGCTTGGCCAGGACCTCGGTCACCCATTCGACCGTCATGCGCTTCTTGTGCACCGCGGCGCGGGCGATCAGCGTGTTGAGCGCGCCCAGAAGCTCCCGCGGGCTGGTGGTGATGCGGGCGGCGAGGAAGCCGCGCGCGTCCGACGGCATGTCGATCCAGGCATGGCGGTTCTGCAAATCGGCCAGCACCCGGTCCAGGATGCGGCGGCGCAGGTCGAGGTCCGCCGGGCCGATGTCGCAGCGCACGCCGCCGGCCAGCAGCGAGCGGGTGCGGTCGTCCAGACCCTCCAGGTCCGACAGCGGGCAGGCGGCGGTGACCACGACCTGACGGCCCGAATGCACGAGGTCGGCGACGGTGTGGAAGAATTCTTCCTGGGTCGCCTTCTTGCCTTCGACCATCTGGATATCGTCGATCAGCAGCACGTCCGCGCCGCGCACGCGCGCCTTGAAGGCCGCGGTGTCCCGCCGCTGGCACGCCTCGACGAATTCTGAGGTGAAACGCTCGCCGCTGAAATACAGCGCCTGGCGCACGCCCTGACGGTCCACCTCATGCTGGATGGCGTGCATCAGATGCGTCTTGCCGAAGCCGTAGGGCCCGTGAAGGAAGAGCGGGTTCAGCTCCGGCCCCGCGCCGCGCGCCACGGCGCGGGCGGCGCTCAGCGCGAACTCGTTGGCGGCGCCGGGAATGAAATTCTCGAAGGTCGACAGACGCCCGCCGAAGCCCAGCTTCTGGCCGCGGCCGGGCTCGGCCGAGGCCGCCGGCTGCGGCGTCGCGCCGACGCCAGACGGCGCCGGAGCGACGCTCTCGCGCTTCGCGGACGCAGCATCAACGGGGGCGGCCGAAGCGGCCCCGGATGCGGCTTCGGGCGCGGCGCCCTCGCCGGCCACGGAAGCCGGGCGGACGCCGAACTCAACCGGGCGGCCTTCGGGATCCAGCTCGCCCCACAGCGTGCGGATGCGATAGCCGAGATTCGCGCTCACCCATTGCGCGATGAAGCGGTTGGGCGCCGCGATCACGATCACCGCGCCGTCCTCGATGGCTTCCAGCCTCTCAACCCACGATTGAAACGCGGCGGGCTCCATCTCCCGACGGAGCCGATCTTTGAGCGCGAGCCACAGGTCTTTCACCGACGGGCTCGAGGGCCCGTCCTGGCCTTCCAGAGTCAATGTAACACCCCCCTTGAATGGGCGCATGCACGCCCCCCAAGCATTTGATTTTTTAAGGCAAACTAATCCCGCCCGCCGGCGCCTGGAGCGCCACCGCTTGTCCGTTCCCGCTTGCCGTTGATCACGTTTGGAACGCCCCGAGAGTGGTCCATGGCCGGGGTGGAATCAACAGATCAAATCTCCCGCGTCAGGGGTATTTGCTGTTGACTCTCTGAAACGCGAAACGCGACGCGCACTTACCCAACTGCAATAAGACGGAAATCTATCAGAAAAAATACAGCCCCCTTTCGCGCACGAAAGAGGGCTGGAAGGACGACCGGAAGCACCGGGGGGCGCGGCTCCGGCCACGATGGCGCGCACGCTAGCGAGCCCGCATGACGCGGGTATGACCGGCAGATTTCAGAGAAAAAACGAATGCCGCGGCGAAGCCGTCCGCGGCGCAAAACCCGCCCTAGGCGGACATCGCTTTCACGCGCGCATTGAGGCGCGAGATTTTCCGCGAGGCGGCGTTGCGGTGGACGACGCCCTGGCTGGCGGCGTGCATCAGGGCCGGCTCCGCGGCGCCCATGGCGGCGCGGGCGGCGGCGGCGTCGCCGGCGGCGATCGCTTCCTCGACCTCACGCACGGCGGAACGCATACGCGAACGGCGCGACTTGTTGACCGCGGTGCGAGCCTCGATCTTACGAACCATCTTTTTCGCCGAACGGGTATTGGCCATGTCACTCTGTCTCAGAAAGGCGCGGGCCCCCTTCGGGCGCGCGAAGGCGGGCAGATAGCCGCATGCGGGCGGAAGGTCAACAGCCCCGCTGCGACAAAGGAAACCCGGCTATTTGTTCTTGAAATGCGGGGCGCGCTTTTCGGCGAAGGCCGCCATGCCCTCGGACTGGTCCTCCAGCGCGAACATGGCGTGGAAAACCCGGCGCTCGAACCGCACGCCCTGGTCCAGCGTGGTCTCGAAGGCGGCGTTCACCGCCTCCTTCGCCATGATGGTCACGGGGCGGGAGAAGGACGCGATCTTGCGCGCCGCGCTCATCGCCTCCTCCATCACGTCGTCCTCCGGCACCAGGCGGGAGACCAGGCCGCAGCGCTCGGCCTCCTTGGCGTCCATCATGCGGCCGGTGAGGACCATATCCATGGCCTTCGCCTTGCCGATGGAGCGCGGCAGGCGCTGGGTGCCGCCGGCGCCCGGAATGATGCCGAGCGTGATTTCCGGCTGGCCGAACTTGGCGGTCTCCGAGGCGATGATGAAGTCGCACATCATGGCGAGCTCGCAGCCGCCGCCCAGGGCGTAGCCGGACACCGCCGCGATGATCGGCTTGCGAAAGCGGGCGACCGCCTCCCACGTCTCGGCGATCGGGTCGGCCAGATAGATTTCGGGATATTCCCGGTCCTTGATTTCCTTGATGTCCGCGCCGGCGGCGAAGGCTTTCTTGGAGCCGGTCAGCACTACGCAGCGGATCTCGTCATTGGCGTTGAAGTCCGCCAGCGCGGCGGCGATTTCCGACGTCATCTTCGCGGTCAGCGCGTTCAGCGATTTCGCGCGCTCCAGCGTGATGACGCCTACGCCGCCTTCGGTTTTCACTTCGATGGTTTCGTAGGCCAATGGCGAACATCCTTTCCCGCCTGCCGGCGGACGGCCTTTCGGGTCCCTGCCCGGCCGTCTCCCGGCCCGCAGGGGCGCCGCTATAACGCAAACGCACAAGGGGCGCGAGGGGGTATCGCTGCACCTGCGAAAAGCCCAGTCCGGGCCGGAGCTTACCGCACCCGTTCCACGGCGAGCCCCTGCTCTTCCAGCAGAATCTGCAGACTGTCCGGCCCGGCCAGGTGCGCCGCGCCGACCGCCACGAACACCGTGCCGGGGGTTCCCATCAGGGCGGTAAGCGCTCCGGTCCAGTTGCGATTGCGCTCGGCGAGCGCGGCCTCGTAGAGCTCCGGCGCGTCCTTGCGCATGCCCTCGGCGGCGAGGTCCGACAGCGTCTCGACATCGCCGCCGAGCCAGGCCTCGTCCAGCGTGTCCAGAATGTCCGGCGTCATCACGATCTCGACCGCGGTGGCGGCCAGCATGTCGAGCTCCCCCTGCCGCGACAGGCCGGCGAAGATGGCGATCTGGTCTTCCGGCGACTCCAGGAAGACGAGGTCGGCCCCGCTTTCCTGCGCCCGGCGCATCAGCACCCGGTCGGCGCCGATCTCCGCGTCCTGGCCCTGCAGCTGGGCGAAGATGAGGGACAGGGACAGGCTGGCCATCCAGGGGCGCAGCGTGTCCATGTGCGCCGCGTTCAGATTCACCGAGTCCGCGGCGCGGCGGAACAGGTCGTAATCGGCGTTGGACATCAGGCCCGACAGGGTCTCGCCCTGCGGCAGATAGGAATGCTCCTCCGCCAGCCGCGCGGCGCTGCGCTGGGCGGCGGGGTCCAGCTCTGTCTCCAGCACCAGCGTATCGGCGGCGTCCAGCGCCGCGGCGGTTTCGGGGGCCAGCCAGTCAGCGTCCGGATGCAGGATGTGGACGGTGCCGAACAGATACATCTGTGTGTCGTCGTCCGCGACGCGCCACAGAGCGGGCTCGGCCGCGGCGGGCGCGGCGAGGCAGAGCCAGACGGCGATAATGTGCAGCCAGCGAGTCAGGCAGCGAGTCATGGCGCGCACTCTAGCGCTGGCAGGACGGGCAAAAGAAGGTGGAGCGGCCCGATTGCACGATCCGCCGGACCACGCCGCCGCATCCGGGACAGGGCTGTCCCTCCCGCCCATAGACCTGGAAGCTATGCTGGAAATAGCCGAGATCGCCCTCGGTATTGGCGTAGTCGCGCAGGGACGAGCCGCCGGCGGCGATCGCGTCCTCCAGCACCGCGCGCACGGCGGAGGCCAGGCGCGCGGCGCGCTTTCCGGGCAAAGTGCGGGCCATGCGGCGCGGGCTGATGCGGGCGCGGAACAGCGCCTCGCACACATAGATATTGCCGAGGCCGGCGACGACATGCTGGTCCATCAGCGCCGCCTTGGCGGAGGTCGCCTTGCCGGCCAGCACCTCGTCCAGCCAGGCGGGGGAGAAGGCGTTGCCCAGCGGCTCCGGCCCCAGATCCTTCAGCCAGCGGCTGTTCTCCAGCGTCGCGGTCGGGATCAGGTCCATAAAGCCGAAACGGCGCGGATCGTTGAAGACGATGCGCGCGGGCGTTCCGCCCTTTCCGGCTTCCATCTCGAACACGACATGGTCGTGTTTCGCGTCGGGGATTCGGGCGTGGGCGAAGGCGCCGGGGGTTTTCGGCGCGGCCTGTTCGACCGTGAAGCGGCCGGACATGCCCAGATGCATCAGCAGCGTCTCGCCCGTATCCAGCCCGGCCAGCAGATATTTGGCGCGGCGGCGCAGGCTTTCGACGCGCGCCCCGGTCAGGCGCTTTGCGAAATCCTTCGGCAGCGGGAAGCGCAGATCGGCCCGGTTGGCGACCGCGCGCACGATCCGCCGCCCCTCCATGGCGGGGGCGAGGCCGCGTCTGACCGTCTCGACTTCGGGAAGCTCGGGCATCGACCCTTATCTACGCCTCGCCTTGACGCCGGCTCCGCGACGCCGCCAGTTTTCTGCATGGATGCGTGGCGGCCCCCCAGCAAGGACGAAATTATTGGGCTGTTCCGGGAAGCGCTGGATCAAACAGCCGGCCGGGCGGACATGTTTCCTGACGATGGGCCCGGCTGGACCAAAGAGCAGTTCACCGATCTTCGCCGCCTGATCGAGGATCGATGCCGTGGCGAGGACGCCGAGTGCCGCAACTGGGTCGGCTATGGCCACAGAGACAAGACGCCCCGGAGCGACTGCCGCTTTCAGGCTGGCGGCGAATGGCTCTACGACTTCACGTGGATTCAGTACTCGCGCAAAGGCGAAATGCTGGCCATGCCGCTGGCGATTGAGAGCGAATATCATCGCGACCAGCGGGAAGTGGTCTATGAGCTGGAAAAACTGATGGCCAGCCGCGCGCTCGTCCGCGCGGTCGTATTCCAGACCCCTGAAACTGCGACGCGCGAAATGCTAGAGCATCACATCCGCACATCGCCCATTGCCGCAGATTCGGACGTCTATCTGTTTGCATTCTGGGATAACGCGCAGAAGCAGTACCGGACCTGGCGGTTCGAGGCCTGGATGGATGAAGCCAAATTGCTGAGCGACTGATGGACACCACCTCCCGCGTCAGCCTTGTCATTATCGCCACCGGCGTCGTGATCGCGGGCCTGTACTGGTTCCGGGACATTCTGGCCCCGTTCGCGCTGGCGGTGTTCCTGTGGCTGGTGATGGACGGGTTTGCCCGGGCGCTGCACGACCGGGTCAGCTTCCTGCCCCGCTGGGTGGCGCTGCCGCTGGCCATCGTGGTGGTTCTGGTCGGGTTCGCCGCGATGGTGTTCGTGGTGGTCGACACCGCCGGCGCGGTGGCCGAGCGCGCGCCGGACTATCAGGAGCGGATCAGCGCGATCATCGCCGGCGCCTATGACATGGTGGGGGCGGACCAGCCGCCGCCGCTGGCCGAAATCCTGCGCAGCGCCAATCCGGGCCGGTTCCTGGGCCAGGTGGCCAGCGCCCTGCAGGGCGTCCTGGCCGACACGCTGTTCGTGCTGATCTATGTCGCCTTCCTGTTCGCGGCGCAGGCCAGCTTCTCCAAGCGGATGCGCGGGGTCTTCACCAACGAGGCCAATCGCGAACAGGCGCGCTCGGTCGCCTATTCGATCCGCGAGAGCATCCAGATCTATCTGTGGGTGCAGACCGTCCTGGCGCTGGCCGCAGGGGTGCTGTGCTATTTCACGCTGCTGGCGCTGGGCCTGGACAACCCGCTGTTCTGGGCCTTCGTCATCGCGCTGATGTCCTATGTGCCGACGATCGGCCCGCTGGTGTCGACCGTGCTGCCGACCATGTTCGCGCTGGTCCAGTTTCCCGAGCTGTGGCGCGCCGGGGCGGTCTTCGCCGGGATCAGCGTGTGGCAGTTCCTGCTGGGCAATTTCGCGCAGCCCAGAATGCAGGGCCAGTCGATGAATCTGTCGACGCTGGTCGTGCTGCTGTCGCTGGCGCTGTGGGGGGCGATCTGGGGGCTGGTGGGCATGTTCCTGTCCGCGCCGCTGACCGTGATGGCGATGATCATCCTGGCGCAATTCCCCTCCACCCGCTGGCTGGCGGTGCTGCTGTCGGCGGAAGGAAAGCCGGAGGCCGGGATGCGGCGCGCGGCGCGCCCGTCCATGTAAATCCGCCCTGCCGCCGGGCGGGATTCCGCAGGCGACGGATTTCGCTGCATCTGCACAAGACGCCATTGGCGCGGAAACTTATTCCGCGCAGCGCGTTTTCTTCCCCGACACCGAACATTGCTTTCCGGCCCCGCCGGGAAGCCGGAAACCGGAGTTTCGAGGGATCATCATGGCGCGTACTCTTTCCATCTTCATCGCGGCCGGCGTGCTGCTGATGGCGGCGTCCTTTGTGGCGACCGCGCAGAGCAAGCCGGTCTTCTTCGACTCCACGGCCATGGAGGCCAGCCCGGCGCTGGGCTGATCCCCGGCCAGAACCAGACGTCGCAAAGGATCCCTCCCCCAATCCCCCCTTCCTTTGCACCGAAGCGGCGCCCTCTCCCCTCCCCCGGGTGAGCGGCGCCGTTTCCCGTTTCAGGGGCCGTTCGGGCCGTCCGCCAGGACTTCCGGGCGGAACATAAAGCGGGCGTTCGTTTTCAAAGCCCCGTCCCTGTATGATCGATTCGGGAAGAAACGCCGGAGCCGCCAGCCGTGTCCGCAGACGAAGCGGTCATCAGCCTCGACTTTGCGTTTGAGGAAGAGGCGTTCCTGAAGGCGGCGCACGCCGGAGGCTGGCCGGAATTCAACAACGAATCCCTGCGGCCGGTTCTGGATTCCTATCTGGAGCAATTCTGCGAGGACGCGGTCGGCGACGACCTGGAAGGCCTGTCGCAGGACGACGTGCTGCAGCTGGCCGCCGATTTCTGGGCCTTCGCCCGCACGCGCGACGGCGATGGCGCGCAGGTCCGCATCCGCACCGGGACCGGCGCGGACGGGCGGACGCTGGACCGCGACATTCTGGAGATCGTCGGCGACGACCGGCCCTTCCTGGTCGACTCGGTGATGGCCGACATCGCCGCGCACGGCTTCGACGTGCTGGCCATGTTCCACCCGATCGTGATGACCGCGCGCAGCGACGCCGGGGAGCGGATCGACGGCGGGCAGGCGCGCGCGGAATCGATGATCCAGGTGCATCTGGCGCCGCTGAACGAGGAGCAGAGCGCGGCGCTGGAGGCCTCGGTCCGCGAGACGCTGGCCGACGTGCGCGCGGCGGTCGAGGACTGGCGCCCGATGCGGGCGGAAATGGAAGCCGCCATCGAGGAGCTGGAAAGCGCCAACGCCCCCGCGCCGAAGGCGGCGCTGGACGAGGCGCTGGAATTCCTGCGCTGGCTGCGCGACGACCATTTCGCCTTTCTGGGCGCGCGCACCTACCGCTTCGTCCGCGCGAAGAAGGGCGGCGCGCCGACCCCGGAGATGGAGGACGGCTCCAGCCTGGGCGTGCTGCGCGATCCGGAGCGGCATATCCTGCGCCCGAAATCCGAGCCGGTGCTGACCGAGGATTTCCTGAGCCAGCCGACGCCGGTCGTGGTGGCCAAATCCAATCTGCGCTCGCGCGTGCACCGGCGCGCCATCGCCGATTATATCAGCGTGAAGCGCTATTCCCCCGACGGGGACGTGGTGGGCGAGCGCCGCTTCATCGGCCTGTTCACCGCTGAGGCCTATAATCGCATGGCGCGCGACGTGCCGCTGGTGCGCCAGAAGGTTCAGTACGTTCTGGAGCGCGCGGCGAAACTGCCCGGCAGCCATAACGAAAAGGCGCTGCGGAATATCGTCGAGAATTATCCGCGCGACGAGCTGTTCCAGATCAGCCACGACAATCTGCTGAAGATCGCGCTGGGCGTGCTGCATCTGGAGGACCGGCCGCGGCCGCGCCTGTTCCTGCGCCGCGACCGGTTCGACCGCTTCATCTCCGCCCTCGTCTATCTGCCGCGCGAACGCTACACGGCCGACCTGCGCGCCGAGATCGGGGAGCTGCTGCGCGAGGCCTATGACGGCCGGCTGTCGGCCTATTACCCGCATTTCTCCGACGGGCCGCTGGCGCGCGTGCAGATCATCATCGGGCTGGAGCCCGGCGAGCATCCCGAACCCGATCCGCAACAGCTGGAGCGCGCGATCACGCTGCTGGCGCGGACCTGGGAGGACGAGTTCGAGCAGCATCTGCGCAACCAGAGCGCCGACGCCGGGGTGCGCACCGCGGCGGCGCGCTACATCCCGCATTTCTCCGCCGGCTATAAGGAAGCCTTCACGCCGGAAGAGGCGCTGGCCGACATCCTGGCGATGGAGGATCTGGGTCCGGCGCCGGACATCGGGGTGAAGGCCTGGACGCGCAGCGAAGACGCCGGCGGCGTGATGCGGTTCAAGATCTATCACCGCGAAGAGCCTCTGCCTTTGTCCCGGGTCATGCCGATCCTGGAGACGGTGGGGCTGAACGTGATCTGGGAGCAGGGCCACCGCGTGGCCTGCGACGCCGAGGAAGGGGCGGACGCGCCCGGCCAGTGCGTCTGGATCCACGATTTCGAGGTGCATTTGCCCGAAGGCGTGACCGCCGAAGACGATCTGCGCACGCGGTTCGAGGACGCCTTCGTGGCGGTCTGGCGCGGCTATTCGGAGGCCGACCGGTTCAACGCGCTGATCCTGAGCGCCGGGGCGACATGGCGCGACGCGGCCTTCCTGCGGACCATCGCGGGCTATCGGCGCCAGACCGGGCTGGAGACCAGCCAGACCGTGCAGGAAGAGGCGCTGGGCGAGAATCCGGAGATCGCGCGCCTGCTGTTGGCGCTGCGCGACGCGCGGCTGGATCCGGATTCCGGCCTGGACATGGACGCCCGCCGGGAGAAGGCCGGCGAGATCGCCCAATCCATCGAGCAGGCGCTGGACGCGGTGGAGAGCCTGGATTTCGACCGGGTGCTGCGCCGCTTCCTGCGCGTGCTGCAGGCGACGCTGCGCACCAATTATTTCCAGATCGGAGAAGACGGCGGGCCGGCCAATTATATCAGCATCAAGATCGCCAGCCGCGAGATCGAGGCGCTGCCCGAGCCCAAGCCGTTCCGGGAGATTTTCGTCTGGGCGCCGCATGTGGAGGGGGTGCATCTGCGCTTCGGCCCGGTGGCGCGCGGCGGCCTGCGCTGGTCGGACCGGCGCGACGATTTCCGCACCGAGGTGCTGGGCCTGGTGAAGGCGCAGCAGGTGAAGAACGCGGTGATCGTGCCGGTGGGCGCCAAAGGCGGCTTCTATCCCAAGCGCCTGCCCAAAACCGGCGACCGCGACGCGATCCGCGAGGAGGCGGTGCGCGCCTACAAGACCTTCATCCGCTCGCTGCTGGACATCACCGACAATATCGAGGGCGGGGAGATCACCCATCCCGAGCGCGTGGTGATGTGGGACGACGACGATCCCTATCTGGTCGTCGCCGCCGACAAGGGCACGGCGACCTTCAGCGACATCGCCAACGGCGTTGCGGCCGAATACGGCTTCTGGCTGGGCGACGCCTTCGCCAGCGGCGGGTCGGCCGGATACGACCACAAGGCGATGGGCATCACCGCGCGCGGGGCGTGGGAAGCGGTGAAGCGGCATTTCCGCGAACTGGGCAAGAACATCCAGAGCGAGCCGTTCAGCGTGATCGGCGTCGGCGACATGTCGGGCGACGTGTTCGGCAACGGCATGCTGCTGTCCAAATGCATCAAGCTGATCGCCGCCTTCGACCACCGCGACATCTTCATCGACCCCGAGCCGGACCCCGAGGCGAGCTGGGCCGAGCGCAAGCGTCTGTTCGACCTGCCGCGGTCGAGCTGGCAGGACTATGACAAGGCCCTGATCTCCCAGGGCGGCGGCGTGTTCTCGCGCAGCGAGAAGAAGATCGCCCTGACCGCCGAGATCAAGGGCATCACGGGGCTGACCGCCGATGCGGTGACGCCGGCGGAGCTGATGCACGCTTTGCTGAAATCGCCGTGCGAGCTTTTGTGGTTCGGCGGCATCGGCACCTATGTGAAGGCCTCCGGCGAGCAGAACTGGCAGGCCGGGGACAAGGCGAATGACGCGGTGCGCGTGGACGGCGAACAGGTGCGCGCGCGGGTGATCGGCGAAGGCGCCAATCTGGCCGTGACCCAGCGCGGGCGGATCGAGTTCGCCCGCGCCGGCGGCAGGATCAACACCGACGCGGTGGACAATTCGGCGGGCGTCGACACCTCCGACCACGAGGTGAACATCAAGATCCTGCTGAACGGCGCGATCGACGACGGCAAGCTGGCGAAGGACAAGCGCAACGCCCTGCTGGAAGACATGACCGAAGAGGTCGCCCGGCACGTCCTTGCGCACAATTACGACCAGACGCTGGCGATCTCTTTGTCCGAGGACCGGGCGGCGGAGGATCTGGACGCGCACGAGCGGCTGATGCTGCGCCTGGAGGAGGCCGGCCTTCTGAACCGCGCGGTCGAGAACCTGCCGACGACCGAGGAGATCGCGGCCCTGCGCGAGGCGGGCAAGGGCCTGACGCGCCCGGAGATCGCGGTGCTGATCGCCTACGCCAAGATCACGCTGTTCGACGAGCTGGTCGGGTCGACCGTGCCGGACGACCCGCATTTCGAGACCATGCTGACGGCGTATTTCCCGCACCAGCTGGGCAAGTTCGAAGACCAGATGGAGGCGCACCGCCTGCACCGGGAGATCATCTCCACGACGCTGGCCAACGACATGATCAATCTGGGCGGAGCGACCTTCGCCAACCGGGTTCGCGAGATGACCGGCGCCGAAAGCGGCGACATCGCGCGCGCCTTCGAGTCGGCGCGCCGCATCTTCGGCTATGACGCGCTGACCGACCGGATCAACGCGCTGGACAATGACGCCCCGGCGGAGGCGCAGACCCTGCTGCACCGCGACACGCTGCGCCTGCTGCGCCGCCAGACCCAGTGGCTGGCCCGGCGCGGGCGCGGGTTCGAGCGCGACGCCCCGCGCCCGGTGGACGAGACCATCGCGGCCTATCGCGGCGGCGTGGACACGCTGAAGACGATCCTGTCCGACACGATGTCCGACTTCCAGCGGCGGCGGATGCGGGCGCGCGTGGCGATGTTCGTGAAGGCCGGCGCGCCGCAGGATTTGGCCGAGGACGCCGCCGCCCTGCTGGCCCTGACCGCGGCGACGGACATCGTGGACCTGGCCGCCAAGGCCGAGTGGAGCATCGAGGCGACGGCCTTCCTGTATCACCGGGTCGGCGGGCGGTTCGCGCTGGACAAGGTGCGCGCCGGCGCCGACGAGCAGGCGCCGAAAGAGCACTGGAGCCGGCTGGCCGCGCGGCGGATGATCGAGGCGCTGTACAGCGCCCAGCAGGGCCTGACGGCGTCGGTGATCGATTTCGCCAAACAGGAAGGCGGCGCGCACGCTGAGGGCGCCAAGACGCCCAGCGCGAAATGGGCGGGCGCCCTGCTGGACGCCTGGATCCAGCACAACGCCTATGAGGCGCGGCGCGCGGACGCGGCCATTGGCGACCTGAGCCAGGCCGGCGGCTGGACCCTGTCCAAGGTGGCGATCGCCGAAACGCTGTACCGGGAATTCGCGGAACTGGCCCGGCCCTGAGGGCCAGCGGGATCAGGCGTAGCGGTTCTGCCGCGCAGCCGCATCATCCGCCGCCTCGTCTATCGCCCCGTCCGGAAGCGGCAGCGTCAGGCCGATGCGCGCGCCCTCGCCGGGCGCGGTGTCGATTTCGATCCGGCCGCCCATATCCCCCGCCAGACGCGCGGCGAGGGGAAGGCCGAGGCCGAGCCCGTCCACCGGGGTGGTGCGCGAGGAATCGCCGCGCCGGAACGGTTCGAACACCGCGGCGGCGAGATCGGCGCTCATGCCCGGACCGGAATCGGCGACCCAGAGGCGGCACACGCCGCCCTCCGCGACCGCTTCCACGCGCACGATCCCGGCGCCAGCGTATTTTACGGCGTTGTCGATCAGGATGGTCAGGACGCGCCGGATGGCCGAACCGCCCGGCAGGACCAGGGCGGCGGCGCGCGGGTCGATGGACGTCTCGATGGTCATGCCCTGGGCCGAGGCCTGATAGCGGAACTCGTCCGCCACCGCGCCGACGATGACCGATAGCGGGCGGTCGTGCGCGCCGTTGCCGTCATTGGCGGCGGCGCCGGCGAATTCGATCAGGTCGGAGACCAGGCGCAGCATTTCCTGACCGCAGGCCTCAATGTCCGCGATGGTGCGCATGCAATCCTCCGGCAGCGCCTTCATGCGCAGCAGCAGCGCGCTGCCCAGTACGCCGTTCAGCGGCGTGCGCAGCTCGTGGCTGACGCGGCCGAGCAGGCGCGACTTGGCGACATTGGCGGCGTGGGCGACCTCCCGGTCCCGCTCCATCCGGTCGAAATCGCGCGCCAGGCGGATTTCCTCCAGCGCCGAGAGGCCCTGCGCGGCGACGATGCCGAACCGCTTCAGCCGGCGGGCCTCGTCGGCCTGGTACAGGCCGAAGCCGCGGCTGACGAACAGCAGGAGGCCGCCGCCGGCGCGCGGGGCGAACGGCACCATCATCACCGAGACCGGATCCTCGCCCGAGGGCAGGAAGGGCCAGAGGAAGCTGGCGCGCCGTCCGTCCGGCAGGGACGCCGCGCGGCCCGAGGCGACGCGCGCCAGATCCGGATTGGTGACGCATTCCACGCGCGGCGGATGGGTGGAAAAGCGCGTGCGCGCCACGCCCGCCTCGTCGAGCGTCAGGACGAAGGCGGCGTCGAACTCCACCAGGCCGCGGAAACTGTCGAAAATCGTCTCGCCGATCCGGGCCGGGTCGTCGGCGCTGAGGATCGCCTCCAGCGCCGACAGGATGCCGTCGGTCTCCCCGGCGCGCGCGGCGGCGGCCTCATGCCGGCGGCGGAGCGAGGCGAGTTCTTCTTTCAGCCGGGTCTCAGGCATTGTCCGCGCCGAAGACCGCGGCGGCGACCATCAGATTGCCGTGCCGGTTCTGGCGCGACACCAGCGCGCCCTGCTCCCCGAAGGTGAAGGCGCAGAGGAAAGGCTTGCCGCCGAGCGCGCCGGACAGCTGGCCGCCGACCTCCGGCACGCGGTCCTGCACCGCCATCATGCAGCCGCCGCAGAAGATCATCAGCGCGCCGGCCGCGCTGTCCGGCGCCAGGCCCGCGATCTCCATCGCGTCGGAGGCCACACGCGCGCCGCGCCCGACCAGGCTGTCCCGGTCGCCGGCCATGGCGACCAGCCGGTCGCCGACCGCGATGTCGGAAAACACGCGCAGCGCGCCGTCCGCCGTGATTTCGGAGGGATGGCTCAGGATGAATTCGTCATAGGCGGAGCGTTCCTCCACCCGCCGGCCGAGCGGGGTCCAGGTCGCCTCCGGCAGGATGACGCCCGGGGCGTCCGCGCGGACCGCGCCGCCGCTCCATTCGGCGAACACCTCCGCCGCCGGGCGGCCGTCGATCCGGCCGATCGTGCGGCCCTCGCATTCGGTGACGCAGCCGGTCATTTCGGTCGGCACATAGCCGCTCTGGAAGGCGCGGCCGGTCTCCACCGAATGGAACAGCGCGGCGACCACGACATGGTCCTGCAGCACCGCGCCGCCGGCGAACTGGCGCCAGTTTCCGGCCAGCGCCTCGTCCGCGGACGATCCGCCCAGCACCGGGCAGTGCGGACCGGCGATGCGGGTCAGCCCCTCCAGGATCGCCTCCTCCTCGCCCGGGGGCTGGATCACCATGATGAGGGACGGCGACTCGAAGGGACGGCCCGCCTGCTCCAGCGCCGCGGACAGGGCGGCGGCCGCGGCGGCGGCGGGATCGCCGTCCAGCGATGCGGCGCCGACGCCGTAATCGCCCTCTTCGTCGCAAATCCCCAGCAGCGCGGCCGCGCCATCCGGGCCGGTATGGAAGCCCTGTTCGGTCAGGACGCCGCGGCAGGACGTGCCGCCGAATACCGCGGCGCCCGGCAGCGCCTCGGAAAGCGCGGCGGCGAAGCCCGGCCGGGCCAGATGTTCGGTGGCGAAGGCGACGACGAAATCCGGGGCCCGTCCGAGACGCGCGCGCAGGCCGTCCGCGGCCTGGCGGGCCGCAATCTCTGGCTCGGACTCCAGACTATGGGCGGTCGCGATTGCAAACATGAATGTACGGGCCGGGGCGAAACTGGACGCCGAGCCTAGGCGTCGCCGGGTTATGAGCCGGTAAAGGCGACACGTCCAAGACGTGAAACCCCGTTAATGCACGCAGTTACGCCTCAGCCGCGCGGGGGCCAGCCCTCCGGCGCGCCCAGCTCCGGCCCGCCGGGGCGGACCGGGCGGTCCGGCCAGCCGCCCATGACGCGGGTGCGGTCGTACAGGACGATGGCGCAGGCCACCGACACGTTCACGCAGAACCGGGTGGGGATTTTCACCAGATAGTCGCAGCGCGCCTGCATCGCGTCCGACAGCGATCCCCGCTCCCGCCCCAGCACATAGGCGGCGGCCTTGGGGTGGCGGAAGGTCGGCAGGTCGATCGCGTCGTCGGTCAACTCCACCCCAACCAGGACGCATTTCGGCGGCAGGGAGAAGTCCTCCACGCTGTCATAGGCGAAGAGCGGCATGTTCTCGGCCGTCCCCGACGTATCGGACAGGCGCACGTCGCGCACCTTGTGCGCGGCGTCGACGGTGAAGGCGTAGGAGGCGCCGAAGGCGTGGGCGGTGCGCAGGATGGCGCCCAGATTCATCGGCTTGGAGATTCCCTCCGCCCCGACGGCGAACCAGCCCTTGCTGCCCGAAAACCGACTCATGCGGCGGTTTATAGCGGCGCCGGCGCGGAAGCGTCAGTCGCGGGACTTGTTCAGCAAGGTGCGGGCGGCGGCCTTGTGGCGGCGCTTCACATAGGCGCCGGCGACGCCGAGCGCGGTGGCCAGCACCGTGGCGTCGTCGGTGAAGCCCAGGCCCGCGACGAAGTCCGGGATCATGTCGGCGGGCACGACGAAATAGACCATGGCGCCGGCCAGCACCGCCTTCACCCGTTTCGGGGTCTTGGGGTCGGCCCAGCAATACCAGGCGGCCACCAGTTCCTCCGAAAACGGGATCTTCCCGACATTGCGCCAGAATTTGGGCCAGAACCGCTTCATCTGGCGGCGCTGGACGATCGGCGCGGGCAGGCCGCCGCGCACGGGCGCCGGCGCGGTATTTTGCGCCGGGGTCAGCTCTCCCTTGCCGTGCGAGGCGTCCATGGCCATCCCGTGCGTTCCGCCGGTCCCTGTCAGGCCCGCGGCGGCAGGGTCACCGCGCCCAGATAATTCTGCACCTGGCGGGCGTCGAAGACGTTCGGGTCGTTCGGGACCGGGCCGCGGCCCATCTTGATCTCCGCGCTGGCGACATAGCGCGTCGTCTCACGGATATCGAAATCGCTGTAATGGCCGGCGAAGGGCGCCCACGGGTCATACCAGCCCCGATAGGGGTCATAGAACGAGTAGTACGGGTAGAAGCCGAAGGGCGAGCGATAGGCGCCGAAGCTGGACGAGCGGTAGCGGCGCTCCGCATCCGTGCCGCGGTCGGCGACGATGAAATAGTCATAGCCGCTCTGCAGCGTCAGCTCCGAGGCGCGGTAGAGGAGATAATTCTCCACCGTCTCCCGGTCGGTCAGGGAGTTGCCCGAAAACGTGACGCGGAAGCGGTCCTGTTCGATCGGCCGTTCGGAATAGCCATAGGGCGTGCCGTCGAGCCCGGCCGGCTGATAGGGGGTCGCGGTCGCGCACGCGGCGAGCACCGCAAGCGAAGCCGCTGCAACGATGGTCCGTAGCATTCGATCACTCCATCAGGTCCTCGCAGGGTTAATATGGCTGTGCTAGCAGGACTCTTGAAGGGACGGACTGCGCTTTTCGGGAGACGGTATCTTGATGTTTTTTAGTCTTTCTTCGCTGCTCGCCCCGCTTGCCCTCACCGCGCTGGCCATGGACGCGCCGCTGTCGGCGGACGAGGAGGTCCTGGCCGAACACTGCCTGGCCCATGGCGGCAGCACGGACGAATGCGCCTGCGGCATTGAAATGGCGCGCGAGCTGATGACCCCGCGCGAGGTGTCTCTGATGGCCGAGGTCGGCCCGTCTCTGTCGGGCGAGACCGATCTGGGCGAGGCGCTGATCAAGGCGCCGGAGATCGCCGCCGAGAAGGGCTTCTCCCCCTCCGAATTCGCGGGCGTGATGCAGAAGGTCTTCGAATACGCCGGCGTGGTCGAGGAACGCTGCGACGATACGGGCCTGGTCCCCGATCCGGACGGGGCGACCGGCGACGAGGCGACGCCGGGCGTGGGCGTGCCGTCCGAATGAATGTCGCCGAGAAAGACCGGGCGCGGCTGATCGAGATCGTCGCCGCGCGCAGCTTCCGCCGCGGCGACTTCACGCTGGCGTCCGGGCGCAAGAGCAGCCTGTATTTCAATTTGAAGCCGACGATGATGGACCCCGAAGGGGCGCATCTGATGGCCAGCCTGCTGCTGGACCGGATTCCGGAAGGCACGGACTATGTCGGCGGGCTGGAGATGGGGGCGGTGCCGCTGGCCGCCTTCTGCGCGGCGGTGAGCCATATCGAGAGCCGGCCCGTGCGCGCCTTCTTCGTGCGCAAACAGGCCAAGGGTTACGGCGCCAACGCGCTGGTCGAGGGCCTGTCCGACGACGAAAGCCTGGACGGCAAGACAGTCGCGATGCTGGAGGACGTCACCACGACCGGCGGATCGGTGATCAAGGCCGCCAACATGGTGCGTGAGGCCGGCGGGACGGTGGACACGGTGATCACCGTGCTGGACCGGCAGGAAGGCGCGGAAGACGCGCTGAAAGAGGCCGGGCTGGCCCTGAGATCGGTGCTGACGGCGAAGGATTTCGCCTGACCCTTTCCCTTCCTCCCGCCCAAGGCGGGACCGGAGGGGACGAATCGCGCAGTCTGCGCCGCATGAGCAGACCAGCATGAGCGGCGCCAGACGCCTTTGCCTCGTCACCGGGGCGTCCGCCGGGATCGGCGCGGCGCTGGCGCGCATCTATGCGCAGACCGGCTGGGATCTGGTGCTGACCGCGCGGCGGGCCGAGCGGCTGGAGGCGCTGGCGGGTGAGCTGACCGCCGCCTACGGGACGCAATGCGGGATTTTTCCCGCCGACCTCGCCGACCCGGCCGCGCCGCGGCGCATCGTGGGGGAGATCGAGGCGGCGGGCCGGCCGCTGGACGGGCTGGTGAACAATGCCGGCTATGGCGGGGCCAGCGGATTCCTGTCCGCCCCCTGGGCCGATCACGCGAATTTCCTGCAGGTGATGGTGAATGCGCCCGTGGAACTGGCGCATCTGGTGATGCCGGGGATGATCGAGCGGGGCTATGGCCGGGTGCTGAACGTCGCCTCCATCGCCGGGATGATGCCGCCGGCGCGGGGGCAGTCGCTCTATGGCGCGGCCAAGGGATTCCTGATCGAGGCCTCGCGCGCCATGACGCTGGAGGCGGAGGGGACCCGCGTGCATGTCACCGCGCTCTGCCCCGGCCTGACCCGCACCGAATTCCACGCCGTGGCGGGCATGGAGGCGCAACTTTCCGGCCTGCCTCGATTCGTCTGGCAGGACGCCGAAACGGTCGCGCGCGCCGGATACGAGGCGTGCGAGGCGGACGCGGCGATGCGGATTCCGGGCTGGCACAACAGGATCGGGGTGGCGCTGTTCCGCCTCTTGCCCGCGGGGGCGGGGATGGAGCTTATGGCGGCCGCGTCGGGGAAGACCCTGACGGCCGCAAAAGGGGAGTCACGCAGATGAGCGATCCGCGCCTGATCGTCGCGCTGGACCTGCCGACGCCGCACGCCGCCCAGACGCTGGCCGACGGGCTGGGCGAGGCCGTCAGCTTCTACAAGATCGGGCTGCAGCTGATCCCGGTCGGCGGGATGGACCTGGCCCAGGGCCTGCGCGCCCAGAAGAAGGGCGTGTTCCTGGACTACAAGCTGCTGGATATCGGCGCGACGGTGGAAAAGGCCACGCGCAGCATCGCGGCGACCGGCGCGCATATGGTGACCGTGCATGCGGAGCCGGAGGCGATGAAGGCCGCCGTGCGGGGGCGCGGCGACAGCGGGCTGAAGCTGCTGGCGGTGACCGTGCTGACCTCGTACGACGACGCGATGCTGGAGGCGATCGGCCTGCGCTATGGCGCGCGCGACCTGGTGAAGCGGCGCTGCGGACAGGCGCTGGAGGCCGGCATGGACGGCGTGGTGGCGAGCCCGCTGGAAGCCGAAATGCTGCGCGCCGAATTCGGCAAGGACTTCCTGATCGTGACACCCGGCGTGCGGCCCAGGGGCGCGGCGATGGACGACCAGAAACGCGCGGCCACGCCGGCCGAAGCGCTGCAGGCCGGCGCCAGCCATCTGGTGGTCGGCCGCCCGATCACGGCGGCGGACGACCCGGCGGCGGCGGCGAAGGCCATCGCGGACGAGATGGCGGCCGTTCCGGCCTAGCCCTCCCCGTCCGCGCACCAGCCGGTCCTGTCGCCGTAAGGCGCGGCGAGGCCGGCGGACAGCAGCAGGGCGGAGAGATCGCGGCCCTTGTCGTCAGCGACATGGGCGACGACGCGGCCGGCGTATTTGTCGTGCTCCACCGATGTCAGCGTCACGTCGCGCCCGGCCTCGGCCAGGACGAAGTCGCGGGCGCGTTCGGCCAAAGCGCGCTCGGCGGGACAGTCCGGGCGGAACAGCTCCGGCGCGTCCACATCCGCCAGCCGCGCTTTCACGATCAGCTCCTGATCCAGCCAGATGCGCACGCGCAGCTCCAGCGTGTCGCCATCCACCACGCGCAGGATCTGCGCCGGGACGGGGCCGGACAGCCGCTCGCCCTGCGCCGCGAAGGGCGTCAGAAGGCAGGCGAGCAGAAGCGCGAGGCGGCGAACCATGCCGCCATTATAGGATGATTTTCCTAAAGGAATAAAGTCCTATATGTTGAAAGGACGAGGCGACTACGGGCTAGCGAATATGTCTAGTAACATAGATGGAGCAGCCGGGAGGGTTTGATGGATGAAGGCTTAGCTGTTGTGATCGGTGCCGTGGTCGGAGCTGTCATCACGGGGGGTGGGGGCTGGTTTGTTCAATACTTGGGAGGACAGCGGGCGAGATGCTTGGCTAAAACCCGGAAAAAGCGGCTGCTTCAGATGCTGAATGGCACGAAGTACAAGTGGCGCTCCCTTGATCAATTATCTTCGGCGGTAGGAGCGGATGAATCGGCGACGTTGGAGCTGCTGATAGAAATTGATGCTCGCGCGTCGCTCGCAAACCCACGTTCTTGGGCACTGGTGAGTCGAGCCCCGTGGCCAGATGACATGCAACCTGAAGAATAAGTCGATTTGTCAGACACCCGACTTCAGAACGTCCGTCACCGCACTGCAGAGAATCGAACGTCCTAAAACGGACGCCCCGCCGTCACGTTGGCTGCGCCATTGGACATGACGTTGGCGTTCGCGCGGCCATAGGCGTTGGCGGTGTTTCCGCCGCTGATCTGGGCGGGCGGGCCCCAGGGCGGGATCGGGGCGCCGGAAGGCGGGGCGAAGGCGCCCCCGACGGTGACGGTCTGGTTGCCCGTGGCCATGGCGTAGTTTTCCGCGGTCTGGCTGGCCGTGTTGGAGACGTTGAAGGATGCGCTGTCGCTGACCGCGCCGCCGCCATATCCGCCGCCATAGGCGACATCGCCAGATTGGGGCCCCGAGAAACGCCCGGTCAGCGCCGCGCCGGAGGCGTAGCCCCTGTTGAAGCCGATCGCGCCGCCATACCCGCCAGCAGAGCCGCCGCCATAGAAGACGCCGCGCGGGCGGGCCATGTCGGCCGGATAGACAACGCGCGCGCCGCCGCAGGCGCCGCATCCGCCCGCCGCGCCGATATAGGCGCGGCCCGGCACGGCCGAGACGGTGCGCCATTCGCTTTCGCGGTAATAGGTCTGAACCAGATAGAGCATGCGCGGATAGGATTCGCCGTAGAGGCGGAGCTCGTCCGTATAGCGGCGGTCGGCGTGGAAGCCGGCGTGGCCGTGTTCGGCGTATTCCACATAGGGGCCGCGATAGGGGCCGCCATGATGCTCGTGATGGATTTCGGGGGCCGGGACCGGGATGGCGGCCGGGGGCGGACCCTCCGGCGCGGTGTCGTAGGCATAGGCGTAGGCCCAGCCCTCCGGCGTTTCATAGGCATAGGCCCAGGCCGGGCCGTTCGGCGTGTCGTAGCGCCAGGCGAAGGCGCCGCCGTCCGCGCTTTCATAGGCGTAGGCGAAGGTTCCCGGCGGCTGCATCTGGCCCTGCCCCTGCACCGCGACATAGCCGTCGAAGGCCGGCGGCGGGGGCGGCGAGGAATCCGGGGCGTAGACATATTCGGCGTCCGGCGGCGGGAAGCCGCTTTCCGGCCCCGTGATGCCCGGCGGCGGGCCATAGGCGGCGGCCGAAAATTCCGGCGGAGGCGGATAGGCGGAGACAGCAGCCTCGGGCGGCGGGGCGTAGCCCATGGGCAGGGCCGGCGCGGCGGGGCCGGCGGGCGCCACGCGGCCGCCGATCACCGCGATGGTGCGGCCGCTCGCGGCGATGGCAGCCTCGTGCGCCGCGGTGTCGATCCCGCGCGCGAGCCCGGAAACGATGGTGAAACCCGCCTGCGCGAGCTGATAGGAAAGCTTCTTCGTCGCCTGCCGGCCATACACCGTCGCCCGGCGCGAGCCGACGACTCCCAGCGCGTGGCGGTCCCGCGTTTCCAGTTTGCCCCAGACGTAGAGCAATAGCGGCGGGTCGTAGGCCTCGCGCAGCGGCGCGGGATAGCCTTCGTCGTCCTGCGTCACGATGGCGATGCCGCGCTCGGTGGCTTCGCGGATTTCCGCCGCAGGATCAGAGTGATCCTGCCAGCCGCGGAGGATTTTCGCGGTTTCCTCGCCGATGCCGTCGATGCGCATCAGGCGGTCGGTCGGGGCGCCCAGCACGGCAGCCGCGTCGCCGAAGGCCTCCAGCAGGCGCCGCACCCGCACGGGACCGATTCTTGGCAACATGTTGAGTGCGACGAGGGCTTCGAGGGGAGTCATTGGCGGATAGACTGGCGGCCGGCCGTGGGGACGTCAAAACCGGAAGTGTGGAAAACCCGCCGTTTGCCGACCAACAAAGCCCTTGACGCCCAATGCCGCCTGCGTTTCTTGGACGGCGAAAGACCCATGCAACGATTCGCTTCCATTCTCCTCACGCTTGCACTTTTCGCCACCGCCGCGTTCGCGGTCGAATCCCGCACCTGGACATCCGTGGACGGACGGCAGATGGAGGCGGAATTCGTCAAGGCG
>CAJXKJ010000004.1 GCA_913055605.1 uncultured Euryhalocaulis sp. | reverse complement strand
CGGCTCGGCGGCCGGAAGGCGGGCCCGGGCATAGAGGCCGGGGCAGGCGGGATCGGTAATGAGGGCGTTGGCCGCGATCATGCAGCCGTCGCCGATGACGACCTCCCGCGCCGCCAGGATGCGCGCGCCGCCGATCAGCAGGACGGCGTTTCCGATGGCGATGCGGGCGGTTTCGTCCGGCGGCGGCCAGGCGGTGAGGCGGACCTTGGCGTCGGGCGAGGCGATGACGTGCAGATCGTCCCCGGCGGAAATATTGGCGCCGGTCAGCTCCACATGGCGCGGGCCGATGACGACCGGGCGCGCGCCGAGCGCCGCGAAGCCGGGGGCGAGGAGGCGGGCGGTGCGCCAGTCCCGCCAGGCGGCGGCCAGGCGGAACAGCCAGAACGGTCTGTGATCGCGGATCATGCAGCCGCTCCTTGGCCCGGGCGCGGGCGGTCGCCTAGTTTTATGGCGCTGACCGCGCCATGACCAAGCACGCCGACCCAAAGGAGTTCCGCAAACTCGTCGCCGACCTGCGCGGCTGCGCGGTGTGCGCGTCGCACCTGCCCCAGGCGCCGCAGCCGATCTTCAGCGTCTCGCCCCATGCGCGGCTGGCCCTGATCAGCCAGGCGCCGGGGGTGCGGGCCGACCGGGCGGGCAAGCCGTTCGCCGATCCGTCGGGAGTGCGCCTGCGCGAATGGATGGGGGTGAGCGAGGACGAATTCTACGACCCCGAGCGGCTGGCCATCACGCCGATGGGGTTCTGTTTTCCCGGCTGGGACGACAAGGGCGGCGACCTGCCGCCGCGGCGGGAATGCGCGCCGATCTGGCAGAAGCGGATCGAGGCGGCGCTGCCGAATATCGAGCTTTCGCTTCTGGTCGGCGGATACGCGCAAAAATTCCATCTGGGCAAGGCGGCCAGGCCGACCCTGACCGAAACGGTGGCGGCGTGGCGGGACTATCTGCCGCGCTATCTGCCGCTGCCGCATCCCAGTTGGCGCAACAATGCCTGGCTAAAGAAGAACCCGTGGTTCGAGGCCGAGGTGCTGCCCGAGCTGCGCCGGCGGGTGCGGGCGCTGATGGAGCGGCCGGCATGAGGGCGCTGTCGGTCGTTCTGTTCCTTCTGTTGGCGGGCTGCGCCGGGGCGCTGCGCCAGGGGGCGGAGACGGCTCCGGACGCCTATCGCCAAGGTCAGATCGATGGGGATGGCTTCGTCAGCTTCGATGGGGCGCGGCTGGGCCTGCAGTCCTGGCTGCCGCCTGAAAGCGTGAATGGAGGAAAACCCAAAGCCGTGATCGCGGGGCTGCACGGCATGGGGGATTATTCGGAGACCTTCTATCTGGCGGGGCCGTGGTGGGCGGAGCAGGGCATCGCCACCTATGCCTATGACCAGCGCGGCTTCGGGCGCTCCCCCCGCCGGGGCGTGTGGCCGGAGCAAGAGGTGATGATGGCGGACGTCGCCTATTTCGTCGCCGCGCTGCGCGCCGAATATCCGGATACGCCGGTCATCCTGGTGGGCGTCAGCATGGGCGGGGCGGCCTCGCTGGCCGCGTTCGGGTCGGCGACGCCGCCGGATGTGGACGGGCTGGTCCTGGTGTCGCCGGCGGTCTGGGGCTGGTCGCAGATGAACCCGCTCTATTCCATCGCGCTGCGCCTTGCGACGGCGGTGGCGCCGGGCTGGTCCCCGACCGGGGAGAGCCTGAACCGCTGGCCGTCCGACAATATCGAGATGCTGCGCAAGCTGGGGCGCGACCCGCTGATGGTACGGGCGACGCGGATCGACGCGGTTTATGGGCTGGTCGAGCTGATGGAGGCGGGCTGGCGCACGCGGGCGGGACGGGACGTTCCGGCGCTTATTCTTATGGGCCAGAACGACCAGATCGTGCCGCCGGGCGTGATCGAACGCTATGCCGAGCGGCAGTCGCCGGAGGCCTGCTTCAAGACCTATCCGGCGGGGTATCACATGCTGCTGCGCGACCTGCAGGCGGAGAATGTGTGGCGGGATATCGCCGGGTTTATCGGCGGAAACTGCCCCGCGCCCGCCACTGCTGCGCTGTCGGCCGAGGACGGAACCGGCGCCCCGGCCCGCCGTTGATTTTGACGGCAATCAACGGAGGCGGCCGTGACCGACAAGACGGATATCGAAAAGAAATTCTGGAAGGCGCTGAAATCGGACAAGACGGTGATGCTGGGCCTGACGGGCGTCGATGACGGCCGCGCCCAGCCGATGACCGCGATGTTCGAGGATAATGACGAGAAGAAGGGCGAACACGCCGGGCCGATCTGGTTCTTCACGGCTAAGGACGTGGAGCTGGTGGAGGAGATGGGCGAGCGGCATCGCGCCTGCGCCCATTTCGCGGACCGCGGACACGACCTGTTCGCCAGCATGGATGGCTGGCTGATCCGGAACACCGACCGGCGCGTGGTCGAGAAGCTGTGGAATCCGTTCGTTGCGGCCTGGTTCAAGGGCGGCAAGGACGATCCGAAGCTGCAGCTTCTGCGGTTTGAGCCGGACTGCGCCAAGGTCTGGCTGAACGACAACAGCCTGCTGGCCGGCGTGAAGCTGATGCTCGGGGCCGACCCGAAGGAAGACTATCAGGACAAGGTGGCGGAGCTGGCCGTCTAGCTCTGACGGCTTAACTCAGGCCGGCAGGACCGGGGCCAGCGCCGGGTCGATCAGGACGCTGACCCGGTCGCCCGCTTTCGGGGCGATGGAGGCCTGCATCCGGGCGCGCCATTCGAGGCCGCCGTCAGCAGTAATGCGCAGGACAGCGTCCGCGCCCGCCGCGCGGCGCTCGCTGACCGTTGCGGCGCCGTGCGAGGAGGGCAGGAGGGAAATCCCCTCCGGCCGGATCAGCGCCACGGCGTCCGCGCCGTTCGGCACCTCGCCAGCCGGGACAGGGCCGAAGGGGGTACCCAGCTGGCCGCCCTCGACCTTGCCGCGCCATTCATTGACGTCGCCGAGCAGGCGCGCGGCCGCCGGGGAGACCGGGTGGCGGTAAAGCGCGTCCGGCGCGCCCTGCTGGACGATGCGGCCGCCATCCATCAGGGCGAGCTCGTCGGCCATCAGCATCGCCTCGTCCGCATCGTGGGTGACGATCAGGACGGCGGCGCCGGAGTCCTTCAGCGCGGCAAGCGCGGTTTCCCGCGTCGCCTCGCGCAGGCGGGCGTCGAGGCCGGAGAAGGGCTCGTCCATCAGCACGATGTCCGGCGAGGGCGCGAGGGCGCGGGCGAGCGCCACGCGCTGCTGCTCCCCGCCCGACAAAGCGTGCGGATGGGCGCCGGCGCGGTCGGCCAGGCGCACGGAATCCAGAAGCGCCATCGCGCGGGCGCGGGACGCGGCCTTGTCCTGCCCCGACAGGCCGAACATGACGTTCTGAAGCGCGGTCAGATGCGGGAACAGGGCGTAGTCCTGAAACACCAGCCCGACGCGCCGCCGTTCCGGCGCGACATGGACGCCGTCGCCGGACAGGAGGCCGGCGGCGCTGCGGATCTCGCCGGCGTCGATCCGCTCCAGCCCCGCGATGGCGCGAAGCAGCGTGGACTTGCCGGCGCCGGACTGTCCGAGCGCGGCGGTCACCGCGCCGGGCTGCAGCGTCAGGTCGACGTCCCGCAGCACGTCGCGGTCGCCGAAACGCTTGCAGCATTTGGTTACGGTAAGGGCGGTCATCGCGCCGGGCTTTTACGACCGCCGGAGACCAGACGCGAGACCGCGATCATTGCCGGCAGGCCGAGCGCAATGAGAAGCAGCGACGGGCGGGCGGCCTGGCCCAGCCGTTCGTCGGCGGCGTAGTTGTGGGCGACGACGGCCAGCGTCTCGAAATCCAGCGGGCGCAGAATCATGGTCGCCGGAAGCTCCTTCATCACCTCCACGAACACAATCAGCGCGGCGGTGGCGACCCCGCCTGCGGCCAGCGGCAGATGCACGCGGCGCAGCACGCCCATGCGCGTCTCGCCCAGCGTGCGGGCGGCGGCCTCCAGCGATGGGGTGACGCGCAGCAGGGCGCTTTCGGACGGGCCGATGGCGGCGGCGGCGAAGCGGGACTGATAGGCGAAGACCAGCGCGACAAGACCGCCGCCGGCGACCAGCGGCGCGAACCCGGCCAGCGAGGCGTCCAGCACGCGCTGGAGTCCGCCGAGCAGCGCCAGCACGCCGATCGCGGCGACCGCGCCCGGAATGGCGTAGCCGAGCTGGGCCAGACGGGCGGCGGCGCGCGCCAGTTTGCCGCCGGACAGGGCCGCGGTGGCGGCGCCGAGACCGAGCGCCGCGGCGATCAGCGCGGCGGCGAGCGACAGGCCGGCGGTGTTCAGGAAGGCGGGCAGGACGGGGCGCACCGGCGGGGTCTCCATCGCCAGCCAGATCAGGCGCGCGGCGGGGATCAAAAGGCCGATCAGGATCGGCGCGGCGCAGCCGGCGACGGCGAGGACGGCGAAATGCGGGGCCAGCGGCTGGCGCTCCTGCGGCCGGGCGCGGCCGCGCGGGTCGGCCACGCGCCCGGCGCCGCGGGCCCGGCGCTCCACGCCCAGCGCCAGCAGCGTGGCGAGCAGGAGGATCACGGCCAGGCGCGCGGCGCCGGCCGGGTCGCCGAGCGAGATCCAGGCGCGGACGATCCCGGTGGTGAAGGTCGGGGCGCCCAGATATTCGACCGCGCCGTAATCGGCCAGCGTCTCCATGATCGCGAGCGCCATGCCGGCGGCGAGCGCCGGGCGGGCGAGCGGCAGGCCGACGCGCCAGAAGGCGCGCCACGGACCCGCGCCCAGCGTGCGCGCGGCGTCCAGCGCATGGGCCGCGCCACCCTCGAACGCCTGGCGGGCCAGCAGATAGACGTACGGATAGAGCGCGATGGAGAAGATGAAGGCGGCGCCGGCGACGCCCCGCAGCGGCGGCAGCAGGCCGTAGAGCGGCCCGCCGGCGTTCACCAGCGAGGCCCAGGCATAGGCCAGCACGTAGGTCGGCGCGGCGAGCGGCAGGGCCAGCGCCCAGACGAAGACGCCCCGGCCCGGAAAGCGGTAGCGCGCGGTCAGCCAGGCGGTGGGCACGCCGAGGAGCGATACGCCGATCGCGACCAGAATGGCGAGCGCGGCGGAGTTGCGCAGATAGGCGAGCAGGCGGGTTTCGGCCAGATGGCGCAGCGTGTCGCCGCCGCCGGTGGCGGCCAGCGCGACCAGAGCGAGGATCGGCAGGATGCAGACCAGCGCCGCCAGCGCGCCCAGCGGGGCGGGGTCGGCGGAAAACCGGAAACCGCGCCGCAGGCGCGGCGCTGGCGCGATCAGGGCCATCCGGCGCGGTCGAACATGCGCTGGGCTTCGGCCTGGTTCTCCCCCAGCACCGAGACGTTCAGCGGGTCGGCCTCGAATGTCCCGAATTCGGCGATGATCGGATTGTCGTATTCGACGTCGGCCTCGACCGGGTATTCGCCGTTGGTTTCGGCGACCATGCGCTGGGCCTCGTCGGAGGCGAGGAATTCCAGATAGCGGACCGCGGCCTCGGGGTGCGGCGCGCCGGCCGCCACGCCCGCGCCGGAGATGTTCACGTGAACGCCGCCGCCAGCCTCCGGCCAGTGGATCGCGACTGTGTCCGTGATCGTGGGGTCGGAGGCGATCAGGCGGGCGAAATAATAATGGTTCACCAGCGCCACGTCGCATTCGCCCGCCCTGACGGCCAGGATCTGGTCCATGTCCGCGCCGGACGGGATGCGCGCGAAATTGGCGACAACGCCGTCGGCCCAGTCCTGGGCCCGGTCAGGTCCCCAGCGGTCGATCAGGGCCGCCAGCAGGGAGATATTGTAGATGACGCCGGAGGAGCGGACGCAGACGCGGCCGCGCAGGGCCGGGTCGGCCAGCGTTTCGTAGCCGCCGAGTTCGCCCGGCTGCACGCGGTCCTTGGCATAGACGAAGACGCGCGCGCGGCGGGAAAAGCCGAACCAGAGCCCGTCCGGGTGGCGCAGGCTGGCCGGGATGCGGCTGTCCAGAATGTCGGACTGGACCGGCTGGAACAGGCCGGCCTGTTCGGCGCGGTACAGGCGGCCGGCGTCCACCGTCATCACCACGTCCGCCGGGCTGCGCGCGCCGTCGGCGCGAATCCGTTCGATCAGCAGGTCGCTGTCGGCGCTGATGCTGCGCACCGCGATCCCGGTCTCTTCCTCGAACCGCCGGTTGATCAGCTCGTCGGAGTCGTAGTGGCGGGCGGTGTAGAGAATCACCTCCTGCGCGTCGCCGCCCGATTCGCCGCCGCAGGCGGCCAGCAGGGCGGCGGACAGGGTGAGGACGGAGAGGCGGAAAAGCGTGCGCATGGCGGTGTGCTGGTCTTGCGAATGGGTCGCAACTGCTATCGGACTTGGCCCGGTTCCGCAAGCAAGCGGCCCTGCGGCGGACGCCCGCACCCGCGACGGCGCAGGCGGATTGCTTGACGCCCGGGGGAGCGGGTCATAAAGGAACCGCCCCTGATCGGGCGATTAGCTCAGCGGGAGAGCGTTCCGTTCACACCGGAAAGGTCGCTGGTTCAATCCCAGCATCGCCCACCATTTCCCCGCGAAATATTGCCGCACCCGCGCCGGGGCCGCAGGGAACTTGCCGTCAAATTACGCGAGTTTAACCGTCGGCATCTTGATCCGGGCGGTCCGAAGGGGCACATCCCGCGCAGTTGGGGGCGAGATGGGCGGCGGTCTGCGGACCGCCGAGAGCCATAAGGGCGGCCCCCATTTCACAAATTCGAGTAGCAGGGCGGGCGGCCGGAACGGGGCGCGGCTGACTGCGTTGATGGATGTGCGCGCCGCTGCGGCGGCCCGCCAATGGGAGTGACGGAAAATGAACAACGATTATTGCACCATGGACGGCGCCCGGCGTCTGAAACAGCGCATCGAGGAATACTGGCGTGAACGCGGCTACGAGGTGAACGTCGACCTCGTGGACGCGGGCTTCATGCCGGCGATGCGTTCGGCCCGGACGGACGTCCGCTCCAACCTGGTGAACGGGCTGCCGAAGCCGGCGGCCAACAACAATCAAGAACCGCGCCGTCCGCTCCAGGCGGCGGGCTAAGTCTCAGGCGCTTTTAACGCGCCAGGACGTCTTCAAGGGCGTGGACCAGCGTGCGGCAATCGTCCAGCACGCGGTCCGCGCCCAATTCTTTTGCGGGCGTCTCCGTATATCCATAGGACATCACGATTACCGGGCAGCCCGCATTGCGGGCCGCCGACACGTCCGTCTCGCTGTCGCCGACCATGACCATGCGGGCGGCGTCCGCGCCCGGGCCGGCGGCCGCGAACAGATGCGCGGCGTCCGGCTTTTTCTGCGGCGCGGTGTCGGCGCCGACGATGCGCGCGAAGCGGCCGGCCATGTTCAGCCGCTCCAGCAGCAGGACGGACAGGTCCGCAGGCTTGTTCGTCGCCACCGACAGCTCCGCCCCGCGCGCAGCCATTTCGTCCAGCGCGTCCTCCATGCCGGGGAAGGGTCGGCTCTCCCGGTCGATCCCTTCGCGGTATATCTCCAGAAATCTGGCGGTGAGGGCGGTGGAGGCGTCGTCGTCCAGCGGGCGGCCGTCATGGGCGAAGGCGCGCTGGATCAGCACGCGCGCGCCGCGGCCGACCATATTGCGCACGAGTTCGGCGGAGATCGGGGCCAGGCCCTCGTCCGCCGTGACGGCGTTCAGCGCGCGCACCAGGTCGGGCGCGGTGTCGACCAGCGTCCCGTCCAGATCGAACACGATGCTGGCCCCGCTCAGTACGTCCGGCATTGCGTCTTCCTTCGCGGCGTGCGCTGGGGCGCGCCTTTGGCTACAACCTGACCCGAATCCACGGGCCGAGGAGCTTTTGCATGGGCCGATCCCGCGCCGCAATCGTGCTGGCCGCAGGCAAAGGCACGCGAATGAAATCCGCGTTGCCGAAAGTGCTGCACGAGGTCGGCGGCAAGACGATGCTGAACTGGGCCATCGACCTGGCCCGCGACTGCGGCTGCAAGCCGGTCGTGGTCGTGCATGGCGCGCACGCCCCGGAAGTGGGCGAGGCGGCGATGGCGGCCGGCGCCGTTCCGGTGCTGCAGGACCCGCCGCAGGGGACCGGGCACGCGGTCGCCGCGGCGAAAGACGCGCTGAAGGATTTCGACGGCGATCTTGCGGTGCTGTACGCCGACACGCCGCTGGTGCGGGCCGGCACGGTGCGCCGCGCCTTCGACGCGCTGGCCGACGCCGATATTGCGGTGCTGGGCTTCGACACCGACGCGCCGGGCGCCTATGGCCGGCTGGTCGTGGACGGCGGCAAGCTGACGCGGATCGTGGAGGCGAAGGACGCCAGCGCGGACGAGCTGGCCATCACGCTGTGCAATTCCGGCGTCATGGCGGGCGACGCGAAGGCGATGTTCGGCTTCGTGGGCCAGCTGGATAACGACAACGCCAAGGGCGAATACTATCTGACCGACATCGTGGCGATGGCCGGGACGGCCGTCGCGGTGACGGGCGAGGCCGAGGAGTTCGCCGGGATCAACGACCGGCTGGAGCTGGCCGAGGCCGAGGCGGCGTTCCAGGCGCACCGGCGGCGCGAGGCGCTGATGGCCGGGGTGCGGATGACCGCGCCGGACACGGTGTTCTTTACCCATGACACCGAAATCGGCGAGGGCGCGGTGATCGAGCCCTATGTCGTGTTCGGGCCCAAGGTTCGCGTGGCTGAGGGGGCGGTGATCCATTCCTTTTCCCACCTCGAAGGGGCCGAGGCGGGCGCGGGGGCGCAGATCGGGCCGTTCGCGCGGCTGCGCCCGGGCGCGGTGCTGGGCGAGAAGGCGAAGGCCGGCAATTTCGTGGAGATCAAGAAGGCCACGATCGGCGAGGGCGCGAAGATCAACCACCTGACCTATATCGGGGACGCGGAGATCGGGGCGCGGGTGAATATCGGCGCCGGCACGATCACCTGTAACTATGACGGGGTGAACAAATACCGCACCGTGATCGGGGCGGACGCCTTTGTCGGGTCGAACAGCGCGCTTGTCGCGCCGCTGGAGATCGGCGAGGGGGCGTATGTGGGCTCCGGCTCGGTCGTCACGGTGGACGTGCCGCCGGACTCGCTGGCCGTCGCGCGCGGCCGGCAGGAGAACCGGGAAGGCTGGGCCGCGAAATTCAAGGAACGCATGAAAGCGGGGGAAGAATGAGCCAGGACGCGGCCAAGAGGGCAGCGGCGGAGGCGGCGCTGGAATATGTCGTGCCCGGCATGGTGCTGGGCCTCGGCTCCGGCAGCACGGCGGAGACTTTCGTGAAGCTGCTGGGCGTGCGCGTGGCGCGGGGCCTCAGCGTGACCGGCGTTGCGACCTCCGAACAGACAGCGCGCGTGGCGCGGGCGGCGGGCATCACCATCGTGGCGCCGGACCAGACCGGGCGGATCGATCTGTGCGTCGACGGCACTGACGAGGTCGACAGCCATTTCCGCCTGATCAAGGGCGGCGGCGGCTGTCTGCTGCGCGAAAAGATCGTGGCGTCGTCCGCCGAGCGGATGGTGGTGATCGCCGACCAGTCGAAACAGGTCGGCAAGCTGGGCGCGTTTCCGCTGGCCGTGGAGGTGGACCGGTTCGGCCTGCCGTTCACGGCGGAGAAGGTGATCAATGGGCTGCAGCGCAGCGGCTGTCACGGCTATGGCGTGACGCTGCGCATGGTGCGCAACGGGGCGTTCCCCTTCATCACCGACGGCGGCAACTACATCGTCGACTGCCAGTGCAAGGTGATCCCCGATCCGGAGCTGACCTCCTTCGTCCTGTCCGGCCTGCCGGGCGTGATCGAGACGGGGCTGTTCCTGGGCCTGGCCCATGAAGTGATCCTGGGCGGCGAGGATGGCGCGCGGAAAATGGAACGGGCGGAGTGATGGCGGGCGAGTCCGAGTACGACTACGACCTGTTTGTCATCGGCGCGGGGTCCGGCGGGGTGCGCGCAGCGCGCATGTCGTCAAACTATGGCGCGCGCGTGGCCATCGCGGAGGGCGACCGCATCGGCGGGACCTGCGTGATCCGCGGCTGCGTGCCGAAGAAATTCATGGTCTACGCCAGCGAGTACGCCAAGGCGTTCGAGACCGCGCCGGCCTATGGCTGGACCATCCCCGAGAAGCCGACCTTCGACCTGGGCGCGTTCCTGTGCTCGGTCCAGGAGGAGGTCAGCCGGCTGTCCGGCATCTATCGCCGCAATCTGCACAATTCCGGCGTGGAGATGATGGAGGAGCGCGCGGTTCTGGAGGACGCACACACGGTCCGCCTGACAAAGTCGGGAAAGACGGTGACGGCGGACAAGATTCTGATTGCGGTCGGCGGCCGGCCGAACGAGCCGGAGATTCCGGGCGCGGACCTGGCCATGATCAGCGACGACGTCTTCCACATGACCGAAGTGCCCAAACACATGACGATCATCGGCGGCGGTTTCATCGCCTGCGAGTTCGCGCAGGTGTTCCGGGGGCTGGGGGCCGACGTCTGCATGATCTATCGCGGCGACATCGTGCTGCGCGGCTTCGACGACGATGTCCGCACGCAGGTGACCGAGACGATGAAGAAGACCGGCATCCATCTGTACACGCACGCCACGCTGGACGCGATCGAGGAGAAGGACGGGCGGCTGGTCTGCACCGTCAATGGCGGGCCGACGATCGAGACCGACAGCGTGCTGATGGCGATCGGGCGGCATCCCTGGACCGACGGGCTGGGGCTGGAGGCGGCGGGCGTCGAGCTGGACGAGAACGGCGCCATCAAGGTGGACGAATACTCGCGCACCAGCGTCGACAATATCTGGGCGGTCGGGGACGTGACCGACCGGCTGAACCTGACGCCGGTGGCGATCCGCGAGGGCGCGGCGTTCGCCGACACCGTGTTCGGCGACCATGAGATCGCTTTCAATCACGAGAACGTCGCGGCGGCAGTGTTCACCCAGCCGCCGGTCGGCGTGGTCGGCCTGACCGAGCATGACGCGCGGCAGACGATGGAGGTCGATATCTATCGCACCGTCTTCCGCCCGATGAAGAACGTGCTGGCCGGGGACGAGTCGCGGACGATGATGAAACTGGTCGTGCGCCGTTCAGACCAGGTTGTGGTCGGGTGTCATATCGTCGGGCCGGACGCGCCGGAGATCATCCAGGCCGTCGCCATCGCGGTGAAGGCAGGCTTGACGAAACGCCAGTTCGACCAAACCTGTGCAGTACACCCGACGCTGGCCGAGGAGCTGGTGACGCTGCGTGAGAAATACGTGCCGGACGAGGTCCACAGCCTGGAATAGAACAATGAGAACACTCTTCCCGATCCTGATGGCCAGCACGCTGTGCGCGGGCGCCGCGCTCGCGCAGGACATGCCCGACGACGCCGACCACCGGCCGGCCACGGACGAGGAGATCGCCGCCGCGCACCGGCCCGCGCCGCCGAGCCTCGGCTTCGAGCCGATGGTTCTGGAGATCGGGGAGGGCGAGGAGCTGGGCTTCCCGCGCTCCTACGACCAGCGGCCGTGCCCGGACGATACGGTGCGCCGCATCTTCCGCAGCGAGGTGGACGACGAGTTTCTGGCGTCGCTGCGCTGCTGGGCGGTGCCGACCGGGAAATCCTCCGAATTCGTGCAGGCGCTGGACCAGGCCGTGCCGGCCGCCGGCTGGGAGTTCGCCAGCGGCGCCGGGATGGGCGCGCATTACACCAAGGACGGCAAGACGCTGGATATTCTCGTCTTCGGCTTCGACCAGTTCGGCGAAGAGGGCGAGACCGATGTCGGCTATCTGTTCGGCGTCGTCGAGGAAGGCGAGGGCTGACGGCCCTTTCGCCTAGTCCGGCCCGGCGCCTGGTCCGAGCGCGCTTCCCGTCCCGAAATCGCAGCCATTGTCGCTGCACGCCGTCATGGCGTGGACGTAGCGGATACCGCCGTTCTCCACCCGGAACAGGTGGATGTCCGGCTCGCCGCCCGTGGCGCCGAACAGGCTGAAGCCGACAACGGCCCCTAGAGCCGGATAGGCGAGGAAGCTGCGCTCCACGAGCTGAAGCTGGCCTGGCTCTTCCGGCATGCCGAGAGGACAGGAATTGGCCGGGGCGTCCGCGGAGGCGTTGGTGCGGGCGCCGCCCTCCACCCGGTAGCACTGCTCGCCGAAGGGGACGACGACCGTCGGGTCTTCGAACCGGTCGTAATAGGCGGTCGCCGCGTCGATCAGGGTCTGGCGCGTATCGCGCTCGCCTGCGGGGATTTCGCCCCAGTCCTCATCCTTCACCGCGTCATGGAAGCCCGCCGCGTCGAACAGCCAGTCGTCGGAATCGGTCACCAGGGCGTCGATCTGTTCGATCAGACCGTCATCGCTGACGTCCAGCCGGGTTCCGATGACGTAGGGATGCGCGGGGTCGAGCACGACCATTTCGACGAAGGCGGCGCATTCCTCCTCATCCAGCAGTCCGTTGACGTAGTCGATGGAGAGCGCCTTATTGATAAGCCCGTTGTCGATCTCGACCGGGGTGCGGTTCTCCAGATAGCGGTAGCCATGGCCCATGCTCATCTGCGTGCGGTCGCCCGTGGTCTGGGCCGCGACATAGGAGTCGGCGGCGTCCTGCAGGCTTTCGCGCGTGCAGCCGCTCTGGGCGAAGGCCGGCGCGGCGGCCAGCGCCGCACCGGACAGGATCACGCCGGACAAAGCGAGTTTGCGCATGGGCGGGGCTCCTACTGAACCACTTCTACTGGATGAGGCCGCCGCGGGCCTCGCGTTCGGCGCGCAGGTCCGGCGACAGGTCGAAATTGCAATTGAAGTCGCCCATGCAGTTCGTGATCGTGTGGATGTTCGTGACCTTGCCGTTGCGCACGCGGAACAGATGGCTGTCCGGCAGGTCGTCATTGAACAGGACGAGCGCCACGACCATGCCCTTGGCCTCGTCGACCAGATATTCGCGCGGGCCGAAATTGACGTTCAGCGGCGTGGTCAGGTGGCAGGTGCCGTTGGTGCGCATCGCGCCTTCCTGACGGTAGCAGGGCTCGGCCACGGCCGGGCGCAGGGCGACGTCCTTGAACATCGGGAAATAGGGATCGGCGGCGGCGATGATCGTCTCGCGATTGTCGCGCTGGTCCTCCGGGACCATGCCCCAGTCCTCGTTCTGGATGCCGGCCATGAATTTCTCGGCGCTGAACAGCCAGTCGTCGTCGTCGGTGACGATCGCATCTACTTCGGAAATCTCGCCGGCGGCGTTCAGGGTCAGGTGCACGCCCAGCACATAGGGATGCTCCGGATCGGTCACCACGACCTCGGTAAAGGTCTGGCACTTGCCGACGTCCAGCAGGGTGTTGGTGAAGTCGACGTTCAGCGGCGTGCTGACGATCCCGGACTCCATGTCCGCGGTCTGGAACTGCTCGCGATAGGCGGCATTGTCGGCCAGCGTCATCATGCGCGGGTCGCCCGCGCCCTGGGCCGCCAGATAGGAATCGACGGCGGCCTGCAGGTCGTCGCGGGTGCAGCTGGCGATCTGCGGGCAGACCTGGCTGTCGCGGCAGACCGTGATCGTGTGGACATTGGTGATCTTGCCGTAGGCGACGCGGAACAGGTGGCTGTCCGGCAGGCCGCCCGGGCCGCCGAACGGCACCAGCGCGACGATGGCGCCCAGTTCCGGGTCGATGACGTAATCGCGGACCGGGAAGCCCACGCCGTCCGGCACGCCGAGCTCGCAGCTGTCGTTCGGGCCGGAGGCGCCGGTATAGGCGCCGCCTTCCAGCCGGCGGCACGGCTCGGCCCAGGGGACGTCGACCGTCTTGTCGTTGAACAGGTCGAGATAGGAATTGGCGGCGTCGCGCAGATCCTGACGGCTGCCGCGCTGGCCTTCGGGGAGGCGGCCCCAGTCTTCCTGACGCGTCCAATAGAGCGTCTGCTGCGCGTTGAAGAGCCAGTCGCCCGGATCGGTGACCAGTGTGTCGACCTCCGTGATCTCGCCTTCCGGGGTCAGGGTCAGGTGGACGCCGATGACGCGCGGGACCTCCCCGTCGGCGTCGATGACCTCGCTGAAGGTCTCGCACGCATACTCGTCCTTCAGGGTCAGGACATTGTCGACGCCGACCGGCGTATTGACGATGGCGTCGTCCGCGTCGATCGCCTCGCGCGAATTGACGAAGGTAATTTCGTCCGCCGCGTTCATCAGGGAGGGGTCGCCGGCGCGCTGGGCGGCCAGATAGGAATCGACGGCGGCCTGCATGTCGGTGCGGGAGCACCAGACGTGATTGGCCAGCGCCTCATCGACCGGCAGGTTCTGCGCGAAAGCCGGCGCGGCGGCCAGCGTGGCGGCCGCGAGGGCGCAGCCGGAAACGAGACGATTCATGATGTCCTCCCCAGGGCACGGTATTTTGGAGGACGATAGGGTCGGCCCCGCCCGCTGTCACGCCGCGATGCGGCATGACAGCGGGGAACCGGACGGGTCAGGAAGTGGCGGTCAGCGGATCGCGGTCAGCGGATCGCCGATTGGGGCAGTTCGCCCCGGCGCAGGTCCTGTTCGATTTCCAGCGGCGCGGCGCCGCCATTGAGCTGGGCTCGGTAGACCTGAAGGTTCTCCATCACGCGCTGGATATAGTTGCGGGTCTCCCCGAACGGCACCCATTCGACCCAGTCGACCGGGTCGATGTCGCCGCTGCGCGGATCGCCGAACCGCTCGATCCACTGGCGGGCGCGGCCGGGGCCGGCGTTATAGGCGGCCATCGAGACAATGTATGACCCGTTATAATTCTGGATCAGGTCGTCCAGATGGGCGCTGCCCAGACGGGCGTTGTATTGCGGGTCGTCCAGCAGCCAGTTGTAGCGATAGGGCAGGCCGCCGCGCCGCGCCTGAAGCTGGGCGGTGGAGGGCAGCAGCTGCATCAGGCCGCGCGCATTGGCGCCGGACACCGCGCGGGGGTCGAACTCCGTCTCCTGCCGCGAGATGGCGAGCGCCAGCGCCGGCTCCACATATTCCGGCCCCGAGGGCGGGATGAAAGCGAGCGGGAAGGCGCGGTCGAAGATCGGCAGGTTGCGGTTACGGGCGTCCTTGGCGACGCGCAGCGCGGTGCGCGGCATGCCGTAATCGCGCGCGAGGTCGGATAGCAGGGCCAGCTCCGCCGGATCGGACAGTTCGTCCTCCAGATGCCGGGCGAAGGTCCAGAACATGTTTTCCACGTTCAGCTCGCCCAGCATGTGCAGGGCGCGGACCAGTTCGCGGTCCTCGAACCGGGCGAGCGTCTCGGCGTCCGCCTGCGGGTCGGGCGGCACGGCGATGGCGGCGTTCGGGTCCAGCTTGATGGCGGCGAGTTGGCCGTAATAGGCGCTGGAATGCTCGGCGGCGGCCTCATAGGCGGCCTTCGCGCCCTCCTCGTCGTCCTGTTCCTCCCGCGCGCGGCCGGTCCAGTACCAGCCGCGGGACAGGGAGACCGGGGTGCTGACGCCCTCGGCCAGGCGGTGGAAATGCTCTTCGGCGGCGTCCGCGTCGTGCAGGAATTGCAGCGCGATCCAGCCGGCCATGAATTCGCCCTCGGCGAAATTGGCGCCTTCGTCGAGGCCGGTCTCGTCCACCATCTCGTAGGCGGCCTGGATATGGCCGTCCTCCAGCGCCTCGCGCGACAGGACGTGGCGCAGGTCCCACATCTCGTTGCGGCCGGTCAGGCTCTCGGGATTGCCGGCGCGGCGCAGGACGGCCACGGCCTCCTCGAAATCGCCGTTGCGGCGCAGGCGGCGGGCGCGCTCATAGAGCAGGCCCGGATCGTCCTGCAGCCGGGCGGGGACGGCGTTCAGCCGCGCCACCAGATCGGAATCGTTGCCGGCGATGGCCAGGCGCGCCTGATACAGGAGCTGATAGTCGCGCGGCAGCATGGGCAGCAGGTCGCGGACGGCGTTGCGCTGGTCGTCGAAGGCCAGGAAGTCCACCCGCTCCAGCGTTTCCTCGGTGGTGAAGCGGCGGCCATAGAGCTGGCGCAGGCGGGCCTGGGTGCCGGTGCGCAGCGTGTTCTGAGTCCAGGCGTCGCGCATCACGCGGTCGGCGTCGTCCTCCAGCCCCAGCGCCATCAGCGCCTCGGCGTGGGCGGCCTTGCCCTCGCCGCTCTGAGGCGGGAAGTCGGCGAACCAGCGCGCGATCTCCGCGCTGCCGATGGCGCCGGCGGCCATGTCGCCCAGCGCGTATTCGGCGTCGCGCAGCATGGCGTTGGCGTCCGGCCAGCCATCCAGCAGGCGCACCGCGCCCGACAGCTCACGGAAGCTGGTGTTCTCGTCGGCCGTGGCGATGCGCCAGATGACCAGTTTCTGGGCCACCGGGTCCTGCAGCAGGCCCTCGATGCTGCGCACGGTCGCCCATTCGCCCTTGTCCGCGGCCTCGAAGGCGCGGGTCAGGGCTTCGAACTCGGCCGGGGGCAGGCTTTCGGCGAAGTGCGCGGGGGGCGGCTTTATGCGCGGGCTGACGGAGGCCGCCAGGGCGCCAGATGCAAAGAGAAGCGCCGCAGCGGTTGCGGCGATGGCCAGTGCGGGTTTATCGGGCACGGTCAGACCCATATGCTGCGCGGCCATTCCCCGCCGCGCCCCCAGGATACATGCGCATGTTTGAAGGCTCCTTTACCGCCCTTGTCACGCCCTTTCGGGACAATGCCCTGGACAAGAAGGCGTTTCAGGATTTTGTCAGATGGCAGATCGAGGAAGGCACGCACGGCCTGGTGCCGTGCGGCACGACCGGCGAATCGCCGACCCTGGATCTGGCCGAACACACCGAGGTCGTGCGCCTGTGCATCGAGGCGGCGGGCGGCAAGGTTCCGGTGATGGCGGGCGTCGGCTCCAACGACACCGCGACGGCGGTGCATCTGGCCAAGGAAGTGGCGGCGCTGGGCGCGGACGGCGCCCTGCTGGTGACGCCCTATTACAACAAGCCGAACCAGGAGGGCCTGTACGCCCATTTCAAGACGGTCCACGATTCCTGCGATATCCCGATCATCATTTATAACATCCCGGGCCGCTGCATCGTAGACATGTCGGTGGAGACGATGGGCCGTCTGGCGGAGCTGCCGCGGATCGTGGGGGTGAAGGACGCCACCAGCGACCTGCCGCGGGTGAAGCAGCAGGCCGCGGCCTGCGGCCCGGATTTCGAGCAGCTGTCGGGCGACGACTCCACGGCGCTGGATTTCGCGCGCGAGGGCGGGACGGGGGCGATCAGCGTCACGTCGAATGTCGCGCCGGGCGCCTGCGCGAAGATGTGGAACGCGATTCGGGACGGCGATTTCGATACGGCCAAGGCGATCGACGATACGCTGCGCGACCTGCACAGCGATCTGTTCCTGGACCCGAGCCCGGGGCCGGCGAAATACTGTCTGAGCCTGATGGGCCGGATGACCCCGGATTTGCGCCTGCCGCTGACCCCGCCCTATCCGGAGACGGAGGCGAAGCTGCGCGCGGCCATGCAGAAGGCGGGCGTTTCGTTCGGGGGCTGATGGGCAAGACCATCGCGCTCAATCGCCGCGCGCGCCACGATTTCGAAATCGCGGAGACGCTGGAAGCCGGGCTGGCCCTGACGGGGTCGGAGGTCAAATCCCTGCGCAACGGACAGGCCAATATCGCCGAGTCCTATGCCGGGGAGGAGAATGGCGAGATCTTTCTGGTCAACGCCTATATCCCGGAGTTCGCGCAGGCCAACCAGTTCAACCACGCGCCGAAACGGCGGCGGAAGCTGCTGCTGAAGAAGCGGGAGATCGCGCGTCTGGCCGGTGCGGTGGGGCGCGAGGGCATGACGCTGGTCCCGCTGAAGCTCTATTTCAACGACCGGGGCATCGCGAAGCTGGAGCTGGGCGTGGCCAAGGGCCGCAAGACGGTCGACAAGCGCCAGAGCATCAAGAAGCGCGACTGGGACCGGCAGAAGGCGCGCATCCTGCGGGAGAACAAGTGATCCGGATTTCCAGCAATTTCGACAGCGGCAACATCATTGTCGCCAAGGCGGACGCGCCGGACGCCATCGAGCTGGAAATCCGCAAGGACGCGGGCGAGGACCATTATCAATGGTTCCATTTCCGCGTGACCGGGGCGCGGGACCAGGCCCTGACCATGCGCATCTCCAATGCCGGCGGGGCGTCCTATCCAAAGGGGTGGGAGGGCTATCGCGCCTGCGCCTCCTATGACCGGCAGAGCTGGTTCCGGGTGGATACGGACTATGCGGACGGGGCGCTGGCCATCCGCCACACGCCGGAGCGGGACAGCGTCTGGTACGCCTATTTCGCGCCCTATTCGATGGAGCGGCACCATAATCTGGTGGCGCGCTGCCTGCAGTCGCGCCGCTGTGCGCTGGAGCCTCTGGGCGCGACGGTGGACGGGCAGGAGATGGACCTGCTGCGCATCGGGGAGCCGGGCGAGGGCAAGCGCGCGATGTGGGTGATCGCCCGCCAGCACCCCGGCGAGAGCATGGCCGAGTGGTGGATGGAGGGGTTCCTGGACCGGCTGCTGGACCCGGTGGACCGGGCGGCGAAGGCGCTGCTGGACGCCGCCGTGCTCTGGGTCGTGCCGAACATGAATCCGGACGGGTCGCGGCGTGGGCATCTGCGCAACAATGCCGCCGGGGTGAATCTGAACCGCGCCTGGGAGGAGCCGAGCCCGGAGACCAGCCCGGAAGTCTTTCTGGTGCGCCAGAAGATGCAGGAGACGGGGCTCGATTTCTGTCTGGACGTGCATGGCGACGAGGCCATCGCGAACAATTTCATCGCCGGGGCGGAGGGCATTCCGGCCTGGTCCGACCGGCTGGCGGATCTGAAGGCGCGCTATCTGCAAGGCCTGCTGGACGCGAGCGCAGACTTCCAGACCGGGGAAGGCTATCCGGTCTCGCCGCCCGGGAAGGCCAATCTGAAAATGGCGACGAGCTGGATCGGCCAGCATTTCGACGCCCTCAGCATGACGCTGGAAATGCCGTTCAAGGACGCGAACGTGAACCCGGAGCCGGCGCATGGCTGGTCCCCGGAACGCTGCATGGATTTCGGGCGGGCGAACCTGTCGGTGATGGCGGAACTGGCGGGCGCGCTGCGCTAGGGCAGGCTAGACGGGCGGCCCCTTGGCGTAATCCGCGTCGCTGACCGGCTCCAGCCATTCCACGAAGACGCCGTTCAGGCCTTCCTGGACCGCGATATGGGTCATGGACTGGCCGGCGGAGGCGCCGTGCCAGTGTTTGTGGCCGGGCGGGCACCAGATGACATCGCCGGCGCGGACCTCCGCGATCGGTTCGCCGTCGCACTGGGTCCAGCCGACGCCGGCGGTGACGATCAGGGTCTGGCCGAGCGGGTGGGTGTGCCAGTGGGTGCGGGCGCCGGGCTGGAAGGTGACGTTCGCGCAGGACACGCGCGCGGGCTCCGCGGCGGCGTGCAGCAGCACGAAATCGACGTCCCCGGTGAAGTTTTCCGGCAGGCCCTTGCTGGTCTGTGCCATCTGGCCGCGCTTCAGTTCCATGTCATCCTCCCTCTGGGTTCATAGTCCGGCCGCGGTCTTTGCGCGGCTCATGGCGTCTTCGAACATGCCGGCAGTCAGGCGGCCGGTGTTCGTGTTGTAGCGGCTGCAATGATAGGAATCGACGAGGGCGAGGGGGCCATGCGGCCCGTCCAGCGCCGCCTGCGCGCCGTGCGCGAATTTCGCCGCCGACATCTTGTAGCCGAGCGCCTTCAGCGCGCTGTCATGGGCGATCTTGCCGAGGGCCAGCACCGCCTTCAGGTTCGGCATCTGCTTGATGCGCTCTATGAGGAACTGGCGGCAAATGTTTGATTCCTGTGGCGTCGGCTTGTTCTGCGGCGGGACGCAGCGGACGGCGTTGGAGATCAGGCAGGCGTTCAGCGACAGCCCGTCATCGGGCCGCGAATCGTATTGGCCGGAGGCCAGCCCGAGCTTCAGCAGCGTGGCGTAGAGCAGGTCTCCGGCATAGTCGCCGGTGAAGGGGCGGCCCGTATAGTTCGCCCCCTTCAGCCCCGGCGCGAGGCCCAGGATCAGCAGGCGGCCCGACGGATCGCCGAAGGACGGGACGGCGCCGTTGAACCCGTCCGGCAGGCGGACGCGGTTCTCCTCACGAAACTCGACCAGACGCGGACAGAGCGGGCAGTCCTTCGGCGCCTCGGCCGGGACGGCCATCGTCAATTGTCCTCGTCCTCCTCGTCGTCATCGTCGTCGTCGTCATCGTTGTGGCGCGGCGCGCCGGAGCGGGCGCGGCCGACCAGGCCCTCAAGGTCGGCGAGGTCGATGAAGGTGTCGGCCTGGCGGCGCAGCTCATCGGCGATCATCGGCGGCTGGGATTTCAGGCTGGAGACCACGGTGACGCGCACGCCCTTGGCCTGCACCGCCTCCACCAGCTTGCGGAAATCGCCGTCGCCGGAGAACAGGACGATGTGGTCGACATGCGGGGCCATGCCCATCATGTCGACGGCGATGTCGACGTCCATGTCGCCCTTGATGCGGCGTCCGCCGGAGGCGTCGGTGAAGCTCTTGGCCGGCTTCGTGACCACGGTGAAGCCGTTATAGTCCAGCCAGTCGATCAGGGGGCGGAGAGGGGAGTAGTCCTGCTCCTCCATCAGCGCGGTGTAATACAGAGCGCGGACGAGGCGGCCGCGTTTCCTGAATTCTTCCAGCAGCTTGCGGTAGTCGATGTCGAAATCCAGCGCCTTGGCCGAGCTGTAGAAATTGGCGCCGTCGATGAACAATGCGATCCGTTCGTTGGGGTAGAACGCCATGCCTATTCCTTGTCTGAAAAATCTTGAATCAAAACGGGCGAAGGCCCGGAGCGAAGAATGATCATTATCGCCGCCGGGGGCAATCTCCCCTTCCAGGGATCGCCGCCGGACACCACGATCGCGCGCGCCTTCGACGCGCTGGAGGCCCGCGGGGACATCCGCGTCGCCGCGCGGTCGCGCATCTATTCCAGCCCGGCCTGGCCGGACCCGTCCGCCCCGGCCTACGCCAACGCCGCGGCGCGGGTGGAGACGGAGTTGTCTCCGCAGGACCTGCTGGCGCGCCTGCACGCGGTGGAGGAAATGTTCGGCCGGGTGCGCAGCGCCGACGACCGCTGGGCCGCGCGGACGCTGGATCTGGACCTGATCGACCATGACGGGCGGGTGGTCGACGCGCCGGATTTGACCCTGCCGCATCCGCGCGCGGCGGGCCGGGCGTTCGTGCTGATTCCGCTGCGGGACGCCGCGCCGGACTGGCGCAGCCCGGACGGGCGGGGGCTGGAGGCGCTGATCGCCGAATTGCCCGCGGATGACATTGCTGCAACAACCCTGTTGCAAAGGCGCTCAACGCCTTGATATGGCCCCAAACCCCGCGTAAACACGGGGGTTCACCTTCCGTATTCGTCTGGAGACGTAGATGGCCCGCGTAACGGTCGAAGATTGTATCGAACAAGTGCCGAACCGGTTCGACCTGGTTCTGCTGTCCGCCCACCGTGCGCGGAATATCTCCGCCGGTTCGGAGCTGAAGATCGACCGCGACAACGACAAGAACCCCGTCGTCGCCCTGCGCGAGATCGCCGACCAGGAGATCAAGCCGGCCGATATGGAAGAGAGCCTGATTTCCTCCCTGCAACGGGTGATCCCGCTGGAGGACGCGGAGGACGAAGCCGAACGCGCCGCTCTGGAGGCCGATGGCGACGTCACGGTCAACGAAGAAGAGATGCTGAAGGCGCTCCAGACCGACCGCGACTCGGGGCCGGACAACCGGTTCTAGGAATTCGGCCTTGGCGCACGCGGACACATTCGCGGCGACCTCCACACCGACGCAAAGCCCCGCGCCCGGCGCACAGACCTATCTGTCGCCGGATGAGCTGGTCGAGCGCATCCGCGCCTATAACCCGGCGGCCGACGAGGACCTGATCCGCCGGGCCTACGCCTATTGCGTGGAATCGCACGGCGAGCAGCGGCGCCATTCGGGCGACCCCTATTATTCCCACCCCGTCGCGGTGGCGGAGATTCTGACCGAGCTGCATCTGGACGCGGGGTCGATCGTGACCGCGCTGCTGCACGATGTGGTGGAGGACACCGACGCCACGCACGCCGACGTCGCCGCGATGTTCGGGCAGGAGGTGGCGGACCTGGTCGACGGGGTGACCAAGCTGGGCCAGGTGGAGCTGAACTCCGCCCGCACCGAGCAGGCCGAAAACCTTCAGAAATTCGTGCTGGCCATCACGCAGGACGTTCGCGTCCTGCTGGTGAAGCTGTCCGACCGCCTGCACAATATGCGCACGCTGCACCACCATCCGCGCGCGGCGAGCCGCGAGCGGATCGCGCGCGAGACGGCGGATATCTACGCCCCGCTGGCGCGGCGGATCGGGGTGGAGCGGCTGAGCGCGGAGCTGGAGGATTTAAGCTTCCAGCATCTCAATCCCGGCGCCTACGACTCGATCCGCGCGCGGCTGGAGCAGCTGCGGGTGGAGAGCGCCGAGGCGGTGTCCGAAGTCTCCTACGCCGTCACGCAGCAGCTGGAGGATTCCGGCATTCCGGCGGTGGTCTATGGGCGGGAGAAGCGGCCCTATTCGATCTGGCGCAAGCTGCAGCGCAAATCGGTCGGCTTCGCGGAGCTGGCGGACGTCTATGGCTTCCGCGTGCTGGTGGACTCCGAAGAGGATTGCTACCGCGCGCTGGGGGCGATCCATCTGCGCTGGCGCTACACGCCGGACCGGTTCCGCGACTACATCAGCGTCCCCAAGCCGAACAATTACCGCTCGCTGCACACCACGGTCATGGGCCCGGCCCAGACGCGGGTGGAGCTGCAGATCCGCACCCACACGATGCACGAAGTGGCCGAGCGCGGGGTGGCGGCGCACTGGCGGTACAAGGACAACTCCTACAAGTTCGACCCGGACGCGGCGGAGGCCGCCGGCGGCGATCCGCTGGACCGGCTGCGCCCCTTCGTCGAAATCCTGGAGCATGGCGGCGATCCGGAGGAATTCCTGGAACACGCCAAGATGGAGATGTTCCAGGACCAGGTCTTCACCTTCACCCCGAAGGGCAAGCTGATCCCGCTGCCGCAGGGGGCGATGCCGCTGGACTTCGCCTACGCCATCCATACCGAGATCGGCGACACGGCGGTCGGCGCGATCATCAACGGGCGGGAGCGGCCGCTGTCCACGCCGCTGCACAACGCCGACGTGGTGGAGATCGTGCGCGCCGGGGCGCCGCGGCCGCCGGCGAACTGGCGCCAGCTGGTCGTCACCGGGCGCGCGCGCAGCGCCATCCGCCGCCTGGTGCGCCAGACCGAGAGCGAGGAGTTCGCCAAGATCGGCCGGTCCATCGCGGAGTCCAGTTTCCGGCGCGAGGGCAAGGAGTACCGCAAGGCCAATCTGGAAGACGCGCTGAACCGGCTGGGCCTGCGCAACGAATGGGCGCTGTTCATCGAACTGGGGCGGGGCCGGATCACCGGGCCGCAGCTGGTCGAGGCGGTGTATCCCGGCCGCAAGGACTCCAAGCGCGCGAAGAAAAAGCGCGCGCTGATCCGTGACGGCAAGGCGCAGCTTTATGTGCGCGGCAAGACCAAGGCGCTGACGCCCGGCGTGACGCTGGACTTCGCGCGCTGCTGCTCCCCGCTGCCCGGGGACCGGATCGTCGGCATCCTGCAGCCGGAGGTCGGCGTGGAGGTGCACACGATCGACTGCGAGAATCTGGAGCGCTACGAGGACGAGCCGGAACGCTGGGTCGACCTGGACTGGACGCCGAAGGCCGAGAGCGACTCCATGGCGATCGGCCGGGTCAATCTGACCGTGCTGCACGAGCCGGGCGCGTTGGCCGAAATCGCGCAGGTGGTGGGCGAGAATAACGGCAATATCGCGAACATCCGCACCGCGTCCCGCTCCACCGACTTCATCGACATGCAGATGGACGTCGAGGTGGTGGACGCCAAGCATCTGAGCCATCTGATCGCCGCGCTGCGCGCCTGCCGCCCGGTGGCGAGCGCCAAACGCGCCAAGGACAATCTGAAGTGACCCGATCCCCCCGGCTGGGCGTGAATATCGATCACGTCGCGACGATCCGAAACGCGCGGGGCGGCGCGCATCCCGATCCGGTGCGCGCGGCGCTGATGGCCGCGGACGCGGGCGCCGACGGCATCACCGCGCATTTGCGCGAGGACCGGCGCCATATCGGCGACGCCGACATCGCGCGCCTGATGGACGAGCTGACCCTGCCGCTGAATCTGGAGATGGCGGCGACGGACGAGATGCTGTCCATCGCGCTGCGCCATCGGCCGCACGCGGCCTGTCTGGTGCCGGAAAAGCGCGAGGAGCGCACGACCGAGGGCGGGCTGGACGCCGCCGGCGGGCACAATCATCTGGCGCGCTATGTGCGGGAGCTGTCGGACGCGGACATCCGCGTGTCGCTGTTCATCGAGCCGGACCCGGCGCAGATCGAGGCGGCGGTGAGCCTGGGCGCGCCGGTCGTGGAGCTGCACACCGGGCGCTATGTCGAGCTGGTGTTCGACGGCGACGTGCGCGGCGCGGGGGCGGAACTGGACCGGCTGCGCTCGGCGGCGGCGCTGGGCGGCAAGCGGGGCCTGGAAATCCATGCCGGGCACGGCCTGACCTTCGACACTGTCGGGCCGGTCGCCATGATCCCGCAGGTGATGGAACTGAATATCGGGCATTTCCTGGTGGGCGAGGCGATCTTCACCGGGCTGACCGACTCCATCACGCGGATGAAGGAGGCGATCGAGCTGGCCCGCGCCGAGGGCGCCCGGATGGGGGCGCCGGCATGATCATCGGCATGGGATCCGACCTGATCGACATCAGGCGCGTCGAAAAGTCGCTGGAGCGGTTCGGCGACCGGTTCACCGCGCGGATCTTCACTGACGTGGAGCGCGCGAAATCGGACCGGCGGCGGATGCGGGCGGCCAGCTACGCCAAGCGGTTCGCGGCCAAGGAGGCCTGCGCCAAGGCGCTGGGCACCGGGGTTCCCCGCGCCGGCGTGCACTGGAAGGATATGGGGGTGGTGAACCTGCCCAGCGGCGCGCCGACCATCCAGCTGTCGGGCGGGGCGGCCCGGCGCTTGCAGGACCTGTTGGAAGGGATGGCGCCGGCGGGCACCGCGGCGCGCATCCATGTCACCATTACGGACGATTATCCGCTGGCCCAGGCCTTCGTGATGATTACCGCCGATAGGGCTTGATCTGATGGTCAATGAAGCCGAAAGGAAGCCCCCGGAGAGTGAGGCCATGGCCGAAGAGACAATCGAAGACGAAAAGCGCGACGGCGAAAGCTGGTCGGAGAACGTCAAGACGGTCGTCTATGCGCTGGCCATCGCGCTGGTGCTGCGAACCTTGCTGTTCCAGCCGTTTCACATCCCGTCGGAGTCGATGGTCCCGAGCCTTCTGACCGGCGACTATATCTTCGCGTCGAAATACACCTACGGATACAGCAAGCACTCGATCCCACTGTCGCCGCCGCTGTTCGAGGGACGCATCCTCGGCCGCGCGCCGGAGCGCGGCGAGATCGCGGTGTTCAAATATCCGGGCGACAACCGCACCGACTATATCAAGCGGGTGATCGGCCTGCCGGGCGACACGGTGCAGATGCGCGACGGCGTGCTGCACATCAATGGCGACCCGGTGCCGCGCGAGCTGGTGAAGACGGTGACCGAGCCCAACCGCTATGGCGGCGAGCAAAGCGTCGAGGTGTACCGCGAGACCCTGCCGAACGGGGTGGAGTACCTGACCTTCGACATGGGCCAGCGCGAGGCGGACGACACGCGCGTCTATTTCGTGCCCGCCAACCACTATTTCATGATGGGCGACAATCGCGACGACTCCCGCGACAGCCGCTATTTCGACGCGGTCGACGTGGAGGCCTTTGTCGGCAAGGCCCAGATCGTCTTCTTCTCGGTCAACGAGAATTTCCGCATCCTCCGGCCCTGGACCTGGTTCAATTTCCGTCTGAACCGCTTCTTTCACGGCCTGAAGGCGCAACCGGACGAATTGTGAGCGGTCCGGCGGAGGCGCTCCAAGCGCGTATCGGCTGGCGGTTTTCCGACCCGGACCTGCTGCGCCGGGCGCTGACCCATTCCAGTTTCGGAGAGGGCAAGGGCGCGCGGCGCAACAATGAACGGCTGGAATTCCTGGGCGACCGGGTTCTGAACCTGCTGGCCGCGCGGCGGCTGTGCGAGGCGTTTCCGGACGAGGCCGAAGGCGGGCTGGCCCCGCGCCTGAACCAGCTGGTGCGGCGCGAGACCTGCGCCCGGGTGGCGCGCCGGATCGGCCTGGACGACGCGATCCATATGGCGGAGTCCGAGGCGCGCGCGGGCGGGCGCAACAAGACCTCCATCCTGGGCGACGCGTGCGAGGCGCTGCTGGGCGCGCTGTTCCTGGACGGCGGGCTGGACGCGGCGAGCGCGTTTTTCGACGAATTCTGGGCCAGCGAGTTCGACGCGGTGCGCACCGCGCCGCAGGACCCCAAGACCCGGCTGCAGGAATGGGCGCTCGGGCGCGGCCTGGGCACGCCGACCTACGCCACGCTTTCCCAGACCGGGCCGGACCACAAGCCGCATTTCGTGGTGGAGGCGCGGATCGACGGCGGCGCGTCGGCCCAGGGCGAGGGCGAGTCCAAACAGGGCGCCGAACGCGCCGCGGCCGCCGCCCTGTTCCAGCGCGAAGCCCGGTCATGAGCGAAGAGACGCTCGCGGGCTTCGCCGCCATTATCGGCGCGCCGAACGCCGGCAAATCCACCCTGGTAAACACGCTGGTGGGGACCAAGGTCTCCATCGTCACCCACAAGGTGCAGACCACGCGCTTTCCCGTGCGCGGCGTCGCGATGCAGGGCGACGCCCAGATCGTGCTGGTCGATACGCCGGGCATTTTCGCCCCGCGCCGGCGGCTGGACCGCGCCATGGTCGGATCCGCCTGGTCGGGGGCGGAGGACGCGGACGTGATCTGTCACGTCGTGGACGCCCCGGCCGAGGCGCGGCTGGCGGCGGGCGAGGCGGGCGCGCAGGACAAGAAGGCCGGCGAGGACGTTCGCCGCATCACCGAGGGGCTGGCCGAGCGCAAGACGACCGCCGTGCTGGCCCTGAACAAGGTCGACCAGATGGATCCGCCGGCGCTGCTGGCTCTGGCGGATCGGTTCTCCAAAACAGGCGCTTACGGCGACATTTTCATGGTCAGCGCCAGCACCGGCGCGGGCGTCGAGGACCTGAAAGGCGCGCTGGCCGCGGCGATGCCGCCGGGGCCGTTCCTGTATCCGCCGGACCAGGCCGCGGATATCCCGATGCGCCTGATGGCGGCGGAGATCACGCGGGAGAAGCTGTATCTGCGCCTGCACGACGAGCTGCCCTATCAGGCGGCGGTGGAGACCGAGAACTGGGAAGAGGGGCGGGGCTCCGCCCGCGTCCACCAGGTGATCTATGTCGAGCGGGACAGCCAGAAGCCCATCGTGCTGGGCAAGGGCGGGCGCACGATCAAGGCGATCGGACAGGCCGCGCGCGAGGAGATGACCGAGGCTTTCGGCCGCAAAATCCACCTGTTCCTGCACGTGAAGGTGCGCGAGGGCTGGGCCGAGCAGCGCGGTTTCTATCGCGACGTTGGGTTGGATTTCGAATCCTGAGCTAGTGTGCGTCGCGGCGCAGCCTGGGGAGGAAGCGCGATGGACGACAAACAGCACGAGGCGGCCCTGAAGGCCGAGAAGGCCTATTACGCCGGGCTGGTGGCGCTGGAGGACCAGCGGGAATACGGCCACGTCCTGCGCCATATCGATATCCGCGTCTCCAAATCGCAAAGCGTGCTGACCCATACCTCGATCATGATCGCGGTGCTGGGCGCGATCATCGCCTTCACCGACCATGAGACGGTCCCGGGCTGGATCACCATCGCGCTGCTGCTGGAGCTGATGGGTTATATCGTGCTGACCGCCTATCTGGTGCTGACCATGGCGATGAGCAGCCCGCACGTGATGCGGCGCGGCGCGTTCGCGGACGAGTTCATCATGCTCGCCCGCCGGCGCCGGCGGGTGCACAATTTCGTCGTGAAGGCCGTGGCGACGTTGACCGTCGTGCTGGCCCTGACGCTGATCGTCGAATTCCTGTTCTTCGTGATGAACCGCTAGGGCGACCGGCCGAGCCGCACCGTGCCAAGCACACTTGTCAAACGGCTCCGGATGTGACAAGTATGCATTTCATATTGAAAAGCACACTTGGTGTCGCCCCCGATGGCGGCGCCGGTGCGCCGAGGAGACCGTTCGATGCCGAAAGAGACGACCGCCTTGGACACTGCGCTGATGCTGGCCCGGGCGGCGGGATCGGGGATCGCCAAGATCGTCTGGGGGCGCTGGGGCGGGTGGCGCCAGGCCAGAAGGGGGACGTGGGCATGAGCATCGATTTCCGGTCTTTTGGGTTCTTTGTGGGATCGCTCGCGCCGCTTCTGCTGGTGGTTTTCTTCGATGATGCGATCAGGTCCGTGGTGGGGCCGATCGTGTGGCTGCTCCTGTTGGTCGCCGCAGTCGTCTGCTTCTTCATGTGTTCGGCGCGCTATATCGGCCGGCTGGACGAGGCTGCCTGGCTGGCGCAGAAGCACGCATGGTTCTGGGGCGGGGGGCTGGCGCTCGGTGGCGGGATCGTCGCCCTGCCGCTGCTGGCCGGTCCGTTCCTGTCGCTGTTGCCGCCGGAGAGCGAGGCCCAGCCATTCGCGATCTTATTCGCGGGCGCCTTCTATATCGCCGTGTGCCAGGCGATCGGTTTCATCATCGCCTGGATCGTCTGGTGGGCGCGGCGGACGTGAAGAACCGCATCCGCGTGCTGCGCGCCGAGAAGGGCTGGAGCCAGGCGGAGCTGGCCGAGCGGGTTCATGTTTCCCGCAACTCCATCAACGCGGTCGAGAACGGGAAATTCGATCCGTCTTTGCCGCTGGCATTCCGCATCGCCGACGCGTTCGGCCTGACGGTCGAGGACGTGTTCCTGAAGGACGGCTAGCGCCCTTGACGGGGCGGCGCGGCCAGCCGACTCCATGAGGCATGGAATGGTCCGGCGAAGGGGTGATCCTGTCCGTCCGCCCGCACGGGGAGTCGAGCGGGATTGTGGAGCTGCTGACCCCGGACCGGGGACGGCACGCCGGGCTGGTGCGCGGGGCGCGGGGCAAGCGCCTGCGCGGCGAACTGCAGCCGGGAAACCAGGTGCGCGCGACGTGGAAGGCGCGCCTGTCCGAACATCTGGGCCTGTTCCAGACGGAGCTGGCCGCGGCCTCCGGCGCGGCGCTGCTGGAGGACCGGCTGGCGCTGTCCGGCCTGAACGCGGCCTGCGCGCTGGCGGTGTCCGTCCTGCCGGAGCGGGAGCCGCACGGGGCGGTCTATGATGCGCTGCGTCTTCTGCTGGAGCATCTGCCGGACCGGGAGGTCTGGCCCGCCCTGATGGTGAAGTTCGAGGCCGGGCTGCTGGCCGATCTGGGCTATGGGCTGGACCTGCGGAAATGCGCCGCCACCGGGGCGATGGACGATCTGGTCTGGGTCAGCCCGAACACCGGCCGGGCGGTCAGCGGGGCGGCGGGCGAGCCCTATCGCGACAAGATGCTGGGCCTGCCGCCCTTCCTGATGGGCGCGCAGGCGGCGGTGGCGCCCGGCGACGTCGAGGCGGGGTTCCGCCTGACCGCATGGTTCCTGGAGCGGCGCATTTTGTGGCCCGCCGACCGGCAGCTGCCGCGCGCGCGGGAGACGATGATCGAGCGGCTGCGCGGCGAGGGTCTGTTGTGACCGGATTTGTGGACGCCGCTGCGGATGCGCGGCCCGCGGCATGGACAGGGACGCGCCCGGGCAATACAGGATGCTGCGAAGTTCGTAATATATCTGTGCGGATACTCCGATCATGAGTCAGTCCCAGCCCACGGCGCCCGGCGCCGGCGCGGCCGCCCCGTTCACCGCGCAGGAACGCCGGACGACGTTCAGCGCCGTGCTGATGGTGTTCCTGCTGTCGGCGCTGGACATGACGATCGTGGCCACGGCCATGCCGCGCATCGTGGCGGACCTGGAGGGGCTGGAGCTCTATCCCTGGGTCACCACGATCTACCTCCTGACCTCCACGGTGATGGTGCCGATCTGGGGCAAGCTGGGCGATCTACGCGGGCGGAAATTCGTACTGACCACCGGCATCGCGATCTTCGTCTTCGGCTCCTGCCTGTGCGGGCTGGCGGGCGAGTTCGGGCGGCTGCCGCTGCTGGGCGACGGCATGACCCAGCTGATCATCTTCCGCGGCATCCAGGGGATCGGCGGCGGCGCGCTGTTCACCGGGGCGTTCGCGGCCATCGCGGACCTGTACAGCCCGCGCGAGCGGGGCCGCTATATCGGCGTGTTCGGCGCGATGTTCGGCGTGGCCAGCGTGATCGGCCCGGTCGTGGGCGGCTATTTCACGGACCACGGGACAGTGACGATCGGCGACACGGTGATCGCCGGCTGGCGCTGGTGCTTCTATGTGAACCTGCCGGTCTGCCTGATCGCCTGGTTCATGCTGGCCTTCAAGATGCCGCAGCTGGGCGGGGAGAAGGGCGGGCGGATCGATGTCGCCGGGGCCATCCTGATCATTCTGGGCGCGGGCGCCCTGCTGCTGGCGCTGAGCTGGGGCGGGCAGGCCTATAGCTGGGATTCGCCGGTGATCGCCGGCCTGCTGGCCATGGCCGCCGCCTGCACGGGCGCCTTCCTGTGGGTGGAGCGGTTCGCGCCGGAGCCGATCCTGCCGCTGGAGCTGTTCAAGCTGCGCCCGTTCTGGACGGCGAATGTCGCCAGCTTTGTCATCGCGATGGCGTTCATGGGGGTCGTGACCTACCTGCCGCTGTATCTGCAGCTGGGCCTGGGCATGGGGGCGACCGAAAGCGGGCTGCTGCTGCTGCCGCTGATGGTGGGGCTGATCATCACCTCCACCCTGTCGGGGCGGCTGGTCGCCATGACCGGGCGCTATCGCCGCTACATGATCGGCGGCGCGGCGATCCTGATCGCGGGCCTGGGCCTGCTGGTGACACTGGACGAAAACGCGACCGCCTGGGACGTGCTGTGGCGGCTGTTCGTGGTGGGCGTCGGCCTCGGCCCCTCGCAGAGCCTGTTCAATCTGGTGTCGCAGAACGCGGCGCCGATGCGGCGGGTGGGCGTCGCCACCTCCACCAGCCAGTTCTTCCGCCAGATCGGGTCGATGACCGGCGTCGCCATTCTGGGCGCGCTGCTGATCCGCAGCATCGGGGCGGAGCTGGGCCAGCTGGGCCTGGTCGACGGGCGGGTCAGCCTGGGCAATCTGGAAAGCTTCGCCATGGAGGGCATGGTGACCGGGGCGGGCCTGACCATTCCGCCGGAGGTCGCCGTGGCGGTGACCGACGGCATGGGGCAGCTGTTCATCGCCGCTCTGTTCATCGCGGTCGGCGGCCTGCTGTGCATCCTGCTGATCCCGCATGAGGAATTGCGCGCCGGGTTCGAGCCGCACGCCGAGCCGGTGGCGGAGCCGGGCGAGGGGACGGCCAATATGGTCGAGGGCGGATACAAGACACCCGCCCAGTAGCCGTCCCGCGCTAGACTCGTCGTGTTCCGATTCGCAGTTCCCGATTCATGGCGAAGACCAAAACCAAGAAGCGCAGCGGCGGGCCGCAGGGCCCGGGCCGCATTGTCGACGAACCGCTGATCGAGGCGCTGGGCCAGCGCTATCTGGCCTATGCGCTGTCCACGATCACCCAGCGGGCGCTGCCCGACGTGCGCGACGGGCTGAAGCCCGTGCACCGGCGCATCCTGTTCGGGATGCGCGAACTGCGCCTGTCTCCCAGCAGCGGCTTCCGCAAATGCGCGAAGATCGTCGGCGACGTGATGGGCAATTTCCACCCGCACGGCGACCAGGCGATCTATGACGCGCTGGTGCGCCTGTCCCAGAGCTTTGCGGCGCGATACCCGCTGGTCGACGGTCATGGAAACTTCGGCAATGTCGACGGCGATGGCGCGGCGGCCATGCGCTATACCGAGGCGCGCCTGACCGATGCGGCGGAGCTGCTGCTGGAGGGGCTGGACGCCGGCACGGTCGATTTCCGCGCCACCTATTCGGGCGAGGACGACGAGCCGGTGGTTCTGCCCGCCGGATTCCCGAACCTGCTGGCGAACGGGGCGAGCGGCATCGCCGTGGGCATGGCGACGTCCATTCCGCCGCACAATGTGGCGGAGCTGTGCGACGCGGCGCTGCATTTGATCAAGGCGCCCAATGCGCGGATCGAGTCGCTGGTCGGCCCGAAAGCGCCGATCAAGGGGCCTGATTTTCCGACGGGCGGGATCGTCGTCGAGAACGAAGAGGCGATCCGCGAGGCCTACGCGACCGGGCGCGGCGGTTTCCGCCTGCGCGCCAAGTGGGACAGGGAAGATCTGGACCGCGGCGCCTGGCAGGCGGTGATCACCGAGGTCCCGTACCAGGTCCAGAAATCGCGCCTGGTGGAGCGGATCGCGGAGTTGATCGACGGCAAGAAGCTGCCGCTGGTCGATGCGGTAATCGACGAGTCGGCCGAAGACGTGCGGCTGGTCATCACGCCGAAATCGCGCACCGTCGAGCCGGAGATGATGATGGAGGCGCTGTTCCGGCTGACCGAGCTGGAGACCCGCGTCAGCCTGAACATGAACGTGCTGGACTCCGACGGCGCGCCGCGCGTGCTGGGCGTCCGCGACGTGCTGAACCGCTGGCTGGCGCACCGGCGCGAGGTGCTGATCCGCCGGACCCAGACGCGGCTGGAGGTCATCGCCGACCGGCTGGAAGTGCTGGCCGGATACCTGATCGTCTATCTGAACCTGGACGAGGTGATCCGCATCGTCCGCGAGGAGGACGAGCCCAAGCCCGTCCTGATGAAGACGTTCGAGCTGACCGACCGGCAGGCCGAGGCGGTGCTGAATATGCGCCTGCGCGCCCTGCGCAAGCTGGAGGAAGAGGGCATCCGCACCGAGCATGCGGAGCTGACGGCAGAGCAGAAGGCGCTGAAGAAGCTGCTGAAGGACGAGCCGGGGCAGTGGAAGGCTATCGCCGGGGAAATCCGCGAGGTGCGCTCCGCCTTCGCGCCGACCAGCCCGCTCGGCATGCGGCGCACCGGGTTCGGCGAGGCGCCGGAGCACGATCCGGACGCGGTGGCCGAGGCGCTGGTCCTGCGCGAGCCGGTGACGGTGGTGCTGTCCGAGAAGGGCTGGATCCGCGCCCTGAAGGGGCATCAGGACGATCTGTCCGGCGTGAAGTTCAAGGAGGGCGACCGCCTGGCCTTCGCCGTGCCGTGCCAGACCACGGACAAGCTGATCATGGTGGGCAGTAATGGCCGCTTCTACACGCTGGGCGCGGACAAGCTGCCCGGCGGGCGTGGGCATGGGGAACCGGTGCGCCTGATGATCGATCTGGAGGAAGATCACGCCCCGATCGGGCTGTTCCTGCACGATCCGGGACGGATGCTGTTCCTGGCCGCCTCGACCGGGCACGGTTTTCTGACGCCGGAGAAGGACGTGCTGGCCCAGACCAAGGGCGGCAAGCAGGTGATGAATGTCGGCGCGAACGCCGAGGCGGTGCGCGTGATCGAGGCCAAGGGCGACACGGTGGCCGTGATCGGGGAGAACCGGAAGCTGCTGGTTTTCCCGCTGGAGGAAGTCCCGCAGCTGGCCCGGGGCAAGGGCGTGATCCTGCAGAAATACAAGGACGGGGGCCTGGCTGACATCACCACCTTCGACAAGAAGGAAGGGCTGGCCATCACCGACACGGCGGGGCGCCGGCAGGAGATTGCGGACTGGAAGGACTGGGTCGGCAAGCGGGCGCAGGCCGGGCGCCTGCCGCCCAAGGGCTTCCCCCGCTCTGGCAAATTCCGGCCGGGCAGCGGGCTCTAAGCGCCAGAACCGGCCAGTTCGGGTTTCCGCTGCGCCTTTAAGCGGCCACGCCGCTGGGCTATTGCTGTCGCCATTGGGCGCTGGCGGAGGAAACAGTCATGGCTCTGTGGATCGTTCTGGGCGTGATCGCCCTGGTCGTCCTGTTCCTGATCGTTCTGTACAACCGGCTGGTCGCGCTGCGGCAGACGGTGCGTCAGGCTTGGGGCGACGTCGATGTGCAGCTGAAGCAGCGCTACGACCTGATCCCCAATCTGGTCGAGACGGTGAAGGGCTACGCCAGCCACGAGCGCGAGACGCTGGACGCGGTGGTGCAGGCGCGCAATTCGGCGATCAACGCCGGCAGCGTGCATGAACAGGCCGAGGCGGAGAACATGCTGACCGGCGCGCTGCGCCAGCTGTTCGCGCTGTCGGAGGCTTATCCCGACCTGAAGGCGAACCAGAACTTCCTGTCCCTGCAGTCCGAGCTGTCGGACGTGGAGAACAAGATCGCGGCGGCGCGGCGCTTCTTCAACAACGCGGTCCAGGAATACGACACGGCCATCGAGCAGTTCCCGGCCGTGATCATCGCCGGGCCGGCCGGGTTCAAGCCGGAGGAATATTTCGAGATCGGGGAGGGCGAGCGCGCCCAGGTCGAGTCCGCCCCGCAGGTTCAGTTCTGATGCGCGGCGCCTGAATGGGCGCGTTCGGCCTCAAGACCCATATCTGGAACAACAACATGGCCAGCATTGTGCTGCTGGCCATGTTTCCGGTGCTGATCGGCCTGCTGACCTATGCCTTCCTCGTCATCTGGGCGGGGATGGAGGGGTATGATGTACCGCAGGGGCTGGCCTACGCCGCCGCGCAGCTGCCGATGATCGCGCCGTTCGCGGCGCTGGCCGCTGCGGCCTGGTTCGGGGTCGCCTGGGTCGGCAATCAGGCGATGATCAACGCCTCCGTCGGGTCGCATTCGCTCAGCCGCAGCGACGCGCCGGAGCTGTACAACATGGTCGAGAATCTCTGCATCGCGCGCGGCATGCCGATGCCGAAGCTGCGCATCATCGAGACCGAGGCGATGAACGCCTTCGCCAGCGGCCTGTCGGAGAAAAGCGCGTGCATGACCTTCACGCGCGGCCTGTTGAACCGGCTGAACGCCGAGGAGGTGGAGGCCGTCGCCGCGCACGAGCTGACCCATATCCGCAACAAGGACGTGCGCCTGCTGGTCATCGCGGTGATCTTTGTCGGCATCATCTCCTTCGCCGCGCAGCTGGTGGCGCGCAGCATGTTCTATGGCGGCATGCACCGGGCCGGGCGGTCGCGCAGGGGCGGGGGCGGCAACGCCGGGGCGCTGATCCTGATCGCCATGGCGATCCTCGCCCTGGCCTATGTGCTGGCCATCCTCATCCGCTTCGCGATGTCCCGGAAACGCGAATATCTGGCAGACGCGGGCTCTGTGGAGCTGACCAAGAACCCGGACGCCATGATCTCCGCCCTTCAGAAAATTTCGGGGCAGGAGCCGGTGGAGGAAGGCGCGGCCGAGGTGCGGGAGATGTTCATCTACAACCGCAGCACCGGCTTCGCCGGCATGTTCACCACCCACCCGCCAATCGAAAAGCGGATCGCGGCGCTGGTCGAATTCGCCGGCGGCCGCGTGCGACCCGTGCAGGCCGAACCGGCGGCCAGCGGAGACGACGGCCCGTGGGGCGCGCGGCCGAAGGGGCCTTGGGGGTGAGGGTCTGGGGCTAGGCGCCTAACCCGCGTTCAACACCGCCGGCAGCCAGGTGGCGATTTCGGGCAGGACGCAGACGATGATCAGCGCGACGATCTGCAGCCCGATGAACGGGATGGCGCCGCGATAGATCTGGCTGGTCTTCACCTCAGGCGGGGCGACGCCGCGCAGATAGAACAGCGCGAACCCGAACGGAGGGGTGAGGAACGAGGTCTGCAGGTTCAACGCCATCAGCACGCCGAGCCAGATCGGATCGACGCCCATCATGAACAGGGCGGGCGCCACGATCGGGACCACGACGAAAATGATCTCGATAAAGTCCAGGAAGAAGCCGAGGACGAACATCACCAGCATGACGGCCAGCAGGGCGCCCCAGGCGCCGCCGGGCAGGCCGGTCAGCATCGCCTCCACCATCTCGTCCCCGCGGAAGCCGCGGAAGACGAGGGAGAACAGCGTCGCGCCGATCAGGATGACGAAGACCATGGCGCTGATCTGCGCCGTGGAGCTGGAGACCTGACCCAGCACGCCGTTCTGCAGCAGACGGCCGGCGGCCCAGAGCGCGCCCAGCACGGCGATGGCGCACAGGGCGAACGCGATCCAGGTCAGGATCTGTTCGCCGCCGCTGATGTCCACGCGGCCGACGCGCAGGTCGAAGACCGCGCCCATCAGGATCACGCCGATCAGGGCCAGCGCGCCGAAGCCGATGGCGATGCGGCCTTCCTTCGGGTTCGTGCCGTCCGGCCCGGCGCAGCGGAATCCGGCCAGCAGCGTGGCGCCCAGCGCGCCGACGGCGGCGGCCTCCGTCGGGGTGGCGAGGCCGGCCAGGATGGAGCCCAGCACCGCCACGATCAGCACGACCGGCGGCGCCAGCGCGTGCAGGATTTTCCAGGCGAAAGCGCGGCCGGACGTGGTGTCGCGCGGCACGGGCGGGGCGTCTTCCGGCTTGAAGATCGCGACGCCGATCATGAAGGCGATATAGAGCCCGACCATCAGCAGGCCGGGCAGCAGCGCGCCGGCGAAAAGGTCGCCGACCGAGACCGGGTCCGGCGCGAAATTGCCGAGCTCACGCTGCGCGGCCTGGTGGGCGTTGGAAATCTGGTCGCCGAGCAGGATGAGCACGATGGAGGGCGGGACGATCTGGCCCAGCGTACCGGAGGCGGTGATCGCGCCGCAGGCCAGCGGCGTGGAATAGCCGCGGCGCAGCATGGTCGGCAGGGACAGCAGGCCCATCGTCACCACGGTGGCGCCGACAATGCCGGTCGAGGCTGCGAGCAGCGCGCCGACGATGATGACCGAGATGCCCAGACCGCCGCGAAGCGGACCGAACAGCGCGCCCATCGTGTCCAGCAGCTCCTCCGCGATGCGGGACTTTTCCAGCATCACGCCCATGAATACGAAGAGCGGCACGGCGACCAGAAGCTCGTTCGTCATGACCGAGCCGTAGATGCGCTGCGGGAAGGCGCGCAGCAGCGTCGGCTGGAACAGGTCCAGCGCGATGCCGATGCCGGCGAACATCAGCGCGACGCCGGCGAGCGTGAAGGCGACGGGGAAACCGCGCAGCAGCGCGACGACCGCCGCCACGAACATCAGGATGGCGAGAATTTCATTCAGGATCATCGGATCAGGCCGCGCCCTCAGCGTGTGCGTGGGCGTTCTCTCCCCGCTCCGACGGGCTGAGCCGGTCGCGCAGGATCAGGGCGCACTTGGCCGCCATGCTGAAGGCCTGGACCAGCAGCAGAATGGCGAACACCGGCACCAGGGTTTTCAGAAGATAGACGTAAGGCAGGCCCAGATTTTCCCGGCTGCCCTCCCAGACCCGCCAGCTGGCCGCGATATAGGGCGCGGCCTCGCGCAGGATCAGGATGCAGACGGGCATCAGGAACAGGTAGCAGCCCGCGAAATCGGTCGCCGCGCGCCCCTTCGGACCCAGACGGGTATAGATCAGGTCCACCCGGACATGGCCGCCGGCCAGCAGGGTGACCCCGGCCGCCAGCATGAACAGCAGCGCGTGCAGATACAGCACGGCCTCCTGCGTCTTGGTGGAGCCGAGGCCGAAGACATAGCGCTCCACCACGATCCAACAGACCAGACCGAGCAGGGCGACGGCGAACCATTTGCTGGCCCAGCCGACGGCGAGATTGATGTTGTCCGCCGCCCGCGACAGGAAGCCCAAAGGCTCCGCCAGCGGGCGCGGCGCGATCAGGCCGGCCAGAGGCAGCAGAAGCAGCGGCGAAAGCGCCCAGCCGATCCAGCCGAGACCCGCGCCGATGACGGACCAGAACTGATAGGCCGTCATTGCGGCGCGGCGTCGCCGCCCTGGCGGCGGAAGCGGAGATACGGACCGTCCGAGACCGACGCCCACAGCATGGAGCGCTCGCGCGCCGCCATATAGGAGTCGTAGATGCGCTTGGTCAGGGGGTCGGAATTTCCGATCGTGGACACCACGTCCATCGAGGCCTCCTCCAGCCGCGCCCAGACGTCATCGGGGAAGGAGCGGACGGTGACGCCGTGCTCGTTCGCCAGCGTCTGCAGGGCCGCGGCGTTCTGGTGGCTGTATTCGGCGATCGACATATGGGTCGCCCAGTCGCAGGCGCGCTGGATGGCCAGTTGCTCGAACTCGGTCAGCGAGTTCCAGACGTCCAGATTGACGCCGCAATGCAGGCCGGAGCCGGGCTCGTGGAAGCCCGGGCCGTAATAATACGGCGCGACGCGGTACAGGCCGAAGGCCAGGTCGTTCCACGGCCCGACCCATTCGCTGGCGTCGATGGCGCCCGATTGCAGAGACTGGAAGATTTCGCCGCCGGGCAGGGTGACGGTGGTCGCGCCCAGCTGCTGGATGACGTCGCCGCCCAGGCCCGGAATACGCATCCGCAGGCCGCGGAAGTCTTCCAGCGAGTTGATTTCCTTCTTGAACCAGCCGCCCATCTGGTGGGTCGTGTTGCCGGCCGGGAAGGCGATGATGTTGAACTGGGCCGACAGCTCCTGGTGCAGCTCCTTGCCGCCGCCGAAATGGTGCCAAGCGAACATTTCGTTCGCGGTCAGGCCCATCGGCACGGCGGTGAAGAAGGAAAAGCCCTTGGCCTTGCCCTGCCAGTAATATTCAGCGCCGTGATACATGTCCGCCGCGCCGGTGGAGACCGCGTCGAAGGATTCCAGCGCCGGAACCAGCTCCCCGTCCGCATAGACGCGCACGTCCAGCGAGCCTTGGGTCAGTTCGCCGATCATCTGGGCGGTGCGCAGGGCCATGTCGCCAAGGCCGGGGAAATTCGGCGGCCAGGTGGTGACCATGGACAGGCGGCGGGCCTGGCGCGGCCGGGACGGAGCGTCGGCTCCCGCGGCGGCGGCCTGTTCGCCCTCGGAACACGCGGCAAGCGCCGCGGCGCCGGCGCCCACGGCCCCCGTCTTAAGGAACGTCCTTCTGTCCATTTGCTGCCCCCCCTTTTGCGCAGTCTTGTTCTTGCTCGATCCAGCCGTCGGATCCGAGAATCTGTAGCGGCCGGAAGCGGGCCTTGTAGTCCATTTTCGGACTGCCCGGCACCCAATAGCCCAGATAAACGTAAGAGCCGCCCCTGGCCAAGGTTTCCCGCAGATGGTGCAGGATGATGTAGGAGCCAAAGCTGCGGCGCGTCATGCCCGGCTCGAAGAAGCTGTAGACCATGGACAGGCCGTCGGAGACCAGATCCGTCAGCGCCGCGCCGATCAGCGGACCCTTGGCCCGGCCCTCGCCCGGAAGACGGTATTCAAAAATCCGCGAGCGCGCCCAGGCCCCTTCGATCATGGCGACATAATCGCCGAAATTCATGTCGTTCATGCCGCCGCCGCGATGGCGTTCGGCGAGATAGCGCTTCAGCAGGGCGAACTGTTCGGCGGTCGCCTCCGCGGTCTCCTCGGTGACCAGAACGTCTTCGTTGCGGCGCAGGACGCGGCGCTGGCTGCGCGAGGGAACGAAGCCCCGGGCCGGCACGCGCGCGGACACGCAGGCGTCGCAGGCCTCGCAGGCGGGGCGGTAGATGACGTTCTGGGAGCGGCGGAAGCCCGCCCGGGTCATGGCGTCGACCATGCCGGGGCCGGTCGCGCTGTCCAGATGGGTGAAGACCTTACGCTCGGCCCGGCCGGGCAGGTACGGGCACGCGCCGGGGCGCGTGATAAAGAACTGCATGGACCGGGTGTCGAAATGCCGGGTCACGGGTTCGGCCGATTCATCCTTGCGTTGCCGGGCAAGTCTAGCCGAGACGGCCTATAGCCCGAAATACCAGGGCGCGAAGAGGCTGTAGGCAATCCAGATCAGAATGGCCAACGGCCCGCCGACGCGCAGGAAGTCACTGAATCTGTAGTGTCCCGGGCCCATGACCAGCAGATTCGTCTGATAGGCGATCGGGGTGATGAAACAGCAATTCGCCCCGAACAGGACGGTCAGGACGAAGGGCCGGGGGTCGGCGCCGACCATGGAGGCGGCGCTGACCGCCACGGGGGCGAACAGGATCGCGGTGGCGCTGTTCGACACGATATTGGTCATCAGCATGACCAGCAGGAACAGCGCGGACAGCAGGACGGCCGGGCCGTAATCGGCCGCGGCGGCCACGACCAGCCCGGCCAGATAGACCGCGCCGCCGGTCGCCTGCAGCGCCGCGCCCATGGCGAAGGCCGCCCCGATCAGGGTGAAGATGCGGATATCGACCGAGCGGGCGGCCTGGCGCACGTTCAGGCAGCCGGTGGCGATCATCGCCGCCGCGCCGACGACCGCGGCGACCACGATGGGCGCCACGCCCGTGGCGGCGGCCAGGATCACGCCGGCGAAGATCACCCGGGCGAGCCAGGCGCGGCGCACGTCCGGTACGTCGCGCGTGGCCCATTCCATGACGATGACGTCGCGATTGGCGCGCAGCGAGCGCATCGCCGATTCCGGGCCGAACAGCAGCAGGACGTCCCCGGCCTCCAGCCGGATGTCCTCCATTCGGCCGCGCAGCATGCGGCTGCGCCGCTGGACGCCCAGCACCAGACAGCCGGTCTGGTAGCGGAAGCCGATCTGCTGGATCGTGCGGCCGGCGAAACGGCTGGCCGGGGCGACCACGCCCTCCGACATCACCAGCGGGGCGCCGCGTTCCTCCTCCAGCGCCGTGTCGCCGCTGCGGATCATGCCGCGCATATATTCGGGATGGGAGGACAGCAACTCCTCCAGGCTGGTGCGCGTAGCGCCCATGATCACCACGTCGCCGGTCTGCAGCTCGATATTGTCGAAGGGCGGCAGCAGCGCGCGTTCTCCGCGCTGGATCATGCGGACGATGACATTGGGCAGGGCCGGGAACAGGCCGGCGACGGCGCTCTTGCCCTCCAGCGGGTGGCCGGGCGTGACTTCCAATTGGGCGATGAACTGCTTGCCGCCGGAGCCGGACAGCTCCGACTCCATGGTCGCGCGGTGGGGCAGCAGCAGGCGGCCGAGCGTCACCAGATAGAGCACGCCAACGGCCGCCAGCAGCAGGCCGGGGATGGCGGGATCGAAGAAGTCGAGCGAGACGCCTTCGAGCTGGCGCAGGGAGTCGGAGACCAGAAGGTTGGTGGACGAGCCGATCAGCGTCGTCGCGCCGGCCATGATGCAGATATAGGACAGCGGGATCATCAGCCGCGACGGCGAGCGGCGGCGGCGATGGGCGATGGCCGCCATCACCGGGATGAACATCACCACGACCGGCGTGTTGTTGATGAACGCCGAAATGACGAAGACCAGCGCGAAAACCGTGACGATCGTGACCGTCGGCCGGGCGTCGTAGAGCGCGGTCAGGCGGCGCGAGACGGTGTCCAGCGCGCCGGTCTGGAAGATGCCCTGGCCGATCACCAGCAGCCCCAGAATGGAGATCAGGGCCGGGTTGGCGAAGCCCTCCAGCAGGGTTCCGGGCTCCATGCCCGGCTGCGGGAAGACCTGGAAAAAGACGAGGAAGAACGCAACCGCGCCGACCGAGACCAGCTCGATCGGATAGCGCTCCGTCGCGTACAGGATGATGATCGCGCCGATGGCGGCCAGAATGGCCCACATCGCCGGATCGCCCCCCAGGATCATTTCCATCCCCCGCCAGCGGCGATCTTCGCGATGTTTTCGCGAATCCGCCCGTTACACACCAAGAGCAGGGCGGCGGGTTCCGCCGCGCCTGCTCTTATGCGCTGACGCTATCACGCAGCCCGGAGGCGGCAAGCAATTGAATGGACGGGACGCAGACGGCCCCTAGCGAATGCCCGGCGGCAGGACCGGCGCCTCGCGCAGCAGCACGATGGAGATGCGGCGGTTGCCGGAGCCATAGGGGTCGTCCGGAAACAGCGGTTCGGAGCCCGCCTTGCCGGAGACCTGATAGATGCGGTCGGCCGGCAGCCCCGATTCCTCCAGCAGGCGGCGGGAGGTATTGGCGCGGTCGGAGGACAGCTCCCAGTTCGTGTAGGACGGCGCGGGCGAGGGGCCGGCGTCGGTATGGCCGGACACGGTGACCCGGTTCGGCAGGCGGGCGGCGACCTGGCCCACCGCGCGCAGCAGCACGCGGGCGCGCTCCATCGGCTCGGCGGAGCCGGGCTGGAACATCGGCCGGCCTTCCTGGTCCACGATCTGGATGCGCAGGCCTTCGGGCGTTTCGTCGATGAGCAGGTGTTTGGACAGTTCCGCCAGTTCCGGCATGTCCTGCATCGCCTGACGCAGGGACATCGCGGCGCTTTCGAAGCTGGCTTCCTCGGCCTGGGCCTGGGCCTGCTGCGCGGCGGTGCGGGCGGTGTCCTCGTCCTCCATCGCGCGCTGGGTGTCGTTGTCGTTGGACTCGGCCTGGGAGTCGGGGGCCATGCGTTCGATCACCGCCGACGAGCCGTTGCCGCGCGTGCCGTCCTCGCCCAGCACCGTTCCGCCGAGGATGGAGCCGGAGCCGGACTGGGAGGCGCTGACGCTGGCCGGGGCGAAATAGTCGGCGATACCGCGCTTCTGTTCCGGCGTGGTCGTGTTGATGAGCCACATCAGCAGGAAGAAGGCCATCATCGCAGTCACGAAGTCCGCATAGGCGACCTTCCAGGCGCCGCCATGGTGGCCATGGCCGCCGCCCTTCTTGATCTTCTTGATGATGATTGGCCGCGCAGTCCCGGACATGAGCCCCACCGTTTTCACCCGTTTTCCGGCTTGTAGCCGAAAGAGCGTTAATCGGCGGTTGCCTGCCCCCTAAGCCATTGCCTTCAATAGGTTTTCCACGGCGATAATCTCCGCCAGAACCTGCGCGGCGCGGTTCGCGGCCTCCGCGTCCTCGCCCCATTGTTCGGCCTGCCAGGCGGCCTCCAGCGTCGCGGCGGCGTTGGCGGCGACCGCGTCCAGCCGGCCGCGCAGCAGCGCGAAGGCCAGAATGGCGGAGCCGAGCAGAGCCGTGGCGTGGGCCAGGGCGGTGAGGCGGACGTCGTCCAGCTCCAGCGCCAGCGTGCGGATGCGGGCGAGGGAGGCTTCGGGCTGATCGGCGGCGAGCACGCCGCAAACCGCTTTCAGCTCCACGCCCAGTTCGCCGTGCGCCCAGTCGCGCAAGGGCGTCCAGGCGGCGTCCTGACGCGCCTGCAGCCCCTCGGGCGCGTCGGCCAGATGGCAGATCGCGTCGGTCTGGCCATAGCGGGCGATCTCGTCCGCCACGCCCTCCCGCGTCTGCGGCGTCCGGTCGAGCGCGACATTGACCAGACGGGTGAGGGGCATCGCGTGGGGATCGACTTCGTCGCCCTGGCCCTCCCATTCGGCGGCGAGGAGATCGGCCGCGGCGGAGGTCGGCAGAGCGAGCGTTCCGCCGCCGGGCGTGCGGACGGGCCGGCCGTCCAGCGCGACGGCCCAGGCGCCGCCGTCCTGTTGGACGCCGGCGTGTTTGTAGAAGCGCTTCACCGGTCCATCCCGGCGAACGGATCGCCCTTGAAGGCGGCCTCGTCGAAGCCGAGCGCGGCGAAGGCCTGGACCATATGCGGCGGCGGCGGCGCGGTGAGGGTGAGCGGCCCGCCCGGGCGCGGCAGCACGATCTGACGGGCGTGCAGCTGCAGCCGGCCCTCCAGCGCGTCGGGCGTCGGCCGGTCGCAGACATATTTGCGGTCGCCGGCGATGGCGTAGCCGAGCTCCGCCATATGGACGCGCAGCTGGTGGGTGCGGCCGGTGACGGGGCGCAGGGCGACCCAGCTGGCCTTGCGGCCGGCTTCCTCGATCACCGAATAGAAGGTGCGGGCGTGGCGCGCGTCGTCGTCGCCGTGGCGGGCGAGATTCATCTGCTCCCGCCCCTCGGCGCCGCCGGCGCTCTTGCGCAGGAAGCCGGAAATCTCCCCCTCCGGCGGGCGCGGCGCGCCGAGGACGATGGCCCAATAGGTCTTCTTCACGTCGCGCGAGCGGAACAGGCGGGCGAGGTCCGCGGCGGCGGAGGCGGACTTCGCCACGACCAGAACGCCGCTGGTGTCCCGGTCCAGCCGGTGAACCAGGCGCGGCGTCTCCCCCTTGCGGGCGAGCGCCGGCAGCATGCCGTCCAGATGCCGGGTCTGGCCGCTGCCGCCCTGGACCGCGAGGCCGGAGGGCTTGTTCAGCGCGATCAGCGCGTCGTCTTCGTACAGGACGAGGGAGCGGACAAAGGCGGCGTCCTTATCCGACACCGCGTCGCCGGAGGGCGCCGGGGCGGGGTCGCCCAGCGGCGGGATGCGGATCTCCTGGCCCGCTTCCAGCCGCGTGTTGGACTTGGCGCGGGCGCCGTCGACGCGGATCTGGCCGGTGCGCAGCAGCTTCTCGATCCGGCCCTGGGTCAGGTCCGGGAAGCGGCGGCGGAACCAGCGGTCCAGCCGGACGCCGGCCTCGTCCGGCGCGACGGTGTCGGTGCGGACGCTCATCCGAAAATGCGGCGCGCCGTCATCAGGCCGGCGAACAGGGCCGTGACGCAGAGCAGGACAGACAGGCCGGCATAGGCCCCCGCGGCCGCGAAGGCCCGCCGTTCGATCATCAAGGCGGTTTCCAGCGAGAAAGCGGAGAAGGTGGTGAAGCCGCCGAGCGCGCCGGTCGCCAGAAGCAGGCGCAGGTCGCGGCCGCCGTCCACGCGCAGGGCCAGCCAGCCGACCAGCAGGCCCATCAGCAGGCTGCCCAGGATGTTCACCGTCATGGTGCCCCAGGGCCAGTTCGGCCCGAGCGCGCGCAGGGCGCCCAGCGACACCAGATGGCGCAGCGCGGCGCCCACGCCGCCGCCGAGCGCGACCAGCAACAGACCCTTGATCATCAGACGGGGGTAGGGCGTCCCCGCCCGGCGCGCAAGGGCGGGATTCCGCGCAGGGCCAAGGGGAACAGCGGGCGGTGAAACCCGTCCGGCGGCCGGAACGTTTACCTCTCCGAAGGCGGCGAAAGACCGCTGGATCAACGACACGCAACCGATACGGGAGAGTTCTCATGCGTAAGGAATTTCTGATCGCCGCCATCGGCGCCGCCAGCCTGGCGGCCGCGGGCGGCGCGAGCGCCCAGGTGCTGAACGGCAATGTGGGCGGCGGCCTGACGGGCAATGTGGCGGGCGGTCCGGTCGGCGCCGGCGTCGCCGGCAATGTCGGCGCGGATGTGGGCGCTGCGGCCCGCGGCGCCACCGGCGCGGCGCGCAGCGGCGTCGACGCCGCGACGCGCGCCCGCGTGGACGCCAATCCGGGCGCCCGGGCGCAGGTCCGGACCAATGCCGGCGCGCGGGCCGATGTGCAGCCCAATGCGGGCGCGCGGGCCGACGTCTATACGCGCACCGATGCGCGCTCCGGCCTGCGCTATTCGGACCGCCGCGATTACGACAACGGGTCCTATCTCTATGTCGAGGATCGCGGATGGGTCTGGGTCGAGAACGCGGCCCGCGTGGACGCGAACGCCAACGTGCGCGGCGCTCTGCGCGCACGCTAGTCTCGCAGGCGTCTCAGACGGAAAAGGCGGCTCCGCCCGGAGCCGCCTTTTTCTTTGCGGAACAGCGAGGGCTCAGGCGGCCCTGGCGTCCGGCTCTTCGCCGGTTTGCTCCAGGCTGACCCGGTTCCGGCCGTCATGCTTGGACTGATAGAGCAGGGCGTCGGCGCGGGCGACCAGCGAGCTGGGCGTCTCGCCCTCGCGCAGCTGGGCGACGCCGACGGACACCGTGACGTTGCCCAGATCCTCGTTCGTGGAGCGGCGCAGCAGGCGCTTCTTTTCGACCGTCTTGCGGGCGTCCTCCGCGATCTCCGCGGCGCGGTCCAGCGCGGCGCCGTACATGACGACCACGAATTCCTCGCCGCCATAGCGGCCGACCTCGCCTTCCTCGCCGGCGGAGCGGCCCAGCGACTGGGCGACGAAACGGATGATCTGGTCGCCGGTCTGATGGCCCCAGGTGTCGTTGAATTTCTTGAAGTGGTCGATGTCCGCGATGGCGAGGGAGACCGGGGTGCCGGTCGCCTCGGCCTGCTCCACGGCCTGTTGCAGCATCTCGTCCAGACGCTTGCGGTTGGCCACGCCGGTCAGGGCGTCGGTCATCGCCTGCTCGCGCACCCGCTGAAGGTTCACACGCAAGTTTTTGACTTCGTGCGAGGTTTCGGTGAGCTTGGTTTCCAGCGCCTCGTTATGGCGGCGCATCTTGGAGGTGGCCTCCATCAGCACGCCGACCAGGGATTTCACCCGGCCCGCATCGGCGGTGTCCATGCTGCCGCTGGCGCCTTCCAGGGCCTCGCCATAGGCGGCGGTGTTGCGGCTGGCTTCTTCCAGCTGGCGCTGCACTTCCTCCAGCTCGCGCGACATGGAGGAGCCGGTGCGCAGCAGCTCGTCCTCGAGCCGCTTATTGGTGAAATGGGACTCGAACAGGCTGGTGCAGATCTGGTCGGTGAATTCGGCGTGTTCGGCGATGAAGGCGTCGATTTCGGCGTTCAGGGCCGGGATTTCGCCCAGGAGATAGGTCAGCCAGACTTCGTAGTTGCGGGCGGAGGGCGGAATGGACCGCTCCTGCATATGCTCCAGCGCTTTGCGCGCGAGCTCGCCGCCTTCTTCCAGTTTCAGACGTTCGCTCATATCCACCCCCTGTCCCGGCCATTCTCTTAAGCGGGAAAAGCGAAACAGGGGGTAAACGGCGGCCTCCGGAGGGGCCGGGACAGACGCCGGATCAGGCCTCCGCTTCGGAGAGCCGTTCCTTTACCGACCGGGTCACGAAGGCCGGCGTATGGTCGCCGAACCCCTTGGGTCCGCCGCCGCCCCGGCGGCCGGCGGGGGCGCTGCCCTCACGGCGCAGCTGGGGCTCCTCGGCGATGGCGGCGAGATCCTCGTCCTCCACCTCGTCCAGATCGTCCGGTTCGTAGGAATCGTCCGGCTCTTCGGCTTTGGCGGGCTTCTGAGCCTCTTTGTCCTCGGACTCCGCGGACGCGGTTTCGGCGGATTTCTTGCGGTTGCGGCCGCGTCCGCCGCGGCGCCGGCGGCGGCCGGTCTTTTCACCGGCGGATTTCTCCTCGCCGGCCGTGTCGCCGCCGCTTTCGGCCGGGGCGGCTTCCGCCTCGGCTTCGGCCTCGCCGGTTTCGGCGTCTTCGGCGGGCGTTTCGGCTTTGACGTCCTTGGCCGGCTCGTCCTTTGCCGGCGTGGCGCCAAGCGGCGCGATCGGCGCGCCGAGCATCTCTTCGATCGCCTTCAGCTTCTTGCTGTCTTCCGGTCCGGCGATGGTGATGGACGCGCCTTTCTTGCCCGCGCGGCCGGTGCGGCCGATGCGGTGGACATAGTCGTCCGGGCTGTTGGGCGGATCGTAATTGAAGACGTGGCTGACGTCCGGAATGTCCAGGCCGCGCGCGGCGACGTCGCTGGCCACCAGCAGGCGCAGTTCGCCGTCGCGGAAGCGCTTCAGGGTCGCCATCCGCTCCGACTGGGCCAGATCGCCGTGGATCGGGGCGGCGGAATAGCCGTGACGCTGGAGGCTGCGCGCCACCACGTCCACATCGCGCTTGCGGTTGCAGAACACGATGGCGTTCTTGACCTCCAGCGCGTCGATGGCGGTGCGCAGGGCCAGCCGCTTGGCCTTCGGCTCCCGCTCCCGCACCTTCACCAAATTCTGGGTGATGGTGGAGGCGGTGGTGTTCGGCCGCGCCGCCTCGACCCGCACCGGGGCCTGCAGAAACTGGTCGGTCAGGTGCTGGATCTCCTTCGGCATGGTGGCCGAGAAGAACAGCGTCTGGCGCGTGAATGGCGTCAGCTTGAAGATGCGCTCCAGGTCCTCGATGAAGCCCATGTCCAGCATGCGGTCGGCTTCGTCGACGACCATCACCGAAATGCCGCCCAGCATGATCTTGCCGCGGTCGAACAGGTCCAGCAGGCGGCCGGGCGTGGCGATGATGATGTCGGCGCCGGACTTCAGGCCCTTTTCCTGTTCGCCCATCGAGACGCCGCCGATCAGCAGCACCATCTTCAGGCGGAAATCGGTGGCGTATTTGCGGACCTGTTCGGCGACCTGGTCGGCCAGTTCCCGCGTCGGCGCCAGGATCAGCGAGCGCGGCATGCCGGCCCGGGCGCGGCCCTTGGACAGGCGCTCGATCATCGGCAGGGCGAAGGCCGCCGTCTTGCCGGTGCCGGTTTGGGCGATGCCCAGAACGTCGCGGCCCTGCAGCGCCGGCGGGATCGCCTTGGCCTGGATCGGGGTGGGATTGGTGTAGCCCGCGGTTTCGAGCGCGGTCAGGAGTTTCTGGCCAAGGCCAAGGTCCGCAAACGTGACTTGCGCACCGGTGTCGTCGGAAGACGTTTCGTCTGAGCTCATTCAGTCTCTCTTGCGTGCAGTCCTGCCGCATCCGTGAGCGGAGTCTGCGACGCTGTGTTGGCGCCTCGGCCGGCATCCGTCTCCGGGAGACGGGGGGCGTCAGGCGAAAGGGCGCACGCCCTTTCGGCGCGCAACGGACAGGCGGCAGATGATGGATTCCTTGCAGAAAGTCAACGATCGCCGCTGTTTCCGGTAACCGCCGCCCAACTTTCGCCGCGCACAGTGGTCAGAATGCATCGCAGGGTAGTGCAGGAGGACGGGCATGACGGGCGTACGGATAATGATCACCGCAGTCATCGCGGCTTGCGGTCTCGCCGGCGCGGCGGCGGCCCAAAATTTCACATCGCAGATGCAGGCGACCGGCGATTTCGACGGCGACGGCCTGACCGACACCGCCCAGATGGTCAGCAATGATCGCGGGTATCATGTGACCGTCACGCGCGGCGCGGCGCCCCGGGACCCGGCAGTGATCGCCGAGGGGCCGGCCGAACGCGCGCCCAACACGATGAATGTCGTCCCGCCCGGCGAATTCCGCACCACGGCGGCGGGACCGGGCGAGGGCAGATCGGAGCAGATCCGCACGCGCGGGCAGGCGCTGATCTATGGGACCGCGGAGTCGTCCTCCGCGCTGGTCTACTGGACCGGCGACGAATTCCGGACCGTCTGGCTGGCCGACTAGGCGAGGCCAAAAGCCCGCGCCGATTCCGTTCGTCCCGGAAATCGGGGAATGCTAGAACGCCCGGGAAACGGGGCAGGGGCGATGGCCGTCCAGGAGAGGGTTCGGTCCGAACGCGCGTCTTCCGCCGCGGCGCCAGCCGTGGATCGCCGGCTGCTGCGCGGCGCCGGGATTATCGGCACGATCGCCGCCCCGGCGAGCGCCGTCGCGGCGGTGGCCCAGCTGACGGGCCTGTCCGCGGACCTCATCGCGCTGTCCTTCGTCGTCACCTTCGCCGCCGCCGCCCTGCTGATTTTCCGCCGCCCGGTGGACCGGCGCGCGCCGGCGTCCCTGTTTGCCCTGGCCCTGCTGCTGGCCGCGCCGGCGTGCTTCCTCGCCGGCGCCGCGCTCACCCGGTCCGGGGCGGCGCCGACGGCGGGCGCCGGGGAGGCGTCCGTCCGGCCGTTCGCAAGCGCCAACGACTATCTGGACGCCGACGGCCTGCCGAGCCTGGGCGACAGCATCCGCAATGCCGACAAGGAAATCTGGTTCTACGGCGTGGCGTTTCACATCTCCGCCGGGGACCGGGTCGACGACCTTCTGGGCGCGCTGCGCCGCGGCGTGTCGCTGCGGTACATGATCTTCGATTGCTCCGGCCCGCATCTGGCCGATGTCGCGCGCTCCATGGCCAAGACCGAGGACAGCGTGCGCGTGATGTGCGCGTCCGGAGTGCAGTTCATTCTGGATCTGCAACAGGCCTGGGCGGCGGAGAGGGGCGATTCCCTGGCGGATGTCCATGTGCGGCTCTATTCCGAGGCGCCGCATGCGCGCGCCTATCTGTTCGATCCGGGACAGGACCGCGCCAGCGGCTATTTTGTGCCCTATATCACCGGCGTCGATCCGGCCGTCCTGCCCGGATATTTCCTGTCCGACCGGAACATGGTGGAGCGGTACGCCGCCGGGCTGCGCAAGCTGTGGCCGGCCGGCCGGCCGCTGGAGGGGCAGGCGCTGTTGCAGCCCTCTCACGCGAGCGGGCGGACCGCCCGCTAGAGGTCCAGCTCCGCGAAGGCGGCGTTGTCCTGGATATACTGGAAGCGCAGCTCCGGCTTGCGGCCCATTAGCGTCTCGATCAGCTTTCCCGCCTCGGCGCGGGCGCCGTCGGCCAAAGTGACGCGGGCGAGGGTGCGCGTGGCCGGGTCCATGGTCGTTTCTTTCAGCTGGGCCGGCATCATTTCGCCGAGGCCCTTGAACCGGCTGATTTCTACTTTCCCGCGGCCGGTGAATTCCTCCTTCAGCAGGCGGTCGCGGTCGGCCTCGTCCTTCGCATATTCGGTCTTACCGCCCTGGCTGAGCCGGTAGAGCGGGGGCAGGGCCAGATACAGCCGGCCTGCGTCGATCAGGGCCGGCATGGCGGTGTAGAAGAAGGTGATGAGCAGCGAGGCGATATGGGCGCCGTCCACGTCGGCGTCGGTCATGATGATGACCCGCTCATAGCGCAGCGTCTCCAGATCGAATTTGGATCCGGTCTGCACGCCCAGCGCCAGAAGCAGGTCGGAGATTTCCTGGTTCTTGCCGATCTTGTCGGCGCTGGCGCTCGCCACGTTCAGGATCTTGCCGCGCAGCGGCAGCACGGCCTGGCTGCGGCGGTCGCGCGCCTGTTTGGCGGAGCCGCCGGCGGAGTCGCCTTCCACCAGGAACAGCTCCGAGCCCTCCTGCTCCGCCCCCGAACAGTCGGCGAGCTTGCCCGGCAGGCGCAGCTTCTTCATCGCCGATTTGCGGCTGACTTCCTTTTCCTTGCGGCGGCGCAGGCGCTCCTCCGCGCGCTCGATCACGAATTCCAGCAGGCGCTCGGCTTCCTTCGGCGCGGCGGCGAGCCAGTGGTCGAACGGGTCGCGGACGGCCTGCTCCACCAGGCGCGCGGCCTCCGGATTGGCGAGGCGGTCCTTGGTCTGGCCCTGGAATTCCGGGTTGGCGAGGAAGACGGAGATCATCGCCCCGGCGCCGGCCATCACGTCGTCCGGCGAGATCGCGGCGGCGCGCTTGGCCTTGCCGGCGCTTTCGGCATAGGCGCGCAGACCCTTGGTCAGCGCCGCGCGCAGCCCGGCCTCATGCGTGCCGCCGTCCGGCGTCGGCACGGTGTTGCAGTAGGAGCGGGAGAAGCCGTCGGCCTCCCCGAACCCCGCGGCGGTCCAGGCGACCGCCCATTCGGCGGCGCCGTGGCCGCCCTCGCGTTCGATGCGGCCGCTGAACATCTGATCGGTGACGGTTTTGCGCGTTCCGAACTGTTCGGCCAGGAAATCGGCGAGGCCGCCGGGGAAGTGCAGGACGGCTTCCTCCGGCGCGTCCTCGCTGGCAAGCTCGGCTGCGCATTTCCAGCGGATCGTGACGCCGCGGTGTAGATAGGCTTTCGAACGCGCCATGGCGAAGACGCGGGCCGGGCGGAAGCGGGCGCGCTCGCCGAAAATCTCCGTATCCGGGCGGAAGCGGATTTTGGTGCCGCGCCGGTTGGGCGTCGCGCCCACCTCTTTCAGCTTCCCCTTCGGCGCGCCGCGCGAATATTCCTGGCGGTAAAGCGTACGGTCGCGCGCGACCTCCACCTCCAGCACGTCGCTGAGCGCGTTGACGACGCTGACCCCGACGCCGTGCAGGCCGCCCGACGTCTTGTAGGCCTTGCCGGAGAATTTGCCGCCCGAATGCAGCGTGGTGAGGATCACCTCCAGCGCCGACTTGGTCTTGAATTTCGGGTGCGCGTCGACCGGGATGCCGCGCCCGTTGTCGTTGACCGACACGAAGCCGTCTGCCTCCAGCGACACGTCGATGCGGTCGGCGAAACCGGCGACCGCCTCGTCCATCGCGTTGTCCAGGACCTCCGCGAAGAGGTGGTGCAAAGCGCGCTCGTCGGTGCCGCCGATATACATGCCGGGGCGCTTGCGGACGGGCTCCAGCCCCTCCAGCACCTCGATATCGGCGGCGGTGTAGCCGGACTCGGCGGCCGGGCCGCCCTTGCCCGCAAACAGGTCGTCTTCACGCTTCGCTTTGGCCATCGGGAAACTTTGTCTGAGTCGCGCCGCCCCCGCTATCGGCGGGCGGCTTTATGGAGCGCCGATCACAGCACGGCGGACCTCGGAATCGAAACGGGCTCCGCAGCTGGTGCGGAGCCCGTCCCGGACTGTTGGAAACGCAAGGCCCGAAGGGCGCTTACGCCTTGTAGTACATGTCGAACTCGACGGGGTGCGGGTGCATCTCGTAGCGGAGGGTCTCCTCCATCTTGAGTTCGATATAGGCGTCGATCTGGTCGTCGTCGAAGACGCCGCCCTTGGTCAGGAAGCCGCGGTCGGCGTCCAGCGAGCCCAGCGCCTCACGCAGCGAGGCGCAGACGGTCGGGATGCCTTCCAGCTCGGCCGGGGGCAGGTCGTACAGGTCCTTGTCCATCGGGTCGCCCGGATGGATGCGGTTCTCGATGCCGTCCAGGCCGGCCATCAGAAGCGCGGAGAAGGTCAGATACGGGTTGCCCATCGGGTCCGGGAAGCGGGTTTCCAGACGCTTGGACTTCGGCGAGGTGCCGTGCGGGATACGGATCGAGGCGGAGCGGTTGCGCGCCGAATAGGCGAGCAGCACCGGCGCTTCGAAGCCCGGCACCAGACGCTTGTAAGAGTTGGTGGTCGGGTTGGTGAAGGCGTTGATCGCCTTCGCGTGCTTGATGATGCCGCCGATATAGAAGAGGCAGTTTTCCGACAGGTTGGCGTACAGGTCGCCGCCGAAGGTCGGCTTGCCGTCTTTCCAGATCGACTGGTGCACGTGCATGCCCGAGCCGTTGTCGTTCCACATCGGCTTCGGCATGAAGGTCGCCGTCTTGCCGAAGGCGTGGGCGACGTTCTGCACCACATATTTATAGAGCTGCAGACGGTCGGCCATCTGCGTCAGCGTGCCGAACTTCAGACCCAGTTCGTGCTGGGCCGGCGCCACCTCGTGGTGGTGCTTTTCCGGCATCAGGCCGAGCTGGCCCATGATGGACAGCATCTCGCCGCGCATGTCCTGCAGGGAGTCGATCGGCGGGACCGGGAAGTAGCCGCCCTTCGGACCCGGGCGGTGGCCCATATTGCCGCCTTCATAGCGGGTGCCCGTGTTGGCCGGCAGTTCGGTCGAGTCGATGGCGTAGCCCGTCTCGTGCTGGCTGGTCATCCAGCGCACGTCGTCGAACACAAAGAATTCGGCTTCCGGGCCGAAATAGGCGGTGTCGCCGACGCCGAGCTGGGCCATGTAGGCCTCGGCCTTCTTGGCCGTGGTGCGCGGGTCGCGGTTATAGGCCTCGCCCGACGGCTCCAGGATGTCGCACATCAGCGCCAGGGTCGGCTGCTGGAAGAACGGATCCACGATGGCGCTGGAGGCGTCCGGCAGCAGAACCATGTCGGACTCGTTGATGGCTTTCCAGCCGGCGACCGAAGAGCCGTCGAACATGGTGCCTTCGGCCATCAGTTCTTCGTCGACGAGGTCCACGTCGAAGGTGACGTGCTGCATCTTCCCGCGCGGGTCGGTGAAGCGCAGGTCGACGTATTTGATGTCCTCGTCCTTGATCTTTTTCAGAACGTTTTCGCTCATGATTCGGCGTTCTCCAGCTCTATGGAATTAACTGCACCCGCGCGCAGCACCGGCGTTTCCGCCGATCCAGCGCGCTATGAAACACGGAGGCAAAAGGCCCGACGGCGGAAGCCGTCACAGCGCGGCGACGCCGCGCTCACCCGTCCGGATGCGGACCGCTTCCTCGACCGTCGTGACGAAAATCTTGCCGTCGCCGATCTTCTCGGTCCGGGCCGTTTGCACGATCGTGTCCACCACCCGCTCGGCCATGTCGGCCGGGACGATGATCTCGATTTTGATCTTCGGCAGAAAATCGATGACGTATTCCGCGCCACGATACAGTTCGGTGTGTCCCTTCTGCCGCCCGTAGCCTTTGGCTTCGGTGACAGTCATCCCCTGAACGCCGATCTCCTGAAGGGCCTCTTTGACCTCATCCAGCTTGAACGGCTTTATGATTGCTTCGACTTTTTTCATCCCCGCGCCCCAAGCCTCAATGGCGATTATACTGCACTGCAACAAAAACGGCGTCGACCCCTTTTTTTACAATGAACCAGATTCTTTCGATAGGGCAGAGCGCCCAAGCCGATGCATTGGCTCAACGTTTTGGGGTGGAAACGTTTTCGCTGATGAAAGCGGCCGGCGCGGCGGTCGCTGACGCGGCGCAGATATGCGCGCCGGCGGGCGCGGCGTTCGTGCTGTGCGGACCGGGCAATAATGGCGGCGACGGCTATGTCGCGGCGGCCGGTTTGCGCGCCGCCGGACGGCCGGTTCGGGTCTTTTCCCTGGGTCCTGTCGAAGCGCTGTCGGGCGATGCGGCGCGGGCGGCGGCGCTGTGGAATGCGCCGGTCGAACCCCTGTCCGCGGCGGATCTGACACAGGCGGGCGTGGTGATCGACGCGCTGTTCGGCGCGGGGCTGACGCGGCCGCTGGAGGGCGAGGCGGCGCGCCTGGCCGAACAGTCCCACGCGATTTCCGCGCCGGTGATCGCGGCGGACGTCCCGAGCGGCCTGCACGGCGATCTGGGACGGCCTCTGGGGCGGCCGCCGGGGCAGGCGGGGTGTTTCGCCGCCCGGGCGACGGTGACCTTTTTCCGCAAAAAACCGGCGCATGTGCTGGAGCCGGGCCGGACGCTATGCGGCGACATCGTACTGGCCGATATCGGCATTCCGGATTCGGTGCTGCCCGAACTGGACGTGCGGGCGTGGGAAAACACGCCGGAACTGTGGGCGGCGGATTTCCCCTGGCCGGAGCGGGGCACGCACAAGCACCGGCGCGGGCGGCTGGCCGTGGTGTGCGGCCCGGCGCTGGCCACGGGCGCGGCGCGCCTGTCGGTCGCGGGCGGCCGCCGCGTGGGCGCCGGCTTCACCACGCTGTTCGGCACCGAGGATGCGCTGCGCATCGCCGCGGCGCACGAAACCGGGGCGGTGCTGAAACCGGCGGCGCGGGGCGCGGCGACGGCGGAGGCGATCCGCGCGTTCGGTGCGCATGCCGCCATCGTAGGACCGGCGGCGGGCGCGGATGCAGAGACGCGGGTGCTGGCGCTGGACCTGCTGGGCGAGGGGCCGGCGCTGGTGCTGGATGCCGACGCGCTGACCGTCTTCGCCGACGCGCCGGAGGCGCTGTTCGCGGCGCTGCGCGCGGACTGCGTGCTGACCCCGCACGAAGGCGAATTCCTGCGCCTGTTTCCGGACCTGGACGACGACTCAGGATCGAAGCTGGACCGCGCGCGGGCGGCGGCGGCGCGCGCTGGATGCACGGTGCTGCTGAAAGGCCCGGACACCGTGATCGCGGCGCCGGACGGGCGGGCGGCGGTGACGACGGAGACGACGCCGTTCCTCGCCAGCGCCGGGACGGGCGACGTGTTGGCCGGGATTATTGGCGGGTTGATGGCGCAGCATATGCCGGCCTTCGCGGCGGCCTGCGCGGGCGCCTGGCTGCACGGGCGGGCCGGGCGTCTGATCGGGCCGGGCCTGATTGCGGAGGATATTCCGGACGCGCTGCCCGAAATTCTGTCCGGGCTGCGGGCCGGCGCGGCCTAGACGGTCTTGCGGGCGTTCAGCCGGCGCGCATTGGCGCGCAGGGTTTTCCGCACCGGCGCATAGGCGGCTCGGCTGACGCGCTCGGCGGAGGCCGGGCGCCCCGCGCCGAGCCATGCGGTCATGCCGGCGCGCCACATTTCCATTCCGGCGGCCGCGGCGCCCTGCGCGGCGGCGAGGGATTTCTCCGTGACCATGCGCTGCGCCTCCCGCTGGCGGGCGGCGGTCGGGTGCATCGCCGACATCCACAGCATCGGCATGCGAAACATCAGCACCGAGGCGATGTCGGCCGTGTCGCGCATCGCGGCCGCAGCGTCATCGCCCGGGGATTTTCGTTTCGCCATTCCAAGGGAAAGCCGATGCCCGCCGCCGGTTCCCGGAGGTGCTGCTTCAGTACGTCTCGCCGTGGCCGTAGGGAAAGAGCGGGTCGGCGGAATCGTGAGGCCGGTCCGGCGACTGGGCCTCCACGGCTTCCATCGACGAGGGAAGTTCGAAGGGCAGGCTGCCCTCCGGCGCCGCGGCGCCGGTGAGGACGTCCAGCAGCGCGGCGTCGCTGGCGCCGAACACGCCGAGCACGGCGGACGTGTGATCGAGCAGGGCGGTCATCACCGCCGGCCGGTCCAGATGCACCGCGACGATGACGGGCATCGTCTGCGCCAGTTCCGCGACGCGGTCGAAATCCTCCTGTCCCGGCCGGAAGGCGAGGCTCCCCTCATGCTGGAAGGAGCCGAAGAGGTAGCGCGGGTGAGTCGTCTCCCAAGGCGTGGCGAGGCGCACGATGGCGAAATCCGCGTCCGCCGGCGTCAGCGCTACGGCGAGGCCCGTCCCCGAGGCGGCCTGGGGGTCCACGCCCTCCAGATAGACCGCCGCGCCGTCCGCCAGCGGCAGCACGTCCATCGCATTGTCGATCAGCACGATGGAGCGGCGCTGGGCCGCGAGCCCTGCCTGCTGGAATTCCGGATCGCCGACGACAGCCGCGGCACGCTCCGGATCGACATAGGGGTTTTCGAACAGGCCCTGACGGAATTTCAGCGCCATGATGCGCGCGACCGAGGCGTCCAGCCGGGCCTCGTCGATCAGGCTGGTCTCGACGGCTTCGATCAGATGCTGGCTTTCCACCGTGCCGCCGAACTGGTCGATCCCGGCGGCCGCGCCGCGGGCGAAGCGTTCGGTCTGGGTCAGGTCTTCGACGCCCCAGGGCATGGCGACGGCGAAGGGCTCGCCCTCCGGCGATCCGTCCATGCAGGCCGCCTCGCAGTCATTGGTGATCGCCCAGTCGGACAGGATCAGCCCGTCGAAGCCGTGCGTGCCGCGCAGCATGTCCGTCAGGAGCTGGCTGTTGAAGCCGGCGCCGACCTGCTCCAGCGGCTGCCCGCCGAGCGTGACGCCCTGAAGGATGGAATAGGTCGGCATGACGCCCGCCGCGCCGGCGTCGAACGCCGCCTCGAACGGGCGGACGTGGAGGGGCAGCGTCTCCGAACTCAGCGCGGCGTAGCGGCCGTAATAATTGTGGGAGTCATAGCCCTCGTTCGCCGCGGCGCCGTAGCCGACCCAGTGCTTTACCACCGTGATCACGCCGTCTTCGGCCACCCCGCCATCGCCGCCCTGGAAGCCCTCCACATAGGCGCCGACCATGCGCGCGGCGCGCTCCGGATCCTCGCCGAACGTGCCGTCGATGCGGGGCCAGCGCGGCTCGGTCGCGATGTCGGCCTGGGGCGACAGCGCCATATGGATGCCGACGGCGCGGTATTCGCGCCGGGCGATGTCGCCGAATTCGCGCACCGCATCCGCATCGTCGATCGCGGCGAAGCCGAGCACTTCCGGCCATTGCGAAAATCCGCTGGCCTGGACGCTGGCGCCGAACGCTTCGGCGAAATGGTTGCGCGGATCTGTGCTTATGGTCAGCGGAATGCCGAGCCGCGCGCCCTCCGCGATTTCCTGGATGGCGTTGTTCTGCTCCGCGAAGGCGAGGGGGTCTGTCGCCATGCGGGTGATGAAGTTGTTGACCCCGCGCTCCGCGATCAGCGGCCGGACAGCCTCCAGATCGTAAGCGTCGTCCTCGCCCGGCAGCGTGCCGTGCATCATCGCGCCGGCCTTTTCGGCGAGCGTCATGCGGGAGACGAGATCGGCGGCGCGCTCTTCGTCGCCGAGGCGCCAGTCCTCATAGGGGTCCAGCGCGCCGTTGCGGTTCAGGTCCTTGAAGCTGAGCCCGCCGTCCTCCAGCAGCGGGGCGGCGCGGGCCTGTAGCGCCGGCTGATCGGCGCCGGAACAGGCGGCAAGGGCGAGGGCCCCGCCCAGCAGAGCTAGGCCGGGGGCTTTCCGGTTCCCGGTCATATGCGCCTCCCCAAAACGTTAGACTGTTTTGCAGTCTGGTGTAGGGGAGCCGCATTCCGGCGCCAACTGCCGTCCCGACGGCCCGGGCCGATTGGCGAGCGCCCGCGCGGCGCCTAAAAGAAGCGATGGCCGATTCCGGACCGCCCTCGACAATGCCTGAGATGGACCGCCGCCGCACCGAGCGCCTGACCGATCAGGAGGCGCTGGATTTCCACCGCGAGCCGACGCCGGGGAAACTGGCCATTGCCCCGACCAAGCCGATGGCGACCCAGCGCGACCTGGCGCTGGCCTATTCGCCGGGCGTGGCGGTCCCGGTGCGGGCGATCGCGGACGATCCGTCCGCCGTCTACGACTATACCTCCAAAGGCAACATGGTGGCGGTGGTCACCAATGGCACCGCCATTCTGGGCCTGGGCGATCTGGGCCCGGCGGCCGCCAAACCGGTGATGGAAGGCAAGTCGGTCCTGTTCAAACGCTTCGCCGACATCGACTCGGTGGACGTGGAGGTGACCTACAAAAACCCGGACCAGTTCGTGGAGTGCGTCGCCGGGTTCGGGGACACGTTCGGCGGCATCAATCTGGAAGACGTCGCCGCGCCGGACTGTTTCGAGATCGAGGCGCGGCTGCGCGCCGAACTGGATATTCCGGTCTTCCACGACGACCAGCACGGCACGGCCATCATCGCCTCCGCCGCGCTGATCAATGCCTGCGACGTGACCGGCAAGCGGATGGAGAATCTGAAGGTCTGCCTGGTCGGCGGCGGGGCGGCGGGCCTGTCCGTGCTGGCGCTGATCCAGCGGCTGGGCGTGCGGCCGTCCAATACGGTCCTGGTGGACAAGGACGGCGTGGTGCATCGCGGGCGCAACGATCTGCACCCCCGGCTGGCCGAACACGCCATCGATACGCGGATGCGGAACCTGTCCGAGGCGGTGGCCGGCGCGGACTGCCTGATCGGCCTGTCGGCGGGCGGGGTGGTCACGCAGGACATGGTCAAGTCGATGGCGAAGAACCCGATCATCTTCGCCATGGCCAACCCGGTTCCCGAGATCACGCCGGAGGAGGTCGCCGCCGTGCGGCCCGATGCGATCATGGCGACGGGGCGGTCCGACTATCCGAACCAGGTCAATAACGTCCTGGGCTTCCCCTATATCTTCCGCGGCGCGCTGGACGTGCGGGCGCGCACGATCAACGAGGACATGAAGCTGGCCGCCGCGCACGCGCTGGCCGAGCTGGCCCGGCAGGACACGCCGGACGAGGTCGCCGCCGCCTATCGCGGCGAGCGCCTGCAATACGGGCCGAAATATCTGATCCCGACGCCGTTCGACCCGCGCCTGATCACCTGGGTGCCGCCCTATGTGGCGCGCGCGGCGCAGGAGACTGGCGTGGCGCGCAAGCCGCTGAGCGATCCGGACGCCTATACGCGCACGCTGGCGCGGCGGCTGGACCCCACCGCGGCGGTGCAGCAGCGCGTGACCGCCGGCGCCCGGGCGCACAACCGGACGATTGTGTTCGCGGAGGGCGAGGAGCCGTCCGTCATCCGCGCGGCGTTCCAGTTCCAGAATTCGCGCATGGGCAAGGCGGTGCTGGTGGCGCGCGAGGACATCGCCAAGCAGAACATGCGGGCGCTGGGCCTGCCCGACGACACGCTGGAGGTGTGGAACGCACGCCTGTCGGACCGCAATCCGCAATTCGTGGACTTCCTGTACGGGCGACTGCAGCGCGAGGGCTATCTGCGCCGCGACGTGCAGCGTCTGGTGAATACCGACCGGAACGTTTTCTCCGCCTGCATGGTCGCGTGCGGCGTCGCCGACGGCATGGTCACCGGCTATACGCGCCACGCGGACGTGGCGATGCGCGACGTCCAGCTGGTGCTGGACCCGGCGGCCGACCGGCGGATCATCGGCCTGACCATCTGCGTATCGAAGGGACGGACGCTGGTGGTCGGGGACGTGTCGGTCACCGAATTCCCCTCCGCCTCGGAACTGGCCGATATCACAGAGGGCGCGGCGCGCGCGGCGCGGCGCCTGGGCCTCACGCCGCGGGCGGCGCTGATGTCGTTCTCCAATTTCGGCAACCCGATGGGCGAGCGGGCCGAGAAGATGCAGGAGGCCGTGCGCATCCTGGACGCGCGCGGCGTGGATTTCGAATACGAGGGCGAGATGGCGCCGGACATCGCGCTGGATCCCGCCCATCATGACATCTACCCGTTCTCCCGCCTGACGGACGAGGCCAACGTGCTGGTGATGCCGGCGGTGCATTCGGCGTCCATCGCCACGCGCCTGTTGAAGACCGCCGGTGGCGCGAACGTGATCGGCCCGGTTCTGGTCGGGTTCGAGAAGCCGGTGCAGATTTGCCGCCTGGGAGCGCCGGTGTCCGAGATCGTCTCGCTGGCCGCGTTTGCGGCCTATGATCTGGGCGAAGCGGAACAACAAGCCTAAAGGCGAGGGAACATGGCCGGACCGCGGACGCGGGACCTCACGACGGGTCCTGTCTATCGCCATCTGGTCTATCTGGGCCTGCCGACCGTGCTGGCCGTGGCCGCGATCATGTCGGTCTCGGTCGTCGACACCTATTTCGTCGGGCGGCTGGGCGAGGACGAGCTGGCCGCGATCTCCTTCTGCTTTCCGGTCACCACGACGCTGATGTCGCTGGCCATCGGCCTGTCGGCTGGATCGGCGTCGGTCGTTGCGCGCGCAGCGGGGCGGCGGGACGAAAGGCGCATCCGGCGGCTGGCCGAGGACGCGCTGATCCTGTCGTCGCTGGCGCTGATCGCGCTGTCGGTGGCAGGCTGGTTCACGGCGGAGCCGCTGTTCCGCCTGCTGGGCGCGCAGGAGCGGCTGCTGCCGCACATCCTGGCCTATATGCGCACCTGGTACGCGGGCCTGGTCTTTATCGGCGGCGCCATCGTCATCAACGGCATCCTGCGCGCGCTGGGCGAGGCGCGGGCGCCGGCGGCGGTGATGGTGGCGGTTTCCCTGCTCAATTTCGTGCTGGATCCGCTGTTCATTTTCGGGATCGGCCCGTTTCCCCGGATGGAGGTTCAGGGCGCGGCCTTCGTCACGGTGATCGGCAATATCGCGGCCTTCTGCGTGTTCCTGTGGCTGCTCGCACGGCGGCAGCACGCAATCACGCTGAAGCGGCCGAAATGGGAGGAGCTGAAATCCTCCTGGGCGGAGATCGCGCGGGTCGGCGCGCCGGCGGCGATCTCCAACTCCATCAACCCGGCCGGGATCACGCTGGCCACCGCCAGCCTGGCCCGGTTCGGGGCGGAGGCGGTGGCGGGGTTCGGCGTGGCGACGCGGATCGAGACCTTCGCGCTGGTCCCGCTGCTGGCGCTGTCGGGCTCCATCGGTCCGGTGACGGGGCAGAACGGCGGGGCCGGGGAGGACGAGCGGGTGAAGCGCGCCTTCGCCGTCAGCTTCGCCTTCGCGCTCGGCTATGGCCTGTTCATGGCGGCGGTGCTGGCCGCCTCATCCGTGCCGCTGACCGGGCTGTTCTCCGACCACGAAGAGACGCTGCGCGTAGCGCGGCTCTATCTCTGGATGGTCCCGGTGACGGCGGCCGGATACGGCGTGGTGATCGCGGCGTCCGCCGGGTTCAACGCGCTGGGCCGGCCGCTGAACGGGCTGGGCATGACGCTGACCCGTTCGCTGGTCCTGTACGCGCCGGGGGCCTGGATCGGCGGAACGATCGCGGGGCCTGCGGGCGCGATCGCGGCGATCGCGCTGGCCAATATCGCGGCGGGTCTGGGATCCGTCCTGTGGACGCTGCGGTTCGGGGAAATGACCGCGCATGGCGGGCCGGGCGGTCACAGGAATCCGGCGGCGAAGACCGCCGGCTAGGCTCAGGAGGCGGCGCTTTCGGCGCGCGGCGCGGTGCGCGCGCGGCTGAGCCCGTCCACCCCGCGCTTCAGCAGCCGGGCGCCGGATTCGCCGCCGCCCAGCTCCACGCAGGACAGTTGCAGCGCGATGCGCACGCCGCCATCGCCGCCGCCGTCATAGGCCGCGCATTCGGCGGCGGAGCGGATACGCTCGGCGGCCGCGCGGGCCTCCTCGACCGAAGTGGCGGGCATGGCCACGACATAGACGCCGGAATCCAGCCGCGCGGCGAAATCCTCGCTGCGCGTCAGATGGCGCAGCATCAGGCCAAACTGTTTACGCGCGGAATCCAGCGCGGCCGGCGCCGGCGGCTTTTCGGAGAAGACCGAGGGCTGGACCCGGATGACCGCGAGCGACAGGGGCTTACCGCTGTGGTCAGACCACTCAGCCATGCGGCGCAGATGCGCGGCGAAGACGTCGCGGTTGAACAGGCCGGTGGGCCGGTCGAGCACGGCGGGGTCGCGCACCTGATCGAAGGCGTTGCGCAGGGCGATGCCGCGCTGGCGCTCCGCCGCCAGGCTCAGAATCCGGTCGCGGGTCTCCGCGGCCGGGGCGCTGGACGAGATGATGTCGCTGGCGCCGCGGGCGAAGGCCTCGTCCACCGCGTCGAAGCGCGAATTGTCCACCAGCAGCAGGGCCGGAACGTGGAACAGCCGGGTGTTGCGCCGCATGGCGGAGCAGATGGTGAAGGCCGGCTCCACACCCTGCAACGCGCCCAGCACGACGGCGTGGAAGATGCGGTCGTGCAGATAGTCGAACGCCGTGAAGGAGGTGAAGGCGGCCATCACGTCCACATCGGCGGCGGACAGCGCGCTGCGCAGATGCATGAAGGACGGATCGGCGGAGCCGACGAACAGCACGGCCAGCTTCTGTCTGTCAGGCTCCGGTTCGGGGGGCAGCTTCACGCCCAGATCGGTCAGGGTGCGGCGGCGCAGGCGCGCCTCCGCCGCTTGGACGCCGAGGCGCAGCGCCTCCTGCATCCGGGCGCAGACCTGATGCGGGTGGCAGGGACGGCGGATGACCAGATCGAATACGCCGTCCGGGATCGCGGTGTCTTCGGCCGGGGCGAGGGCGGCGACGATCGGGCGGGCGTCGCCCAGGCGGCGCAGGGCGCCGGCCAGGCGGCGGGCCTCGTCCGCGCGACCGTCGCCCAGGTCCAGCAGGATGGCCTCGGTCCGCAGATCCGTCGCGGCGACTTCGGCGGCCGCGGCGCTGCCCGCGGTGATGGTGCGCAGGCCGGCCTGGTCCAGGCACTCGCAAACGGCCGACAAAGCGGCGGCGTTTCGGCTGACGACCAGGATGCGCGGACGCTGCATGAATCCCCCTTGGCGGCTTGAACTTACAGGGACTTGCAGCCGTCTGAAAGCCGTTCAGCTAGGGTTCAGCCCGCCCCCTTTAGAACGACGCTGTGTCTGGCGGACATTAACTGTCCCTCGCTGTTCGCCCGGCTCCGCTGCGCCTACCCGCGCCGCGATAAAACCTGGCGCCGGCCCCGTCCCAGGGGCCGGCGTTTTGGTTTGTGCGCAGGTTTTCGCTTTCGCAATCGCCTGTGCGCTCGCATACATTCGCCGCCATGCGCGCAGAATCTCAGCTCGCTTTCTGGATCGATTGGGCCGCGACGGTCTGGCGCGTCGGCCGGCGCACCTGGCGCCGGTTCAATGGCCGCGACGTCATGCTGTTCGCGGGCGGCGTGTCCTTTTTCGGGCTGCTGGCGATCTTTCCGGGCGTGGTCATCGCGGTCAGCATCTATGGCGCCATCGCCCAGCCCGAAGACGTGGCGGCGGTCGTGTTCAAGCTGACCGAATTGATGCCGCCTCAGGCGCGCGCGACGGTCGTCGACCAGATGCGCAACCTGACCCAGACGCCGCGATCCATCCTGTCGGTGCACGGCCTGTTCGCGTTCCTGATCGCCTTCTATGGCGCGGTGCGGGGGGTGAAGGCGCTGCTGGCCGGGCTGAACCGGATCAGCACGTCGGAAGACATTCGCGGCATCCTGTCCTTCAACCTGCTGGCGGCCGGCCTGACCCTGGTGGCGATCTTCGCCGCGTTCGTGGCCAGCGTGCTGATCGTCTCGCTGCCCGTCATCCTGCGCAGCCTGATCGGGGTGAACCAGCTGCACCCGGTTCTGGGCAATGTCTGGCTGTGGGCCGGGGCGGCGATGTTCCTGTCGGTGGCGCTGCTCTATCGCTTCGCGATGGCGGCCGGGCGGGTGCGCTGGCGGCCGTCGCTGGTCGGGGCGGGGGCGGCGACGCTGCTGTGGATCTCGGCGGCCGGGCTGTTCGCCTATTATGTCTCCAGCCTGGCGGATTTCCGGGCTACCTACGGGTCCATCGGGGCGGTCGTCGTGTTCCTGATGTGGATCTATGTCGCGGCCTATTCCGTCTTTTTCGGCGCGGCCTTGGCGACCGAAGCGGAGATCGAGCTTGAAGAGCGGCTGGCCCGCCTGCAGGCCCGTGAGGACGAAAACCCGAAGCCCACGCGCAAGGGCCTGCGGGAGCGGCTGGGATTTCTGCGCCGGGCGGGAAACCGGGCCTGAATGCCGGATTCCGCGTTTCAACATTCTGCGTTTCAAGGCAGGGCGATTTTGCTCTAGTGATGCTGCATCGCAGCATCGAGAGACGGACGCCCCCGGAATGAAGAAAGTTCAAAAGGACGCCGCCGCCGCGCTGGACGGTCTGCTGTTCGACGGCATGACGATCATGGCCGGCGGGTTCGGCCTGTGCGGCATTCCTGAGAATTTGATCGCCGCCCTGCGCGACAGCGGGGTGAAGGATTTGACGGTCATCTCCAACAATGCCGGGGTGGACGATTTCGGCCTGGGCCTGCTGCTGCAGACCCGCCAGATCAAGAAAATGGTCAGCTCCTATGTCGGCGAGAACAAGACGTTCGAGCGCCAGTACCTGTCCGGCGAACTGGACCTGGAATTCAATCCGCAGGGCACGCTGGCCGAGCGCATCCGCGCGGGCGGGGCGGGCATCCCGGGCTTCTACACCAAGACCGGCGTCGGCACCGTCATCGCCGAGGGCAAGGAGCACAAGGATTTCGACGGCGAGACCTATATCCTGGAGACCGGGCTGAAGGCGGACCTGTCCATCGTGAAGGCATGGAAGAGCGACGCGGAAGGCAATCTGGTCTACCGGCGCACGGCGCGGAACTTCAATCCGATGATGGCCACCGCCGGCAAGACGACCGTCGCGGAGGTGGAGGAGATCGTGGAGGTCGGCGCGCTGGACCCCGACTGTATCCAGACGCCCGGCATCTTCGTGCAGCGGATCGTGGCGGGCGTTCAGGAAAAGCGGATCGAACAGCGGACCGTGCGGCAGCGGGAGACGGCGTGATGGGCTGGGACCGGAACCATATGGCCGCGCGTGCGGCGCAGGAGCTGGAAGACGGCTTCTATGTGAATCTCGGCATCGGCATCCCGACGCTGGTGGCGAACTATATCCCGGACGGGATGGAGGTGACGCTGCAGTCGGAGAACGGGATGCTGGGCATGGGCCCGTTCCCGTATGACGACGAGGTCGACCCGGACCTGATCAACGCCGGCAAGCAGACCATCACCAGCCTGCCGAAGACGAGCTATTTCAGCTCCGCCGAGTCGTTCGCGATGATCCGCGGCGGGCACATCAACCTGTCCATCCTGGGCGCGATGGAAGTCGGCCAGAACGGCGACATCGCCAACTGGATGATCCCGGGCAAGATGGTGAAGGGGATGGGCGGCGCGATGGACCTCGTCGCCGGGGTGCAGCGCGTGATCGTCGTGATGGACCACACGTCCAAGGGCGGCGAGCCGAAGCTTCTGCACCGCTGCGCGCTGCCGCTGACCGGCGCGGCGTGCGTCGACCGGATCATCACCAATCTGGGCGTGTTCGACGTGATCGAGGGCGCGGACCGGCTGGAGCTGGCGGAGCTGGCGCCGGGCGTCGAGCTGGACGAGGTCGCGGCCTCGACCGAGGCGGACTATTCGGTGGCCGACACCCTGATCCGGCACGCGGCCTAAGACGCGGCCCAAGGCGGGGTCAGGCGCGGCTCGCCAGCGCGGCGTCGATCGCTCCGAACAGGGCCTCCACCGAGATCGGCTTGGTGACGCAGGCGTCCATTCCGGCGTCGAGGTATTCGCGCACCTGATGCTCCATCGCGTTGGCGGTCAGCGCGATGATCGGGATATCGGGCGCGTTCACGCCGGGGTTGGAGCGGCGGATTTCGCGGCTGGCCGCGATGCCGTCCATTTCGGGCATCTGGACGTCCATCAGCACGATGTCGAATTCGCGCTCGCGCCAGGCCTTCACCGCCGACAGGCCGGTCGTGACCGAGACAAGGTCCGCGCCGGTGGGCGCCAGCACCGCCTCCACGACCATGCGGTTGATGACATTGTCCTCCGCCAGGAGAATGCGCGCGCCCTTATAGAGCCGGGTAGCCGGATCGGCCGCTTCGGGCGCCGCCGCCGGGGCTTCGGCCGCCGCGCGCTCCAGCGGCAGGATGACGGTGAAGGCCGATCCCTTGCCGACTTCCGCCGCGACGTGAATGTCGCCGCCCATGGCCCGGGCGAGCTCCCGCGAAATGGACAGGCCGAGGCCTGAGCCGCCAAACCGGCGGGCGAGGGAGGAATCGACCTGGACGAAGGTCTCGAAGACCGCGCCGCATTCCTCTGCCGTCAGGCCGATGCCGGTGTCCGCGACCTCGATCTCCAGCCCCACGCCGCCTTCGCCGCGGCGGGCGGTGATGGAGACCGAGCCGGTTTCGGTGAATTTGATGGCGTTGGAGACCAGATTGGTCACGACCTGGCGGATGCGCACCGCATCGCCGAAATACCAGGCCTCCGCCTCCGGCTCGATCTCCGCGGTCAGCTCCAGCACCTTTTCCCGCGCCAGCGCGGAGAAGGCCGAGACGGCCGAACCGATGAGCAGGGCCAGGTCGAACGGCTCGGACGACAGCTCCATCCGGCCGGCCTCGATGCGGGACAGGTCCAGAATGTCGTTCAGGATGGTGAGGAGCGCCGCGCCGGACTTGCGGATGATCTCCAGCCGCTCGCGCTGGGGCTCGCTCAGATCGTCGCGCGCCATCACCTCCGCCATGCCCAGCACGCCGTTCAGCGGCGTGCGGATTTCGTGGCTCATCGTGGTGAGGAAGGCGCTCTTGGCGCGGCTGGCGTCGGTGGCGCGCGCCACCGCCCGTTCCAGATCCTTCGCCGAGCGGGCCTGGGCGTCCAGCAGGGCGTTCAGCCGGTCCCGGTCGGTCTTTTGCTGGGTGATGTCGCGGGTGATCTTGGCGAAGCCGATGACCCGTCCGCCGTCGTCATAGAGCGCGTCGATCACGACGCTGGCCCAGAACTGGCTGCCGTCCTTGCGCAGGCGCCAGCCCTCTTCGGAGAAGGTGCCGTTCCTGCGCGCGGCTTCCAGATTGCGCTGGGGCATGCCGGCCTCGCGCGCCTCCGCCGGATAGAAACAGCCATAATACTGGCCGACGATCTCTTCGGCCGCATAGCCCTTGGCGCGCTCTGCTCCGGCGTTCCAGTTGGCGACCCGGCCGTCGGGGTGGAGCATGTAGATGGCGTAGTCGACGACGCCTTTGACCAGCAGGCGGAAGGTCTGCTCGTCGTCGGCGAAGGCGCCGTTTTCAGTCCCGAAGTCCGGCGCAGCATCAACCGGCGGCCTCACGGGCCGTTGCGATTCATCCATTCCCGTTCCCAAATCCCACGACTGCAGGTTGAGTTGAGCAGATTCGGGGCGCGGAATCTGCAGAAACTAGACTCCAGTCAACAAGCGGGGACATTGACCGCCAGACCGCCCGTGGAGGTTTCCTTGTACTTCTCGCTCATGTCCTGACCGGTCTCCTTCATCGTGCGGATGACCTGGTCCAGGGAGACCATGTGGCTGCCGTCGCCATGCATGGCGAGGCGCACCGCGTCGATCGCCTTCACCGCGCCCATGGCGTTGCGTTCGATGCAGGGGATCTGCACCAGCCCGCCCACCGGATCGCAGGTGAGGCCGAGATTGTGCTCCATGGCGATCTCGGCGGCGTTTTCGATCTGGGCGTTGGTGGCGCCCAAAGCCGCGGCGAGGCCCGCGGCCGCCATGGAGCAGGCCGAGCCGACCTCGCCCTGGCAGCCGGCCTCGGCGCCGGAAATGGAGGCGTTCTTCTTGTAGAGCGAGCCGATGGCCGCGGCGGTCAGCAGGAAGGTCTGGAAGCCGTCGTCGCAGCCGGGCTGGCGATAGAAGCGGTCGTAGAATTTCATCACGGCCGGGATGATTCCCGCCGCGCCGTTGGTCGGGGCGGTGACGACGCGGCCGCCGGCGGCGTTTTCCTCGTTCACCGCCATGGCCCATAGATTGACCCAATCGAGCGCGGCGACGGGGTCCGAGTTTCCGGCCGGGGTGTTTTCCAGCTTGCGGCGCAAGGCCGGGGCGCGGCGGCGGACGCGCAGGCCGCCCGGCAGCACGCCCTCGCTGCGCACGCCGCGCGCCACGCATTGCTCCATGGCGTCCCAGATGCGGGCGAGGCCGTCCTCGATCTCCTGTTCGCTGCGCAGCGCGCGTTCGTTGGCGCGCATCATCTGGGCGATGCTGAGCCCCTCGCGCGCGCCGGTCTCCAGCAGCTCCTCGGCGCTGTCGAACGGGTAGGGGACGGCGTTCGGGGCCGGCTGGGGCGTGGACGGTTCGCCGGCCTCGTCCTCCGACACGACAAAGCCGCCGCCGATGGAAAAATAAGCCCTTACGGCGATTTCCTCGCCCTGTTCGTCAAGCGCGGTAAAGCGCAGGCCGTTGGAGTGGAAGTCCAGCCGCTCGCCCTTGCGGGCGACGACGTCGGTCTCCGGATCGAAGACGATGCCGCGGGCGCCGGCCAGGCGCAGGCTGCGTGTCTCCGCAATCTCCTGCGCCCGGACGCCGAGATGCGTGGGGTCCACGGTTTCGGGATGCTCGCCCTCCAGCCCCAGCAGCACGGCGGACACCGTGCCGTGGCCGACGCCGGTATAGGCGAGCGAGCCGAACAGGTCGCAGCGCAGCCCCGCGGTCCGGTCCAGAAGGCCGTCGCGCTTCAGGCGCTCGACAAAGCGCCGCGCCGCCTCCATCGGACCGACCGTGTGCGAGCTGGAGGGACCGATCCCGATCTTGAAGAGGTCAAAGACGCCGAGGAACATGAATCCCTATATGGCATCCGCCCGGCCGGCCCGCGAGAGGCGCAAACCTACCATCCGCATTGGCGGCCTTCGTTCTGTTCCTCCAGCCAGGTCATCAGCGGCGCGAAATATTCGATGATGGCCGAGCCATCCATTTCGCGCGTACCGGTGAACTTCTCCAGCGTGTCGGGCCAGGGCTCCGATGCGCCGGCCTCCAGCATGTCCCGAAACTTGGCGCCGACTTCCGGCGATCCGTAGACCGAGCAGCGGTGCAGCGGACCGTCCCAGCCGGCCATCTCGCAGGCCGCTTTGTGGAACTGGAACTGCATCACGAAGGACAGGAAATACCGCAGATAGGGCGTGTTGCCGGGAATGTGGTATTTCGCGCCCGGATCGAAGGCGTCCGCCGGACGCGGGGCCGGCGGCTCGATTCCCTGATACTGGGTGCGCAGCGCCCACCAGCCGTCATTATAGGTCTCCGGCGTCAGCTCGCCCGAGAACACCTCCCACCGCCATTTGTCGACCAGAAGGCCGAACGGCAGGAAGGCGATCTTGTCGAGCGCCTGGTAGAGCAGCAGGCCCGTGTCGGCTTCGGGCGGCGGCGCGTCGGCGGCGTCCAGCAGGCCGATATCGATCAGATATTCGGGCGTGATCGACAGGGCGACGAAATCGCCGATCGCCTCGTGGAAGCCGTCATGGGCGCCGGTGCGGAAGATCGGGTCCTGCGCCTGATAGGCGCGCTGGTAGAAATTGTGGCCGAGCTCATGGTGCACGGTCTGGAAGTCGTCGGCGTTGACCTTCATGCACATCTTGATGCGCACGTCGTTCTTGTCGTCGATGTCCCAGGCGGAGGCGTGGCAGATCACCTCCCGGTCGCGCGGCTGTGTGAACAGCGACCGCTCCCAGAAGGTTTCGGGCAGCGGGTCGAAGCCGAGCGAGGTGAAGAAGCCCTCCGCCGTCTCGGTCATGGTCAGCGGCGTATAGCCCTGTTCCTCCAGCAGCGCGGTCAGGTCGTATCCGGTGTCGGCGCTGCCCTCGGACGCGACGAGATCGTAGATATTGCCCCATTGCTGGGCCCATTGATTGCCCAGCAGGTCGGCGCGGATCGGGCCGGTCGCGGGCTGGACCTCGTCGCCGTAATATTCGTTCAGGCCGGCGCGGACATAGCAGTGCAGCCCGTCATAGAGCGGGGCGACCTGGGACCAGAGGCGCTCGACCTCCGCTCGCATTTCGTCGGCGGTCATGTCGTAATTGGACAGCCACATCTCGCCGAGGTCGGAATAGCCGAGCTCTTTGGCGCCTTCGTTGGCCAGTTCGACGAGGCGGGCGTAGTCGTCCTTCATCGGGATCGAGACTTCGCGCCACTTGGTCCACATCTCCTCCAGGACCTCGGGGTCGCGCACCGTCCCCATCAGGCCCTCGACGTCGTTGCCGGAGATGATCTCGCCGTCCATCTCGATCTTGCCCTCGCCGTACATGGCGTCGAGCGAGGTGGAGATGGTGGCCAGTTCCTCCGCCGCGCCGTCGCGGCCGGGCGCGGGCAGGGTGATGCCGGTCTTCAGCGCCGTGAGCTTGCGCCGCAGGTCCAGCGGCAGGTCGAGATCGTCGAAGCGCCGCGCCTCCTGCGCGAACTCCACGGCGGTGCGGGTCAGGTCGGCGCCGACCTCCGCCGCCAGCCAGTTCGTGTCGTCGGTGATGAAATTGGCCTGGATCCAGTAGACGCGGCTGGCGAAGCGGCTCTGTTCCTCCAGCGTCGCCTCGGCGCGGGCCAGGAATTCGCGGGCGTCCTCGGCGGTCGGGGCGGCGGATTCCGGCGTCGCGGGTGCGGCGCTGGCGGAGGGCGCAAGCCCGGCGCCCGAAAGGGCGAACAGGGCGGCGGCGCAGGAAGAGGCGAGGCAGGAGCGGGCGAGAAATCTCGATTTCATTGGAACTCCGGCGGCTGGGAGCCGATTATTCAAGGGCGTGATCTCTAGAATGAAACGACTGCGCTGGCGCGCAAGTCCGTTTTTGCACTTGCGAAAAAGCCCACGAACGGCTGTCATGGATTCGAATGGCGGGAGCGAAAACAAGCAATTCGGGCGAAGAAGCGGGCCTTGCCGCCGCGCCCCATAGCGGTTTGTTCAAAAACTATTCCGTCGATTCCCACTATTGCGAGTATTTCGGCGCCGACGCTGGAACGGTCGCCAATCCGGAGCTGATCAGCCGGCTGGCCAAGTACGCCGAGCGGTCGCTGCGCCGGCGCAACCAGGCCGCCGAACAGGCGCTGTACGACCTCGGCATCACTTTCACCGTCTATTCCGGCGACGGGTCGATCGACCGGGTTCTGCCCTTCGACCTGATCCCGCGGCCGATCCGCGCCGACGAGTGGGAGGCGCTGGAAGCCGGGATCGTCCAGCGGATCGAGGCGATCAATTTCTTCCTGCGCGACGTCTACGGGCCGAAAAAGATCATCAAGGACGGCGTGGTGCCGTCCGATCTGGTCCTGAAGAACAAGAATTTCCTGAAGCAGATGGAGGGCGTGGAGCCGCCGGGCGGCGTCTATACCCATATCTGCGGCACCGACCTGATCCGCGACCATGACGGCGTGTTCCGGGTTCTGGAGGACAATTGCCGCACGCCGAGCGGCGTGTCCTATGTGGTGGAGAACCGGCATCTGATGCGCCGGTCCTTCCCGGACCTGATGGACGGGCTGCGCGTGCGGGCGGTTTCGCACTATGGCGCGCGCCTGCGCCAGAAGCTGCTGGAGACCGCGCCGGTCAGCGCCGGGCCGTCGCCGACGGTCGTTCTGCTGACGCCGGGCGTGTTCAACAGCGCCTATTTCGAGCACGTCTTCCTGGCGCGGGAGATGGGCGCGCCGCTGGTCGAGGGCAAAGACCTGTTCGTGGACGATAACGACGTCGTCCAGATGCGCACGATCGGCGGGTTCGAGCGGGTGGACGTGATCTATCGCCGCGTCGACGACGCCTTCATCGACCCAGAGGCGTTCCGGAAAGACTCGCTGCTGGGAACGCCGGGCCTGATGCGCGCGGTGAAGGCCGGCAATTTGACCCTGGCGAATGCGCCGGGGGCGGGGGTGGCGGACGACAAGGCGATCTACGCCTACATGCCGAAGATCATCAAATATTACCTCGACGCCGAGGCGATCCTGCCGAACGTGGACACCTATGTGTGCCGCGAGCCGGACCAGCTGAAATATGTCCTGGCCAATCTGGACAAGCTGGTGGTGAAGCCGGTGGCGGAATCGGGCGGCTATGGCGTGGTCATCGGGCCGAAGAGCTCGAAAAAGGAACTGGAGGAGCTGCGCGCCAAGGTGAAGGCGGACCCGGACAATTTCATCGCCCAGCCGATGATCGATCTGTCCGTGTGCCCGACCTTGACCGACAAGGGCGTGCAGCCGCGGCATGTCGACCTGCGGCCGTTTGCGCTGACCAGCCGCAGCGGCGTTTGGGTCATGCCGGGGGGGCTTACGCGCGTTGCGTTGCGTGAGGGCTCCCTGATCGTGAATTCATCTCAGGGCGGAGGATCGAAGGATACCTGGGTCCTCGCATAGGCTGCTCTCCCGCTACGCGGAGAACGCATTCTGGATGGGCCGCTATGTAGAGCGGTGCGAGAATCTCGCACGCCTGCTGGCGGTGACCGAAGCCTATGCGGAGGGCTCGGACTCCCGCGCCGAATGGACGCCGCTTCTGGAAGTGCATTCGGACGCGGAGGCCTACGCCAAGACCGGCCTGCAGATGACCGGGCTGAACGTCGCGCGCTGGTATCTGTGCGACGCGAAGAACTCCAATTCCGTGCTGTCGTCGCTGGAGCGGGTGCGCGAGAACGCGCGCGGCCTGCGCCATTTGATCAGCGTCGAGGTCTGGCGCCAGATCAACATGTTCTACGGCAACGTGAAGGCGCTGACGCCGCGCAAGGTGACGCTGAGCCACCTGACCGAAATCTGCGAGGACATCCGCGCCGCCTGCCACGCCCATTTCGGCCTGGTCGACACGACCTGGTACCGGGACGAGGCCTGGGTCTTCAACCGGCTGGGCGTGCGGCTGGAGCGCGCCGACCAGTCCACGCGCCTGCTCGACATCAAATCCTACCAGCTGGACCGCGAGGGCGCGGACCGCCAGCCGGACGAGGTGTGGTGGAACACGCTGCTGCGCTCGGCCTCCGGCTATCACGCCTTCCGCCGCTCCGGCCCGGTCAATCCGCAGCCGGACGCCGCGGCCGAATTCATCCTGTTCGACTCGGCGTTCCCGCGGTCTGTGGAAGGTTCGGTGCAGGAGGCGCTGGCGCTGCTGGACCGGCTGGAGGCCGGCTTCAGCGTGCTGCACGGGCCGGGCGTCCGGGCGGCGCGCGAGGCGCTGCGCACGGCGCTGACCCAGCGGCCGGACGTGCTGCTGGGACAGGATCTGCACGCCTATCTGGACCGGCTGCAGGTGGCGCTGAACGGCCTGGGCGTCGCGGTGGCGGAACGGCATTTCGATCCGGGCCGCACGGCGGAGCAGGCCGAGGAGGCCGCCGCCGACCGCGAGGGCCTGCAATACCAGTCGCAGATCGTCAGCGATCATACCGCGCCGACCCGGGCGAGCCCGGAGACGGTGGCGGAGATCCTGCAGGTCCGGCACCTGACGCGCTATCGCTACGACAATCCGGTGGTGTTCAACGAACATCACGGCATGTTCCGGCCGCACACGTCCTACGACACGCGGCTGCTGGATTTGCGCTTCAATATTTCGCCGAAGGCGAAGATCCGCTGGGTGCATGACGTGTTCGGCAACGCGGCGACGGTGTTCACCTTCGCGCAGGAGCCGTCCGACACGCTGGAGATCGAATGCGTGTTCCGCGTGCGCCGGGGCGCGCCCAGCCAGCCGGACTTCCCGATCGCGCCGCACGCCGCGCAATTCCCGTTCGACTATGCGCCGGAGCAGATCGTCGACCTGACCCCCACCATGGTGCCGGACTATGACCCCGACGGGGTGGTGAAGGCCTGGGCCGACCGCTTCGTCGCGGAAGCGAACAACGACACCTGGCACATCCTCGAGCGGATGAATTCAGCCGTGAAGGCCGAGTTCACCTATGCCCGGCGCGAAGAGCCGGGGGTGCAGGCGCCCGCCGACACGCTGGCCACCCGGACCGGGTCGTGCCGCGACTTCGCCATGCTGATGCTGGAAGCCGTCCGGCGCCTGGGCTTCGCCGCGCGTTTCGTCAGCGGCTATCTGTACGACCCGGCGCTGGATTCCGGCATGAGCGGCGGCGGCGCCATCCAGGGCGCGGGCGCGACGCACGCCTGGGTCCAGGTCTTCCTGCCCGGCTCCGGCTGGGTGGAGTTCGATCCCACAAACGGCCTGATCGGATCGCGCAGCCTGATCCGCACGGCGGTCGGCCGCAGCCCGTCACAGGCCGTGCCGCTGCAGGGCAGCTTCGAAGGCGCCGGCGGGTCCTCCATGGAAGTGGAGGTCGAGGTCACGTCCCAGGGGGACGAGCTCTAGGGACGTCCCGTTTCCTCGGGCGCGGCCTTCATCTCCAGCACCTCGGCCTGTTCGCCCTGCATCGCCTCGAACATTTTCAGGATGCGCCGCGCGAACACGGCGGCGTCGTGCCGGTGCATGTGGCATTTGACCGGCGTGTCTCCGAACATGGCGCTGAAGGCGATCAGGCCGCGATCGGCCTCGATCTCTGGCGGCTCGCTCAGCATCAGGCTGAGTGCGCTCGGTTTCGACGGGACCATTTTCAGGGTCATGCGCGTCTCCGGTCTTCCGCAACCGGAATGATGGATGGATTCGCGCGGCGAGGGGAGGTCAGCTCTCCGCGTCGGACCAGACGATGCGGTAGAGGTCGAAACGGCGGTCGGCGAGGTTGCGGACCGTGCCGGCGCGGCGCGAGGCGCCGAGATCGTCCAGCCGCAGATCGGCGACGATCACCGTCTCCACATTGTCGCCGGCCTCCGCCGCCAGACCGTCGCGCGCGAACGGGAAATCGCAGGGCGTGATGATCGCGCTCTGCGCATAGTTCACGTCCATGTTCTCCACGTTCGGCAAATTCCCGACATTGCCGGCGGTGACCATGTAGATCTGGTTCTCGATCGCGCGGGCGTGGCAGCAATAGCGGACGCGATTATGCCCCTCCCGCCCGTCGGTGGCGTAGGGGACGAAAATGATCTTCGCGCCCTCGTCGGTCAGGCGCCGCGCCAGCTCCGGAAACTCGCTGTCGTAACAGATGAGCACGCCGACCGGGCCGCAATCGGTGGGGATGGCGCGGATGGCGTCGCCGCCCTTGATGTTCCACCAGTATTTTTCGTTCGGCGTCGGGTGCAGCTTTTCCTGCGCATAGAGCGAGCCGTCGCGCAGGAAGACATAGGCGACGTTCTGGATGTCGCCGTCATCGGTGCGCGTGGGGTGGGAGCCGCCGACGATGTTGATGTTGTAGCGGATCGCCAGCGCGCTCATGAACTCGACATAGCGGTCGGTATAGCGGGTCAGCGCCTCGATGCTTTCCTGCGGGGTCAGCTTTCGCGTTTCCGCGGACAGCAGGGCCAGCGTGTTCAGCTCCGGAAACACGCAGAAATCGGCGTGATAGTCGGCGCAGACATCGACGAAATATTCCATGTTGCGCGCGAAATCGTCCCAGCCGGTAAGGCGGCGCGCCTCCAGCTGGACCGACGCGACGCGCACCTTGTGCGGCTCGGGGCGGACGCTGTCCGCGTCCTCGCCCTTTTCGGAGGCGGCGTAGGACGGGTTCCGCCAGACCATGCGGGCGGCCCAGCCGAGCGACTCCCGGTCGTCCGGATAATAATTGTCCAGGAAGCCTTCCGGCTCGAACCCCATGCGGCGGTGGAAATTGGCGACCGGATCGCGCGCCTGCTTGTCCCAGACGGCGGCCAGATATTCCTCCGGCGTGGCGTATTGTTTCGCCTTCCGCGAATAGCCGGGCAGGCGGCCGCCGAAGACGACGCCCTTCAGGCCCCAGTCCTCGCACAGCCGCTTGCGCGCATCGTAGAGGCGCTGGCCGATGCGCAGGCGGCGCCGGTCGGGCGCGACCGCGACCTCCATGCCATAGAGCCAGTCGCCGTCCGGGTCGTGCCGGCTGGCGAAGCCGCCGCCGGTGATCGAGGCCCAGTCGTGCGGGGCGAAGGCCGCATCCTCCGCGATGATGAAAGTCGCGCACCAGCCGACGATCTCCCCCTCGTACTCGACCACGAACTGGCCTTCGGGAAAGCGGGAGATCTGGCCCCGGATCATGCCCGCCGAATCCGGCGGCATGGAGGGATAGGCCCGGCCCTGAAGGCCGCGAATGGCGTCGACATCGTTCAGCTGCGCCTGGCGCAGCACGATCTTCGGCGGGGACTGCGGATGAGACTGGGGTTGGGAATCCATGCGCCCGTTTAACGCATCAGGCGAAGAAAGGTCCGTAAAGATCCGGGCGGCGGTCCCGGAAAAAGCCCCAGGCGGCGCGGCGCCGGTCGAGGAAATCCAGATCGAAGCTGGCCAGGGTGAAGCCCTCGTCGCTACGTCCTAGTTCGCTGACCACGTCGCCGGCCTGATCGCAGATGAAGCTGGTGCCGTAGAAGACCTGTCCGCCCTCGTCGCCGATCCGGTTGGCCGCGACCACGGGGATGACGTTGGAGACGGCGTGGCCCTGCATCGCGCGGCGCCAGGGGGCGGAGGTGTCCAGTTCGGAGTCGTGCGGCTCGCTGCCGATGGCGGTGGGATAGAACAGGATTTCGGCGCCCTGCAGCGTCAGCGCCCGCGCGGTTTCCGGGAACCACTGGTCCCAGCAGATTCCGACGCCGATCCGCCCGAATTTCGTGTTCCAGACGCGGAAGCCGGTGTCACCGGGGCGGAAATAGAATTTCTCCTGATAGCCCGGCCCGTCGGGGATATGGCTCTTGCGATAGACGCCTAGCATGTCGCCGCCGGCGTCGACCATGACCAGCGAGTTGTAATAGCGCGGTCCGTCGCGCTCATAGATCGAGACGGGGATGGCGACGTTCAGCTCGCTGGCCAGATCGCGCATCGGGCCGACGACGGGATGGGTCTCCGCCGGGTGGGCGTGGGCGAACCAGGCCTCGTCCTGCGTCTTGCAGAAATAGGGGCCCTGAAAGAGTTCGGGCGGCAGGATCACCTGCGCCCCTTCGGCCGCGGCGGCGCGGACCAGGCGCGACACGGTCTCCACATTCGCGTCCAGGTCTTCGCCGAACGCGGCCTGCAGGCCCGAAACGGTGATGGTGCGAGTCATGCCGCCCTCATAGCGCCCGCCATCATAGCGAGATGCGCGGCTGGTGTTGCGTGATGCAGTGGAACGCGCCGCCGCCGGTCAGCAGCGCGTTGGCCGCCACGCCGACCGTGCGCCGCTCCGGAAACAGCGCGGCAATGGCGGCGACGGCCGCGTCCTGCGACGGCGTGCCGTAGACGGGCACGACGATGCGGCGGTTGCCGATCACATAATTCATATGGCTGGCCGGAACCGGTTCGCCGTCTTCATTCTCCACCCGGCCGGGCGAGGGGACCGTGACCACCTGCAGGCGGCGGCCCCGGGCGTCGGTCATGGATTCCAGCGCGGCGCGGGCCTCGGTCAGCCGTTCGGCGTGCGGGTCGCCGTCGCCGGCCGGCGTCTGGCAGACGACGCGGCCGCCGCCAAGCAGGCGCGCGACATTGTCGATATGGCCGTCGGTGTGGTCGTTCAGCAGGCCGCGGTCCAGCCACAAGACCTTCTCCACACCGAACGCCTTGCGCAGGCGGGCCTCGGCCCCCTTCTCCGTCAGGCCGGGATTGCGGTTGGGGTTCAGCAGGCATTCGCGCGTGGTCAGCAGCGTGCCTTCGCCATCGAACTCCAGCGCGCCGCCCTCGATCACCAGATCGACGTCCAGCATCGCGGTGCGCGACAGGTCGGCCAGATGCGGCGCCACATCTGTGTCGCCGGACAGTTCGTATTTGCCGCCCCAGCCATTGAAGCGCGGGCGCAGGGCGACGGCCCGCCGGCCCTTGCGGGCGAAGATCGGGCCGGTGTCGCGCAGCCAGATATCGCCGAAATCGGCCTCCAGCACCGTGGCGCAGTCGCGCAGCAGGGCGAACGCCGCCGCGCGCGCCGCCTCGCCATGGACCAGCACGAAGACACGCTCGGCCAGCGGGCCGGGGCGGCGGCCCATGCCGGACAGGGCCACGATCATCTGGGCGGACTGGGCCTGGGCGCGCGGCAAATCCTCCCCCCACAGCTCCTCATGGCTGGGAAAGGCGGTCCAGGTCGCCACGTGCGGCGCGGATTCGTGCGGGATATAGACGGGGTCGATCATCGAGCGCCTAGATGGCCCGCCGCCGCCCAAATTAAAAGGGCGTCCGGTCAGCCGCCCGTCGCCGCGCGCCGGCGCGCCTTGCCGCGCCGCTTCCGCGTCAGGAAACGGAAGTCGCGCCGGACCCGCTCCCAGGACAGCCAGACGCCGATCGCGCAGAGCAATGTGACCCCGGCGAGCAGGGTCAGGACCACGACATCCCAGACCGGGCGGTTCCGCAGGCCCGGGAAATCGAAGCTGTGCAGGCCGCTCTCCAGCCAGCGGTGCGCTTTGCTGCCGCCGTCATAGGCGCGCAGCAGACGGCCGGACTGGGCGCTGAGATAGAGCAGGCGGGGGCTGTCTTCCCGGGTTCGGGCGCGCCAGACCGGCAGCTCCACCGTACGGTGATGGCCGTAATAATAGGCGTCTTCCCGCTCCAGCAGCTCCAGATCCGCGACGGGCAGGGGGCCGCCCGCCGCCGCGAACACGTCGCGGATTTCCGCATCGCCCAGCGGCGCTTCGGCCCCGCCTTCGCCCAGGCGCAAGACGCGCCCGTCAGCATAGCGGGCCAGCAGGAAGGGCGCGCCGCCCAGCGGCGCGGATTCGATCTGGACCATGTCGGCGGCGTCCGGCCGGGCGAGCGCGGCCTCCAGAACCGGCCGCGCCTCGCTCCATGCGGGCTGGCCTGCCAGGCCATACGCCTCCGGAAACGGCCGCGACTGCATCGGCCAGAACGGGCCCATGGTCAGCAGACCGCTGAACACCCAGGTCAGGGTGAAAACGCCGAAGGCCAGCCCCGTATAATGGTGCCACATCCAGACCTTTCGGTAGGGCGACCAGCTTCCGTTCGGCCGGCGGCGGAAGCGCACGATGCCGACATAGAGGCCGGTGACGGTGAGGAAGACGCCGAGCGCGGAGGTCCAGATCACGACCTGGGTCCAGGTCCCGGCGTGCTCCCGCAGCATGCGCGGATAGAGCCAGTGCGGGATGGCGCCGAGCCAGGTCCAGAAACGCTCACGGCCGGTCGTCGCCTGGGCGACCTCGCCGGAGGTCGAGACATAGACGATAGCGGCGTCCGGCCCGTCGAACCGGAACCGCCAGAAGGGCGCCGAGCGGCGCTCCTGAATCGTCCACTGGTCGTAGCCGGCCAATTCGCCCGCGTCCGGCGCGCCGGCGAAGCCGTGCGCGGCGGCGAAGGCGAGGGCGGCTGAGCGGGCGTCCTGCTGGGAGGCTTCCTGAAGCTCCGCCCCGTCGTGCAGATTATAGATTCCGCGTGAAGTCCGCAGGACGGGGGTTCCGGCCAGGGACTCCACGCGGAATGAGTTGAGCGCCGCGTCTTCCGCAATCGGGATATCGGAGAGAGCGCGGCGCTCCACAGAGCCCAAGGGAGGTAGGCCCTGTATACGGTCTTCCGGCGCCACGCGCGGCCAGCCCTGGTACATCATCACGAACCCCGACAGGCACCACAGGACCATGAGCAGGCCCACGGCGACGCCGAGATAGCGGTGGATGAACAGGATGAGTTTCATGCTGGCCGAGCGTGTCCGGTTTTGAGGTCTTCGCCTAGAAGGTCCGCTGGATGGAGAAGCGGAAGGTCTGCGGCGACCCCAGGGTCAGATAGGTGAAACAGTTCGCCGTCGCGGACCGGCAGCTGGTCTCGCCCGCCGCGCGAGAGCTATCATAGAGGTCCGTCCCCGGACGTCCGTAGTCGTGGTCCAGGATGTTCTCGACCCGCAGGCTGATCTGGGTCCGGCGGTCGGAGTCGACATAGGCGAACAGGGACAGGTCGGCGACGACATAGTCGCCATAGTTCAGCCGGTTCGCGACGCCAGGGACCGACACGAACGTGTCGCCGACCCAGCGCGTGTCGAAACCGCCGCCGAACCGCCCGTTATCGTAGTTCAGCGACGCCTTGGCCTGCTGGCGCGGAATGCGGGCGAACTGTTCGCCGGCGCCTTCCTCGCGCGAGCGGGTGTTGGTGTAGCTGGCCTCGGTGGTCCATTCCTCGGTGAGGGCGAAGCCGCCCAGCAGTTCGAACCCGTTCACCTCCACCTGGCCGTCGCCGTTCACGAACACGCCGTTCGGGAAGGCGGGGTCGGCGTAGTCGGCGGTGATGATGTTGTCGATCTGCCGCCAGAAATACGTGCCCTGCCAGTAGAACTGGCCCGTGTTGCCGCCGATGGAGGCGTTGGCGTTCAAGCTTTCTTCCGGCTCCAGGTTCGGGTTGCCGGCCTCGCAACACGGCTCGTTCAGGAAGAGCTGTTCGGCGCTGGGCAGCAGGAAGTTGGTGCCCACCATGCCCTGCACATAGAGCTGGTCGGTGAAATTGTATTTGCCGTTGGCGTTCCAGACCGTGGCGGAGCCGCCGGCCTCGTTATGCCGGACGCCGATGGCGAACAGGCCGTTCTTGATGAAGTCCTCGGTCGTGCGGACCTGGCCGAAGATGGCGTGCACCTCCTCGGTCATCGGCGCGATCACCCAGACATCGTCCTCGGCGCTGTATTTCTGGAAGTCGTAGCCGACCAGATATTCCAGCCCGCGATGCAGGCGGAACTTGCCGAGGGCGTTCAGGCCGTAATCCTCATAGCCCCAATAGGCGTCGGAATAGTCGTAGATCAGCTGGCCCGGATTGTTCACGTCGTTCCGGATGCGGCCATAGGTCGTGTCCCAGTCGTGATAATAGGCCTTCACGAAGAACTGGGCCGTCTCGTTCGGGGTGTAGTCGAGGCGGAGGCTGGCGATCTCCTCGTTCCGCTCATTGTTGGAGCGATAGATGCGGGTCGGCCCGGTGTTGGCGATATCGCCTTCGGTGTGCTGGTACTGGGCGCTGACGCGCAGGTCGTCGGTGACGTCCAGGCCGTATTTCCCGCCGATATTCCAGATCTCGTAGGGACGCCGGTCCATCGTGGTGCTGGGCTCGGTATGGCTGAAGGCCGGGATGCCGTCCGACTCGTCGAAGCCCGCATAGGCGACGAAATTGCCCGGGCCAGCCGGGCCGCGGACCATGCCGGAGATGTTGTAGCCGAAGGCGGAGTCGACGCCGCCGCGGATCTCGCCCCCCAGCGTGTCCGAGAAATCGCGCGTGACGATATTGATCACGCCGCCGGCCGCGCCGGTGCCGTAGAACAGCGACTCGCCGCCCTTCAGCACCTCGATCCGCTCGATGATGTTGGCGGGCAGGGTGTCGGACAGCGTGCCGGGATACAGGCGGTTATTGATGCGCACGCCGTCGACCAGCCACAGCACGTCGCCGATGCGCGAGCCCTGGATCGAGACGTCGGAATAGGAGAACGGGCCGCGCGGCAGGATATAGAGGCCGGGCACCTGCATCTGCAGGGCCTGATGCGCGTCGGCGTAGTTGTTGCGCGAGATCGTGTCGCGCCCGAGCATCACGAGGTCGGAGCCGTACTCGGCAAGCTCCTGCGGCAGCGTCGTCTCAAGGCTGCGGCCATAGACATAGACGACGTCCGACGGCGAGGCGGACGAAGCCTGCTGAGCGTCCTGGGCTTCCTGCGCCATGGCGGGCGCGGCCGCACACACCGCGGCGAGACTGACGGCCGCACACAGCGCGGCCCGGTTCGGGTTCCTGGTCATTGCTTCCCCTCTGGTGGACGGGCGTAGAAGCGCCCGCTCCGTTGTCGTTCAGAGGGAAACCGCACAGGCGGGGGATGAAACGCACGCGAATAACCGTTCGGACGGACGTGTCACCCGGTTACAGACCCGGTTACACGTCCCGGATATCGCGCAGCGTGCGGGGGTCCAAAACGTCCTGGGCGCGAATGTCCTGTACGGAAGTAACGCCGCACATCGCCATCTCCGACGCCAGCTCCTGCCGGATCTGCGCCAGCATCAGGTCGACGCCCTTTTCCCCGGCGCCGGCCAGGGCGTAGGCCCAGGCCCGGCCGAGGAAGACGCCCTTGGCGCCGCAGGCCAGCGCCTTCAGCACGTCGCCGCCGGAACGCACGCCGCCATCCATCGTCACGGCCAGCTTGTCGCCGGCCGCCTCCACGATGCGCGGCAGCATGGAGATGGTGGAGGGCGCGCCGTCGAGCTGACGTCCGCCGTGATTGGTGACGACCACGCCGTCGATGCCGACCGAGGCCGCGGTCCGCGCGTCCTCCGGGTCCATGATCCCCTTGATGATGAGGGGGCCGTCCCATTGCTCCCGGATGAAGTCGTAGTCCTTCCAGGTAATGCTGGCGTCCAGATTCTGGCCGACCCATTTCCAGTAGTCGTTCAGCTTCGGATTCTTGCCCATCACCGGGGTGAGGTTGCCGCAACCATGCGGCTTGCCCATCACGCCGACGTCCCAGGCCCAGGACGGGTGAGTCAGAATCTCCCACCACCATTTGATCCCGCCCGCGAAGCTCGGCTGGGCCGACAGGCCGGAGCGGATGTCGCGCCAGCGCACGGCGGTGACCGGAACGTCCACGGTGTGGAACAGGGCGGTGCAGCCGACATCCTTGGCCCGCTGGATCAAGTCGCGGACGAAGCCGCGGTCCTTCACGACATAGAGCTGGAACCAGAAGGGCGCGTTGATCGCCGCGCCGACCTCTTCCAGATCGCACAGGGCCAGGGAGGACAGGACGAAGGGCAGGCCGGCGCGGACCGCGGCGCGGGCGGCCATCGTCTCGCCCCGGCGGCGGTACATGCCGGCCAGGCCGATCGGGCCCAGGCCTACCGGCATCGACATGTCCATGCCGAACAGGTTCGTGCTGAGATCCATCTCGGTGACGTCCACCAGCGCGCGCTGGCGGAACACCATGTCGCGCAGGTCCGCGCGGTTGGCTTCCAGCGTCTGCTCCTGATAGGCGCCGCCATCGATGTACTGGAACAGGAAGTTGGGCAGGTGCTGCTGCGCCAGCTCCCGGAAATGCGACACGCCCGCGACGTTCATTGTAGTCCCCTTCAGCCCGCGATCCCGGCAGGGCTGTCTAGGCGGGGCGCCGGGCCGCGTCCAGCTTTGCGATTCTGCGGGGCGCACTGCAGTTGCAGCTGCCCGCTACGGCATGGCTGGTTTGCGGAAACGGACTTGGGCGCAGGTCCGGCGCCCGCGCGGGCGCATGGCTGACCGGACGCATTTCTGCCTAACACACTGTTTTTACAGTGGAGGGCAGGGCGGGGCGGCTCCGGCGGGGCGGTTTCTTTCGCACTTGCGAATAAGCCCTTCATTTGACTGGCGGTTTCGACGCTAGGACCGGCATCCCCTGTTGAAATAGGGCTTTGGAGCCGATACCAATCGCGCCTCGATTTAGATCGACATTATCCGTGTCGGTCCGCGCCTCCGTGTTCCAGAACATCCAGAGAGGCAGGATCAACCTAATGCTCTTGGAGGAAGCGCATGGCTGCAAAGAACCTTGAGGACATCCTCAAAACCACCAATCCCGTCGACCTGCTCCGCAACTCGCAGATCGGCGCCTATGTTTATCCGGTGGTTGCGCCGGAATTCACCAACTGGCGCGACGAACAGGCCGCCTGGCGCAACAGCGCCGTCCTGTTCGACCAGTCGCACCACATGGTCGACCTGTTCATCAAAGGCCCGGACGCGGTGAAACTGATCTCCGACACGGCGATCAACTCCATGAAGGGCTTCGCGCCGAACAAGGCCAAGCAATACGTTCCGACCACCCCGGCCGGTAACGTCATCGGCGACGGCATCCTGTTCTATCTGGAAGAAGAGCATCTGGTTTATGTCGGCCGCGCGCCGGCCGCGAACTGGCTGATGTTCCACGCCGAAACCGGCGGCTACAATGTCGACATCGTCAAGGACGACCGTTCGCCGGCCCGCCCGATGGGCAAGGCGATCACGCGCCAGTTCTACCGCTACCAAATCCAGGGCCCGAACGCCGAGCAGGTGATCGAGAAGCTGAACGGCGGCCCGTTCCCGCCGATCAAGTTCTTCAACATGGGCGAAATCGCCATCGCCGGCCGCCAGGTCCGCGCCCTGCGTCACGGCATGGCCGGCGCGCCGGGTCTGGAAATCTGGGGCCCGTACGCCGAAGGCGAAGAAGTCAAGGAAGCCATCCTGGAAGCCGGCGCCGAATTCGGCATCGTTCCGGTCGGCTCGCGCGCCTATGCGTCCAACACGCTGGAATCGGGCTGGATCCCGTCTCCGCTGCCGGCGATCTATACCGGCGACGAGCTGAAGTCGTATCGTGAGTGGCTGCCGGCCAACTCCTACGAAGCGACCGGCGGTCTGGCGGGTTCGTTCGTTTCGAACAATATCGAAGACTACTACACCAACCCGTACGAGCTGGGTTACGGCCCGTTCGTGAAGTTCGACCACGACTTCATCGGCCGCGACGCGCTGGAAAAGATGGACAAGGACGCCCAGCGTCACAAAGTCACCTTCGCCTGGAACGGCGAAGACGTGGCCGACATCTACACCTCGCTGTTCGACGGTTCGGAGCTGCCGTACAAATTCTTCGACATTCCGATCGCGAACTACGCCTCGGCCTCCTTCGACAAGATCTCGAAGGGCGGCAAGACGGTCGGCGCCTCCATGTTCGCCGGCTACAGCTACAACGAGCGCAAGGGCCTGTCCCTCGGCATCGTCGACCCGGACGTCCAGATCGGCGACGAAGTCATCCTGACCTGGGGCGAGCCGGACGGCGGCACGAAGAAGACCACTGTCGAGCGTCACCGTCAGAAAGAAGTCCGCGCGATCGTCTCGCCGGTTCCGTACGCCGAAGTCGTGCGCGAATCCTACGAAGGCGAATGGCGTCGTAAGCCGGTCACGGCCTAAGACCGACATCGCGTAAAATCAGACGTTGGAAGCGGGTCCCGGAAACGGGGCCCGCTTTCTTTGTGTCTGAACCCCGGGACGCCGCGTGAATAACGCGCGGCGTATATCCGAATTTATACTGTGACCGATGTGCGGCGGTCATTTTTCAGACCGATGTTCGATCCATGAATTAAATACAACGCCAATTTCCTGAAATGGAATTGTGATCGAGCCGTCATCCGGCGCGCCTAATCCCCCGAAACGAGCCGGCGCGATGCGCGGCGGTTCGATCCTGCAGCGCGGTGTTTCTGATCGGCCCGAGGGAAGGGCCGGCCGCGCTGGCGAACGCGAGGGGGAATATGAACGCGATCTGGAAATCCGGACTTCTGGCCGGTACGAGCCTTGGCCTTCTGTCCGGCATGGCGCACGCGCAAGGCGCGGGCGTGACGGACGCCGCCGCATCCGACGTTGTCGTGGTGGTCGGGTCGGGCCGGACCTATTCGTCGAACGAGACGACCCGTGAAATGGCGAACCAGCAGGCGCCGCTGACCAGCGTGCTGGCCCAGATCGACAATCTGCCCGGCGTGCACGTGACCGAGGGCGACCAGTTCGGCTTCGACGACTGGTCGACGGGCGTCGCGATCCGCGGCTTCCAGTCCAACCTGTCCGAACAGCAGATCGGCATCACGATCGACGGCCTCCCGAACGGCAACTCCAACTATGGCGGCGGCTCCAAGGCCAACCGCTATATCGACACCCAGAATCTGGGCGGCATCATCGTGTCGCAGGGCACCGCGGACATCGCCTCCCGCTCCAACGAGGCGCTGGGCGGCACGCTGAACTTCACCACGCGCGACCCGCTGGACGAGGCGCGCGCCACCGTTTCCGGCGCATACGGCGATTTCGACGCCAAGCGCGCCTATGTCAGCTACGACACCGGCCTGATCGGCAATACGGACCTGGCGGCCTGGTTCTCCGTCTCCACCCAATCGGCGACCGACTGGGTGAACCAGTCGGCGGAGAACGAGCGCGACCACTTCGCGGCGAAGATCGCCGGCGATGTCGGCGGCTGGGGCCTGACCGCCTACCTCTCTTTCGACGAGACGCACGAGGACAATTACGAGCAGCTCTATTCCGAGGCCGAGTGGGAAGAGAACAAGGAATGGGACCGTCTGATCGATGAGTGGACGTCCATTCCCTACGTCAACCAGATGTACCGCAAGGGCTGGTCGACCCTGCGCGAGAACGGCTTCGCCTATCTGCAGGTCGAGCGGGAGCTGTTCGACGGCTTCACGCTGAACGCCGGCGCCTATCGCCACGATCAGGACGGCCGCGGCGACTGGCTGCCGCCCTATGTCGTGGACATCATCGCCGACACTGGGGCGGAGTCCGAACTGTCGCTGTCCAGCCCGGTCCAGGGCGGCGCGGCGCTGGGACGGCTGTTCTTCGTCGATGCGGCGGGCGAGGCGCTGTCGCCGGACCCGACCTGCGAATCCACCATCACCTTCCCCTATGGCGGGGCGGGTCCGGAGTACGATCCGGGCTGCTATCCGGCGACGGCGATCCCGGTTCAGTCCTATCGCCACACGCATTACCAGAAGGAACGTACCGGCTTCACCGCCGACGCGGACTGGACGGCGAATTTCGGCAATATCGACAACACGCTGCGCGTCGGCCTCTGGTACGAAGACGCCACGCGCTACGAGTATCGCGACTGGCACCTGCTGACCGACGCGCGCGTCGGCTATGAGTACGACGAGACCGCGTATTGGCAGCAATACAGCGTCGAGTTCCCGCAGACGACGTTCAAATGGTACGCCGAGGACTCCATCACGTTCGGCGACATCACCGTCCGCGGCGGCGTGAAGCAGTTCAATAACGAGGTCGAGCGGATGGACGTGTTCGCCCCGGCGAACGCGTTCACCAATTTCTCTGTCGAAAGCGACTCCGACCTGCTGTGGTCGGGCGGCGTCTCCTATCAGCCGGCCTTCGCGGACGGGCTGGAGCTGTTCGCCGGCTATGCGGAGAACTTCAAGTCGATCAGCGACGCGGTGGTGGAACGGACCGGCACGGACACCAATGGCAACGGCGTGGTCGATGCCGGCGAAGAGGCGCCGCTGCCCGATCCGGAAACGGCGGAGAACTGGGAAGTCGGCGCGCGCTATGTCGGCAGCCGCGTGCGCGGGTCGCTGACCTATTTCAACACGACGTTCGAGGACCGGCTGTTCTTCCTGTCGAACACCACGGTCGCCGGGCCCGACTATCTGGTCGGCACCAGCGGCTCCTTCTTCAACGCCGGCGGCATTGAGTCCCAGGGCGTGGAGGTCGCGGCCCAGATTCTGATCAACGAGAACTGGTCGGTCTATTCCTCCTACACCTACAACGACTCCACCTATATCGGCACCGGCGACCCGCTGGTCGACGCGGCGCAGGGCATCACGCCCGGCAACCGCGTGACCGGCATCCCGGAAAACATGTTCGTGCTCTCCACCGATTTCGAGCGCGGATATTTCTTCGGCGGCGTGTCGGCGAAATTCGTCGGCGACCGCTTCGTCGACGTCAGCAACAGCTGGGTCGCCGACGACCACCTGGAAACGGACCTGTATCTGGGCGTGCAGCTGGAGGCGTTCTCCGACGCGCTGGACTCCTTCGAGGCCCGTCTGACCGTCAACAACGTGCTGGACGAGGACTATCTGGGCGGCATCTCCGGAAACGCCGCCTGGATCGCATCGCCGCGCACCGCGGTGCTGACTGTCACGGCCGGTTTCTAACCTGCAGCGGCGGGCGGTCCCCCCGGGGCCGCCCGCCATGCCGGCCCGCGGGCTGGAGAGATTTTCGGAGCGCTGGACATGACCAAACTCAATCGCCGTCAGGCCCTGACCCTTTTCGGCGCCGCGGGCGCGGCCGCCCCCTATGCCGGCAAGGCAGCGGCCCAGAGCACGGGCGTGCTGTTCCGCCACGGCGTGGCGAGCGGCGACCCGGATTATTCCAGTATCGTCCTGTGGACGCGCGTCACCACGGACCGGGACAGCATGCCGGTGCGGTGGGAGCTGGCCGAAGATGAAGCCTTCACGGACATCCTGCTGAGCGGGGAAGCGGAGGCGGTTTCGGACGCCGATCATACCGTGAAGGTGATCGCCGGGCCGCTGGCGGCGGGGCAGACCGTCTATTACCGCTTCATCGCGGACGGCGAGACCTCCATGACCGGGCGCACGCGCACGCTGCCGGAAGGTCATGTCGAACGGCTGGGCGTCGCTCTGGTGTCCTGCTCCAACTACGCGTTCGGCTTCTTCAACGCCTATCAGGAGATCGCCAGCGACCCGGCGATCGATTTCGTCCTGCACACCGGCGACTATCTCTACGAATACGGCGCGGATGAGTGGGGCGGGGAGACCGCAAGCGCGATCGGCCGCGTGCATGCGCCGGCGCACGAGATCGTCTCGCTGTCCGACTACCGGACTCGCCACGCCCAGTACAAATCGGACGCGGGCAGCCAGGCCATGCTGGCCGCGCATCCGCTGCTGGCGCTGTGGGACGACCATGAGAGCGCCAACAATCCCTGGACGGGCGGGGCGCAGAACCATCAGCCGGACACTGAAGGCGACTGGGCCGCGCGGCGGGAGGCCTCGATCCGCGCCTATTATGAATGGATGCCGATCCGCGAGCCGGCGCCCGGCATGGAGCGCGCCCAGTTCTGGCGCACCTATGTCTTCGGTGACCTGGCGACGCTGGTCACGATGGAAAGCCGCCACACCGGCCGCGGCCGGCAGGTGGACTATAAGGATTATGTCGAGGAGCTGACCTCGCCGGAGGCCGTCGGGACGTTTCTGGCTGAGGTGATCGGCGATCCGTCGCGCCGGATGCTGAGCGCGGAGATGGAGGCGACGCTGCGCGCGGCGCTGGAGCAGTCGGTCGCGGCCGGCCAGCCCTGGCGCATCCTCGGCAACGCCATCCCGATGGCGCGGATGCCCGTGCCGGACGTCACCGCATACGGCGTGGTTCCGGAGCCGGACGCGAATGGCGAGATCCCGCTCGCGAAACAGGCTCTGATCTGGAAAGGCCAGCTGGGCCTGCCCTTCTATACCGACACCTGGGACGGCTACGCCGCGGCGCGGGAGAATTTCTATGCGCTTTGCCGGGAGGCGGGGGCCACCGACCTTCTGGTCCTGACCGGCGACAGCCACAGCTTCTGGGCCAACCGCCTGCATGACGGGCAGGGGCGGCCGATGGGGCTGGAGCTGGGAACGGCCGGCGTGTCATCGCCCGGCGATTTCGTCGAATCGGGCTGGGACGAATCCACCGCCGCGCGGCTGGACGAAATCTTCGCCGAGGCGGTGGAGGAGGTCGTCTGGACCGACAATCTGCACCAGGGCTATGTCCGCGTGGAGCTGACTCCGGAGGCCGGAACGGCGACCTATGTCGCGGTCGACACGGTGCTGACTCCGGACTACCGGCCTTTGACCCTGCGGGAGATGCCGATCGCCCGTAAGGACGGCGGAATCGACTACGCAAGCTGAGCACCGTTCCGGGGCAGGGCGCATCCCGCCCCTGCGCGGAGGGGCCGATCACAACTGCGTGCTTCTCCGCATTCGCAAGGCTGGCATGCGCGGCTTAAAACAATTTAACGCGCGCGTGGCCGTTGCTATCTGATACTCTTTTCGCGGCTGCGTTATCTGACTGAATCGGCTGTCGAATTGACTAAACAAGACCTAAAGCCTTCGGCGATCGTCAAATCTTGTGCTGCTCTGCTCTCGGCGGCGGCTCTGGCCGCGTGCGGCGCATCCGGCGAAGAGCAGGCCGGCGGTCCCGGCGGGGGCGGGTTCGGCGGCGGCCGTTCCGTGGAAGTCGGCTATGTGGTGATGGAGGGCGCGACCGTTCCGGTTCAGACGGAGCTCGCGGGCCGCACCGCCGCGTTCCAGACCTCCGAAGTGCGTCCGCAGGTGAACGGCATCATCCTGGACCGCGCCTTCACCGAGGGCGCGCTGGTCGAGGAAGGCGACGTCCTCTACCAGATCGACGACAGCCTCTATCGCGCCGCGGCGGATGAGGCGGTGGCGAGTCTCGCCAGCGCCGAAGCCTCCGCCGAGGCGGCGCGCGCGCTGGCCGACAGGTACCGCCCGCTGGCGGAGGTCGAGGCCGTCAGCCGCCAGGCCTATACCGACGCCGAAGCGTCTGCCCGCCGGGCCGAGGCCGCGGTGGCGGAGGCGCGCGCCCAGCTGCAGCGCGCCCAGATCAATCTGCGCTACACCAAGATTTCCGCGCCGATCAGCGGTCGCATCGGACGGTCCCTGTTCACCGAGGGCGCGCTGGTCACCGCCAACCAGGCCAGTCCGCTGGCCGTGATCCAGCGCCTGGACCCGATGTTCGTCGATATCCAGCAGTCGAGCGCGGACCTTCTGACGCTGCGCCGCGCGCTGGCCGACGGCGGGGTGACCCCCGGCCGGACCGAGGTCCAGCTGAAGCTCGAGGACGGCTCCGAATACGAACACCAGGGCACGGTGGAGTTCGCCGAGGCGACCGTGAACGCCAGCACCGGCACGGTGACGCTGCGCGCCAGCGTTCCCAATCCGGACGGCCTGCTGCTGCCCGGCATGTTCGTGCGGGCGCTGTTCAGCCAGGGCGTGCAGGAGCACGCTTTTCTGGCGCCGCAGACCAGCCTGACGCGCAGCGCGGACGGCCAGGCGATGCTGTGGGTCGTCGGCGACGACGAGACGGCGCAGCAGCGCCGCGTGACGGCGCCGCGCGTGCTGGGCGAGAACTGGGTCGTGACCGCCGGCCTGCAGGACGGCGACCGGGTGATCGTGGAGGGGACCGGCAAGCTGGCCCCCGGCGTTCCGGTCAGGCCCGTGCCGGCCGGCGCGCCGCAGAATGTCGGCGGCGGCGGCGGTCCGCAAAGCGGGGCCGGGCCGATCGCCGAAGGCGCCGAACGCGGCCAGCCTACGCTGGCGCGTAACTGATGCTGTCGCGGATCTTCATCGACCGGCCGATCTTCGCCTGGGTCATCGCCATCGTCATCATGCTGACCGGGGTCGGCGGCATCATGATGCTGCCGGTCGAGCAGTATCCGGACGTGGCCCCGACCGAAGTGAACATCAGCGCGTCCTATCCCGGCGCGTCGGCCGAGACGCTGGAGAACAGCGTCACCCAGGTGATCGAGCAGCAGCTCACCGGGATCGAGGGCCTGCTCTATTTCAGCTCCAACTCCAGCTCGCGCGGCCAGGTCGGCATCACCGCGACGTTCGAGAAGGGGGTCGATCCGGACATCGCGCAGGTCCAGGTCCAGAACAAGGTCCAGCAGGCGCTGTCCCGTCTGCCGCAACAGGTGCAGCAGCAGGGCCTGCGCGTCACCAAGTCCAATCCGGACTTCCTGCTGATCGTGTCGGTCTATGACGTCAGCGGCACGCGCACCAATCTCGATATTTCCGACTATATCGCGTCCAACATGCAGGACACGATCGCGCGCATCCCGGGCGTCGGCGACACCAACGTCTTCGGCAGCGAGCGGGCGATGCGGATCTGGCTCGACCCGGTGCGGCTCGCCTCCTATTCGCTGATGCCGACCGACGCCATGGCGGCGATCCAGGCGCAGAACGCGGAAGTCGCCGCCGGCGAGATCGGCGCCACGCCGATGCCGACCGCGCAGATGCTGAACGCCACGGTCACGGCCCAGTCGCGCCTGCAGACCGCCGAACAGTTCCGCAACATCGTCGTGAAGACCCAGGCCGATGGCTCCACCGTGCGGCTGTCCGACGTGGCGCGGGTGGAGCTGGGCGCGGAGAACTATTCCATCGTCACCCATGTGAACGGCTATCCGGGCGCGGGGATCGCGGTGATGCTGGCGCCGGGTGAAAACGCGCTGAAGACCGCCGCGGCGGTGAAGGACGAGGTCGCCGATCTGGCGCGCTCCTTCCCCGACGGCTTCCGGTACGCTTTCCCGAACGACGGCAGCGAGTTCATCAAGATCTCCATCGAGGAAGTGGTGAAGACGCTGTGCGAGGCGATCGTGCTGGTCGTCATCGTCATGTTCGTCTTCCTGCAAAGCTGGCGCGCGACGCTGGTGCCGGCCATCGCCGTGCCGGTCGTCCTGCTGGGCACGTTCGGCGTGTTCTGGGCGGCCGGATTCTCGATCAACACGCTGACCCTGTTCGGCCTGGTGCTGGCCATCGGCCTGCTGGTCGACGACGCCATCGTTGTGGTGGAGAACGTGGAGCGGCTGCTGCACGAAAATCCGGGCATGTCGCCGCGCGAGGCGACGATCCGCTCCATGGGCGAAATCCAGATGGCGCTGATCGGCATCGCCGCGGTGCTCTCCGCGGTCTTCCTGCCGATGGCGTTTTTCGGCGGCTCGACGGGCGTCATCTACCGCCAGTTCTCCGTGACCATCGTGTCGGCCATGGTGCTGTCGGTGATCGTGGCGCTGGTGCTGAGCCCGGCGCTGACCGCGACGGTGCTGAAATCCCGCCACGCCCACGCCGTCTCGAAGAGCGGGCCGGGTCCGTTCGCGAAGATCAAGAGCGCCGCGGATGGCTTCAACGCCGCCGCGGGCAGTCTGGTGCGCCGCTATCTGGCGGGCGTGCGCTTCGTACTGCGGCAGAGATTCCTGTTCCTGGCGGTCTATGCCGGCATTGTCGGCCTGCTCGCCTTCATGTTCGCCAACCTGCCCACCGGCTTCCTGCCGAACGAGGATCAGGGCCGGGCGATGTTCCAGTTCCAGCTGCCCTCCGGCGCGACCCAGCCGAGGGCGCTGGAGGCGCAGGCCGCGATCGAGCGCTATTTCCTCGAGAACGAGCAGGCCAACATGGAAACGCTGATGTCGGTCAGCGGCAACGGCGCCCAGAATTCGGGCCGCGGCTTCCTGCACCTGCGGGACTGGAAGGACCGGCCGGACTCCGCGCAGGAAGTGGCCCAGCGCGCCAGCCGCGCGCTGGCCGGCCTGCGCGACGTTCAGGCCTTCGTCATCGTGCCGCCGCCGGTGCGCGGCATCGGCCAGTCCGACGGCTTCACGCTGCAGCTGCTGAACAGCGGCGGCCTGACCCAGACCGAGTTCGAGAACGCGCGCGACCAGCTGGTGGCGCTGGCGTCGCAGGACCCCGAGCTGTCCAGCGTGCGCGCCAGCGAGCTGCCCGGCGTGCCGACGCTGAAGGTCGATGTCGATCCGCAGCGCCTGTCCGTGCTGGGTCTGTCGCAATCGGACGTGAACCAGACGCTCTCCATCGCCTGGGGCGGGCGCTATGTGAACGACTTCCTGGATAACGGCCGGGTCAAGCGCGTCTATCTGCAGGGCGAGGCGGAATTCCGAGGCGAGCCGGACGATCTGAAACAATGGTATGTGCGCTCGCGCGACGGCGGCATGACGCCGTTCTCCTCCTTCGCAGAAACCTCCTGGGCCCAGGCGCCGACCAATCTGGCGCGCTTCGGCGGCGTGCGCTCCTTCCAGATCGAAGGGTCGGCGGCGCCGGGCGTCAGCTCGGGCACCGCGATGGACCGGATGGAGGATCTGGCCGACCAGATTCCGGGCACGACCGTGGCCTGGAGCGGCCTGTCCTTCCAGGAACGGGTCTCGTCCGGTCAGGCGCCGCTGCTTTACGGCCTGTCGCTGCTGGTCGTCTTCCTGTGTCTGGCCGCGCTGTATGAAAGCTGGTCGATCCCGATCGCGGTGATGCTGATCGTGCCGCTGGGCCTGATCGGCGCGGTGTTCGCGGTGACCCTGCGCGGGCTGGAAAACGACGTCTTCCTGCAGATCGGGCTGCTGACGACAATGGGGCTCGCGGCCAAGAACGCGATCCTGATGATTGAATTCGCAGACCAAGGGCAGAGGCGCGGGCTCGGCCTGATCGACGCGGCGCTGGAGGCGGCGCGTATCCGGCTGCGCCCGATCCTGATGACCTCCACCGCCTTCATGTTCGGCGTGCTGCCGCTGGCCATCTCCACCGGGGCGGGCGCGAACAGCCGCATCGCCATCGGCACGGCGGTGATCGGCGGCATGTTCACGGCCACGGTTCTGGCGGTCTTCTATATCCCGCTCTTCTTCGTGCTGATCCGGGGCGGCGTCAAAGGTCTGTTCCGGCGCCACGCGATGGAGCCGTCACCCGCGCCGGCCGAATAGGCCTCAGCCGCGATAGAAGCCGGCCTGTTTGTCGAACAGGGATTTATAGAGCCCGCCGGCGGCGAGCAGCGCGGCGTGATCGCCGTCCTCCACGATCCGCCCCTTGTCCAGCACCACGATCCGGTCGGCGTATTGCAGGTTGGACAGCCGGTGGCTGATCAGGATGACGGTGCGGCCGGGCGCCGCCGCGCTCTGCAGGAACTCCGCCTCCGCCGCCGGGTCCAAGGCTGCGGTCGGCTCATCCAGGATCAGCGTTTCGGCGCCGGAGCGCAGCATGGCGCGGGCGAGCGCCAGGCGCTGCCACTGGCCGCCGGACAGTTCGCGCCCGTCCAGGAATTGCCGCGACAGATTGGTGTCCAGACCGCGCGGCAGATCCGCGATCAGCGGCGCGGCCAGGCCGCGCACGGCGGCCTCGTTCAGCATGGCGGGATCGTCCACGCGCAAGCCTTCGCCCATGGCGATGTTTTCGCCGGCGGTCAGCTGATAGCGCTGGAACGGCTGGAACAGCGCGGCGGTGCGGGCGTACAGCGCGTCCGGCGCCCAGTCGGACAGAGCTAGGCCGTCCAGCGTGATGTGCCCGGTCTGCGGCGCATAGAGTCCGGTCAGCAGCTTCACCAGCGTCGTCTTGCCGGACCCATTCGCGCCGACAACGCCCAGCCGCGTGCCGGGCGGGATGTGCAGGCTGACGCCCTCCAGCGCGGGCTTCGCCGCGCCCGGATAAGTGAACCCCACCCCCTCCAGCCGGTAGCCGTCGCCGGGCAGGGGACCCGCTGCCGCCGCGCCGCGCGCCACACCCTCGGGGGCGTCCAGCAGGGCGTGAAGATTGGACATATAGAGAAGGTCCTCGTACCCGCCGCCGATCGTGGCGAGGAGGGAGGTCACAGTGTTCTGGCCCTGTTTCAGCAGGGCGACATACATCGTCATCTGGCCGAGCGTTATGGCGCCGGTCACGGCGACCCAGACGACCCAGATTTTGCCGCCCATGAAGACGAGCGAGCTGACCGCGATCAGGGCCACACCGCCCCAGGCGCGCCGGACCTGCAGCGCGCGGTCCTCGCCGAACAGCCGCTCATAGAGCGCGCGATAGCGCTGCATGATCGCCGCGCCGGCGCGGGCGTGCAGGCGCTCCGGCGCGGCGCTGTCGCTGGTCATCAGCCCTTCGAGATAGGAGCGCCGCCGCATCTCCGGCGTGCGGCCGGTATAAAAGCGGAAGAACTCGCCGGAAAAACGCAGCTCGCTGAAGAAGAGCGGCAGGCCGCCCAGGATCACGATCAGGACGGCGAGGGGTGAGAAGGTCCACAGCACCACCGCAAAGGTGACGAGCGTCAGCGTGAATTGCGCGACATCGAACACCCGGCTGACCAGGCCGAAGGGCCGCGCGGCCGCGGACTGGCGCGCCAGCACGATCTGCTGCTGCACCGCCGGGCTTTCGATGGTCTGCAAATCCATGCGCAGCGTCTTGTCGAAGACGGCGCCGCCGACGGCGTAGCCCAGCTCCGCCTGCAGCAGCCGCTTGCGCAGGGCCAGCATCCGCCGCGCGGCCAGCAGCGCGCCCAGCACAACCGTCTCCGCCGCGACCCAGAGCAGGGGGGCGGCGCGCGAGCCGCCGGCGGTTGCGGCGGCCAGAACCGAGTCCACGATCTTCGCCGCCAGCCAGGCGGCCAGCGCAGGGCCGGCCGCGATCCAGACCGTGATCGCGGCGATGGCGAGCGTCAGCCCCGGCGCGGCGCGCCACGCCATGCGCATCGCCCACAGCGCGTGCGACAACGCCTCCCGCAGCGCGGGCGTCTTCACATGCGCATAGGGGCTGCCAGAGGGATTGGCGGGAGAAGTGTCGGGTTCAGCGGCCATGCGGCCCCGCGATGGCGCGCCTATTCGGCGGCGGCCGTCGCGGCCTCCGCCTCGGCGACGCGCTGGGACAGCTGCGCGCCCTTGTGCGGGAAGGGCTCGGCGGGGATCGGACGGTCCAGGAAGGGGGCCAGCTTCTCGAACCCCTCGCCGGAACAGATGTCGATGATGAGAAGGTCGTCCGGCCGGTCGCGGAAATAGTCCATCACCTCCCGCACATGCCGGTCATAGACCCAGGAAAACCGCTCCGGCACGAAATTGTAGCAGCCATAGACGGCGGCGCGCAGGAGCTGGCGCATCAGCAGATGCGTCTCCTCGTCCGGATCCTCCGCCTCCTTGAAGGCCGGGCGGTTGAACCAGTGATTGCGGCACGAGCGCAGCCAGGAATCCTTGTCGCGCACGGTCAGCACGAACTTGCTGCCCGGATAGGCGCGGTCCAGCTGCTGGTAATAGGGGACGGTCGTGATGTCGGTCAGGCCGTCATAATATTTCAGCAGGGTCAGGTCGTACTGGCCGTTGGCGAGCTCGGTATAGGTGTCCTCGTCGATCGGATAATGGCTGGTGTCGAAGCCCAGCACCTGCAGCCCGCCGGTCAGCGACCGCGTGCCGGTACGCGACAGGCCGAGGCCGAAGACCTTCGGCTTGCCGTCGGCATTGGCGCCGTATTGCTGGCGGTGGTCGTTCCGCTCCAGCCACGCCTCCAGGTCGTCCATCGTGAAGGCGTCCTTCTCCCGCACGCCCAGGCGCGCCAGCTCCCGCTCCGCATGGGCGGGCAGGTCGGCGATGAAGGCGTGCACCGCCTCGGCCGTCGCGTCCTTCGGCACATGGACGCGCGCATAGTCGATGGCGTGCTGGGCGATGGCGTAGTCGTCGACCGCGCCGGCGGGGTCCGGCCAGCGGTTCATCATGCTGGACAGGCGGCGCAGCTGGAACCGGGTGCGGCTGCGCAGCTCGCGCAGGGCGTATTTGATGAAGACGTGGCGGTAATACTGGAAATAGTCGTGCAGGATGTCGAAATTGCGGAACTGCTTGGACATGCGCAGCGGCTTCATCGCCAGATTCCGCAGGCGGGATTCCGGGCGCAGGACGTATTTCAGATCGTCCTTCGGCGGCTCGATCACCGCCATCTTGCGCACCAGATCCGTGCGCGTGATGTGCACACCGCAATGGATGCGGCCGCGGAAGCGGTCGGTCACATAGGCGTCGACATAGGCCGCGTCGCACTGATCGATGAAGTCGCGCATGTCCTCCAGGATCAGGCAGTCGGCGTCCAGATAGACGACATAGTCGCAGTCGTGGCGGATGCGCAGCATCTGGTTCACGCATTCGGTGAACGGCCGCACGTCGTCCATCACATGGATGGCGTCGGGGCGGATATGGCGCTTTGCCAGTTCCAGCGAGACCTCGCGCGTGCGCTCGTCGACCTGGCGGAAAACGACATCGACCTTCGCCATCGGACCGCTACTCCCCCCATTCCATCGACCGGTTGAAATCGCCGGCCAGGCGCTGGAACAGCGCCGCATTCTCTTCGGACAATTCATCGCGCCAGCGCAGGTCCAGCCGGATCTCGCCCGGGTGGGATTCGTAATAGGCGCGGGTGCGTTCGTTCAGGCCGACAAACGGCTCGGCGTCATCGGGTAGGGTCGGCCGGGCGGCGACATATTGCGCGCCGCTATTGCCGCCCAGCGGATGGTGGGCGCGCGACTGGAAGTCGAGCATCGCGGCGTCGAATGGCGCGCCGACCAGCGCGCAGACCCGCCGCGCCACGCCCTCGGCACCCGTCGCCAGGTCTTCATAGCGCACGATGGCTTTCGGTCCGTCGAAGGCGTCATAGAGCGCCTGGCTGCGCGCCATCTGGGTCATCCAGTCACGGATCTGCTGTTCCGTATCGCAGTCCGGGTATTTGCGAACGCGGGAGTTCACGACCGCCCGCCCGTCGCGCAGCAGCAGGATCAGGCAGGGCCGCCCGCCGGCGCCGCGCAACTCTTCGGCCCGCGCGGAAATCCATTCGGAATCCTTGGTGGAGTCCACAACGATGGACAGGCCGATATGGGCAGCGATCTGCGGATAGAGCGGTCGACCGCGGTCCCAGTGAAAGCCGGACCAGACGGGACAGTCTTCGCCGCATATCTTGCAGACGCGCTTGCGCAGGGGTTTCCGGGAATCGTGGAGATAGCGGATCTTGCCGCCTTCGCCTGCGTAGAACGCCCCCTCGGCGCCGCCCAGGATCATGCCAAGCAATGTCGAGCCGGAATGACCCGCGCCGCAGATCATCACGCCGGTCACGCGTGCTGCGTCGCCCATGACTCCCCCAAATCCCGCGCCGCCGCAGCAGGATAGCCGAACGTTACGCGTCCCTCCCGAACGCGCATCGAACCCCGTCCGCCAGAATCGCGCAAGCAATTTCCCGCCGCCGGGGAGGGCTCGTTTCCGGCCACCACGATGCGGCGAGTTTGCCCGACGATAAAGGAGAAGCGCGCTTTAAAGACAGAGGCCGCCAGGCTTGCCCTCTACGGCGCGGGCTTGGGGCGCCAAAACCTATTCACAAGCCGCCGGATCGGCGCGGCAAGCGACCACACGCTGCTGCTGAACGATCAGGTTCGCTTCGGTCTGCAACCGGGCGAGTTCCTCAGCGTCGGTCTCGTCCGCAGCGCCGATAATGGCGCCGACGGCGCCCATGCCGCCGCTGAGCCCGCTGTCGGCATTGTAGGAGATCTTGGTCAGCGCCCCGGATTCATCGAAAGCCGCCGCGAACAGGCCCCCGCCGAACATCGCCGCATCGGGAATGGGGATGTCGTACGGAAGGCCCGCTCCTCCAGCGGCGATGTCCCCGGTCCACAGCTCCGCGTCACGTCCCACGCCTGCGGTCTGCACGGCCTTGAGGGCCGCAATCGCGGGTTCCCGCGCTGGCAGTCGTGTAAAGCCCGTGGCGCCCTGGGTTATCGCCACCGGCGCGGCGACTGGAGCCCTTGTCTCCTCAATCCGCAGTTCAGCCTCGCCCAGCAACCGGGCCAGCCGACGGTCATTGGCGACCAGCGCGCTCGTGGGATCGGCCTCAAAGGACACTGACGTGCCGGCGACGACCGGTATCGCGCCGGCGTCATACGTAAGCGTGATCGGCTTCCCGTCGCCGAGTTCGGCGATCAGGTCGCACTCATCATCGAAATCCGGCTGGTCTCCCGCCGCGGCCAAGGCGACCTCCGCCAGAGAGATGGCGGTCTTGATCACCTCCGATCCCTGACCCGCTGTCTCGGAATTCACGGCCTTCAGGCGGCCGTCCGGAAACCTCTCCATGGTGAGCTTTGTATTCGCGGCCCAGCCGTCGATGTCCCGAATACGAAGACTTTTGACCCCGGTCCCAGTGTCAGCGGAATGCCGGACCGTCGGCGTAACGGCGTTGCTCACGATCGGAAGTCCGCCGCCGGTACACGCGACGGTCCGGACCAGCCGGGCCGATACCTCCGTTGTCGTCAGGTAGTAATTAAGCGTTGCGTCCGGCATCGCTACACAAGCGGCCGTCAGCGGAGCAATAGCGGCGGCCGCCGCGATCTTCCCAATATCCATAAGCGCGTCCCCAAGCCCATTCAACTTTACCAAGCAATATGCTTAGGTTGCAATGCACGGTTATACACTTCTCGGCGGGGAGAGTTGTGTCATGAGCTTAAGGCTATTCGTCGCCGCGGGCCTCACGATCGTCTGCGCGTCCGCGGCCAGTTCCCAAGGCTTGCTCGACGATCTGGAGCGTCAGGATTTGACGCCCGAGCAACGCGCGGAACTTGAGCGGCTGGAAAGCCTCCCGACTAGCGGGGACATCCGCGTGGTCATGGCCGAGGCCGGTCTACTGCTGCTGCCGGACGACATAGAAATTTCTCTGTCCAACGGCCAGGCCATGACACTGGGCGTCACCGAACGAAAAGACCTGCCGGGAGAGCGCATGACCTGGGACGGGGCCACGGCGGCGGCCGCGATCGGCTCCCAATTTCAGGGACAGGCGAGCATCGCCCTGGACGGAGAGGACCTCTACGGCACGATCTGGGCCGATGACGGGGTCTACTCCCTGGCTCCTCTGGGCGAAGGCGCGCATGCACTCATCAGAATTGAGGAAGAGGCGTTTCCGCCTGATCACCCGCCGGGTGAGGAGCCGCCGATCGGGTCGTTGGAGCCCGACACCGAGTTTCAGGAAGAGTTCGGCGCCAACCAGAAAAATCTGTTCAGGCCGTCCCGAATTCGCGTGCTGCTGGCGGTAACCCCCGCAGCCGAAGCGGAAATCGGGGCGACAGACGTCTTCGCTGCCAGAGCCTTTGAATCGGCAAATCTGTCATTTCGAAATTCCGATGTGGATATCATTCTCGAGACGGCGGGGGTGGTCACAGTCCAGTACGTCGAACCCGCATACATGGCGGACGCACTGTCCAATCTGGTCACGCCTGATGACGGCGCCTTGGACAGTATCCATTCTCTTCGGGATGCACGTCGCGCCGATATGGTGGTCCTTATCGTGGACAACCCGTCTGGCTGCGGCCTCGCCACGATCTACGCCGCCGCGGAGCAGGCGTTCGCCGTCGTGCATTTCAGTTGCGCGGTGGAGAAGCTCGCGTTCGCACATGAGATCGGGCACCTCCTCGGCGCATGCCACAATCCCGAAGAGGCGGATGAGTGCGTGCCGTTCGACGACGGACACGGGTTCATTGCGCCCGACATGAGACAGCGCACAGTGATGGGATTGAAATGCAAATATGTTCGCTGCACGCGCCAGCCCCAATGGTCCCGTCCGCCCCAATGGGGGACCGCCGGCCGAAGTCATGACGCGCGCGTGCTGAACGCCAACGCCGCACGCGCGGCCGCTTTTCGTCCGTAATTGTCAGCGAGACTGTCGCTCCACTCCAATAGCTAGCTGGATATAGGTAGCTGTCGGGTAACAGGCGAGAGGCCAGCCCCTCCGAATTGCCGAAGTCTTTCCGGACCGCGCCGGCGCCCGTGACTGACCGAATTCTTGAAAAGGCCGCAGATCGCCTTGACGGGCCAACGACGCGCCAAGGCGTTTCGAAGGACGCTTTTGCCCTTCCATTACAACGCAGCAATCCTTGCGCTTGGAATCTTTGTTCGGGGTGCGGAATGCGTATAGTGGGGGCCAAGAAGAATACGGGGAAACGATGTTCAAGGATCGGGCCTTACGCGAACAATTGCCGCTGATTGCGGCGCGCGACTCCGCCGCGAATCGCGGCGCGAGGATTCGCCTCGCCGCCGGCGCATCGATCGCCGGGCTGCTGCTGGCGCAGGGCGCCATGGCGCAGGACGCTCAGGAGTCCGCCCAAGAGTCCGCAATGGCGGCCGGCGACGCCGAGCCCTATCGCGACATGATCGATACCTATTGCGTGGAATGCCACAATTTCACCGACTGGGCCGGCAGCGTCGCCTTCGACATTCTGGACGTGAATGAGGTCGGGGAGGACGCGGAGGTCTGGGAGACCGCGGCCTCGCGCCTGCGCGGACGGCTGATGCCGCCGGCCGGCGAGCCCCAGCCGGACCAGGCCGATGTCGACGCAATGGTCGATTTCCTTGAGGCGCATCTGGACGAAGCCGCCGACGGCCATGTCGGCCATGTTCCGATCCAGCGCCTGAACCGCACCGAATTCGCGACCTCCGTGAAGGAGCTGATCGGCGTCGAGGTCGATCCCGAGCAGGTCCTGCCGACCGAGATCGAGGTCGAGGGCTTCGACAATATCGCCGGGGCGCTGGGCGTCTCGCCGTCCTTCCTGGAACAGCATCTGTCCGCGGCGCGTCTGGCCGCGCGCCTGGCCGTCGGCGAGCCGGTGCCGAAAATGGCCAGCACCTTCATCCCGTCCGACGGCGGCAGCCAGCGCGCCCCGGCCGGCAACCAGATCAACCACCGCGACGGCTTCCCGCTGGGCACGCGCGGGGGCGTGAGCTTCACCCATGTCTTCCCGGCGGACGGCGAATACCGGTTCAGCATCCTGGACGTCGATCACGGCCTGTACCCGCGGGGCATGGAGACCCGGTCCACGCTGCTGCTGCTGGTCGACGGGGTCGAGGCGGCGCGTCTGGACATCGGCGGGGAAGAGGACCTGGCGCTGGCCGACCGCGACGGGCCGGAAGGCCGCGCGGCGATCATCGAGAAGGTCACCGGCATTCCGGCGCAGGTCGAGGCCGGGTCGCACGAAGTGACCCTGACCTTCATCGAGCGATCCTGGGCAATGAGCAACGACGCCACCGGCGGCGGCCAGATTTCCGGCATGCCCCGCATCCAGGACGGCGTCGAGATTCAGGGCCCGTTCTCGCCCGAGGGCCTGTCCCTCAGCGAAAGCCGCGCCAAGATTTTCGTCTGCCAGCCCGAAAGCGAAGCGGAGGAGCGTCCCTGCGCCGAAGAGATCGCGCGCAATCTGGCCACGCGGGCGTTCCGCCGGCCGGTCACCGACGCCGATCTGGAATGGCTGATGCCGTTCTATGAAGTCGGCCGCGCCGAAGAGGGCGGGTTCGACTCCGGCATCCGCGAACTGGTCACCGCGGTCCTGTCGAGCCCGGACTTCCTGTACCGCGCCATCCAGGCCGCGCCGGGGGAAAACGAGTCGCGGGAGCTGGACGGGCTGGAGCTGGCCTCTCGCCTGTCCTTCTTCCTGTGGAGCCAGGGCCCGGACCAGGAGCTGATCGAGCGGGCCGCCGACGGGTCGCTGAAAGACCCCGAGGTGATGAAGGCCGAGGTCGAGCGGATGCTGGACGACCCGCGCGCCCAGTCGCTGGTCGAGAACTTCGCGCTGGCCTGGCTGAACCTGGACGAACTGGACCAGGTGGAGCCGCTGGACCCGCGCTTCACCGACGCCATGCGGTCTAATTTCGAAACCGAGATCCGCTTGTTCGTGTCCAGCGTCCTGCTGGAGGACAAGAGCGTCCACCGGCTGTTGGACGCCGACTACACCTTCGTGAACGAGCCGCTGGCCCGCCAGTACGACATCGAGGACGTGTTCGGCCCGCAATTCCGGCGCGTCACGCTGAAGGACGAAAACCGCTGGGGCCTGCTGGGCAAGGGCGCGGTTCTGCTGCGCACCTCCTACGGCGACCGGACCTCGCCGGTGCTTCGCGGCGCCTGGGTTCTGGACCGGATCGTCGGCACGCCGCCGACCCCGCCGCCGCCGAACGTGGAAACCGATTTGTCGGTGCATGAGGGCGATCCGCCCTCGACCGTCCGCGAACGGCTGGAGCAGCACCGGGCCGACCCGAGCTGTAATGGCTGTCACGGCCTGATCGACCCGCCGGGTCTGGCGCTGGAGAATTTCGACGTCACCGGCCGCTGGCGGGAAATCGACACCGAGTTCGACCTGCCGATCGACCCGACGACGGTCATGACGAACGGCATGGAGCTGCACGGCCCGGTGGACCTGCGCGAATATCTGATGCGCCGGCCCGACCAGTTCGCCATGACGGTGACCAAGCGGGCGATGATGTACGCGCTGAACCGCGAGATCGAATATTTCGACATGCCGGAGGTCCGGCAGATCGTGCGCGCGTCCGAAGAGGACGGCTACACGTTCGAGTCGATCGTCATCGGCATCGTGAATAGCGACGCCTTCCGCCACCAGGGCTCCGAAGAGCCGGTGCAGGAAGCGTCCGTGGATAGCGACGCGCCCCAAACTCCGTAAGGGACGCGATCGATGGGGCGAACGCCCCGCAACATTTAGGGAGGCGGAGACGATTATGGCGAATTATCTGAGGAAGAAGCACCTGTCCCGGCGCACGCTGCTGCAAGGCGGCGCGGTGGCCATGGGCCTTCCGTTCCTGGAAGCGATGGTGCCGGCCTCGACCGCGCTGGCGCAGACCGCTGCGGCGCCGAAGACCCGCGCGGGCTTCTTCTACATCCCGCACGGCGCGATCATGAACAACACGCCCTATGGGAAAGAGGTCGACGCCTGGTCGTCCACCGGCTCCGGCGACAACTACAAGCTGGGCCACATTCTTGAGCCGCTCGAGGCGCACAAGAATTACGTCACCACGTTCGACAATCTGGAGAACGCGGCCTCCGCCGGCTCGGTCCACACGATCAATCCGGCGACCTGGCTGTCCTGCGTGCGTCCGGACACCGGCGCCAAGGCCGCCAGCATGTCGACCACGCTGGACCAGATCATCGCCCAGAAGCTGGGTCAGGAAACCGCGCTGCCGTCGCTGGAAGTGTGCTCCGAGACCACGATCCAGGTCGCGGCCTGCGGCGGGGCGGGCTGCTATTACGCCTCGACCCTGTCCTACGCCGCGCCGAATGCGCCGCTGCCGATGGAGTTCAATCCGCGCAAGCTGTTCGTGAAGCTGATGGGCGAGGGCGACACCGCTGCCGAGCGCGAGGCGCTGACCCGCAAGACCGCCAGCCTGCTGGACATGATCGCGGACCGCACCAACACGCTGCGCGCGGATCTCGGCCCCGCCGACCGCTCCACCCTGTCCGACTATCTGGACACGGTGCGGGAGATCGAGCGCCGGGTGGAGATGGCCGGGTCGCGCGACCTGTCGGGCGTCGACGTTCCGGACGCGCCGGTCGGCGTGCTCGAGGACTTCGACGAGCAGGTCAAGCTGATGTTCGACCTGATCGCGCTGGCGTATCAGGCGGACCTGACGCGCATCGCCTCCTATGTGATGGTCGCCGAGGGCACCAACCGCACCTACAACCATGTCGGCGTGCCGGATTCCTTCCACCCGGTCAGCCACCACACCAATGACCGCGAGCGGATCCGCCGCCTGACGATCATCCAGCGCTATCACATGCAGCGCTTCGCCGACTTCGTGACCAAGCTGGCCGAAACGCCGGACGGCGACGGCAGCATCCTGGACCACTCGCTGTTCCTGTACGGCTCGAACATGAGCAACTCCAACCAGCACGATAACTATCCGCTGCCGGAGCTGTGGGTCGGCGGCGCCAGCGGCGCCCACAAGGGCGGCAAGAACGTGACGCTGCCCGACCGCACGCCGCTGGCGAACATGCACCTGACCATGCTGGACAAGTTCGGCATCCCGCAGGACAGCTTCGCCAACAGCACCGGCCTGATCGCCGAGGCCTGAGGATGAAGATCACCGATCGCAGAAGCGTCCTGAAAGCCGGTCTCGGCGGGCTTGCGGGCGCGGCCTCTCTGCCGCTGATTGGCGGCCTGTCCGCCTGCGCGCGCGGCGCAAGCGCCGAACCGCTGGCCACCCAGGCGCTGACCGACCGCGTTATGCTGGTCACCGGCGCGCCGGGCAATCTGGTCGCGCTGTCGTCCGGCGACGGCGTGCTGCTGGTGGATAGCGGGGCGGAGCCGATGGCCCGCTCCGTCCAGGCCAGCCTGCCGGCCCGGGTGCGCACGCTGTTCAACACGCACTATCACGCCGACCAGACCGGCGGGAACGCGCTGTTCGGGGAGGAGGGCGCGACGATCCACGCCCACGAGATCACCCGCCAGTGGCTGTCGGCCAATTACTACGTCCCGGCCGAGGACCGCTGGGTCCCCGCGCCGCCCGAGGCCGCGCGGCCGACCGAGACCTTCCGCCAGACCGGCGAGATGACCGCGGGCGACGAAACCGTCGAGTACGGCTATCTGCTGGAGGCGCACACGCGCGGGGACATCTATGTGTTCTTCCGCGACTCCAACGTGCTGGCGGTGGGCGACGTCGCCTCGCCGCAGCGCGATCCGTCGCTGGACTGGTACGCCGGCGGCTGGCTCGGCGGCCGGGTCGACGCGATGGACGACCTGCTGGCCATGGTCAATGACGACACGAAGATCGTCCCGGCCTATGGCCCGGTGATGTCGCGCGCCGACCTGCAGGCCGAGCGGGACATGATGACCCATCTGTACGACCGCACGACCGAACTGTGCGTCACGGGTCACAGCGCCGAGGACATGTACGAGATGGGCGTAATGGACGAGGTGGATCGCGAGTTCGAGGACCCGCAGAAATTCCTCTACGACGTCATGAAGGGCCTGTGGGCCCACTACACCAATTTTGGCGGCGCCACCGTTTGACGGCTGGCTGCGCCGGGGAGGGCAGGATGAGAAACTGGACAATCGCCGCCGCGTCGATGCTGGCCCTGTCTGCGGCCATGCTGCCCGCAGCCGCGTCTGCGGGCGAGCTGACCGACCTGCTGCGCGCGGGCGACCGCGACGGCGCGATGGAGGCCATCGCGGACGCCGACGTGAACGAGGCGGCCGCCGACGGCTCCACCGCGCTGCATTATGCGGCCTATCAGGTCGACCATGATCTGGTGCGCGCGCTGCTGGACGCCGGCGCCAAGGCCGACGTCACCAACGACTACGGCTCCACGCCGCTGAGCGAGGCGGTGAAGATCGGTGACGCCGAGCTGGTCCGCATGCTGCTGGACGCCGGCGCCGATCCGGACTCGCCCAATGGCGACAATCAGACCGCGCTGATGCTGGCCTCCAATATCGGCTCGCTGCCGATCGCCGAGATGCTGGTGGAGCACGGCGCCGACGTGAACGCGGTGGAGACGTTCCGCGGCCAGACCGCGCTGATGTGGGCGGCCGCCAACGGCCATGCCGGCATCGTCGACCTGCTGCTGGAACACGGCGCCGACACCGCGGTCCGCGCCAAGCATGACGACTGGCCGCGCCAGATGACGTCGGAGCCGCGGGCCCAGTTCCGCGACACCGGCGGGCTGACCGCGCTGCTCTACGCCACGCGCTCGGGCTGCCACACCTGCGCGGTGTCGATCGTCGACGCCGGCGCGGACGTGAACCAGCCGAACCCGGACGGCGTCACGCCGCTCCTGAACGCGCTGGACAACAAGAATTTCGATACGGCCTGGTACCTGATGGACAATGGCGCGGACATCCACGCCTGGGACCAGTACGGCCGGACGCCGCTTTATCTCGCGGTCGACATGCATTCCTTCAATCCGCCGATCCGGCTCGGCCTCGGCGGCTTCGGCGGCTATCCGGAGCCGGCGGAGCTGGGGCAGGAGGCGAAATACTCTGCGCTCGACGTCATGGACCGGCTGATCGAGGCGGGCGTGGACGTGAACCACCAGCTGACGCGGATGCGGCCCAACGGCCCGGCGCGCGGCCGCTTCACCGACTATGACATGCGCGGCGGCACCAGCGCGCTGCTGGTCGCCGCGATGAGCTATGACAATGTGGCCATCGAGCGCCTGCTGTCGAACGGCGCGGACGTGGACCTGCCGAACGTGTTCCGCATGACCCCGCTGATGATCGCAGGCGGAATGAGCGGCACCGGCCGGATCCGCGGCGGCCTCCCGGACGGCGACGTCCAGGCCGGCGTGATCGAGACGATGACGCTGCTGCTGGACAATGGCGCGGACGTGAACGCCCAGGTCACCGGCAGCCGCACCAAGACCGGCCAGCTGGAC
>CAJXKJ010000003.1 GCA_913055605.1 uncultured Euryhalocaulis sp. | reverse complement strand
GTCCTGGTCGATCTGCGCAACATCTACGACCCCGCACACGTCAGACAGGCCGGATTCGCCTATACAAGCGTCGGGCGGTAAAAGACTCCCGGGCGCGCCCGGGGGAGGACAATGAAGGTCATTGTGACCGGCGCGGCCGGATTCATCGGCATGCACGTCGCCGAACGGCTTGCCGCGAACGGCCATGCGGTCACAGGCCTCGATGACTTCAATCCCTATTACGATCCGGCGCTGAAACGCGCCCGCGCCGCCCGCATCGAAGAGCGCGGCGTGGACATGCGCGAGATGGACATCGCCGAGGCGGAGGCGGTGCGCGACCTGTTCCTGGACGTGAAGCCGGACGTGGTCGTCCACCTGGCCGCGCAGGCGGGCGTCCGCTACTCGCTCGACAATCCGATCGCCTATGTGCGCTCCAATCTGTATGGCCACACCGCGGTGCTGGAGGCGTGCCGGGCGCTGAACGGCGGCATGACGCATCTGGTCTACGCCTCGTCCAGCAGCGTCTATGGCGGCAACACCAAGACGCCGTTCAGCGAGACCGACCCGCTGGCCGACCCGGCCTCGTTCTACGCCGCGACCAAGCGCTCGGTGGAGCTGCTCTCCAGCTCCTACGCCCAGCTGTTCGGCCTGCGGCAGACCGGCCTGCGTTTCTTCACCGTGTACGGGCCGTGGGGCCGGCCGGACATGGCCTACTGGCTGTGGACCGACGCGATCCTGAAGGGCGCGCCGGTGACGCTGTTCAATCACGGCGACATGCGGCGCGACTTCACCTTCATCGACGACATCGCGAAAGCCGTGACGCAGATCGCGGAGACGGAGCCGGACTTCAGCGGCCATGAGCGCCCGCACCGGGTCTATAATCTGGGCAATAACCGGCCCGCCGCGCTGGACGAGGTGGTCAGCGTTCTGGAGGCCGCAGCCGGGCGCGCGGCGAAGCGCGAGATGGCGCCGATGCAGCCGGGCGACGTGAAGGAGACCTTCGCGGACATCCGCGCGGCGCAGCGGGATTTCGGTTTTCGCCCGACAACCTCGATCGAGGACGGGTTGCCGAAATTCGTCGCCTGGTATCGCGACTACAAGAAGCTGTGACGGCTCAGGGCGCGCTGTCCGGCACGTTCGCCTCCAGCTCCGCCAGCCAGATATCCGCCGGGGCGTCCGACGGCATGCGCCAGTCGCCGCGCGGGCTGAGCGCCCCGCCGGAAGACAGTTTTGGCCCGTTCGGCATGGCGCTGCGCTTGAACTGGTTGGCGAAGAAACGCTTCAGGAAGACGCGCAGCCAGGATTTGATCTCCGGCAGGTCGTAGGCGACGCGGTCTTTCTCCGGCGTGTTCTCCGGCCACAGGCCGGCCCCGGCCTCGCGCCAGGCGTTCCAGGACAGATAGGCGATCTTGGACGGGCGGAAGCCGTACCGCGTCAGCCAGTAGAGATTGAAGTCCTGCAGCCTGTAGGGGCCGACGAAGGTTTCGGTGGACTGGATCGGCTCGCCTTCCTTGGCGGGCACCAGTTCGGGCGAGATTTCGGTGTCCAGGATCGCGGCCAGGACCTCCGCCGTTTCCGGGCTGACGTCGCCGGAGGCCGCCACGAAGCGGATCAGATGCTGGATCAGCGTCTTCGAGACCGAGGCGTTGACGTTGTAGTGCGACATCTGATCGCCGACGCCATAGGTCGCCCAGCCCAGCGCCAGTTCCGACAGATCGCCGGTGCCGACGACCAGCCCGCCGCGCTGGTTGGCGATGCGGAACAGGTAATCGGTGCGCAGGCCCGCCTGCACATTCTCGAACGTCACGTCGTGCACCGGCTCGCCTTCCGCGAACGGATGGCCGAGGTCAGCGAGCATCTGTCGCGCGGCGGGGCGGATATCGACCTCCGCCGCCGTGACGCCGAGGGATGTCATCAAGGCGTGCGCGTTGGACCGCGTGCCCTCGGACGTGGCGAAGCCCGGCAGGGAAAAGCCCAGCACATTGGCGCGCGGCAGGCCGAGCCGGTCCATCGCGCGGGCGGCCACGATCAGCGCCTGGGTGGAGTCCAGCCCGCCCGACACGCCGATCACGCATTTCTTGATGCCGGCGGATTCCAGGCGCCGCGCCAGGCCCTGGATCTGGATGTTGTAGGCCTCGTAGCAATCCTCCGCGAGGCGGGCCGGGTCGTCCGGCACGAAGGGATAGCGGTCGACGGACCGGCGCAGCTCCAGCGGCTCGGAGGGCGGGGTCAGGTCGAAGCCGATCTCCCGGAATGTGCGGGAATGTTCGGCGGCCGCGGCGATGGCGTCGCCCATCGAGCCGATGCGCGCGCGCTCCTGCCGCAGCCGGCCCAGATCGATATCGGCGGCGATCATTACCGCCTCGTCCTGAAAGCGCGGCGCGTCGGCCAGGAGGTCGCCGTTTTCGAAGATCGAGGCCTGTCCGTCCCAGGCCAGATCCGTCGTGCTCTCCCCCGTCCCGGCGGCGGAATAGGCGTAGGCCGCGCAGCAGCGCAGCGACTGGCCGCCGACCAGCATCTTGCGGCTGGCCGCCTTGCCGACCGTGATATTGCTGGCCGACAGGTTCAGCAGGATTTCCGCGCCCGCCAGCGCCGCGGCCGTGGATGGCGGCGACGGCATCCACACGTCCTCGCAGATCTCGGCGTGGCAGCGGAACGGCACCGGCCCGCGCGCGGCGAACAACAGGTCGACGCCGAACGGGACGGCCCGTCCGGCGATGGAAATCTCCTCCCCCGCGATCCCGGCGCCCGGCGCGAAATAGCGCCGCTCATAATATTCGCGGTAGTTCGGCAGATAGGTTTTGGGCACCGCGCCCAGAATCCGGCCGCGATGGATGGCGACGGCGCAATTGAACAGCCGGCCATGGGCGCGCAGCGGCGCGCCGACCAGCGCCATCGGAAACAGGCCGCGGCTCTGATCGGCCAGCCAGGCGAGCGCGGCCTGCACGCCGTCCAGCAGCGCGTCCTGGAACAGCAGCTCGTCCAGCGAATAGGCGCTGATCCCCAGTTCCGGGAACACCATCAGGGCCGTGCGCTCCGCATCGCCGCGGCGCATCAGGTCCAGCGTGCGGGCCGCGTTCTCCGCCGGGTCGGCCAGGCGCACCTGCGGCACGCACGCCGCCACGCGCACGAAATCATGGGCGTAGGGCGAAAAGAATGGCGCGGGATTGGACAGGCCGGATTCGGCGCCGCCCGCCGGGGCGAAATCGGCGGCCTTCTCCGCCGGGCGGGCCTCCGTGGGCAGGCGCCCTTCCAGCTCCGCCAGCCGGGTCATTGCCCGCTCATAGGAGGCGACGGTCAGCGAGCCGCCGGATTCCAGCCGACCCAGCGTCTTTCCGTCGTTGAACAGCTTGTTGGACAGGGTCGGCAGTTCGATCCCCGCGGCGGCGCAATAGCGCCGCGCCCGGTCCATCAGGCGTTCCACAAGCATGAGGCGGATATGGACCCGGAGGCTTAAGCGATCAAGGGACAAATCCCTTGATAAGGGAATGGGATTAGCTGGAAAGCTCCGCGGAGGCGCGTTCCGCCGCCGCGATATTGGCCGCCAGATGCGCCGGGCGGGTGGTGGTGGTGACGGCGCAGTCGCACGCCTCCCCCGCCAGCGCCCATTGCAGATCCTCCAGCGCGCCTGCGCCGGACCGCGCCGGCCGGGCCTGCGGTCCGCGCACGTTCATGACCCGGCGGCGGGCGCTGCGCGCCAGATACCAGAGGTCGGCGCCGCTGCGCGGCACGCGCAGCGCATTGGCGGCGCGGGACATGATCTCGATCCCCAGCACGCCCATGCCGCTCGCGCGCGCCGCGTGCGCGCGGGCGAGCGCGGGCTTGGCGGCGACCGGGCCGGCCGGCCCCATGATCAGGTCGAACGCGCCGCTGCGGATCGCGGCGTCCAGCTCCGCCCCCCGGCCGCAGACCCCGGTGAAGCGGACCTTCCCGGCGCTTTTCAGGTCCGCCAGCGCGCCCAGGACCGCGTCGTTCAGATCCGCCGCCGCGGGGCCGTGCAGCAGCAGCGCATCGACATGGTCCATGCGCAGCCGGGTCAGGCTCTGGTCCAGCGAGGCGGCGATGAAGCCGGGCGAGAAATCCTTGGCCAGGCCGGAGGCGCTGCGCACCGTTCCCGCCTTTGTGCAGACGAAAGCCGCATCCCGCCGGCCCTCCAGCGCCGCGCCCAGACGCTGCTCCGCCTCCCCGTCGCCATAGAACGGGCCGGTGTCGAACAGGCAGGCCCCGGCCTCCTGCGCCTGATGGATCAGCCGGACCGTCTGTCCGCGCGGCGCGAGGCCGGTGGCGTGCGGGCCGGACACGCCAAAGCCCAGCAGGGGCAAACGCCCCCCGGCGTCGCCGAAAGCCCGGCTGGCGATCATCGGAAACGGACCCGCGTCATGGCGCCGGACTTTACTCGAATCGCATCGCGCGGCTAGGAACCCCCGAGCGCATTCTTCGCCTCCTGACGCGACAGGCTGACCCCAATGAAATTCTTTATCGACACCGCCGATGTGGCCGAGCTTCGCCGCTGGCACGAGCTGGGCTTTCTGGACGGGGTGACCACCAATCCGTCGCTGATCGCCAAGTCCGGCCGGAAGATTTTCGAGGTGCTGGAGGAAATCTGCGCCATCGCCCCGGTCCCGGTCAGCGCTGAGGTCGTGGCGACCGACGCCGAAGGCATGCTGAAAGAGGCCGCGAAGCTGCGCGCCATCGCGCCGAACATCGTCATCAAGGCGCCGCTGACCTGGGACGGGCTGAAGGCGACGCGCGCCCTGGCCGACCAGGGCGTGCCGGTGAACGTGACTCTGTGCTTTTCCGCCGCGCAGGCGCTGCTCGCCGCCAAGGCGGGCGCGGCCTATATCAGCCCCTTCATCGGCCGGCTGGACGATATCGGCGAAGACGGCATGCAGCTGATCCGCGACATCCGCGTGATCTACGACAACTACCCCTGGCTGGACACGGAGATTCTGGCCGCCTCGATCCGCAGCTCCGACCATGTGAAGGAGGCCGCGCTCGCCGGCGCGGACGTCGCCACCATCCCGCCCAAGGCGATGGAGGCCCTCGCCCAGCACGACCTGACCGACAAGGGTCTGGCGGCGTTCCTGAAGGACTGGGAAGGCACCGGGCAGACCCTGCTCTAGGGCAGCGTCTTAGTCCTCGACCGTGATGGCGCAGGCCTGCGGGACCAGCGCCGCGGCCGCGCCGATCAGCCCGGCGTGCGGGCAGTTCACCAGCGCCGTCGGCACGCCGCGCAGATAGTCCGGAAAGTCGGGCCGCGCCTCGAACCGGGCGCGGAACCCGCCCTGTTCCAGCTCTTCTTTCAACGACAGCGCGACGCCGCCCAGGATGAAGACGCCGTCGCGCGCGCCGGAGGCCAGCGCCAGATCGCCGGCCGCCGCGCCCAGGATTTCGCACAGCAGGCTGGCCGCCCGCGCCGCCGCCGCATCGCCCTCCGCCGCCATGCGGCGGATGTCCGCCGGATGCACCAGCGCGTCCCAGTCCCCGCCCGACAGCACCGCATAGAGGTGCGACAGGCCGGGGCCGGAGGCCAGATTCTCGATCGCGCACTGGCCGACATGGGCGGTAACCGCCTTCACCACGGCCCAGGTCTCCTCGTCCCAGGCGGCGAAGCTGGCGTGGCCGCCTTCGGTGTCCAGCGCGCTCAGCACGCCGCCCCGGCGGGACAGGATGGCGTTGCCGAGGCCGGTGCCCGGCCCCAGCGCCAGCGCGCGCAGCCCCTCCTGAGTCCACAGATCCGGCGCGCGCGCGGGCCCGCCCAGCGGCACGATGTCGGACTCCGTCACATAGGGAAGGGACAGGGCGGCGGCGGCGAAATCATTGACCAGCAGCGCCCGCTGCGCCCCCGCGGCCCGCTGCACGCCGTCGGCGCGGATCGTCCAGTCGCGCCGGGTCATCCGCACCACGTCGCCGCGCACCGGCCCGGCCAGGCCGAAGGCCACGGCTTCCGGCGTCGGGGCGCCGGTTTCGGCGCGATAGGCTTCGATGACAGGCTCCAGCCCGGCGAAATCGTCGCCCTTATAGGCGCGCCGGTCCTTCAGCCGCAGGGCGCCGGAAGAGTCCATCGCGCCGGTTGCAAGGCGCACATTCGTGCCCCCGACGTCGCCGACAAGAATTGTTCGCCCCGCGTCCACCGCTCACCATTATCAGCCTTCCGCGGCGGCGCTAAACCCCCAATTGCCCGGGGCGTCTTCCGCAGCGCGCGCGGACGCGATACGACAGACCGGCGCGATGACCCGACCGACCTCCATCCGTCCCTTCTTTCTCGCCGCCGCCCCGCTGCTGGCGGCGCTGTCCGCCTGCAAGGCGTTCGACAGCGCGCCGAAAACCGACCTGGCGATCGCGGCGGACGAGGCCTATCCGGGCTATCCGCGGCTCGCGGACATCCCGCCGGAGCCGGAGGATGTCGTCTGCCTTCGCCGGCTGATCGAGAATTTCCAGCTGGAGGAAGAGTCGGCGATGTTCCCCCCCTCCTCCCTCAGCGACGATCCGACACTGCGCAATCTGCCGGGATATCAGCAGGATACGTTCGCGGACGATCTGATGCGGCAGTCCGACCTGATCGCCGCGCGCAACGCCCTGCGCGACGCCGCCCTGCCCGAACTGGGTCAGGACGCCGAACCTGGAAGCTATTCGGTCGGGGAAATCGTGCCGCGGGTTCCGGACCAGCGCTACGAAAACCTGCTGTCGGCGATCAAGGCCCTGTGGGCCGATGTGGGCGGCGGCGTCGGCGCGCTCAGCCGCGGCGAACTGTTTGACGGAGAAGACCCGGAGGACGCCGACGACGGTCTGACCTATGACATCGTCTTCCATGTCTGCCCGCCCAATCCGTTCCTTGAGACCGATTACCTGCTCGCGGAGCGGCGGCGGCTGGAAGAGGCGGCGGAGACGCTTCGCGCGGCGCGTCCGGACGGCGAGACGGCCGACATCACGCTTCCCGAAGACATGGGCGCGGTCGCCAGACCCGGCGAAGGGCCGGAAGCCGGCCTCTAGGCCTGCGCAGGCTGGGCGTCAGCCGACGCCAAAATCCCCGATGGTCTTCAGGCCGATCGTAAAGAAGACGCCGCCGAATTCCTGCACCGCCCGGAACGGCGAGCCCTGGCTCTTCAGATAAGAGACGCTGGCCTTCAGGCAGTCGTCCTCATAGGTCACCGCGAAGGTCGCGCGCTGGGTGCGCTCGTTCTCCAGATCGCGGTCCAGCGAATAGGACAGCGCGATCGTGTCGGTGAGGTCCACAGACGCGCCGAGCTTGAGATATTCCCGGGATTCGGTGCCGGTGAAATCCTCCGACAGCGAGAAATAGCCCACGCCCAGTGTGAAGGGGCCCACATTGACCGAGCCGTCGGTCTCCAGACGCTCGATCTTGTATTCGTCCGGATCGATCCGGAGCCGGTTGGTCAGGACGAAGCCGAGCTGGGAATAGGTCGTCTCCACCACGTAGTCGGACCAGGACTGGTCCAGACCCGAGGCCGGGGAAAACTGTTCCGGATCGGTGTGATAGGATCTGCCGAACAGGAAAGAGGCGGAGTTGTTGAAGCCCCAGTCGGCGCGCGCCAGCACGCCAACATTCACCTGTCCGCCCTCCTCGATCCGGTCAAAGCCGGCATAGCGGTTCGGCGAGAACAGCGTCGCGCCGTTGAGTTCGGCGGTGAGGCTGTCCTCCAGCAGCAGGGTCGGCCCGGTCATGGTCAGCGGGTCGTAGGGAACGCGCGCAAACCCGTCGAGGACGGTGGACGGGCCGGCGCTGGCGATCGCCTGCACGCGCGGCTCGATGGTGAAGGACACCTCGCCCGGACGGTAGAACGGCCAGCGGGCGTCGAGGCCGGCATAGGCGCTGACCCGTCCGCGCTCGCCAGACTTCTCGACGCCGGTCGCCGGGACGAAAGCCTCGTCGACCGAAAAATAGTCGCCGCGCAGCCGCCCGAACGGCTCCAGCACCACGCCGTTGGAAAGGGTCTCGCGCGTGCTCCAGTTCGCCCAGGCGGTGCCGCGCGCATAATCGGAGCCCACGCCCCGGGACAGCGCGGTGACGTCGCTGACCAGTTCGAGCTGGCCGAAATCCTCCAGGTCCAGCGTGTGGCGCACCTCGGCGATCGGCAGGACCAGCGGCAGCGTGTCCGAAGAGACCGGCCGCACGACGTTCTGGAAGGCCAGGGCGGAAATGCTGGCGTAGAAATCCTTGTCCTGCCCGGCGACGAACGGCTGGCTGATCAGATAGCCGGCATAGTGGGCGCCGCCGTACAGGCCGCGGTCGATAATCTGGGCGTGGACGCTGTAGCCGATATTGTAGCGGTACAGATATTCGTAGTCCGTCACCCGTTCGGCGCCGAACCCCCAGCTCCAGTCGTCCGAAAGGGCGAACACGCCGCTGCTGAAGATGTGGCCGCGGACCTTGTCCTCCCCGAACTTGCCGGAAGAGTTGAAGCGCTGCTCCTTGGTGATGGAGCCTTCGGCCTCCACGAAACCCGACCAGAACCGGCGGCGGTACTCGAAGTTCAGAACCGGGGTCACCTCGCTGCTGATCATCGGGGAGACCAGCAGGTCGTGGTGATCGTCGATGGCCCAGAAGAACGGCTGGGTGTAGCGCGCGCCGAGCGTGGTCGAGTAGCCGATCGTCGGAAGCAGGAACCCGGTCTTGCGGTCCACCGTGGGATCAGGGTGGGCGTAGAACGGGAAATACAGGACGGGGATTCCAGCGAACTGGAAGGTGACGTCCCGATAATAGATCATCTCGTCTTCGGTATCGTGCAGCGCACGGCGCGCACGGAACCGCCAGGTCGGCGTCGGATCTTCCTCGCACACCGGGCACGCCGAATAGACGGCGCGGGTCAGGACGTTCTGGGTGCCGTTCCGCCGCTCCAGCAGCGCGGCGGAAGCGATGGCGTCATTCTCCATCCGCCGGGAGAAATTCACCGCGACGCCGTCGGAGAAATCCTCGCTGAACTCGCCGCGGTCGGCATAGTCCAGATTGCCGTCCTCCAGCATGATGACGACATTGCCTTCGGCGACGATGCGTCCCTCGTCGGGATAATAATAGAGCGTGTCGGCCCGCATCACGCGCGCGCCGCTGCGCGCCTCTACCGCGCCGCGCGCGATATAGCGGCTGTTTTCCGTGTCGTTGATGAATTCGTCGGCCGCGATATAGACCGGGTCGTCCTCGTCCTCGTCGACAAGGCCGATCTCTTCGGCGAATTCCTCCGGCGCGCCCTCATCCGCGGACTGGGCATGCGCATAGGATCCGGCCGCCAGCGCCAGCGCGGCGGCCCCGGCGCCCGAGGCAAGTCGCTTGCGGAGCGTGTCCGTAATGATGACGAATTCCCCTACCCGGCTCCGGCCTGATTATCCGACACGTTTTTCCCCGTCCATATCACGGCGCCGCTCAGCGGGCGGGAAACTCCTCGTGCGCGCGGGCCAGACTCTGCGGATTGCCGATGTCGCGGTGATAGCCCGGATGATCGTAGACGAATATGCGCCCCATGAAATGGGGGATCACCTCGGTGGACAGGTCGACGAAGGCCTTGTCCAGCGCCTTGGCGAAGTCCAGCACTTCGGGCTCGAATACATAGACCGCGCCATTGGCCTGGTTCCCTGGCGGGTTCTCGACTTTCTCGTGGAAGGCCGCGACGCGTCCCTTTCCGTCCAGCTCCACGATGCCGCAGGACTGCGGATCGTCGGTGCGGAAGGTCAGCATGGTGATGGCGCAGCCCTCCGGCCGGCCCTCATGCGCGGCGATCAGGCCCTTCACGTCGAAATCGGTCAGATTGTCGGCGTGCGCCAGGATGAACGGCCCGCCCTCGAAGAAAGCGGCGTTGGCGACCATCGTGCCGCCGGTGCCCAGAAGCTCCGGCTCATAGACGGTCGCGAACCGGTCCTTCCATTTCGAGCCGGCCAGATGGGCGTCGACCGTGTCGGCGAAATAATGAGTGTTGATCAGCGCCCGCTCGACGCCCGCCTCGAAGATCAGGTCCAGCCAGTAATCGATCAGCGGCCGGCCATGGATCGGCACCAGGCATTTGGGGATCGTGTTGGTGATCGGACGCAGCCGCGTGCCGAGGCCGGCGGCCAGAAGAAGCGCTCGCATGGTCTAACCGGCCGATCCGTTACCCGATATGGGCGATTTCCAGCAGCAGTTCTTCGCTGGTCAGCGGCTTGTTGCCGACCCGCCCGACCTGACAGGCCGCCGTCAGGGCGCCCAAATAGGTCCCCATCCAGATGTCCTTGCCCGCGCACAGGGCCAGGCTGGTGGCGGTGATCAGCGAATCGCCGGCGCCGGCCACGTCCTTGGGCGCGCTGTTGAACGCCTGCAGGCGGTCGATGACATATTCGCCGTCCCGCTCGCCGTAGCAGAGCAGGCCTTCGCCGCCGAGCGTGACGATGATGTTCTTCGCCTGCGACCGGGCGCGCAGATTCTCCACCACATTGACCAGGCCGGATTCGAAATCCTGCAGCGCCAGCCGCGCCTCGCGCTCGGTGGGGGTGACGAGGTCCACGCCCCGGAAGCGGGAGATGTCGGACAGCTGGGACGAGGCCTGGCTGTCGGCGGCGATCTTCACGCCGCGCTTGCGCGCCGCGGCGATCACCGCGTCGACCACGCTCTGCGGCAGGCAGCCATAATTGAAGTCGGACAGCAGAAGCAGGTCGCAGTCTTCCAGCATGTCCTCGGCGCGGGCGATCATCTTCTTGGCCAGCGCCTCGTCGATGGCGTGCTGGCGCAGCCGGTTCACGCGCAGCAGCGTCTTGCCGGAGGCGCGATAGCGGGTCTTGGTCGTGGTCGGGCGCGACTTGTCGACCAGCATCTCGTGCTGGACGCCATAGGTCTTCAGCGCGTTCTCCGCGAAGGTCGCCGCCTCGTCCACGCCGCACACGGTCAGGAATTTGACGTCGGCGCCCAAACCGCGCGCATGGGCGGCCACGATGCCCGCGGCCCCTAGGAACGTCGTCTCTTCGATCGGCGTGACGACCAAAGTCGGGTCTTCCTGCGACATGCCGAGCGCGTCGCAGGTGACGTATTTGTCGACGATCAGGTCGCCGATCACCAGCGTGCGCAGGCCGGACAGGCTTTCCACCAGCGTGCGCAGATCGCTGAAATCGAACCCGTGCCGCTGGGGATAGTCCACCGGCTTGTGGATCGAGGAGAAGTCGATCTTGCTGAATTCGTTACGCAGCAGGTTCAGCGAGGAGAAGGTGATTTCCCCCGACCCGAACATCAGCTTGCCGCCATAGGAATCGAGCACGGTCTGCTCGGCGTTGTCGGCCTTCTGATATTCCTTGCCCTTGACCACGATCTCCGGCTTCAGGGCCGCGATGATCTCCTCGACCCCGGCCTCCATGGCGAAGGCCTGATCGACCAGGCTGACGGCGCGCACGGCCTCCAGACGCAGCTCCAGCGGCAGGGCGTCCTTGGCGCGCGAATCGGGCAGCAGGCCGACCACGACGGCGTCCGCATTCTCGCTGGCGAATTTCAGCAGGCGGAGGTGGCCCGGGTGAACGACATTGAATTTGCCGGATACGAAGGCGATCGAACGGCCGCCGCCCACGGCGGCGCGGATATTGGCCGCCAGTTCCTGAACCGCCGTCGGCGTCTTGGTAAGCAATGAATCCCCCTGAAGGCCCAAACACGTCCCGTCCCGACTTATCATAGACTTGGGCGGCGGGACGGACCAGCCGCGACTGCCGTTTGCGCTATCGTGACGCGCCGGCGCGCAGCCGCGCCGGGGCCGCGCCGCCCGAAAGATCGCCTGTCGCGCGAATCCGCCCCGCCTCGGCCAGCGCCGCCCGGCGGTCCGGATCGGATTTCAGCGCGCGCAGATGGCCGACCGCCGCATCCAAATCCGGCTCCGCCCAGCGCCCGGCACCGCGATACACGCCCTGCGGGTCGCGCAGCGGAACGAGCGCGGTGGGCGGGACCAGCGCCGAACAGGATTCGTCCATGAATTGCAGGTTTCCGGACCAGCCGGTGGCGATCACCGCGCGCCCCGAAAGCATCGCCTCGGCCAGGTTCAGCCCGAACCCCTCGCTGCGGTGCAGGGACAGATAGACGTCGCAGGCCGCATACAGGTCCAGCACTTCCTGCCAGCCGGCCGGTTCGTCGATCAGCAGGATGTTCGAGCGCGCGTCCCGGACGGCGGCGCGCAAGTCCGCCAGCGCCTGCGGATAGGCGCCGGCATTGGTGCAGCGCAGGACCAGCAGGGCGTCGTCCGCACCGCCGAACGCCGCGTCGAAGGCCGCGATGGCGCCCCTTGGGTTCTTCCGGGCCAGGGACGAGGCGGCGGAGAAGCTGGACACCGCCACGAAATCTTCCGCTCCCGCGCCGAAGCGGGCCCGGGCGGCCGCCCGCCGCTCCGCCGTCGGGGCGGGCGGGGCGTCCAGCGCGCAGGGATGCGGGACCACATGGACCGGCTGGTCGAACACCGCGCGCATGGCCTCCGCGGCGAAGGCGCTGGGGGCCCAGATTTCATGCGGCACATGGCCGGCCAGCTTGCGCCAACGACGCGGCGCGGCCTCCAGCTCCCATACCCAATAGGCGCAGACCCGCTTGCCGCGCAGAACGTCGCCTTCGGCCCCGTGCAGGGCCTGCACAGTCTCTTCCGGGTTCAGCATCAGCACGGCGGCGTCCGCATCCGGGTCCGGCGGGGCGGCGGGGGCCGCCTCCTCCGCCATCGACGCGCGCAGGGCCTGCGACACGTCCAGTTCCGACAACCGCACGCCGCCGTCCCGCATTTCCCGGGCGCACAGGCGTGCCGCGGCGCCGTGGCCGAGCGTGGAGCGGGACAGGCCCACCAGCACCGCCGATCCGGCCGGCCCGTCATGGCCGGGCGCCGCCGCGGGCACGGACCGGGCCAGCGCCGGCGCGGTCAGATGCGTGACCTGTGCGCCGATGCGGCGGCGGAACCCGACCGGCAGGCGGCGGTACAGCGCCCGCAGGGACAGAAGGACGGAGCGGCTCATCGCGCCTCCCCAGCGCAGAAGCCGCGGCAAATCAAGCGGAATGCACGCGACAGGCGCGCGGCCTTGAGCGGACGGGCGCGACGCCCTAACGGAGAGCCTATGCAGTCCGAACCGGCCAGCAGGCGCCAGGCGGCGTTTTTCGACCGCGACAACACCCTGACCGTGGATGCGGGCGGCTATACGTTCCGGCTGGAGGATCTGGCCTGGATGCCCGGCGCGATCGAAGCGGTGAAGCGGGTCAACGATTCGGGCGGGCTCGCCGTGGTGGTCACCAACCAGTCGGGCGTGGCGCGCGGATATTATGAGGAATCCGCGGTGCTGGAGTTCCACGCCGCGATGCAGGCCGATCTGGCCAGGGCCGGGGCGCATATCGACGCGCTGTATTATTGCCCGCATCACGCCGACGCGGCGGTGGAGCGCTATCGCCACCCGGACCATCCGGACCGCAAGCCCAATCCCGGAATGCTGCTGCGCGCCTGCGCCGAGCTGGATCTGGACCCGGCGCGCTGCGTCATGTTCGGCGACCAGGCGCGCGACGTGACCGCGGCGGAGCGGGCCGGCGTGCACGGCGTGCTGTACGAGGGCGGCGATCTGGACCGGCTGGTCGCACGCGCGCTCAGGGAGCTGGGATGGCCCCTGTGACACGCTGTGTGACAATAGGACGCGCGGACCGGAGGGGGCCGCGCCGCGCCGCCCCCTCGCATTGCCGGGCCTATGCTCTTATAGGAACCGCTTGCCCGCGCCTGGCTCTGGCGGGCGGACTGCACCGGATGGGCGGATAGTGGACATCAACGGCCTGCTTGCCGACGTGGCGGCGCCCGTCAGGCGCTGGAAAATCTGGTTCCTGATGGCGAACCAGGACATCTCGCTGCGCTATCGCCGCTCGGTCCTGGGTCCGATCTGGATCAGCCTGGCCATGGCCAGCCTCGTTCTGGGCCTCAGCATCCTGTACTCGGAAGTCTTCCGCGTCGATTTCCACGACTACATTGTCTATATCGGCTGCGGCTTCCTGGCCTGGTTCCTGATCGCCGGCATGATCAGCGAAGGCGCCATGGCGGTGATCGAGGCCGAGGGCCAGCTGCGCAGCCTGCCGCTGCCGATCCCGCTTCTGGTCACGCGCGTCGTCTACCGCAACCTGATCATGTTCGTGCACAATCTGGTCGTGGTCGGCATCCTGCTGGTCATCATGAATTTCCGCCCGGGCTGGGAGGCGCTGCTGGCGATCCCGGCGCTGGTCCTCTACGCGATCACCGGCCTGCTGCTGGGCGTCATCCTGGCGCCGATCGCCGCGCGTTTCCGGGACGTGCCGCAGGTGCTGACCAATATCCTGCAGATCATGTTCTTCCTGACGCCCCTGTTCTGGCTGCCGTCCCAGACCTCGGACCGCCGGTTTTTCGTGGACGCCAATCCGTTCTACCATCTGGTCGAACTGATCCGGGGGCCGTTGCTGGGGGAGACGCCGGCCCTGCTGTCCTGGGGCTTCACCTTGCTGAGCATCCTCGTTCTGGGCCTTCTGGCGTTCTGGACGCTCGCCGTCTCGCGCCGCCGCGTCTTCCTGTGGCTGTGAGGAATTATGGCTCGCGTCCTGTTCGATAACGTCTCGTTCGACTATCCGATCTTCGGGATCAAATCCCGGTCCTTCAAAGTCACGCTGATGCGCAGCCTGCCGCTGGGCAGCCGCCTGTCCGGCGAGGGGATCGTTCATGTCGAGGCGCTGCGCGACGTGTCCTTCGACGCCCAGCCCGGCGACCGGCTGGGCCTGATCGGCCATAACGGCGCGGGCAAGTCCACGACGCTGCGCCTGATCGCGGGCCTGGCCTATCCGACCAAGGGCAATATCGAGGTCAAGGGGCGGATCGTGCCCCTGATCGAAAAGGGCCTGGGCATCAATCAGGAGCTGTCTGGGCGCGACAATATCGAGCTGCCGCTGCGCCTGCTGGGCGCCACCAGCGCCGAAGTAAAGCGCGCCATGGTGGAAATCCCGGAATTCACCGGCCTCGGCGAATTCATCGACGTGCCGGTACGCGCCTATTCCGAAGGGATGAAGACGCGCCTGGCCTTCGCGGTGTCCACCTTCCTGGAGGCCGACGTGCTGGTTCTCGACGAATGGCTGGGCGCAGGCGACATCGACTTCCAGGAAAAGGCCGAGCGGCGCCTGACCACGATGCTGGCCAAGACCGGCGTCGTGGTGGTGACCAGCCACTCCATGCACCTGATCCGCAAGGTCTGCACCCACTGCATCTGGTTCCATCAGGGCCGGGTGCGGATGGAGGGCCATCCGGACGAAGTGACCGCGGCCTATGAAGAGCACTCGCTGGAAGAGGCCGCGGCGATGGCCGCCGCGCGCGAGGCGGCGCAATAGGGCGTGCGCTTCACCTTTCCGGCCCCGGCACGTATAGGCTTGGGGCCAGACAAAGCCGGGTTTCGATGCGAATTCGCCCCCTCACCGTCCTGATCGCGCTCTTCGCGCTGACCGCCCTGACCGGCTGCGGGTTCAAGCCGCTTTATGCGGAAAGCAGTCCGACCGCGGCCTATCTGGACGGAATCCGGGTGGAGCTGGGCCAGGGCCGCGCTGCATATCTGATGGGTCTGGCGCTGGAAGAGCGCCTGCCCGATCCGGGGCCGCAGCCGCGCTACGAGCTGAAGACCGAGGTTCTGACCTCCCGCTTCAGCACCGCCCTGACCATCGACGACGTGGCCGCGCGCATCCGGATGACCGCCACCACCACCTATGCGCTGTACGACCTGCGCACCGGCCTGAAGCTGACCGACGGGCTGGCGAACGGCGATTCGACCTTCGACGTGCCGCCCGACCCCTATGCCGCGACCCGCGCCGACCAGGACGCGACCGAGCGCGCGGTGGAGCTGTCGGCCGACACGCTGATCAGCAAGCTGGTCCGCTATTTTTCGGAGGCCGAGCGCCTGGAAGCCGAACGCAGCGCCCGTCTGGGCGCGCCGGCCGCCGCCGGCGCGGGCGATTCCGCCCCGTCGTCAGGGCTCTGACCGGCGGTTCGTCCGGGGCTTCGCCGCGCCGTTTGATGCGGTGCAGCATGGCGCTATTGAACTGATTTGCGCCACATTGTAGGGCAAGCGAACTTGGGACGTGGAAGGCGGGGAATCCAATAGATGCATGTATTTGTGACCGGCGCGTGCGGATATAAGGGATCCGTTCTCGTTCCGAAGCTGATCGCGGCAGGCCATCGGGTCACCGCCTTCGATATCATGTGGTTCGGCAACCATCTGACGCCGCATCCGGACCTGAAAGTGGTTCAGGGCGATGTGCGCGATCCGGACCAGATCGACCTGACCGGCGTGGATGCGATCATCCACCTGTCCAGCGTCGCCAACGACCCGTGCGGCGACCTGGACCCCAAGCTGACCTGGGAAATTTCCTGCCTGGCCACGATGCAGCTGGCCGACCGGGCCCAGCGCATGGGCATCAAGCGCTTCATCTACGCCTCGTCCGGCTCGGTCTATGGGGTGAAGGAAGAGGAGCAGGTCACCGAGGACCTCGAGCTGCTGCCGATCTCCGAATACAACAAGACCAAGATGTGCGGCGAGCGCATCGTGCTGTCCTACAAGGACGACATGGTGGTGCAGATCGTGCGCCCCGCCACGGTCTGCGGCTTCTCCCCGCGCATGCGCCTGGACGTTTCGGTCAATCTTCTGACTATGGCGGCGCTGGACAAGGGCAAGATCACGGTGTTCGGCGGCGAACAGACCCGCCCGAACATTCATATCGACGACATCACCGACCTGTACCTGTTCCTGCTGGACAACCCGGAGCACACCGGTGTGTTCAACGCCGGCTTCGAAAACATCTCCATCCTGGATATCGCCAAGATGGTGGCCGAGGAGCTGGACTGCCCGATCGAGGTCACCCCGTCGAACGACCCGCGCTCCTATCGCGTGAACTCCGACCGCCTGCTGGCGACCGGCTTCCGTCCGAAAAAGACGGTGCATGACGCGATCAAGGAGATCATCGGCCTGTACCGCCAGGGCGTTCTCAAGAACGACGAGCAGTGGCACAATCTGAAATGGATGCAGAGCGAAGTGACCGAAGTGCGAGGGGCCGCCTGATGAACGAGATCACCAAGATTTCCGGCCTGACCGACCCGGTCGCGCATTTCAACGACTATGTCGCGCGCATGTCCGTGCTGATGAAGGATTTCGACTGGACTCTGGTCGAGCCGCTGGCCGACGCCATGGCCGACGCGGTGCAGAACCGCCGCCAGGTCTTCATCTGCGGCAATGGCGGCAGCGCCGGCAACGCCAACCATCTGGCCAACGACTTCATTTATGGCGTCTCCAAGCACCCGGGCAAGGCGATCCGCGTCCTGTCCCTGGGCGCCAATCCGGCGGTCCTGACCTGCCTCGGCAACGACGAGGGCTATGACCGGATTTTCGAGATCCAGCTGCGCGAACTGGCCAACAAGGACGACGTGCTGATCGTCTTCTCCGGCTCCGGCAACTCGCCGAACATCGTCAAGGTGCTGGAAGCGGCCAAGGAAATGGGCGTCAAAAGCTTCGCCGTGCTCGGCTACAAGGGCGGCAAGTGCAAGGATCTGGCCGATTTCCCGATCCATTTCGCCATCGACGACATGCAGATCTCCGAGGATATGCAGCTGGTCATCGGCCACATGCTGATGCAATGGCTGTGGGAGAACCGGACCGCGATTTCCGGGGCGGCCTGAGCGTATGAGCGATCCCAAGTTTATCGTGCTCGGCTCGAATTCCTTTTCGGGCGCGACCTTCTGCGACTACCTCGCCGAACAGGGCTATGACGTGGTCGCGACCAGCCGCTCGGCGGAGCCGGCCGACCCGATGCTGCCGTACAAATGGCAGGACCGCCCCGGCAAGGTCCGGTTCGAGAAGGTCGACATCAATCACGATCTGGACGCGCTGGAAGCGCTCCTGAAACGCGAAAAATTCACCCATGTGGTGAATTTCGCGGCGCAGAGCATGGTGGGCCAGTCCTGGGACCACCCGGACGACTGGATGATGACCAATGTCGTCTCCACCGTCCGCCTGCACGTCCTGCTGCGCGGCCTCGATTTCCTGGACCGCTACGTCCACGTGACGACGCCGGAAGTCTTCGGCTCCACCGACGGCTGGGTGCGGGAGGACGCGCCGTTCAACCCGTCGACGCCCTATGCGGTGTCGCGCGCGGCCGGCGACATGTCGCTGAAGACCTTTATCGACACCTATGACATGCCCGCGGTGATGACCCGCGCGGCCAATGTCTATGGCCCGGGCCAGCAGCTGTACCGCATCATCCCGCGCACCATCCTGTCGGCCATCGGCGGGGCGAAGCTGCGCCTGGACGGCGGCGGCAAGTCGGTGCGTGTGTTCATCCATATGCGCGACGTCTCCGACGCCACGCTGAAGGTCGCCCTGAAAGGCGAGCCGGGATCGTGCTATCACATCTCCGGCTATGACGTGGTTTCCATCCGCGACCTGGTAGAGCGGATTCTGGACCAGTTGGGCAAGGATTTCGACGAATGCGTCGAGGTCGGCCCGGACCGGCCCGGCAAGGACCAGGCCTATCTGCTGGACAGCTTCAAGATCCGTACGGAGCTGGGCTGGCAGGACAAAATCTCCCTCGACGAGGGCCTGGCGGACTGCATCGCCTGGGCCCGCCGCTTCGAGAGTTCCATTCCCGAGCTTCCCGCGACATACGTCCACAAGCCGTAATTGCCGCGGGGGGCCGAAAGCGATAGGACCGGACACATGAGCGTCGTTGAAGCCCTCGAATACGATGTCGGCGCGCTGAAGGATCAGGCGGCGCAGCTGCGCGGGCGCATCATCGAGATGTGCCACGCCTCCAAATCCGCGCACCTTGGTTCTTCCCTGTCCTGCGTGGACGTTCTGACCGCCGCCTACTGGCACGTCCTGAACGTCGATCCGTCCAGGCCGCAGGACCCCGACCGCGACCGCTTCATCCTGTCCAAGGGCCATGCGGCGATGGCGCTGTACGCCACGCTGGCCGCCCGGGGCTATTTCCCGGAAGAGGAACTGAAAACCTACAACCAGGACGGCGGACGCCTGGCGGAGCACCCGCCGGCCAACCTGCTGCCGGGCGTCGAGGCGGCGACCGGATCGCTGGGCCACGGCCTGCCGATCGGCATCGGCTGCGCCATGGCCGGCCGCATGCAGGGCAAGAATTATCGCGTTTTCGCCCTGCTGTCGGACGGCGAGAACAATGAGGGTTCGGTGTGGGAGGCCGCGATGTTCGCTGCCGCCCAGAAGCTGGACCGGCTATGCGTCGTCGTCGACTACAATAAATGGCAGGCCACCGGCCGCTCCAACGAAACGCTGGAGCTGTCCCCGCTGCGCGAGAAATGGGCCGCGTTCGGCTGGGACGCGCACGAGGTCGACGGTCACGATGTCGGCCAGCTGGCCAGCCTGATGAGCGAAATCCCCAACGGATCGGGCAAGCCGGTCGCCTTCATCGCCCATACGGTGAAGGGCAAGGGCGTTTCCTTCATGGAAGACGACAATAACTGGCATTACCGCGCGCCGACCGCCGAAGAGGTGGAGCTGGCGCACAAGGAGCTTGGCCTGAAATGAGGAACGCGTTCGCGGACGAGATCACCAAGCTGGGCCAGTCCGACCCGCGCGTCGTCGTTCTGTCGGGCGATATCGGCAACAAGCTGTTCGACAAGTTCAAGGACGCCCAGGACGACCGCTTCTATAATTGCGGCGTCGCCGAGCAGAACATGACCGGCGTGGCCGCGGGCCTGGCCATGAACGGCTTCCGCCCCTTCACCTATACGATCACCCCGTTCGTCACGACGCGCTGCCTGGAGCAGATCCGCACCGACGCGGCCTATCACCAGGTGCCGGCGACCGTGGTGTCGGTCGGCGCGGGCCTGGCCTATGCCGGCCTCGGCCCCACGCACCATGCGTGCGAGGACATTTCCTTCCTGCGCTCGATCCCGAACATGAACGTGATCTGCCCGGGCGACGCCTGGGAGGTGCGCGCCGCGCTGCGCGCCATCCTGCAGCAGGACAATCCGACCTATCTGCGGATGGGCAAGAAAAACGAGCCGAAGATCCACGACGACGTGCCGTCCAATTTCGTCATCGGCAAGGCGCTGGTGATCTCTGGCGGCAAGGACGTCACGCTACTGTCCACCGGCAACATGCTGCCCGAGGCCATCGAGGCCGCCGAGCAGCTGGCCCAGCAGGGCGTGTCGGCGGAGGTCGTCAGCTTCCACACCGTGAAGCCGCTGGACGCCGACTACCTGACCAACGCCTTCAACAGCTTCCAGAAGATCGTGACGATCGAGGAACATTCGCTGATCGGCGGGTTCGGGTCGGCCGTGGCCGAATGGGCCGTGGATAACGGCGCCGACGCCCGCAAGATGATCCGCGTCGGAACGCCGGACGCCTTCTTCAAGAAGTCCGGCGAACAGGAATACGCCCGGGAGCAGCTTGGGCTAACCGGCCACCAGATCGCCGGCCGCGTGAAGGCCGCCCTGGACCGCGCCTAGGCATCAATAGACGGAGACTGACATGAAGACCGAAGCCGCCATCCTGGTGGAGACGGGGAAGCCGCTTGAGCTGGTCGAGCTTGAGACCCCCGCACTGAACCCCGGCCAGGTGCTGGTGGAGATCGCCTATTCCGGCGCCTGCGGCACGCAGGTCATGGAATGGCGCGGCGACAAGGGCGAGGACAAGTGGCTGCCCCACTGCCTCGGCCATGAAGGCTCCGGCACGGTTCTGGAGACCGGCTCCGCGGTGACCAAGGTGAAGCCGGGCGACAAGGTCGTCCTGTCCTGGATCAAGGGCGACGGCCTGGAAGCCGGCGGCGCGAAATACGACTGGAACGGCAAGACCGTGAATTCCGGCGGCGTCACCACGTTCCAGAAGCACGCGGTGGTCAGCGAGAACCGCCTGACCCTGATCCCGGCCGGCCTGCCGATGGACGTGGCGATCCTGCTGGGCTGCGCCGCCCCGACGGGCATGGGCGCGGTGTTCAACGTGCTGAAAGTGCGCCCGGGCGACGCGGTGGCGGTGTTCGGCACCGGCGGCATCGGCCTGAACGCGCTGATGGCCGCGGCCTTTTCCGGCGGCGTGCCGATCATCGGCGTGGACCCGAAGGAAAGCCGCCGCGAGCTTGCCAAGCAGTTCGGCGCCACCGACGTGATCGACCCGACCGCCGGCGACGTGGTGGAGCAGATCAAGGCGATCGCGCCGCAGGGCGTGGACGTGGCGGTCGAGGCGACTGGCATCCCCGCCGTGATGGAGCAGGCGGCCAATTCGACCCGCCAGCAGGGTGGCCGCGCCGTGGTCATCGGCAACGCCAAGTACGGCGCCAAGCTGGAAATCAGCCCGAACGTCTTCAACGCCGGCAAGAGCTTCCTCGGCACATGGGGCGGCGATTCCTATCCGGACCGCGACTATGGCCGCTTTGGCAAGCTGATCGCCAGCGGCCGTTTCCCGGCCAAGGACCTGCTGTCCAAGCCGTATTCGCTGGCCGAAGCCGATCAGGCGCTGCAGGACCTTGCCTCCGGCAAGGTCGGCCGCCCGCTGATCGACATGAGCCTCTAGGACACGGACTTCGGAGCGGGCGATGCGGATCGGCGTCGATTTCGACAACACCATCGCCTGCTACGAAGGCGTGTTCCACGCCGCGGCGCTGGAGCGCGGGCTGATCCCCGCCTCCGTCGCCACGGACAAGAACGCGGTGCGCGACCATTTGAACAATTCGGGCCGCAAGGACGCGTTCACGGAGCTTCAGGGCTATGTCTACGGTGCCGGGATGCATCTGGTGTCGCCCTATGACGGCGTGAAGGACTTCGTGCGCGATGCGCGCGCCGCCGGCCACGACCTGTTCGTGGTCAGCCACAAGACCAAGAAGCCGATGCTCGGCCCCGAATACGACATGCACGAATCGGCGCGCGGTTTCCTGCGCGCCCAGGGCTTTGTCGGCGGCGGCCTGTTCCCGGAGGAGAATATCTTCTTCGAGGAGACCAAGGACGAAAAAATGGCCCGCGCCACGGCGCTGGCCGTGGACGCCTTCATCGACGACCTGCCCGAAATCCTGTCCCATCCCGGCTATCCTGAGGGCGCGCGGGCGATCCTGTTCGACCCGCACGGCCTGTTCCCGGACGAGGCCCGGTTCGAGCGGCATCCGGGCTGGGGTTCGATCCGCGCCGCCCTGCTGGGCTGAGCGTGGGCGCGGCGGACGAAATCCAGGAGGCCGCGCGCCTGGCCGCACAGGCGGGCCTCGCCGACGTCGCCGCGATCGAGCGGCTGGCCGGCGGCAAGAACAACCAGGTCTGGCGCGTCACGCTGGAAGACGGCGACGATGCGGTCTTCAAACGCTATTTCCACGATCCGCGCGACACGCGCGACCGGCTGGGCGCCGAATGGGGCTTCCTGACGCGCGCCTGGGCGCGCCGGGTGCGCGCCGCGCCCCAGCCGCTGGCGGCAGAGCCGGAAAACCATATCGCGCTGTACAGCTTCGTCCCCGGCCGCAAGCTGGACCAGGACGAGATCACCGCCGGCCATGTCGCGGACGCCGCGTCCTTCATTGCCTCGGTCAACGGCGACCCGCGCGAGGTGATGACCGCCCCGCCGGGGTCGGAGGCCTGTTTCTCCCTCGGCGACCATATCCGCGCCATCGACCGCCGCGTCGCGCGCCTGCAGACGCTGGACGCCGAGGCCCCGCATGCGGACGCCGCCGCCGCGCTGGTGCGGGACCTGCTGCAGCCGGCCTGGGAAACCCAGAAGGCGCGCATCGCGGCGGCCGGCGGCGCCGACCCGGACGCCCCCTTCCCGGAAAGCGACCTGATCGTCTCCCCCTCCGATTTCGGCTTCCACAATGCGTTGTGGAGCGAGGAGGACGGGCTGATCTTCCTGGATTTCGAATATGCCGGCCGCGACGATCCGGCCAAGCTGACGGGGGATTTCTTCTCCTGCCCCGAAATCCTGACGCCTGTGGCGCATCTGGACGCATTCGTGGACGGGATCGCCGGCGCGCTGGGCCTCAGCGATGCGGCGCGGGCGCGCTGCGCCCTCTTGCTGGACGCCTACCGCGTCAAATGGACCTGCATCATCCTGAACGACTTCCTGCCCCAGGACGACGCCCGCCGCGCCTTCGCCAACCAGGGCGCGCGCGACGAACGTTGCGCCCGCCAGCTGGAGAAGGCAGAGACAAAGCTTAGCCTGATCGCGTGAGCGCCGGGCCAGCGATGGGGGGATGGATGGGGAGATTCGGCGCGATCTCCCGGACGGATCTCGTCCGGGGCGCGATCTTCACAGGCCATGTCCTGGCCTTCCTCATTGTCAGCTTCATCCTGCTCCGCGCCAATATCGGCTGGCTGTTCGCCGGCGGCGACGGCCAGTATCCCATCCACATGACCGCCCTGCAGGCCGAATGGAGTCCCTTCGGCCTCGGCTTCCCCAACGGGCCGCTCCAGGGGCTGGGCGATCTGATCTTTCCGCTGAACACGCGGCTGGACCCGGTCTATCTGGTTCCCAGCCTGTTGTTCGGCGCGGACGCCGCGACCCGGCCGGCGTTCCATGTGACGGCCATGATGGTCTCGGCGCTGGAAGTGTTCCTGGCGACGCTCGTTCTGGCCCGCATGCTGCGCCTGAACGGCTTCACGGCCTATGGCGGCGCCTGGATCACGCCGCTTCTGGTCGTCCCCTATTTCGGCCTGCCGCTGATCGGCCAGCTCTATGTCTTCGTTCCCCATGTCGGGACGATCAGCGCCGCGACGATCCTGATCATTTCGGCGCTCGGTTTCATGGGCCGGGTCGAGACGGGCCCCAGGCTGCTGGGCGTTACGCGGCGGGACTGGCTGTGCGGCGCCGTGGTGACGCTTCTGCTTGCGCAGATTTCCCTGTCCACGCCGGCGGTCACCATCCTCGCCGCGCCGATTATCGCGGCCGGCGCAATCGGCCTGATCGCCGGCGCCGAAAGCGGGCGCGAGCGGCTGATCAAGGCCGCGGGCCTCGCCGGGCCGGGCGCGGTTCTGGTTCTCTGCGGTCTTGCGGCCTTCGTCGCGGGCCTGTTCGTCTACACCGTGCCGGCCTTTTTCGCCGCGGAGCTGGAAAACGACAGGACGACGGTCAGCTTCATTTCGATCTGGTTCCAGGCGCCGTACGGGCACGACCTTGTGCTGTGCGCCGGCGCCGGCGCGATTGCGGCGATCATCCTCGGCCCACGCCGGTTTCGCTGGTTCACCGTCGCGATGGGCCTGCTGCTGGCGACGCTGATCGGCGTGTTCGGCTGGCTCACGCTGAAATACGATTTCTGGCGCGGCCCCTCGCCCTCCTATTTCGAGTCCTTGTGCTGGCCCATTTACGGGCTTTACGCCGCCTATCTCTTCTCCACGCCCGCGGTTGTCGCCCGGCGGCTGGGCGTCCTGCCGGACCGTATTCTGCGCAACGCCGCCATCGCGCTGGGGGCTATCCCTGTCATGGCCGGCGGCTTCGCCCTCGCCCATGTCGCGGACAATCCGGTGCGCGTGGGCGGACACCTCGTGCCGCCGACGCTGCATCCCTCGGTGGCGCGCCTGCGGGAGGAGATCGCCATCGCGCCGGGCGCGCCGTTCCGGGGCCGGGTGTTTTCCCTGGTGCTCGCCGAACAGGAAGACCCGGTCGGATGGGGCCAGCTGGCCGGCCCGATCAACGCCCACATCACGCGCCGCAGCAACGATTATTTCTGGATGGGGCTCTGGTGGCACGCCATCCCCACCCTGTGGGAATACAGCCAGACGATGTCGCCGGCCTATTACCGGCTGGTCGTCGACCTTGTCGGGCGCGAAGGCGACCGCCAGCAGCGCAACGTGATCGTGCTGCGCGATCCGGAGGCGCGCACGCTCGCCATGCTGGGCGTCGCCTATGTGCTCTCCGACGCCCCGCTGCCGGCGCCGTTCGAATTCGTGATGGAAGAGGACACCGGAGAGGACGACATCCTGCGCCTGTATGCGGTTCCGGACGTCAATCTGGGCCAGTACGCGCCCACGCGCATTGTGACCGCCGACAGCTTCGCCGGGGCGACGGGCCTGCTCGCCGGCCCGGATTTCGATCCGCGCACGACGGCCGTCCTGTTCGCGGACGACGCCGAAACGGTCGCGGACGCGGACCTTACGCCCGCCTCCGGGGTCGCCCTGACCATGGAGCGCGGCGGCTATGACGTTCAGGCGGCGAGCGACGGCGCCTCCCTGCTGGCCCTGCCCTTCGAATACAGCCATTGCTGGACGGTGCACGGCGGACGCCAGGCCAACGCCCGCCTGGTGCGCCTGAACGCAGCCGAGACAGGCCTGTATTTCGAGGGAGAGGCGGACGTGCGCATCCGGTTCTTCAACGGCCCGTTCTGGAAGCCGGCCTGCCGCATCCGCGACTATCTGGAGTTCAAGCGGCTCGCCGCCGGGGATGGCGACTGATGGCCCCGCCGGCAGGCAAGCGCATCGCGATCGTCCAGCCCTGTTACATTCCGTGGAAGGGCTATTTCGACATCATCGCGCGATGCGGCGAATTCGTCCTGTTCGACGACGTCCAGTTCGTCAAACGCACCTGGTACAATCGCAATCTGGTGAAAGGGTCGGACGGGCCGCACTGGCTTACCATCCCGGTGCGGCAGAGTGGCCGGCGGTTCCAGAAGATCAGCGAGACCGAGATCGCCGACCCGAACTGGGCCGAAGAGCATTTCGCCTATATCGCGCGCAGCTATAAGCGGGCGCCGTTCTTTTCCGAATACGAGCCCGCCCTGCGCGCCATGTACGAAGCGGCTGCGGCCTGCCCCACGCTGGACAAGGCCGATGAGGCCTTCATCCGGCACCTGTGCGGGATCCTGGGGGTGACCACGCCCATCGTCAGCGCCAGCGACCTGGATGCGTCCGGAAAGGCGACCGACCGGCTGCTGGATATCTGCCTGAAGCGCGGCGCGTCCATCTATCTGTCAGGTCCCGCCGCGAAAGCCTATTTCCGAGAGGAGACCTTCAGCGCCGCCGGCGTCGCCGTGGAATGGATGGATTACGGCGGATATCCTGAATATCCGCAGCTTGGCGCGCCGTTCGAACACGGCGTCTCTGTTATCGACCTGATCCTCAACACCGGACCGGAGGCTCCGCGCCTGATGAAATTCGCGTCGCCCGGCGAGGACCGATGACCGCCCCCGCGGATCTCGAAATGATCGCCCGGTGGTGCGGCCGCGTCCCCGAACTGCGCAGGACCGGCGAGATGCGGTGGGAGGCGCCGGTCTCCGGCGCGGTGTCCTATCCCGAGGACGGCCTGTCCATGGTCGGAGAGGTCGAGGACCGCTCCTACTGGTTCGCGCACCGCAACGCGGCCGTGCTTGCCATGATCGAACGCAACCCGCCGCCCGGCCCCGTCTTCGACATCGGCGGCGGCAACGGCTTCGTCTCCGCCGGCCTGATCGCGCGCGGCTTTCCGGCGGTCGTCATCGAACCCAGCCCGGCCGGCTCGGCAAAGGCCCTGGCGCGCAACGTGCCGACCATCGCGGCAGCGTTTCAGGACCTAACCCTCCCGTCCAAATCCATCCCCGCGGCCGGTCTGTTCGACGTGCTGGAGCATATCGAGGACGACCGGGGGGCGCTGCTGCGCCTGCACGATGCGCTGGCGCCTGGGGGCATGCTGTATCTCGCCGTGCCGACCCATGCCGCGCTGTGGTCGCAGGAGGATATCGAGGCCGGCCATTTCCGGCGCTATACGATGGGCGGCCTGCGCCGCCTTCTTGAAGAGACGGGCTTTGAGCCGGTATTCGCCAGCTATTATTTCGCGGCGATGATCCTTCCGATCCTGCTGCTGCGCGCCCTGCCCTACCGTCTGGGGCTGACCGGCGTCCGCAAAACCCGGTCGGCGGACGATCACATGCTGCCGGAAAATGCGGCGGGGCGGGCGCTTCAGGCCGGCCTTGAGGGCGAGCTGAAATGGCTGAAGAATGGGCGAACGGTCCCGGCCGGGGCGAGTTGCCTGGTCGGGTGCAGGAAAGCGGGACAGGCGGCGGGTTCGACGCGGGCGCACGCTTGACCGCTCCGCAATCGCTGTATGAGAGACGATCTGTGCAGATCAAACTGCCCGCACACCTCCTCCAGAAACGGGATGATCTGGCCTGGCTCCATGTGGGCCTCGGCATGGCCGTGGTCGCCCTGGCGGGCGTCGCCGCCTTCTGGATCGGGCACTGGGCGGCCTATGTCGTCGCCTATATTCTGGTCGGCGCGTACGGCCAGTCCCTCTACATCCTCCAGCACGAAACGATGCACCGGCTGCTGTTCCGCTCCGCGGCGCTGAACGACTGGGTCGGGCGGTTTCTGTCGGCGTTTCTGGGGACGCAGTTTTTCTTCGGCCGCACGGTCCATATGCAGCATCACCGCGCGGTGGGCTCGCCGGATGATCCGAACGAGGCGTTTCACAATACGCGCGGCAAAGAGCCCGCTCTCAAATTCCTGCGCTTCCTCGCCTTCCATTGCTTTGGCGGCCGCCTGCTGGCCGTCGGCCAGGGCGTGGCGCGCGCGGCTCTCGGGGTTCTGGGGCTGGGCGGACTGGCCGCGCGCCTGCCCGAGGGGCCGCAGTCGAGCAAGATTCCCGTCGCCGCCGATCTGCAGCGGAAGGATTTCATCTGGCTGATCGCCATTCAGGTCGGAATACTGGCCTATTTCACCCTGGCGTCGTCCTGGTGGGTCTATTTCGCCTTCTATCTGGCGCCCCTGGCCACGCTGACCACGCTGTTCGAGGCGATCCGCTCCTTCTCCGAACATGTCCTGCCGGGCGGCGAGCCGCAGAACGACGCAGAACAGAACAGGCGTTTCTTCATGAACGGGCCGGCGATCGAGCGCTTCTTCATCAGCCAGCACGATTTCCACTTCCATCACGTGCATCACCTCTATCCGACCGTGCCCACGTTCAATGTCCGCGCGGCGCATGTCTGGCTGGTGGAAAACGATCCGGATTTCGCAGGCCGGTATATCGAACGCCCGGGCTATGTCGGCACCGCCTGGCTGTATCTCGCCCGCCGTCCCGTCCCCGGACAGGGGTCCAGCATCATGGGAACCAGTTCATGAATTTTGTCCGGATCGATCCGCCCGGCACGTTCTGTAACAACGAAGCCCTACGCGACCTTATCAAGGACCGGGATGTCCGGACCTTCGTTGATGTCGGCTGCGGCGGGGGGCAGATGTCCAAACTGCTCTGCTCTCTGGGGCTGACCGGCGTGGGCGTCGACTTTTCCCGCGACGCCCTGCGGATTGCCGAATCCAATCTGGCCGAGGAAATCGCGGCCGGCGCCTATCGCCTGGTGGAGGGCGACGCGACCGAGCTGGACCAGGAGCTGCCGAAGCAGGACATGGCGCTCAGCTATATGGTCATGGAGCATGTCGAGGACGACGTCGATTTCGCCCGCCGGCTGCTCCGGCTCGTCAAGCCGGGCGGGCTGCTGGTCCTGGCCGTTCCGGGACGGCGCGACCACTGGTCGTTCGAGGACGAGACGGTCGGCCATTTGCGCCGCTACGACCGGGAGGATCTGGAGCGCGTTCTGGTCGCCGGGGGGCTGGAGGACGTCCGCGTCTGGTCCGTGGCGGTGCCGGTGGCCAATATCCTGTTCCGTATCGGCGACGCCCTGGTGAAGAACAGCGACGAGGCCAAGAAAATCGGCCAGAGCCAGCGTCAGCAGACCGAGACCAGCGGCATCCGGGACATTCCCTGGAAGACCGTGTTTCCCGCCTGGGTGAAGCTCATCCTGAACCGCGTCACGCTCTATCCGCTCTTTGTGCTGCAGCGGATGTTCTATAATACGGGCTACGGGGTCACGATGATCGGGTTCGGAAAGGCGCCGGGCGTAAACACCTAGCTCCGGATGGAATTGTCAGGGGACGGCGGCCGGTGAGTCAGGCGAAACACATCGTCATTTTCGGCGCCGGCCAGATCGCCGAACTGGCCGCTTTCTATTTCGAACATGATAGCGGCCGCAGCGTGCAGGCCTTTGTCGTCGACGGCGAATTCAAGAAAGAAGACAGCTTTCAGGGCCGGCCAGTCGTCGCGCTGGAAGAGGTGGATCGGGAGTGGCCGGCCGCGGACTGCGACGCCTTCGTGGCCGTCAGCTATTCGAAGCTGAACAGCGTCCGCGCCGACAAGGTTCAGGCGATGCGCGCCAGGGGCTATGCGCTGGCCTCCTATGTCAGCTCCCGCGCCACGACCTTTCCCGGCTTCGCACCGGGGGAGAACGCGTTCATCCTGGAGGACAACACGATCCAGCCCTTCGTCCGCATCGGCGCCAATGTGACGCTGTGGAGCGGCAACCATATCGGCCATCACAGCGTGATCGAGGACGACGTCTTCATCGCCTCTCACGTCGTGGTCTCCGGAAATTGCCGCATCGGCGCGCGCAGCTTTATCGGCGTCAACGCCACCCTGCGCGACGGCGTTACGGTCGGCGCGCGATCGGTGATCGGCATGGGCGCGGCAATCACCGCGGACTGTCCGGAAGAGTCGGTGTTCCCCGGCCCGAAATCCGAAGCCGCGAAGATTCCCAGCAGCAAGCTGCGGAGCATCTGACGTGGCCTGGCGGCGTCTGGGGCGTCTCTACGGGCCCTCGGGCCAGGCGGACTGGGCGCGCAGCCACGCCGCCCTGCCCACCCCGGCCCGGCTGGATGGCGACCTGTACCGGGTCTTTTTCAGCACGCGGGACGATTCGAACCGGTCCTCGGTCGCCTGGGTGGATGTCGAACTGGGCGATTCCCCGGCCGTACGCGACGAAGGCCGCGCGCCGGTTCTGGGTCCCGGCCCGGCCGGCGGATTCGACGACAGCGGCGTGGGCGTCGGCTGCATCGTCCCATGCGACGGGGAAGACCGGCTCTATTACATGGGCTGGAATCTGGGCGTGACCGCGCCATGGCGGAACGGTATCGGCGTAGCGTCAGGCAGCCGCGGCGCGCCCGCCTTCGCGCCCATGTATCAGGGACCGATTATGGACAGGTCGCCGGAGGACCCCTTCACCCTGTCCTATCCCTGGGTCATTCGCCTGGCCCCGGACGACTGGCGCATGTGGTACGGCTCCAATCGCGCCTGGGGCGCGACGTCCGCCGATATGGAGCATGTGATCAAGCACGCACGCTCACAGGACGGGCTGCACTGGGAGCGGTCCCCCGCGCCGGCGGTCGATTTCGCGGCGTCCGGGGAATTCGCCCTGGCGCGGCCGTGCGTCGTTCCGGTCGAAGGCGGGTTCCGCATGTGGTTCGCCGCGCGCGGCGAGGCCTATCGCATCGCCGCGGCCGTTTCGGAGGACGGGCTGGCCTGGCGGCGGTGCGACGAGGAATACGGCCTCGCGCCCTCCGGCGAGGGCTGGGAGAGCGAAGCTGCCTGCTATCCCTGCGTCGTCGAGCACAACGGGCGCCTCTTTCTCTTCTATAATGGCGACGGGTATGGCCGCACCGGCTTCGGGCTGGCGGTCTGGCAATGACGGCGCGATTCGGCCCACAATAATGGCGGCTGCGGCGGGGGGACGCTCAATGCGCGGGGTAAAGCTGTCGGTCGTCGCGACGATGTATCGCTCCGCCGGCTATGTGCGCGAATTCCATCAGCGCGCCAGCGAGGCAGCCCAGGCCATAACCGACGACTATGAGATCGTCCTGGTGAACGACGGGTCGCCGGACGACAGCCTTGCCGCCGCAATCGAGCTGCACCGGACCGACCCGCGCGTCGTCGTCGTCGACCTTTCCCGCAATTTCGGCCACCACCGGGCGATGATGGCCGGCCTGCGCCATGCCCGGGGGGAGCTGGTCTTTCTGATCGACATCGATCTGGAGGAAGACCCCGCCGAACTGATCCGCTTCCACGAAAGGCTGCAAAAGGGCGATTGCGACGTCGTTTATGGCGTCCAGGCGATCCGCCGCGGCCATATCGGCGAACGCATCAGCGGCGAGCTTTTCTACTGGCTGATCTCGAAACTGGGCGGCGTGTCGATCCCGCGCAATCTGACGACCGTCCGGCTGATGACGCGCCGCTATGTCGACAATCTCATCCGGCATGAGGAACGGGACGTCGTGATCTCCGGCCTGTGGATGCTGACCGGGTTCGAGCAGGCCGCGCTGACGGTCGAAAAGACCGAGCGGCGCGCGCGGTCCAATTATCACATCGGCAGGAAGGTCCGGCTGGCCCTGGACTATGTGACCTCCTTCTCCGCCACACCGCTCTATTTCGCCTTCAATGCCGGGCTTGCCCTGTCGATCGCCTCCTCGGTGATCTGCGCGTTTTTCATTATCCGCTATCTGATCACCCAGGATGCGCTCGCCGGCTGGACGTCCCTGATGGCGTCGATCTGGATGTTCGGCGGCATCTCCGTCCTGCTGATCGGCTTTATCGGCATCTATGTCGCGCGGATATTCGAAGAGACGAAGCGGCGACCCTATATGATCGTCCGCCATCTGTACCGCACCGACGCGGACTATGACTGACCGGGCGTGCCCCGCCTGCGGGGGGACGACATTCCGTACGCTTCCTGTCCCGGGCCCACGCGCCATGCTGAGCGACGGCCGCATTGTCGACCATGAACTGGCGCGGCGAAGCTGTATGCAGTGCGGACTGGGGGAGCATGTAACGCCGCCCTCGCCCGCCGAGATCGCCGCCTTCTATGACGAGTCCTATTCGCTCTACGCGCATGCGCCGGGCGGGAATTTCGAAGCCGCGCGTCAGGAAAAATACGCGCGCTGGCTGGACGGACTGGTCGGCCTGGACCGGGTGCGCTCCCTTTATGAAGTCGGATGCGGAAACGGATCGCTGATGGCGCAGCTGCGGGCCCGTTATCCTGGCCTGGACATGTCGGGCGTGGAGCCGGCCCCCGCGGCGGCGGCCCAGGCCGCGGCGCTGGGCTTCGCAGTCAAGACTGGCGCCTTCGGCGCCTCACAGGCGCCGACCGGGCAGGCGGACCTCGTGCTTTCGGTCAATGTCATGGAGCACCAGGCCGATCCGGCGGCGTTTCTCCGCGCCTGCCGCGAGGCCGCGTCGCCCGAAGGGCGCGTCGTGGCGATCTGTCCGGACGGCGGCGCCCCCTCCACCGAACTCCTGTTCCACGACCACATCTCCAGCTTCACGGCCGCCGCTATGGCACGGCTGGCCGGGGCGGCGGCGCTGCGCATCGTGGCCAGTGAAACGGGCGAGGCCGCCGGCCTGCCCGGGTTCCGGGCGTGGGTTTTCGCGCGCGGTGAGGCGTCCGAAGCGCCCGACGCGGACGCCGAGCGGATCGCGCGCGAACGCGCGGAATTGCTGGAGGCGTGGCGGACCCTCGATGATCGCCTCACCGACGCGCTGGCGCCCTATCGCTCGGTCGTCGGCTTCGGGGCGGGAGAAATGGCGACCCTGATCCGCGCCTATGCGCCGCGCGCCTGGAGCCGCCTGGACGGGATCGTGATGGACGGCGGCGAAGGGCGGATTGGCGAGCTGCCCATTTCCGACTATCGCACGCTTGAGCCGCAGCCGGGCCGCGCGGTCCTGCTGCTGACCGACCCGTCGGTGCAGCCGGCGCTGGCGGACCGGCTGCGCGCCGACGGCCATGCGCCTGTCATGTGGAAAGCGGCGGACAATGTCGGCTAGAACAGGCCAGCAAGGAGGGTCGGCCGGCATGGGGGCTCCAGTCTACGGCGTACGCGAGCGGGCGGCGGGGTCTGACCGTCTCTCGGCGCATATCGAAGAGATCGAGCACCGGGGCTTTACCGTCATCGACGGCGGCTTCGACGCCGGGACGCTGGAGCGGTTCCGGTCGTCTCTGGAATCGCTGCACGAGCAGCAGATTGCGCGATGCGGCGGCGCGGACGCGATGCGCCGGATCGGCGAATATGGCGTGGTGCGGGCGCCTCTGGCGTTCGACGAGCAGTTTCTCGCCGCCGCCACCCATGACGACGTTCTGGCCATCGCCGAGCGGATGACCGGGGGCTATGTCCTGCTGACCCAGCAGAACGGCAATCTGAACACCAGCGGCGACCAGCATTCCCAATCGGCGTTCCACCGCGACCTGCCCTATCAGCATTTCACGTCCAGCCGCCCGCTGGCCCTGAACGCCCTGCTGTGCCTGGACGATTTTACGGCCGAGACGGGCGCAACCGCCGTGCTGCCCGGCTCTCACCGGGTTCCGGCGTTTCCGTCCGACGACTATGTCGCCCGCAACGAGGTTCCGGTCACCGCGCCGGCGGGCTCCTATCTGATCATGGACGGGATGCTCTATCACCGCGCCGGCCGCAACGTGTCGGGCCGGCCCCGCCGCGCCCTGAACCATGTTTACGCAATCCCGCTGATGAAACAGCAGATCGTGCTGCCCGCCCTGCTTGAGGGGAAATGGGCCGACCGGCCCGAGCTCGCCCGGCTGCTCGGCTATGAATCCGACCCGGCGCGTTCGGTCGACGACTATATCGCGCAGCGCGCGGCCAAGGCCCAATAGCGCGCGCATGACTGGCTCCAACGACCCGCTGATCGGCGTCGCCGAATATTATTCCGGCAAGCTGCGGGAGCATGGGGCGACCGCGCGCGGCGTCGACTGGAATTCCGGCGAGAGCCAGGCCCTGCGCTTTTCCCAGCTGATGAAGGTCGCCGACGGCGCGGACCAGATCTCGGTCAGCGAGATCGGTTGCGGCTATGGCGCGCTGGTGGACTTTCTGGAGGCCGACGGGCGGCCCTTCGACTATCTGGGCGTCGATATCGCCGAAGACATGGTGGCCGCGGCGGACGCGCGGTTCGCCGGCCGCGCCAACGTGGCCTTCGAAGCGGGACGCGCCCCGACGCGCATGGCCGATGTCTGCGTGGCCTCGGGAATTTTCAATGTGCGGCTGGGAACGGACGATGCGGCCTGGCTCACGCTGATCCATGAAACGATGGACATCATGGACCGCGCCTCCGCAGCCGGGTTCGCCTTCAACGCGCTGACGAAATATTCCGACGCCGACCGCATGCGGCCCGACCTCTATTACGCCGACCCGCTGGCGCTGTTCGACCGCTGCAAGCGCCTGTACAGCCGCAATGTCGCGTTGCTGCACGATTACGGCCTGTACGAATTCACGATCGTCGTCCGCAAGGACGCCGCCTAAACGTCCAGCGCCAGCACCGCGTCGATGACGCGGGCGCGCACGGCGTCGTCCATGCCGTACCAGAGCGGCAGGCGAAGCAGCCGGCCGGCCACGTCGTCGGTAACCGCCAGATTGCCGTGCATGCGGCCGAAGCGCTGTCCGGCCGGGCTGGAATGCAGCGGGACATAATGGAACAGGGCGATCACGCCCTTGCCTTGCAGCTCCGCCAGCGCCGCGTCGCGCCGGTCCCGGTCCGGCGCCAGCAGATAATAGAGATGGCCGTTGTGCTCGCAGTAGTCCGGCACGACAGGCCGCCGCAGCCCGTTCTTCTCAACGCCGTCCAGCGCGGCGTTGTAAGCGTTCCAGGTGGCGACACGGTCGGCGTTGATATCCCCGGCCCGCTCCAGCTGGGCGCGCAGGAAGGCGGCGGTCAGTTCGCTCGGCAGATAGGACGAGCCCTTGTCGACCCAGGTGTATTTGTCGACCTGCCCGCGCAGGAAGCGGGACCGGTTGGTGCCCTTCTCGCGGATGATCTCGGCGCGCTCCACCAGGTCGTCGCTCATGATGGTCAGCGCCCCGCCCTCGCCGCTGATGATGTTCTTTGTCGCGTGGAAGCTGAAACAGCCAAGATCGGCGAGCCCCCCCGCGGGCCGGCCGCGATAGGTCGCTCCGAAGGCGTGCGCGGCGTCCTCCACCAGCATCACCCCGTGGCGGCGCGCGATCTCCGACAGCGCGTCCATCTCCGCGCACACGCCGCCATAGTGCACGACAAAGATCGCCTTGGTGCGCGGGGTGATCGCGGCTTCGACCTGCCCTTCGTCCAGATTCATCGTGTCGGGCCGGATATCGACAAAGACCGGGACGCCGCCCGACAGCACCACCGCGTTCGCCGTGGAGACGAAGGTGAAGGACGGCATGATGACTTCGTCCCCGGGCTCGATCCCGGCCAGCAGCACCGCCATTTCCAGGGCCGCCGTGCAGGACTGGGCCAGGAACGCCCGCGGCGCGCCGACAGCGCCCGCGATCCAGTCCTCGCATTCCCCGCTGAAGCGCCCGGCGCCGCAGAGATGGCCGTCCGCGATCGCCGCCTCCAGCAGGCGCAGCTCCTCGCCCGTCACCGGCGGATTGTTGAATGGGACGTTTTTCATGGCTGCGCGGCGTCTGCCGCGTTCCCCCACAGGCTGCCCGAACCGTTACCTATGCAGGGTTTGACCCGGCCCCGCCAGCCCCCGGAACCGGCCCCGCGGCCTGCGGCGGAAAGGCGTTTGACCCCCGCCCCGAGACCACTACAAACGCGGCATCATCGGCATCGGAGGGTCTTCCCAATATGGCGTACAAGGATTTCGTCAGCCTGGTCCACAAGTCCACCACCCGCGACTATGTCGGCCGGGTTACGGAAGTCGACAAGGCGCAGGTCGCCGAGGACGCGATCAAGTTCGACGTCGAATACTGGGACGGCACGCGCCTGCAGGGCTATGGCGGCTACAAATATGACGGCCGCTGGCGGAAGGTCGCCGACGCCATGGTCGAAACCTATGGCCTGAAGCCGGGGATGAAGGTTCTGGACGTCGGCTCCGGCAAGGGCTTCCTGCTGCACGACTTCATGGAATCGGTTCCGGGGCTGGAGGTCGCGGGCCTGGAAATCTCCGAATACGGCATCGAACATTCGATGGAGGACGTGAAGCCGTTCCTGAAACACGGCACGGCGGCCAAGCTGCCCTGGGACGACAATACGTTCGACCTGGTCGTCTCCATCAACACGCTGCACAACCTCTATAATTACGACCTGCGCGCAGCGCTGTCGGAGATGGAGCGCGTGTCCAAAGGCAATTCCTATCTGTGCGTGGAGGCCTATCGCAACGAGCGCGAGAAGGTGAACCTGATGTACTGGCAGCTGACCTGCCGCATCTTCCACACGCCGGAAGAATGGGATTTCGAATTCAAGGAAGCGGGCTATACCGGCGACCACGAATTCATCTATTTCGAATAGGCGCGAGGCGCCCATCCGGAACGGAAAACGCCCGCGGCCAGGCCGCGGGCGTTTTGCTTTGAGCCAAAGGCGTACGCCTATTTCCTGTCGGCGCAGACCGCGATGATGTAGTGCGCCATCTTGTGATAGCCGGTGTGCACCACCTCGTCGTTCATGGAGAACATGAAGACGGAGTGGAAATATTTCTGCATCAGCGCCTTCAGGTCGGGCATCGTCTTGCAGTTGATGTGACCGGCCTTGGACGGCGGCGAGGCGTATTCCTGGCTCTCCAGCGACGGCATGCCGATGATCATCGCGCCGTGTTCGGACAGCGCCGCGCACAGTTTCTGAAGAACTTCGTCCTCCATCTCCGCCGGCAAATGTTCGAACACGTCCATCGAATAGATGCCGTCATACGGCGCGTTCGGGACCTCGTCCTTCAGGATGTCGACGACAAAGGCGTCGTACGGCCATTTGTCGCGCATCCGCTCCTTGGCGTCGGCGATGAAGACCGGGTCGAAATCGGTGACCGTAAGCTTCTTCACGCCCTGGCGCACGATCGGCGCGTTGAACGCGTCGCCGCAGCCGAACTCCATCACGTTCTCGCGCCCCTCGAACATCTTGGAGACGAATTTGTAGCGGGACATGGAGAACAGGATCCGCTTGGGATCATCGTACCATTCCCAGTTCTTCAGAACGCCCAGCCGCGTCGGGCCGATCTTCTTCTGGACTTCATATCCCGGCGCGTTCGCCGGGTCGCGGGTCGTGTCTTCCGACATAAGAACGTGTCTCCTGGAGTTGGGTGTTCTGGGATTTATAGCGCGGAACCGGCCCCGGCGGCGGCGCGCGGCCGCGCGGAAATCAGCATCGCGGTCACCTTCGGCGATTCCGGAGCCCCGGCGACCGGCCGGGCGAGATTGCGCGCCAGCAGCAGCACCGGATAGGGCAAGCCGGCCAGCGCCATGCCGAGCGCCTTAAGCGGCCGGCGCAGGGTGAAATGATCGGCCAGCCGGCCATAGGCGCGCTCCGCGGCGGTATCCAGCGGCATGGAGAAGCGCTGGACCTGCTCGATGCGCAGCCAGGAATCGGTGGTCTCCAGCAGGCGCGTGAAATCGCGCGGCAGGATCGGCGCGGCGTCTTCCTTATAGGCGAACAGGACGACCGGCGCGGCGCCGGTCCCCGCGGCGCGCAACTGCGCCAGCTGGTGGCGCAGGATGACCGGATGGGCGAGGTCCAGCCCGATAATCTGCAGGCCCGCCGGCGCGCCGGCGCAGGCCGGCAGCGCGCCGAACCGGTCCCAGGACAGCAGCTTGGTCGGGCCGGACACGCAGGCCTCCCGGCCGCGCAGCATCCGCCCCGCGGCGTGGTTCAGGCCGAAATAGGGCTGCCACAATGCGCGCGCGCCGGGCGCGCCGACCAGAAGGCGCAGGATCGCCTTGCGTACGGTCCGCACCAGGCCCAGCCGGCCGCGCGATTGCTGCTCGGGGCCGGCGGCCTCCAGCTCTTCAGGGTCGCGGTCCAGGCCGATGGCGCGCCGGCCGCGGCGCCAGCCCTCCAGCCCGCCCAGCCAGTTCGGATGGCCGCGCAGCGGATGGGCCGGCCCCAGCTGGGCCCGGACCCCGGCGATGAAGTCGTCGGACACCGCCTTCACGGCGGGTAGCGCCGGGCCGGGCTCTGCGCTCTGCACCACGATGGTGTGGTCGGCCTGCGCCCGGTGGAAATCGGTCGTCCACTCCTGCAGGCGCGCCGCGACGCTGCGCGGCGTCGGCTCGCCGTAATGGGTGAAGAAATCCTCGTAGTCTTCGGAGGCGATCTCCAGCGCCAGGAAATCGTCGCTATTGTCCATCACGACCGGCTTCTCGTCGCCGGTCATCAGCGCGCCCATGCCGAAATCGCAATAGGCGGCCACTGGCGGCGGCGGCCCGTCCACCGTCACGCCCAGCGCGAACATACAGAAGGCGCGCGCGATCAGCGTGTTCTCGTCCACGCGCCAGTACAGCTGGTGCGCGTTGCGCGAGCGCAGCCATGCCTGGTCCGCCCGGCTGGACAGGACGGTGTGGTGCAGATGGTCTAGCGCCAGCCGCGCCATCTCGCGCGGCGGCCAGCAATTGACCCGGGCTGCGTCCAGACGCTCCTGCAGCAGCGGCGCGGCGGTTTCCTCCGTCACCCGCAGCGACGGGGCGAGGAGCAGTTTGGCGCCCGCGCGCAACTGCCGGGCGGCGTGCGCCAGCGCCCCGTCGGCCAGGGCGAAATCGCTGTTCAGCAGCAGACAGCGCGCCGTGCCGTGACCGTCCGCCTCGATGGCCACGCCCCGGTGCAGGGCGAGCGTTAGCGTCACCGCGACGAAATCCGGCGCCAGCAGGTCGTCGACAAAGGCGAATTCGACGTCGCAGATGCCGGACAGGGTCTCGAACTGGCGGCTGGTGCGGATGCGCTGCTCGTCGCTGCGCCGGGTCATGAACCGCACCGCGGCGGGGCCGTCCCCGGCCATGGCCGGCAGATTGCCCGGCGACAGCCAGGTCGGCAGCACGACCGCCAGGAAGCGCTCGATATGGCGCCGCCCCCAGACCGGGGCGATCACGACCACCCGCGTACGGGCCGCCGCAGCCGGATCCGCGCCCCCGGCGTTCATGGGCGTGGCGCGCGGGCGGGCGGGTCGTTCGGCCGTATGTGTCGATTCCGTCTGCATGCCGCCCTGCAATAGTCCGCCGCGCCCGTTTTGAACAGGCTAACGCTTGTTCCTTAAGGGCAATTCGGCGGCCCGGGTCACTGCGGCGCAGCGCCTCATTCGGCCGCGTGGGCGGCCGCGGCCGCCGGGCCCAGCAGCCACTCGTTCTGTTGCAGGAAGCGGTCGCTGAGCCGGCTTCCCAGATAGCCCTCATAACGCTCCACGATGGCCTCGTAACGGCCCTGGCGGTCGTCATCCTCGGCGGATGGCGCGTAAGAGCCGTCCAGCAGGTCCAGCATCTCCTCGGTCACCAGGCGCAGCTCGGCCGGGTCATTGTCTAGCTTTTCCCACTTGTCCTGAAAATCGCGGGTGAACTGGCTCCATCCGGCCTTGGAGCCATACATCTCCTCCAGCGTCAGATAGCGGCCGGTGTCCCGCTCCCGCACCAGTTTCGGAATGAAGATGTCGTCCGGATACCAGTTCGGATTGCCGAGCGGGCTCCAATTGGTCAGCACGCAGCGCTTGCCGAACAGCGGCGGCGTCAGGCTGAAGCCCGAATTCGTGCCCAGGAAAAAATGGCATTCCGCGCAGAGCAGAATATCCAGCTCCGGACTGCGGAAGGGGCTGGTGGCGTAGTCGATCACGCGCGCGTTCGGCTTGAACGGGCGCATCGAGGGATCGCCGCCGCGCACGACCCAGCCGCCGCGCGCCTGGATCAGGTCGATCGCCTCCTGATAATCGTCGATCGAGGCGTTGCGCGTATAGGAATGGCGCGAATCCCAGCCCGGCTTGAAGCCCGGCTCGCGCACATGCAGCAGGACGAACCAGGCGTCCTTGGGCATGCCGAAGGCGTGCGCCAGCACATTGCGCAGGTGCATCCGCTCCTCGTCGGAGATCTGCAGCAGCGGACCGTGGCCGGCCGCCTTCCAGGCGCGCTGAACGTCGCCGCTATAGTCGCTGATATAGCGCATGCGCCCGTCGCGATCGGGCAAGCTCCAGAAGAAATTCATCAGCGACACGCGGCGCATGGCGCGCTGGTGCCGGTCCAGACCGACCCAGTTCTCCACTCTCCGTTTGTACGCACGGCCCGCCGGGCTTTCGGAATCCTCGTCCTCGCCATCCGCGAGCCGTTCCACGAAGTCCGGAATCTCCGGCTCTTCGCCGAATACGAGTTCGTCGATCACATCGTTCGACTTTCCCGCGACGCCCACGACATCGATATATTTCGCGAAATAGCGCAGCAGCGGCCATCCCGGCGGCGGGTTGGTCCGGTCGAAGGGCAGGATGGACCGAATCTCCGGCAGCCAGCCCATCTTCATGGCCTTGATATAGGTGTCCAGCAGCGTGATGTGGCCGAACGCCTGAATCCAGCTGGCGTGGAGGATGCGGAGCTTGAGGTCCGACACGCCCCAGCGGTCGCGCGCCGCCGCCTGGGTGGAGGCGAGGACGTTGAAATGCGCCTCCGCCTTTTTGTGGTTGTTGGCCAGGAATTCGGTGATGCCCAGCTGCAGCCGGAGCAGCATGTCCTCCGGGTCGCGCTTGACGGCGGTTTCGTAGCAGAAGCGTGCGGAATCGTGGTCGCCGTTCCCGAGCGCCCCATCGCCGATCCGCGTCACGACGACCTCGGAAAGAAGACGCGCCAGTCGCGCCGCAAGGTCCAGCCCGCGCTGCTCCTTTGCGAAGGCCAGGACCTTGATCAGCAGCATGCGGCGAACGTCGGGGACCACGACGTCCTCGTCCTTCTCCACAATGTCGACGATCGCCTCCAGATCGTCGAGCGTCGGGCTGGCGGCTTCCAGGAAGTTGAACAGCATGGAGCCGAGGTGGTGCTTGGCGTCCGGATCCAGCTTCTGCGCATCGATCAGGGTTCGCGCGGCGTCGGCATAGCGCCCTTCGTGCAGCTGGGACTCCGCCACGCGGCTATAGGCGACAACGCCCTGCAGCCGGGATTCGGGCCGCTTCAGGAACGCCTGGAACAGGTGCGTGGCGGCCCACCAGACCGCCATCGTCCGCGCCTTCTCCCCCTCGCGGAACAGCGTGTCGTAATCGGCCTGCGCGGCGAGCTTCAGAAGAATTTGCGCGGATTCCTCCTCGGCGGGCAGCAGCATGGCGTAGGTCAGCGCGCGCCGCGTCAGGTCGGGCACCAGGATCTGGTCCGGGTGGTCGCAAATCGGCCCAAGCAGGGCGTGGAGCTCCCCTGCATCCGGCTTCGCCCGGTCGAAATAGGTGAAAAGCGAATCCCCGAATTCGTAACGGGCGATCGGGTCGCACTCATAGGCCTTGAGGAACGCGCTGACGACGTGCTCCGGATCTGCATGTTTCAGCAGCAGAGCCCGGCCCAGTTCGACAAGCTCCATACGGGTCTGCGGCGCCGGCGACGGCGCAATCTCGGCCACCCGCGCGATCATTTGCTCGCGCGTCGGCGGAAGGGGGCGCACCCCGGGCCGCAGCCTCCGGCGCAAAACGCCGATCGGATCCCGCGCCGCCCGGAGAAGACGTCTCATCATGCCTAATTTCCCCACCCCCGCCGGCCGCCCGCAGGCCAGCACGCCCAGTCTATACCATGCCGTTTGACGGTCGAAGGCTCAACGTGGCAACAGAGCGTCGCATCAGGGACTTTTTTGGAGTGGCGGCGTGGAACGTGCGGTGATCGTCGGCGCGTCGGGCTATCTGGGACGCCGGCTGGCGCATCATCTGGGCGACCGGGGCGTCGGCACGTACCGCTCCAATCCCATCGAGGGGTTTCTTCCGTTCGACGCCGATACCGAAACCCTGCCCGCGCTGCTGTCGCGCGCTGGTTCCGGCGTCACCCATGTCTTCGTTCCTTATGGCGCGATCGATCCGGAGCGCTGCGCCCGCGATCCCGCCGGGACGATGCAGACCAATGTCGTCGGCGCGGTGCGCCTGCTGAAAGACGCGCTGGATGCGGGCCTGACGCCGGTCTTCTTCTCTACCGACTATGTGTTCGACGGGGAACGGGGCGGCTATGCGGAGACCGACTGCCCGCACCCGATCACCAGCTATGGCGCGCAGAAACTGGCGGTCGAGGCATGGCTCGGCGCGGTCAGCGAGCCCTGGATGATCGCCCGCATGTCCAAGGTCGTCGGACCGGAAACCGACATCCACTCCGTGCTCGGCCAGTGGGTGAACGACATCAAGGCCGGCAAGCCGCAAAGACTGGCGACCGATCAGGTGCTGTCGCCCGCGTGGGTGGACGACATCGCGCGCGCGCTCGTCGCGCTGGCCGATGGCGGCCAGACCGGGCTGTGGCATGTCGCGGCGCCGGAGGCGTTCAGCCGCCACGACCTCTTCCTGCTGCTGCTGGAGGAAATCCAGAAAGTCGCCCCGTCCGTGCAGGCGGAGGTCGCGACCTGCAGCATCCGGGACATCCCGTTCGCGGAGCCGCGGCCGCGCAACACGTCGCTGAACGTGGACAAGCTGCAGGATTTTCTGGGCTGGCGCTTCAAGCCGATGCGCGAACTCTGCGCCGAACTGGCGCGCGCGCACTTCGCCTGATCTCACAGGCAGGTTTTCAGGATTGGCTGAAGGGCCGCCCTATTCGGCGGCGCGAAGCCGCCGGGCGCCCGGCAGACGGCGGGCCAGCCGCGCCTGCCGCTCTTCCTCGTACGGCTTGAACGCCTCCGGATCGAACACGGTCCAGTAGCGCTTGGCCAGGTCCGGATCGTCGGCGGCGGCGCCGGAGGGGACGTCCAGCGGCGGCACATAGGGAATGTCGTAGAGCTTCTTCATCACGACGGTCAGCCCGCCATCGACGACCTTGCTCTGCAGCCCGATCTTGTCCGGCGCGGTGTTATAGCGGCCGAGGAAATCCACCACATTGTCCGGCAGGCCGAAGGACTGGCCGCCGGTGAAGTCGGCATAGACGAAGGCGTAGCCGTTGCTGCGCGCCAGCATCCAAAAGAACTTGAAATTGTAATTGATCAGGCCGTGATTCATCATGCCCTGCGCCGGCAGCGCATGGACCATGATGCCGTCCACCGCCGTCAGGTCGTGGACGATCTGGAACGCGTTCATCTGGTTGGCGACGTGCTCCGTCGTGCCGAAATTCGTCACCAGGTCGAAGCGTCCGACCCAGTCCTCGGGCACCGCATCCACGTTGAGATCCAGCGGAATGCTGCCCGGCGTGCCGTCGATATCGATCGAGGCGTACTCGTAGCCGATCCAGTTCCAGAAATCGCGCGCGGGCTGGGCGTCGCGCTCCAGATGCTCGATATCGCCATGAACCAGCCGCACCTCGCGCCCGCTCAGGATCGGCGGCTCGGTGTCGATCCCGTACATATAGCCGAGACGCGTCAGCATATCGCGCTGCAGGAAGCTGGCGGCCAGCTGCTGCGCGCCGATCTCCACGATCGCCATGCGGCGGCGCAGATGCCCCTCCTTGCGGAGGTTGGTCAGCAGCCTGAGTGTTTCGACCCCGATTCCCATGGATTATCCCCGGCGCGTGACGCCGCGCCTACGCGGCGCCGCGCTTGTCGCGCGTATCGCTTTCCAGCGCGGCGGCGACGCTCTCAAGCGCCTCGCATTCCTCACGGGCCATGACCAGCTGGGACTTCTGCAGGTCGGTCACCTCGCGGGTCGCCCGGGCGACCTCGTGCATGGAGCCGGCGATCTCGCTCAGGCGGTTATCGAGGCTTTCCAGCGCGGCGTAGATTTCCTTGAAGCGCGAGTCGATCAGCTGGCTCTGATTGTCCATCCCTTCCAGAACCGGGCCGAGCGAGGCCCGCGCGGTCTCAACATCGCTTCCCGAACGTCCCAGAAGTCGCTGGATAAGAGTCATTCACACAGTCCCTTTTGCGCGCTGTCGGGCGTTCCCGCCCTTCCCGCCCATATCCAATACGTTAGAAGCCAACCCCCGCCAAGGCGTCAGCCTCGCGGGACGGCATAAATTACGGTCTCGAAGGCAACCTGCGTGTAGTGGCGCATGAACAGGTCGTAGGGGCGGCCCAGCGCCTGCAATTGCGCCGGCAGCGCCCAGATATCCGGCGCCTTGTGATACACCGCCATGGCGACCAGCGGATGGTCGTTCCGGATATGGGCTTTGGCGCCCTCGATGGCCTCGGCCTCCGCCCCCTCCACGTCCAGCTTCAGGAAGGTCACCGGCCCCTCGACCACCCGGTCCACCGAGTCGATGCGGATTTCGGTCCCGCCTTCCTCGACCAGCCGCCCGTCGGTCACCCCGGTGCTGGCGAAGCGCAGGGTCTGCGGCCCGCTGCCGAGGCCCATGGCGTGGACCGCGACATTGTCGGCGCCCGCCAGATTGGTGCGGGCGCGCGCGGCGATCTCCGGGTCCGGCTCGAAGGCATGGATCGCCGCATAGGGCGCGCCATGGGCCTGCAGGAAGCCCGCCACTGTGTCGCCGTCGAAGGCGCCGCCGTCCACGAACACCTGATCGGCGCGGACCGGCATGAAGGCCCGGTCGAACCATTGCGGGGTTTCGGCGTCCATCGCCCCGGCCAGCGGCGCGATGGACAGGCTGAGCCGGTGGCTGACCACGGCCTCCATCACGCGGCGGCTCTCGGCGTCGCCGAGGGCCAAAAAGAGACCCAGATAGCGCCCGCGATTGGGCCACAGATCGTCCAGATAATCCTTTTCCGGCGTTTCCGGCGCCTCGGTCAGGAAGAACAACTCCGACAGGGAGGCCACATTGCCGAAGCCCATGTCCTGCAACTGGGTCTGCTGGGCGAAGGCGTGCCGGCCCGCCGCCGGGGCGACGACGTCGGTCCGCGGGTCCAGGTCGGACGGCGCCTTCACCGGCAGGCCATGCTGGACCGTGCCCTGACGATCGGGATTGTTGTCGATGAAACCCTGCACCGGTAGATCGATGCGCCTCGCGGCGGCCAGCGCCTGCACGCCGACCGCGCCGGTGCCCGCGACATAGAGGCCGCCGGCGGCGCGGATCGCCTGTTCCAGTTCCGCGCCCCGCGCGGTCTGGCGCGCGGCGACGGTCTTCTGCTCTTCCACGAATGGAACCAGCAGCGCGCAATCGGACCCCGCCTCCAGCAGCGGCGCGGCGTCGGCGGCGCTGGCGACGCAGGCCACGGCGGCGCGCGCGAACGGCCCCTCGCCGCAGATCAGAACTGGAACGATCCCGCGCTCTTCCGCTGCCGTTTCGGCCAGGGCCGCATCGTCCGTGACCAGGATGACCGCCGCGCCCGGCGCGCGCGCCGCCTCAAGGCTGTCGGGGCACGGCACGCCGGCAGCGTCCGCCGCGGCGCGCAACTCCGCCGCGCCCGGCGCCCCGCCCGAAAGAACCAGCGCGAGCCGAATCGCGTCAGGCATCGGACCGGTCCGGCGGGGCGTCGAAATTCACCCGCTCCTTTTCGATCACCAGCGGGAAGCGCCGCGCATAGCGCAGGATCAGGCCGATATATTCCCCGATCAGGCCAAGCGCGAGCAGCTGGACCGCGGCGAAGAACAGCGTCGCCAGCAGCAGCGGGGCGGTGCCCACGGGGAAGGAGTTCCAGAAGGCCAGCTTCAGGATCAGATAGATGAAGCCGACGAACAGGCTGAGGCTGGCCAGGATCACCCCGGCGATCATCAGCAGGCGCAGCGGCGCCTTGGAATAGGCGGTCAGGGCCAGCATCGACAGCTCCAGCAGGTCGAAGAAGCTGTGCCGGGACTTGCCGTGCTTGCGCGGCGGCTGGTGGTACTCGACGAAGGCCTTGTCAAACCCGATCTCGGACACCAGGCCGCGCACATAGGGGTCGGGCTCCTGCAGGTCGCGCAGGATGTTCACGACCTTGCGGTCGAACAGGCCGAAGCCGATGAAATTGCGGATCTGCTGGACCTGGGACAGGCGCGCCATCAGGCCGTAGAAGACCTTCCGCGCGAAGCGCAGGAAGATGTCCTCCTCCATCCCCGTGCGCACGGCGATGACCATCGGATAGCCCTCTTCCCAGTGCGCCACGAATTTCGGCAGCAGCTCAGGCGGTGTCTGCAGGTCGGCGACGATCGGCACGACGCAATCGCCGGTGGCCTCCAGCATGCCGTGATAGGGCGAGCGGCTGAGCCCGAAATTGCGCGCATTGACGATGATCTTCACGCGCCGGTCCTCGGCGGCGATCCCTTTCAGGATCTCGACCGTGCGGTCCTCCGAGCAATTGTCGATGAACAGATGCTCGAAATCATAGTCCGGCAGCTGGGTCTCCATGACCTCGCGTACCCGGGCGTAGCACTCCGTGATGCCCTCTTCCTCGTTATAGCAGGGCGTCATGATGGAGACGGTCTTGCGCCGCCCGGCGGGCGCGCGCGGCGCGGAATGGGATGCGGTCGTATCCGTCATAGGGCGGCGATTCCTTCAGCGCGCGCGTTCGTAGGCCGACAGCGCATCGTCGATAAAGCCCCGCACGGCGTCGTCGTCCAGCGGCGCCGGGCTTTCCTTGCCGCACCAGACCCGGTCGGTCGCCACGCGCTCGAAGATGCGCGCCTTCAGCTCGCTCTCGGGCAGGGTCACGCCCGCGACGCCCTCGCGGATGCGCCGCATCAGGCCGGCGCCGTCGAAGGCGCGCTCCCACCATGCGATCACGTCCTCGAACGTCTCGAATCCCAGCTCCGGCGCGTCGCTGGCGAAGCGGCGCATCAGCAGCGCCTCGCGGTCGGCGATGGCCTCGCGGTACTGGCGGTAGGCCGGCTTCAGAAACACCATCAGCGTTTCGGGATGGGTCAGGCCCGTCGCCTCCAGCAGCGCGCCGGCCGCCTCATGGATATTGCCGGTGCGGATATTGGAGATCGCCATGCCGCCGATGGTCGCCGCGTAGAGCAGCTCCAGCAGCGTCTCGTCGTCCGGCGCGCCGTTCAGCGCGCGGTCCAGCGCGCGCACGATGCGTGGCATGGCGTCCAGCGACAGCATGTCGCCGAACCAGGAGCGTTCATAGCGGCACAGATAGGACTCGAAACAATGGATGAAGGCGTCGAAGGCGGAGCTGACCAGCAGCGGCCCCGGCGAGCCGCGCATGAAGGCCGGGTCCAGCACCAGCCAGTCGGCGACCAGCCGCCAGCTCTTGCCGTGCACCTTGGCGTGGTCGGTCTCGCCATAGGTGACGTAATAGCGGCTGGCGTCCGCGCCGGTGCCCGCGGTGGTCGGCGCGGTGATCAGCAAGGGACGCACCCCGTCCTGCAGCGGCGGCAGGCCGCGCTTCTCGCCCATGCCAACGCCGTCGAACGTCCCATACAGCCAGTGCGCGATCACCGCCTTGGCCGCATCCATCGTGCTGCCGCCGCCGATGGCGATCACGGCTTCCGGCGGCTGGCCGGACTCGGCCATCGCGCGCAGGCTTTCGGTGCGCGGCGTGGTGGCGCAGATTTCGGTTCGGGTCAGCCGCGCGCCCAGCGCCTCGCGCAGGCCGCGCGTGAACGGGTCCTCCGCGAAATAGGCGTCGACGAACAGCCAGACGGAGGCGGAATCGGCCGCCAGATCGGCGATGCGGTCGCGGCAGCCTGCGCCCCAGACGACCGTTCCCGGGAAATGAAAACGCTTCAGGTCGGCTGAATTGAACAGCGTCTCGATATTCAAGGGGACGTCGCCCTGTTGCTGTGGCCGCCGCGGCGGGGAATCGCGCAAGACGACCGCCAGGCGCTTGGAAGAATGGGAAAAATGAGCGATCCATCCGGGCCGCGCAACAGCCAGAACGCCGCGCCGGAAACCGTCACTGCATCGCGTCCAGAATGTTGCCGAACTCGGCCACCGACAGCATCCGGTCGTCGATATAGAAGTCGGCCGCCGGCTTGCCGAAGCGCAGATCGTGATAGCGCACGCCCCAGCTGTCCATCTGGCCGCGCGTCACCTCGGACCAGTCGATCCCGGTGGCCGAGCCGCGCGCGGTGAACAGCACGATCCGGTGGCCGGCGTCGTACAGCCGGTTGATCGCCGTGATCGTGGCGCTCTGGGGCGTCGCCTTCGCATAGTCGTTGTCGGGCGTCAGGCTGGCGATCACCCCGTCGATATCGACGACGAAGGTCAGGCTCTTTTCGCCCTTCGATCCCTCATTGGCGTGGCGGCCTGGCGCCGGGGCGTGGCTTTCGTCCGGGCGGCGGCGGGCCCATTCGACGGTTCTGGCGATGGCCTCGGCCAAAGGCGTCCACGCCTCCGCGCCAAAGGTCTCGCGCGCCAGCGTCACGTCCGGCGTGTAGCGGGAGCGGAAGCCGCCCGGCTGGGGCGTTCCCTTGATCTCCACCCCCTGCGCGCCGGGCACGGTCGCGGCGACCAGCGCGGCCAGATCGGCGATGGAGACCGCCTCGCCGGAGCCGACATTCACCGCCTCCGGCCCGCCTTCATGGGTCAGGATGCGGACCAGCCAGGCGGCCAGATCGCCGGCATAGAGATAGGAGCGCAGCGGCGTTCCGTCGCCGCCGACCGTCACCGTCTCCCCCGCCACCGCGTCGCGGATGAAATTGCCGATGGCGAAATGCCCGTCCAGCGCCATGCCCGGCCCGACAAAGGCGAACAGGCGGCAGACCACCGCGTCCAGCCCGTATTCGGCGCGATAGATCGTGGCCAGCTGCTCGGCCATCCGCTTGGCCTGTCCATAGGCGGAGCGACGGTCGGTGGTCGCGCAGGCGCCCGCATAGTCTTCCGGAAAGCCGTCCAGCCCCTCGGGCTGGGCGCCGTAGACCGCGCCGGAACTCATGATCAGGACCCGCTTCGCGCCGCAGGTCATCGCGAAATCCAGCACCCGGCGCGTCCCGCCCAGGATCGTGTCGGCCAGCTTCAGCGGCTCGCGGTCCGCCGCCGCGCTGGTGTCGGTCGCGCCATGGATCACATAGTCGAACCGGCCCTTGGGATAGTCGAAATGGCGCACATCGCCCTCGACCGTGCGGATCGCCGGATCGTCCGCCAGGTCCGGGCACCGGGCGGCGAAGGAATCGCGCGACCGCGTCAGCGCGGTGACCGAGACGCCGAGGCCCCGCACCGCATTGGCGCGCGCCAGCAGCGCCAGCACCCATTGGCCGATAAAGCCGGTGCCGCCGGTGACGAAGACCGACCGCCCCGCCAGCGCATCCAGCGCCGGGCCGGCGTGGTCCAGCGCGGCGTCCAGATCGGCGCAATCGAAACCGTTCAGGGTGGCGGAATCCGCGGGCATTATGGCGACGACCGGCTGGCAGCGGCGAAAGCGGCCGCGGCGGCTGAATAGACGACCCTCCCGGGCGGTTCAACGCGGCCGGACCCGCGCTCCACGAGGCGTATTGTCATTCGGGACCGGGAGTGCCACCAAGTCCCGGCCTTCCGGGACGCGCGCTGGGGATTCCGTTTTCCGCCATGCGCTTGCGCGATCCGGCGGCCAGGGGAATGCAGATCGGGAACGCGCCGCGGCGGCGCGAGGGGAGACGCGCAGTGAAGGTCGTGATCCTGGCGGGCGGACTGGGAAGCCGTCTGGCCGAAGAGACCGAGGTCAAGCCGAAGCCGATGGTCGAAATCGGCGGCAAGCCCATCCTGTGGCACATCATGAAGATGTATTCCAGCCATGGAATCAACGACTTCGTCGTGTGCCTCGGCTATAAGGGCTATGTCATCAAGGAGTATTTCAGCAATTACGGCCTGCACATGGCCGACGTGACGATCGACCTGCGCACCGGCGAGACCACCGTCCACAACAACCAGGCCGAGCCCTGGCGCATCACGCTGGTCGACACCGGCGAGAAGACCTTCACCGGCGGCCGCCTGAAGCGGGTCCGCGACTATCTCGATCCCGACGAGGATTTCTGCTTCACCTATGGCGACGGGCTCAGCTCGGTCGATATCGGCGCGCTGGTCGAATTCCATAAGAAATCCGGCAAGATGGGCACGGTGACGGCGGTCATGCCGCCGGGCCGGTTCGGCTCGCTGACGCTGGAGCAGGGGCGGGTCACGGATTTCACCGAAAAGCCCCGCGGCGACGGCGGCTGGATCAATGGCGGCTTTTTCGTGCTGAAGCCGGCGGCCATCGATCTGGTCGACGGCGACGAGACGGTCTGGGAGCAGGAGCCCCTGCACCGGCTGGTCGCGCAGGACGAGCTGGCCGCCTTCGCCCATGAGGGCTTCTGGCAGCCGATGGACACGCTGCGCGACAAATACCAGCTGGAATCCCTCTGGAATTCGCCCAATCCGCCCTGGAAGACATGGTGACGCCGAACCGGGACTTCTGGTCGGGCAAGCGCGTCTTTCTGACCGGCCATACCGGATTCAAGGGAAGCTGGCTGACGCTGTGGCTGCGCGAGATGGGCGCCCAGGTGGCCGGCTATGCGCTGGAGCCGCCCAGCACGCCCAGCCTGTTCGAGAAGGCCCGCGCCGCCGAGGGGATCGAGCATACGATCGCCGACATCCGGGACGGCGACCGGCTGACCGCGGCGCTGACCGCCTTCGCCCCGGACATCGTGATCCATATGGCGGCCCAGTCGCTGGTCCGCCTGTCCTATGACGACCCGGTCGGGACCTACGGCACCAATGTCATGGGCACGGTGAACCTGTTCGAGGCCGCGCGCGCAGCGGACAGCGTCCGGGTGATCGTCAATATCACCAGCGACAAATGCTACGAGAACCGGGAATGGGTCTGGGGCTATCGGGAATCCGACGCGATGGGCGGCTACGACCCCTATTCCAGCAGCAAGGGCTGCGCAGAACTGGTCGCCGGCGCCTATGCCCGCAGCTTCTTCCGCCCCGGGGCCGGCGGGCCGGTCCTGGCCTCCGGCCGGGCGGGCAATGTCATCGGCGGCGGCGACTGGGCGAAGGACCGGCTGGTCCCCGACATCATGCGCGCCTGGGCGGCCGGCGAGGCGGTGCAGATCCGCTGTCCGGACGCGGTGCGGCCCTGGCAGCATGTGCTTGAACCGCTGCGCGGATATTTGATTCTCGCGGAGCGTTTGTGGGATGATGGGGCCGGATTCGAGGGTGGTTGGAACTTTGGGCCGCACGCCGGGGATGTGCAGCCCGTACGGGGTGTTCTGGGCTTGCTTCAAAACGAACTGGGCGACGGTCTGCGGTGGGACGACCGCAGCGGCGGGAACGCGCCGCATGAGGCCGGGCTGCTGAGGCTGGACATTTCCAAGGCCGAGCATGTGCTCGGCTGGCGCCCCGCCTGGGGTCTGGAACAGGCCCTGCGCGCCACCGCCCAATGGTACCGCGCCGACAAGGAAAGCCAGGACATGCGCGCCGTGACGCTTCAGCAGATTTCCGACTATTCGGCCCTCGCCGGAGCGGCGGCATGAGCGCGAACGATCCCGAAGCGCTCCGCGCCGAGATCCTGCGCCTGACGGAGGAGTACGCCAATCTGGCGCACGCCCCGCGCCCCTTCACGCCGGGCAATTCCTCGGTGCCGCCGTCCGGAAAGGTGATCGGCGCGCCGGAGCTGCGCAATCTGGTCGATTCCTCGCTCGACGGTTGGCTGACCACCGGCCGCTTCAACGAGGCGTTCGAGGCGCGGCTGGCCGGCTTCCTGGGCGTCAAGCACGCTTTGACGGTGAATTCCGGCTCCTCCGCCAATCTGGTGGCGATGAGCGCCCTCACCTCGCCCAAGCTGCGCAACCGTCCGGGCCTGCAGCCGGGCGACGAGGTGCTGACCGTCGCCGCCGGCTTCCCGACCACGGTGAACCCCTCGATCGTGAACGGCCTGGTGCCGGTCTTCGTCGATATCGACGTGCCGACCTACAATATCGACGCCTCGCTGATCGAGGAGGCGATCGGGCCGAAGACAAAAGCGATCATGATCGCCCACACGCTGGGCAATCCGTTCAACCTGGCCGAGGTCACGCGCATCGCGAAAGAGCGCAATCTGTGGGTGGTCGAGGATTGCTGCGACGCGCTCGGCTCCCGCTATGGCGGGGAGCTGGTCGGCGGCTTCGGCGACATCGCCACGCTCAGCTTCTATCCGGCCCACCACATCACGATGGGCGAAGGCGGCGCGGTTTTCACCAATAACGAGTTCCTGAACAAGCTGGCGGAATCGGTGCGCGACTGGGGCCGCGACTGCTATTGCGCGCCGGGGGACGAAGACACGTGCGGACGCCGCTTCAAATGGAAGATGGGCGACCTGCCGCTCGGCTACGACCACAAATATATCTACTCGCATCTCGGCTATAATCTGAAGATCACCGACATGCAGGCGGCCGTCGCGCTGGCCCAAATGGACCGGCTGGACGGCTTCGTTCAGGCGCGGAAGGACAATTTCCGTTTCCTGAAAGAGAATCTGGCCGTGCTGGAGGATCATTTGATCCTGCCGGAGGCCACACCGGACAGCGACCCGTCCTGGTTCGGCTTCCCGATCACGGTGCGCGACGGCAGCTCCGAGACCCGGCAGAAGATCCAGCAATTCCTGGACGAAAAGCGGATCGGCTCGCGCCTTCTGTTCGCCGGCAATCTGACGCGCCAGCCCTATTTCAAGGGCCGCGACTACCGCATTCACGGCGAGCTGAAAAACACAGACCTGGTGATGGACGCGACCTTCTGGATCGGCGTCTATCCGGGGCTCGATAGAACCCAACTTGGATATGTGGTTGAATCGCTCGTGGAATTCTTCAAAGGCGGCCGGACAGCCGGCCGCGAGCGCGAATCGGCCAACGCTTAGGGCGAAAGGCAGGGACAGCAATGAACGTCATCCGCAACGAACGTGAATTCGAAGGCGCCGCGGCCGCCCAGTCGCGCATCCCTGACCGCCTCGTGGTGTTCGAAATGGCGAACAATCACATGGGCGACACCGATCACGGCGTCCGCGTGATCGAGGAATTCGCCAAGGTCGCCAAGGACTTCGAAGGCTTCAACTTTGCCTTCAAGATGCAGTACCGCCAGCTGGACACGTTCATCCACCCCGATTTCCAGGACCGGATGGACATCAAATACATCAAGCGCTTCTCCGAGACGCGCCTCAGCCGCGAAAACACCAAGCGCATCGTCGACGCGATCAAGAGCAACGGCTTCCTGGCCATGTGCACGCCGTTCGACGACGAATCGGTGGAGCTGGTCGTGGATGACGGCTTCGACATCCTGAAGATCGCCAGCTGCTCCTTCACCGACTGGCCGCTGCTGGAGCGCGCTGGCCAGACCTCGCTGCCGATCATCGCCTCCACCGCCGCCGCCCAGCTGCACGACATCGACCAGATCGTCGCCTTCATGCAGAACCGCCACAAGGATTTCGCGCTGATGCACTGCGTCGCGGCCTATCCGACGCCGGACGCGGATCTGGAGCTGAACCAGATCGATTTCCTGAAGGACCGCTATCCGGGCGTGCGCATCGGCTATTCGACGCATGAAAACCCGGGCGAGACGATGGCCGTGGCCATGGCGATCGCCAAGGGCGCGGACATTCTGGAAAAGCACGTCGCGGTGCCGACCGACGAGTACGCGATCAACGCCTATTCGGCGACGCCGGACCAGGTCCGCGCCTGGCTGGAATCGGCCCAGCGCGCCTACACGCTGGCCGGCCAGACCGAAGACCGGATCGAGCCGACCAAGGACGAGCTGTCCGCCCTGACCGCCCTGCAGCGCGGCGCGTTCGTGTCCCGCGACGTGAAGGCCGGCGAGCGCCTGAAGGACGAGGACGTCTTCATGGCCATCCCGACCCAGGACGGCCACGTCACGGCGAACAACTGGTCGAAATACACCCACTATTATGCCGCGCAGGACCTGAAAAAGGGCGAGCCCGTCCTTCAGTCCAATACGCGCGCCGAGAATGTGCGGGAGAAGATCTACGGCATCGTGCAGGACGTGAAGTCCCTGCTGGACACCGCGCGCATCGTCGTGCCGGGCGAGGCGGCGCTGGAAATCTCCCACCATTACGGGCTGGAGAAATTCGACGATTACGGCATCACCATGATCACCGTGGTGAACCGCGAATACTGTAAGAAGCTGATCGTGGTCCTGCCGGGCCAGAACCATCCGGAGCAGTACCACAACAAGAAGGAAGAGACCTTCCACGTCCTGCACGGCGAGCTTCGCCTGGTGCTGGACGGCAAGGAGCGGATCTGCCGCCCGGGCGACGTCATCACGGTGATGCCGGGCGTGCGCCACGCCTTCGACAGCGAGAACGGCTCGGTGATCGAGGAGATTTCCTCGACCCATTTCGTCGACGATTCCTTCTACACCGACCCCAAGATCGCCGAGAACAAGGACCGCAAGACGTTCCTGTCCTACTGGCTGTAAGCCGGCGATCCCATTTCCGATCTCAACAGCCGCGCCGGGTCTCCGGCGCGGCTCATCATATGAACTCCCATGACCAACCGCGTCCGCACCGCTGACTACATCTTTTCCTTCGTCGCCGATCAGGGCGTGAAATCGGTCTTCCTCGTGCCCGGCGGCGGCGCGATGTATCTGGTCGACGCGGTCGGGCTGAACCCCGATATCGACTTCGTGCCGAACCACCACGAACAGGCCTCCTCCATCGCGGCGGAGGCCTATTCGCGCGTCAACGGCCATCTGGGCTGCGCCCTGGTCACCACCGGGCCCGGCGCGACCAACGCCATCACCGGCGCCACCGGCGCCTGGATCGAATCCGTGCCGCTGCTGATCGTTTCTGGTCAGGTGAAGCGCGCCGACCTGATCGGCGACACCGGCGTGCGCCAGCGCGGCCCCCAGGAAGTGGACATCGTGTCCATGGTGAAGCCGATCACCAAATACGCGGTCACGGTGATGGACCCGGCCGACATCCGTTATGAGCTGGAAAAGGCCGTGCATCTGGCCACGACCGGCCGGCGCGGCCCGGTCTGGGTCGACGTGCCGCTGGACGTGCAGGCCGCGCAGGTGGACCCCGAAACGCTGCGCGGCTTCACCCCGCCAGCGGCCAAGGACAGCGCCGCCGCGCAGCTGGACGCCGACGCGGCGGACATTATCGAACGGATCAACGCCGCCGAGCGGCCGCTGATCGTCGCCGGGCATGGCATCCGCCTGGGCGAGGCGGTGGACGAGTTCCGGGAGCTGTACGAGGCGCTGGGCGTGCCGGTCGTCACGACCTGGAACGCAATGGACCTGATCCCGTCCACGCACGAACTCAGCGTCGGCAAGCCAGGGACGGTGGCCCTGCGCGCGCCCAATTTCGCGGTCCAGAACAGCGACCTCCTGATTGCCATCGGGGCGCGGCTGGACAATGTCGTGACCGCGTTCAACCCGGCGAAATTCGGCCGTCATGCGCAGAAAATCCTGGTCGATGTCGACCCGGCGGAGCTGAACAAGTTCGGCCCCGACGCGAACATCGCCAAAAAGGTCCAGGCCGACGCGAAGGACTTCCTGGCCGCCATGCTGCGCCAGAAGGGCGCCATCGCGAAGACCGACCGCTCCGTCTGGCTGGACAAATGCGCGGAGTGGAAGCGTAAATACCCGGTCAATGACGGCAAGCCGTTCCCGGAAAGCGGCGAGATCAGCCATTATCACCTGACCCATGTCCTGTCGCAGCAGATTCCGGAAGACACGCTGGTCGTCACCGGCAGCTCCGGCCTCGCGATCGAGATTTTCTACACTGCGTTCCAGAACAAGCCGGGCCAACGCGTCTTCCTGACCTCGGGCCTCGGCGCCATGGGCTACGGCATGCCGGCGATGATCGGCGCCAGCGCGGCGGCCGGCGGCAAGCCGTTCGTGGGGATCGAAGGCGACGGCAGCCTGATGATGAACATCCAGGAGCTGCAGACCATCCGCGCGCTGAACCTGCCGCTGCGCCTGTTCGTGTTCAACAACCGGGGCTACGCCTCCATCCGCAACACCCAGCGCAATTATTTCGAGGGCCGCTATGTCGGCACCGGTCCGGAGGGCAAGCTCGGCCTGCCCGACCTTGTCGCGCTGGCCGAGGCGAACGGCCTGAAGGCGATGCGCATCGAGGACGCCAGCGAGCTGGAAGAGGGGGTCGCGCGGGCGCTGGCCGAACCGGGGCCGATCCTGATCGACGTGCATGTGGCGAAGAACGAGGCGCTGTGGCCGAAATCGGCCGCCCTGCCCCAGCCGGACGGCTCCATCATCTCCATGCCGCTGGAGGATATGTCGCCCCTGCTGCCGCGCGACGAGCTGCGGGAAAACATGCTCGTCCCGCTGGACCCTGCGTCCGAGAAAGTGCCCGAAGACCTGATCCGCCGCGGCTAGGCGGCGATCAGTCCGTCAGACGATCAGGCGCGGGTCAGGCGCGCGCCGGCGCGCGCACCACGCGCCACAGCAGCAGCAGGCAGACCGCGAGCAGGCCGGCGATCACGCTGGCCAGGCAAATCGCCACCTGCAGCGGCGTGGCCGCCACGAACGAGGCCAGCGCCCAGAACGTGGCGATCGCGACGACAAGCGGAGCCAGCGCCTCATAGCGGTGATGGGCCAGCATATAGGTCACCACGATCTGCACCGGCGCCAGCGCCGCCATCGCCACCGCGACCACGCGCAGGATCGGCGCGGCCGCGACATAGGTCTCCCCCGCCAGGAACAGCAGGACCGGATGCGCCAGCACCGCGATGCCGAGCGCCGCGCCCAGGCCGAGCGCGCTGGCCGCCACGAGGCTAAGCCGCAAATGGGAGATCTGCCCCGTCTCCGCCGCCGGCGGCCGGCCCTCCTCCCGCTCCAGAAATTCGCGCACGGCCTCCGGGAAGAAGACGTTCACCAGCGCCCCGCCAATCAGCATCGGGGCGCGGCCCAGCACGGCGGCCAGCGCATACAGGCCGGATTGCTCCGCGGAGAAATGGATGCGCACCAGAACCACATCCAGATTCCACAGCGCGAACATGATCAGCGTCGTGACCGAGGCGTTGAAGGCGAAGCGCCAGGCGTCGCGCCGCATTTCCGCGCGCGGCGGCGCGGCCGGCGCCCGCCAGATATCCGTCAGGCAAGCCGCGCCGACGATAAACAGCAGCAGGAAGGGCAGGCCGGTGGAGATCAGCGCGCCCGACAGGCTGAGCGGCGCGACCAGGATCACCGCCAACGCCACCAGGACGCGCAGGACCGACAGCCCGCCCATGGTCAGCCCGGCGCTGATATGGCGGCGCAGGCCCTGCTGCCAGGCCACGGTGATGAAATAGAACTGGCCGAGCGCAAGCGCGACGAAGGCGAGCCAGACGCTGAACACGCTGTCGATCCGCAGCAGCGACGCCAGCGGCCCGGCCAGCACGAACCCGGCCGCGAGCACGCCCGCCGCCACCAGCGCGGCCCGGGCGACGCTTTTCTGCATCACCGCCTTCACCGCGCCCGGCGACTGCAGCTCCGCCATGCTGACCAGCCGGACCAGGATGAACAGCACGACGCTGGCCGGCGCCAGGCTGGTGTTGATGAGGGAGAACAGCGCGTTGAACGCGCCCATCTCGTCCAGCGTCAGGGAGCGCGCCAGCACGATCTGGAACAGGAAGGCGAAGGCGTTGCCCGCGTTCACGAACAGGACCGACGCCGCGTAGAGATTGAGCAGCTTGCGCATCGGGCCGCGGCCCGGCCCTAGGCGACCGCCGCGGCCTGCCCGGCAAAGCCGGGAAGGCGCGCATCCGCCTCATGCACGAAGAAGAAATTGAACAGATAGTTCGACCCGTGCGGACCGCCGCCGTCCGGTCCGCCCTCCGCGGCGTCCTCGGGCTGCAACTCGTTCAGCCGCGCCCCGGACGCGGGCAGGAACCCGCCCGATTTCGGCTCCAGCGCAAAGGCCCGGTAGCCGGCGGCCTCCAGCGTCTCGAACACCTGCGCGGCGCGCGCATTGTGGCGCCGCTCGATCTCGATCAGGAACAGCGGCCGGAAATTGCGGATCGTCTCGGTCGCGCCTTCCAGGACGGACAGCTCGTGTCCCTCGACATCGATCTTGATGAAATCGACGCGCGGCAGGCCGGCGGCGAGCGTGTCCAGAGTCTCGGCCTTCAGCGGGATGACGTCGAACGCCATCTCCTCGTCCTCGCCCCAGCGCGGCTCGGCGGAGGCCAGCGCGTCCAGGCGGGACATGGCACCCCAGCCCTTGGTCATGCGCGGGATCTTCAGTTCAATATCGCCGGGGCGGGAGGAGGCGACCGTCTGGACGACCTCCACATTGTCCGGAACGATCTTGCCCAGATAGCCGGCGAGCCATGGCTGCGGCTCCACCGCCACGACCCTGGCGAAGCGGCGCGACAGCAATTCGCAATACAGGCCCAGATTGGCGCCGACATCCACCGCCACCGCGTCCGGCCCCGCCGTCACCAGGTCGAGCACCCCCATTTCCGGCTCCAGAAAGGCGTGCTCGATATTTTTGGCGACATTGATGCGGTGGGCGACCTTCGGCGGCAGCCAGTGCAGCACAAGATTGCGGGCCAGATTGCGGACAGAGATCATGGACAGGCGCTGTGCGTCAGGAGGATGGGAATCGGGCGGGCTCAGTTGGCGGAACGCGGATCGCCGTCCCACCCCTTGAAGGCCGCGATATTGACATAGTCCGTGCCGGTCAACGACCCCGACAGCGCGTCATAATCGTCCGCGCCCAGCGGCTCCATCGCCGCCCCCGCGCCCAGCGTGTACAGCGCGAAGCCGAGACCGTTCAGATATTCCAGATAATTCCGGGCCGGTTCGCCGCTGACCGTCGCGATGCCCTCCGGCCAGAATTCGCTGAGGATGACCATTTTCGGCGAACGCTCCAGGGTCTCGCGCGCGCCTTTCAGCGCCTCGAAATCCGCGCCTTGCGCGTCGGTCTTCAGGAAGTCGATCTGCGACACGCCGAGATCGGCCAGGATCGCGTCGATCGTGCGCAACTGCACCGTGATCGCCTCGGGCGTCTCCTCCGACTGGAACAGCCGGTTGTCCGCCTTGTTGTTCGGATTGAGGAAGAGCTGGGTCTCGCCCTCCGCCGCGGCCGCCGCCATCGGGATGATGTCCGCGGAGACGGTCGGGTTGAGGTTCGCCTCCACGGTGCGGGTCAGGAATTTCCGGCTTTCGGGATGCGGCTCGATCGACACCACGCGTCCGCCGGGCGCGGACTGGCGCAGCGCCAGCGCGCTGAACGCCCCGACATTCGCGCCAACATCGACCACCGTCATGCCGGGCTTGCAGTATTTCGAGAAGAACTCGACCTCCCGCCGCTCGTACATTCCGAGCGCCATCAGGCCCGAAAGCATCGCGTCGTCCGGATTGAGATAGACCACGCTTCCGCGCAGCGTCACCTTTTCCGGAGCGAAGGCGGAAATGCCTGAACGAATTGCGGTTTTTACAGGTTCAGGCAAGAACCTCAGCATACACATCGAGGGCTTTCCATATTGTCCGGCTAAGGGCGAACTGCTACACAGATTAACGCCCACATACAACGTCGATGCCTGTTTCGGGGGAACTGGCGTGATACGTTCGGATCGGCGTCCGCCGGGAGTAAATCAGTGATATCCGTACCGTCGATGTTGCGCCGCCCGTCGGGCTGGCGGGCGCTGGCTATCGGCTGGAGCGCCCTCCTTCTCGCCCTGATCGGCTTCGGGACCTTCTCCACCGAGCGGCCCGGCGCGATCACCTGGGGGCAGACCTCGGCCGTCTGGGCGATGGCGATCGCCATCTCCGATCTGGAATACGACCTCGACGGCGGGCTCGGCTATCGGGAGGTCGAGGGCGCGCTGGCCTCGCGCATGACGACGATGAGCAGCGCCGTGGCGGTCCACGATTACGGCACGGGCAATCTGGCCAGCATGCCGGACGTCACGACCGCCGCCCTGCGCTACGCCGCGTCGCTGGACGAAGACCGGTTCATCAAGGGCGGCGACCCGGAACAGGGCTCGTTCGTCAGCCTGGGCGGGGAGGATATCGGCTTCGCCAATTTCCTGGTCTGGGCCTACCGGATCTACGGATACGACGCCTACAGCCCGCGCGATCTCTACCTGACCATCCTGTTCCTCGGCTTCATCGTGTTCGTCGCCGTCTACTGGCGCAGCAACGCCGCGATCGCGCTGGTCACGCTCGGCGTCGCCGGCCTGTTCGGGGTCACCGCGTCGGGCGTCTTCGTGGACGGCCTGCCATCCATCGCCGCGAACCGGTTCCTGTCCACGCTGGTGATCATCCCGATTCTGCACGTGATCTGCGCGGTGCTCCGCTTCGCGCGCTGGCGCCTGTCCTTCTTCCTGGCGCTCGCGCTGCAGGCCTGGCTGATCTCTTTCGCGGTCTCGGCCCGAAGCTCCGCCGGCTGGGGGCCGCTCGCCTTCCTTCTGGTGGCGCTGGTCGCGCTCATGGCCTGGCTGGCGCTGGCCTGGTGGGATTCCCGCCCCGACACGATGGCGCGCCTGCGCGAATGGCGTGCGCGGATGCAGGACGGCGCCGTGCGGCTGGTCTCGCCCCGCGGCGACCTGCGCTGGCGCCCGTCGCCCGCGGGGCCGGAAAAGCAGGCCCGGCCCTTCCATGCCGCACACATCCTCGCGGTGCTGCTGACCGTGCTGGCCGTGAACGGCGTCGCGAACAATCTGCGCGAGATGCGGCTGGACCCGCTGTATTCGGGCGAAGGCGTGCTCGGCCACCATCCCCGCTGGCACAACGCCTATATCGCGCTGGCCATGCATCCCGACTGGCCGCAGACGAAACCCTATCCCGAGCAGAATGACGGCCTGAACGACAATATCTCCTGGGTCGCCTTCTACGCGGTGGCGGAAGAGCGCGGCATCAATCCGCTTCACCCCGCCGGCCTGCTGCGCGTCCGCGTCCTGGACGAGATCATCAAGGAAGAATATCTGCGCTTCATCCGGGAGCACCCGCGCTACGTCGCGGAGCTGTTCCTGATCTACAAGCCGATTGCCTATTGGAACGTCTCCAGCAGGCTGATCCCGACGGTGCAGCCGGTCGCCTGGCTGCTGATGCTGGTCTCGGCCGGGATCGCCGGCCTGATGCTGACCGCGACGTCGGCCTGGAACCGGACGGCGCTCTGGGGCGCCAGCGTGATCACGGTGGGAATGGCCCAGTTGCCCGCCTTCTGGGCCTATGCGGCGGACCACGCCTTCAGCGACCAGCTCTGGTCGCTGCTCTTCGCCTTCCTGCTGATCGTCGCGACGCTGGTCATGGCCGGCGTCCAGTACAGCGCCCGGCTCCGCGACGGGCCGATGCCGGCGGCGGCGCCGGCGGAATAGAGCCTCGCCGCGCGGCCGCGCGCCCTTTCTTTCCAACACAGGACGCGGGCGGGGATGCTACTCAACACATTCGAGTTCATCCTCGTTTTCCTGCCGCTTTCGCTGCTCGCCTATTACGCCGTGGCGGCGGTCGCGCCGTCCTTGCGGCTCTGGGTGCTGCTGGCGTTCTCGGTCGGATTCTATTCGCTGTGGGCCTGGGCGGACACCGGCTGGCTTCTGCTGTCCATTGCCGCGAATTTCGGGTTCGGCGTCGCCATAACGCGCCTGCGCGCCAACAGGCGCGCGGCCCTCGCCGCGCTCACCGCGGCGATCGTGCTGAACCTGCTGTACCTAGCCTGGTTCAAATACGCGAAATTCCTGGTCGAGAGCGCCATGGGCGTCGACTGGAATTATATCGGCGGCGTCCTGCCGCTCGGCATTTCATTCTTCACCTTCACCCAGATCATGTTTCTGGTGGACCTCTACCGGCGCGAGGCCCAGCCCGCGTCCCCGCTTCTCTACGGGACGTTCGTCACCTTCTATCCGCACCTGCCGGCGGGGCCGCTGTACCACTATTCCGAAGTCATGCCCCAGCTGGGCGGACGCAGCCCGCGGCCGGTCTGGGACGACCTGACGGTCGGCTGGACGATCTTCGTTTTCGGGCTCGCGAAAAAGGGCTTCGCCGACCTGTTCGCCCCGATGGCGGACGCCGCCTTTGCGACCGGTCAGGCGGACATGACGACCCTGACGGCCTGGACCGGCGCGATCGCCTATTCCTTCCAGCTCTATTTCGATTTCTCCGGCTATTCGGACATGGCGATCGGCGTCGCCCGCATGTTCGGCGTGGTCTTCCCGGAGAATTTCCGGTCGCCCTACAAGGCGCTGAGCATCGTGGATTTCTGGCGGCGCTGGCACATGACCCTGTCGCGCTTCCTGCGCGACTATCTGTACATCCCGCTGGGCGGCAACCGGCACGGGGAGCCGCGGCGCCTGTTCAATCTTATGGTGACCATGCTGCTGGGCGGCCTGTGGCACGGCGCGAACTGGACCTTCGTGGTCTGGGGCGGCCTGCACGGCGTGTTCCTCTGCATCGACCGGCTGTGGCGCAAGGCGGGCCTGCCCACCCTGCCGGCCGTCCCCGCCATGATCGTAACGTTCATCGCGGTAACCTTCGCCTGGGTGCTGTTTCGCGCCGACACGCTGCTCCAGGCGTTCGACATGATGGCCGCGATGCTGGGCCTGGGCGCGCCGTTCGGGACCCTTCCCGGAATCCAGTGGCATGCGAACCCGGTCGCGCTCGCGGCGCAGGCGCCGGTGCGCGACGGCGCGCTGCTGCTGGCGGGATTTGTGATCGCCTGGGCGGCGCCCAACACACAGGCGATCATGCATCGCGCCCAGCCGGTCCTGGCCCGCGTCGCCGAAATGCCGCGCATCGCCTGGCGGCCGACGCTTGGCTGGATGATGGCCGTCGCGCTGCTTTTCGCCCTGGCCGCAACCCAAATCTCGGCCAAAAAAGTCTTTCTGTACTGGAACTTCTAGGAAGCGGCACTAGGCTCCCCACGCATGCGGTACTTCCTCGGACTGATCGTCTGTTCGCTGCTCGCGGGCGCGGCCTTCACGGTCCTCGGGGAGGCGAAAAGCCTGCGCTGCAACCCCCGCGGCATCGATGACGACTGGTACATCGCCTATTGCGAGGAGATCGAAGGGCACCAGGACCATCCCGCCTTTCTGTTCGGAATCGCGGACGCCCCCAGCGCAGCGCAGACGGCCGATGTCCTGATGCTGGGAAACAGCACGATCCAGATCGCATTCAGCAATACCGTGGCGCGCGACTTCTTCGACGCGTCGCCCTACTCCTTCTTCGTGATGGGTTTCGGCCATACCGAGAGCGTCAGATGGATGCTCGAAGTTCTCGAGGCGCGCCCCTATCGGCCCAAAGTCGCGCTTCTCAATCTCAGTTCGCAATGGCTCGACCTCGAAAGTTCGGAGCGGGCGGACTACCTGCTCCATCATCGGGTCGAAACATCCATCCGGACCTGGGTTCGCTTTCAATACCAGCGCCTCCAGCGGCGGGCCTGTCCGCCCGGCGCGGCCGGGCCGTGGTGCGGTCACGCAATGACCGGGCTGAGGTCACGCAGCACCGGCATATGGGACGATCCGGTCAACAGCTGGTTCGCCGGCACACGGGAGGAACGGGGACGGGACTGCGCCGTGCCGCCGAACGAGAACGGCGACCTGGTCTGCAAGAGCGGCCACACGCTTCGATCCGTGACGATAGCCGACGCCGAACCCTACAACAGCCGGGAGGCGCGGAATCTTCGCCGCGTGATCGACCTTCTGGATATCTCTCCCGAATGCGTGTTCGTGACGGCAACCCCGCAGGACGACACCCCGATTCACAAGGCGCGCGCGATCGCGGCCGATTTCGGCCTCACCTTCATCGAGCCAGACATGGAGGGGCTGTACACTGCCGACAAGGTGCATCTGTATCTCAGCAGCGCCGAGCTGTATTCAGAGCGCTTCCTGCCCCGCCTCATGCAGGCCGCCGCGCCCTGCCTGTCCGGCGCAACGCCTCAGTCCGCGGCGCTTGACGGATGACCCCGGCGGCGCCGTTTTGTTTCCCTGGACGCCGGTCCCGGCGCTGACCCCCTTACGCACCCCATGAACCGCAGCGTCCTGTTCTTCATTCTCAAGGCGATCGCGTCCTGCGCGATCATCGCGGTGATCGCCTTTTCGATCGATATCGACAGCACGCTGGCGCGGATCGGCGAGGTGTCCACGCTCGCGGTCTGTCTCGCCCTGCTGCTGGGTCAGGTTCAGATCGTCCTCGTCGCCCTGCGCTGGATCGCCATCCTGCGGGCGATCGGCGCGGACCTGCCCTTCGTTCCGAGCGTGCGCGTCACCTATATCGGCAGCTTCTTCAACCAGACGCTTCCCTCCTCGATGGGCGGCGACATCTATCGCATGTACCTCGCCTATAAATTCGGCATCCCGCTGGCGCGGTCGATCACCAGCGTGCTGCTGGAGCGCGTGCTGACGGTGATCGGGCTGCTGCTGCTGATTCTGTTCGGCCTTCCCTCCCTGCTGCGCGATCCGCAGGCGGCGGATGTGGAGACGGCGCTGCCCTTCGTGGGCCTGCTGTCGGTCGGGGCGCTCGCCGGCGTCATCGGCCTGATGGCCTTCAACCGGTTTTCCGGGCGCTGGACGCGGTTCCGCATCGTGCGCGCGCTGAACGAACTGTCCGGGGACATGAGCCTGCTGCTGACCCCGCCGCGGCGGATCCTGGCGCCGCTCGGCATCATGCTCGTCTCGCTGTTCAATCTGATGGCGATGATGTGGGTGCTGAGCCGGGGCCTGGGGATGGATCTGTCCCCGGGCGTGGTCTTCGTGCTGTTCCCGCTGATCCTGCTGGCTTCCGCCGTGCCGATCTCGGTCGGCGGCTGGGGCGTGCGGGAGGGCGCGGCGGTGGCCGCGCTGGGCCTGGTCGGCGTGCCGGCGGAGCCCGCCTTCGCGCTGTCGGTCCTGTTCGGCCTGATGGGCGTGGTCGGGTCGCTGCCGGGCGGGCTGATCTGGCTGCTGTCGGGCGACACCCGCCGGCCGTCTCTGGACAAGGCCGAAGCCGCCGCGAAGCCGGACGCGCCGGAGCCGGCGTCCCGCTAGCGGTAGATCCAGTTGGACAGGCGCCGCTCCGCGATCGTCAGCACGGAGTGGGAGACGGACACGACATTGCGCCAGTCCAGCGCGCGCGAGGCGCCGCCCTTCAGCTCCACCGTCACCGCCGGCACCTCGATACAGGTCGCGCCGTCGTCCAGCAGCATGGTCATGATCTCGGCCTGGAAGCCGAAGCCGCGCGTGGTCGGGTGCCAGCGCATGACGTTGTAGCGCAGGGGCAGGGCCAGCCCGTTATAATATTTGATGCTGCGGCCGGTGATGACGTTGATGATGCCGGAATAGGCCTTGGACAGCGTCCGCCGGAACAGGCTCTTGCCCTCGAAGCTCGTATAATAGGGCAGGATGATGTCGGCTTGGCCTAGCTTTTCCATCACCGTGGCGATCGTATCGACCGGCTCCGCGTTGTCGCCGCAGATCAGGCGGTAATATTTCCCGCGGCCCAGGAAGGCGCCGTCTACATAGTTCTGCGCCAGCCCGCGATTGACGCCGTTCTTCTTCAGGATGATGCGGCGGTCGGGATGCTCGGCGATATAGCGCTCCACGACCGCCGCCGAATTGTCCTTTGACACGTCGTCGATGATCAGCACTTCGTACTGATAGTCGAAGCGCGACATCGCCTCGGCGATGGCGTCCAGCGTATCGGTGACGAAATCCTGTTCATTGTAACAGGAGACGAAGATCGTCAGATCGATCGGGTCGCCCTGCCACGGCTCGGCAAGACGCGCTTCGCTGTGCAGCTCGCGGGCCGCGTCGCTCAGAACGATCCGGTCGCCGGTATCCCTTGGCATGTCAGAGTCCGATTGCGTTGATGCGCAGGGCCGCCTGCTGCCGCGCATAGCCGATATAGGTGTAGTCGATCTGGTATTTCTCGGCGAATTCCAGCCAGGCTTTCACCTCGTGGACCTTCCAGCCGGGGTAATTGAAGAACTCGTCGAACAGGATGATCGTGCCGGGCTGCATGCGCGGCTTCAGCAGCTCGAAGATCGTGACGGTCGAGGAATACAGGTCGCTGTCATTATGGATGAAGGCGACCGGCTCCGGGTTCTCCTCCAGCCAGGGCGGAATCGAATCCTCGAACCAGCCTTTGTGCAGCGTCACGTTGTCCGGAACCTTCGGCAGCCGCCCGCCGGTCGAGAACGTGCCCTTGGCCAGGTTGTGGCCGAACCAGCCCTCCGGCAGCCCCTCGAAACTGTCGAAGCCGTGAATTTTGCGGTCCGGCATTCGCTTCGCGATCTTGCGGATCGTGCCGCCGCGGAAAACGCCGAACTCCGTCAGCACGCCCGGCGCCGTCACGGCGTCCACGGCGAATTCCAGCAATTCCTTCTGGGTGTCGAAGCCGATCGCCTCGGCCATGTTGGCTTCGAGGAAGTCGCAGCTTTCCTGCAGCGCGCGCAGGGACATTTCCCGCACCGGATGCACGCGCCCCACGTCCACCAGCTGGTACCAGGCGCGGACGATTTTATAGAGGATGTATTTCAGCCAGAAATTGGTGACGAGCATGGTGTCGCTACAGATTCGAGTAGAGGTATAGCGCGTAGGCCGAGAAAACACAGGCAAAGGCCAGCGCGCCGCCGATGGCCGCGACCGGCACGCTGACGCGCCCCGCCCCGCCGACATAAGGGATGCGAATTTGCCCCACGCTCTGCGCGGCCGCCGCGGCCTGCGCGGCGCCAGGCAGGCCCCGCCGGCGGGCCAAGGCGAAACCCTGAACCGCCAAGTCGCACAGCAGGATCAGCCCGACGCCCGCCGCGGTGATCTGCAGCGGCATCGTGATGATGTGATAGCGGTAATAGGGGTCGACCGCGATCGCAGTGACCAGCGCGTGATACATGATCAGCCCCAGCGACAGCACGCCGACCAGCATGCAGGCGTCGATCCGTGGGAAGACGGACGGCAGCGCCGCCCCCAGAGCAGGCCGGCCCAGCAGGCGGCCAACCGTGCGCAGCAACAGCTGCACGCAGCACAGCAGACAGCCCAGCAGCGTCGGCCAGATCGTGATCGTGTTCACGGTGGGATAGGTCCGCTCGTAATGGTCGGTGGCGGCGCGCAGCCACTCGGCCGATTGCGGCAGCGGGCCCTCCAGGGGCACGAATTGCAGCTCACTCAGCGCGAGCGGCCCCAGCATGATTTCCGCGTTGCCGATATTCGGCCCGCGCAGCAGGAATTGCAGCTCCTGCGGCCCGCCGGGATTGGCGTTCCACATCGAATGGCCCCGCCCGGGCCGGAACAGATAGTTGAACAGATTGCCGAGCGAATAGCGCGCGATATAGCGCGGATGCTCGCGCGCCATTTCCCCCATCACGCCCCACAGATAGCCGTTCAGCTCCGGATGATCGGCGAAATCGTCGGTCATGAAGTGGAGATAGATCTGGTTCGGATGGGCGAAGATGGATTCGACGAACTCTTCCGGGTTCAGCCCATAGACGTATCTGTCCGCGAAATCGCTGCCTTCCGGCATGATGCTGAGCAGCGAGCTGACGACCCCCTGCTGTGTCGGCTCCGGGGAAAAGCGCTCTATCAGATAATCGTAGAAGGCGTCGGTGCGCGGCCCCAGATCCCGTGTGATCGGATAGCCCAGATGCACGCTGTCGACATACATCGGATAGAAGAGCTGGGTCGCCGTATAGCTGACTTCCGGCTTGTCCTCGTCGAACCCGAAAATGGCCGCGCGGTGCATATGATCGGCCTGGAATCCGCCCAGCCAGATCAGCACCCCCACGCCGTACATGGCGATGCGCTTCACATACTGGCCGGCGCGGAAATGCCCCGCGGCGATGTCGTAGACCGCCATCACGCCGATATAGACCGGCACCACGAAGATGGAGATCGGGCGGGCCAGGGCGCAGAAGGTCGCCACCGCGACGGCCAGGAAGAAATACCGCCATTTCTGGGTCGCCGCGAAATGCGCCGCGATCGCCGCCGACAGGAACAGCAGGAAGATATGCGTCATGTCGTGGTGGACGAATTTCATCATCTGGTACGGCACGAACGACGCCATCATCAGGGCCGCCAGCAGCACGCCGGCCGCGCGCGAGGCCGGCGCCAGCATCCAGTAGGTCAGCAGCGGCATCAGGAACGCCATGAAGGCGTGCGCGATCAGCGTCGGCAGCAGGCTGTGATGATAGGGATACCCGGTCAGCCACAGCAGAACGGGGAAGCCGACCTGGCGCTGGGCGATCGTCATCGGCAGGTCATAGCCCGCCGCGATGCCTTCGGCCCAGATCGTGAAATGCTCGGCGCCGCCCGGAAACTGCGTATAGCCGATCAGGAACAGATAGCCGGTGAGCGCGGCGCTCACGAGCGACAGCGCCAGCAAGTTCGCCCCGTGGCTTCTGTCCGCGCCCAGCGTTAGAATCGCACCGGCATAGCGCGCGCCCGACATGGCCGGGCCGCGATACGTCCCCCAGGCGCCCCCCATCCTGCGTCTACCCCGCGACCATCTGTTGCCGACAACTCCCCATCCGCCGACCGGCGCGGCCGGCGGTTCCGCCCGACAAGACCTCTACGGCGCCCCGGACCGGCCGCCTAGGCCGCGCTGCGCGCCTGCTGGTCTTCCTTATACATGAAGGTGATCTCAACGCTCACCCGCGTCGTCGGGGCGGTGTTGAACGTGCCCACGTGCAGGGTGCGGTAGTTGAACAGGATCGGCTCGCCCGGTTTGGCGTCGAAAACCCGCAGGTCCAGCGTGTTGAGGTCGAAATCCGGTGCGAAGGCGATCTTGTGGCCGTCGCGGACCACCCGGTATGGGCGGTTTTCGCGGTGCGACCCCGGGGCCAGGCGCAGACCGTTCTGAACCCCGTCCACGCACACGCCCATCCACATCTTGGTGCGGCCCTCGCCCGGCGGCGGCGCCCAGTCGTAATGCTCCCAGAACCAGTGGTCGGCGTGCAGGGAGCCCACATCCTCGCGCACATTCGGGCGCACCACGCGCAGGCAGACCTGTTCGTGGCCGATCCCTTCCTCGTCGGACAGATAGTGATCCGCGCCGAACGCCTTGCGGGCATAGTCGAAGAACGACATGCCCTTCATTTCCTGAACGGCCTCGTCGGTCATGATCCGGCCCTTCTTGGACAACAGCTGGCGGTGGTCCAGGCGGTCGGAAATCTCGTGATACAGCTCCAGATCGACGGCCCGCACCTCGGCCGCCGCGTCGGCGGAAAAGCCCTTCGCCGTATCGACCAGGTGCGCCTTGATCATTTCCTTCATCCGGTCCCGCTCGGAATCGGTGAAGGCCGGCCCCTTGCGCAGGCCCAGGGCGCCGCCGAAGGCGTTCTCGTCGCGCACGCCGTCCGCGAACAGCGCGTCCGGCGCGACCGCCTCGGCCCCTTCCAGCACCGGCACATCGGCGCTGACGACATCGTCCATGGTTTTCAGATCAGGCATATCCGGCTCCTGGAAATTGCTTGCAGGGCGTGGAACTTACTGGTCCCCGGCATAGGGGGCGGCGACCAGCGTCGGGGCGAGCATGAACCGCTCGTCCCATGCGATGCCGGTCACCGGCGCATATCCGTCGCCATCGGCTTCGTAGATCTGCACCGTATCCCCTTCGCGCATGGCGTAGCCGCGCGAATATTCCGGTCCGGCCGCGCCATTGCGCTTCAACGTCACCAGACCTTCGAAAGTACCGGAAGGAAGCGAGGTCTCCGAAAGCGCGACCCCTTCCGCGCTCGGCGAAAGCACCGCCTTCAGCGGCCTGCCGTCATCAGCGCTTCGGCAAATCATGTGCAGCTCCCGGCCCGTCATCCACGCCGCAAGCGGTGTATCATGCAGGACGAAGGCCCGCTCATGGGACAGATCGCCGCCCTTCAGCGCGTACATCGCGGCGGTGTTCGAACCCGGGTCCTGCAGCACGATGCGCGCCTTCCCGTCGGGACCGGCGGCCACGGCGCAGGCCGCGTCCGGGGCGACGCCGCGGCTGGCGACCCATTTCAGCGAGGTCGGGGACGGGCTGACCCCGGCGATCACGGACATCTTGCCGGGTTCCTGTTCGTGCATGGTGACCAGCACCGCGCCGTCCGGCGTCTCCACCACGCCGCACAGGCGGTCGGCCTCCACCTGCGGAATCGGCGTGATCTCCGCGGTCTCCCAGTCCACGCCGAACAGGCGCGCCACCGTGCGCGGCGTGCCGGCGTAGAATTGGCGCGCGGCGTCCGGCGCATCGCGGAAATAGGCCACGACCAGCGGATCGCCGGCGCCCTCCGCCGTCTTGCGCGTGGTGGGACCCCGGCGCAGCCGCTCGCCGCCGGAGGCGGTCAGCGTGGCCTCGGCGGGAACGGCGTACAGCAGCGTCTCGAACCGCGAATAGCCGTACTGGCGGACGTAGAAGCGATAGTCCTCCAGCTCGTCCAGCAGATAGGCCGGGTATTCCCAGAAATGGTGCGGCTCGTGATAGATCGCGACCGCCAGCTTGGGCCGGTATTTCTTGATCGCCCCGATCGCCCCGCGAAGGATGGACAGCTCGCCGCCCTCCACGTCCATCTTCAGATAGTCCAGCCGGTCGGCCAGGCCCTGCTCCATCAGGGTGTCGATCTTGCGGCAGGTATAGGTCGTGCGCTCGTCGTCGGCCGCATTGGTGTCGCGCGTGGCGTCGGAGACGATCATGCCCCCGTCGGTCATCGCGAAGCTCAGCTCGCCGTCCTGGTCGCCTGCGATGATCGGGTGATTGACCACCACATCGGGGAAGGACTCGATGAAGTCGCCATAGGGCGTGGAAGCGAACTGCATGTTCGGGTCGATATTGTGGATCGCCCCTTCGCCCTTCATCCGGCACAGGAAATAGGGAATCTCCCAGCCCCGGCCGACGCCGCAATTCAGAATCACGTCGCCGGGCTTGGGCTCCACGATCTCCATATATTGCTGCGGGCCGAACACCTGCTGGGTGAAGGCGGTGAAGACCTGTTCGGCGGTGCCGAACAGGATGCGGGCGTAATGGGCGCGGCTTTCGTCGTCGGCCATCGCCGCCATCACGCGGGCTATCGCCTCGCCCTTCTCGATCTGCAGCGGCAGGAAATCGCGGGTGTAGAAACGCGACAGCGGCACGATCCGACCGTTCGACGGACGGGCGCCGGTCCACATCTCCAGAAATTCCGCGACGCCTGCGATGGATGTCGCGTCCACGCCGCCGTCATGGAAGATTTCGGCCAGCGAATCGCCGCAGCCCTTGGCGAAATCCCAATAGCCGGACGGGTCGACGTCGAAATACAGCACCGCCAGCGCCCGGGCGCCGCGCACCCCGGCGCGGTTCAGCGCCACGCAATTGCGCTGCCAAACCGGCGCCTCGCAGATCACCAGCACGTCCGGATCGGACGGGACCTCGGCGGCGGAATTGATCACGCCGCGGCAATTGTCCTCCCCGCGCACCGCCAGGATCAGCGTCCGGGTAAAGGACTCGGACTTCCCGTCCTCGAAGATCACATAAGGCTGATCGCCGGTCATTTCGCGCGGCGCCCAGATGAAGGTGCAGTCGAAAAACGCCTCCCGCTCGGACAGGCCGCCATCGGGTTCGGCGTCGGGCAGGGTTCGGGCGGCGGCGGTGGAAGGAGGCGTCATGATCTCGGCTGTCTGACAGAAAGTCTTTTTCGGAGCGAAGCTTAAGCAAATAATCCGGGCGAAATCCACGCGCCGGCGGCTGTATCAGCAGAGCCGGGGCGCCGCGGCCACAGCCGGGCGGCGGGCCGGCGGCTCAGCGCCAGGACTTGCCCGTCAGCTTGCGCACCCGCGCGGCCAGGCCGCGCACCAGCCCCTCCGCGCCCACGGCGCCGGCGGCCTGCAGCACCGTGTCGCGCCATCCCTCGCGGGCCGGCGCGGCGACCGTGCCCGACGCGATCAGCGTCGGGACCAGATTCAGGCGCGAATCCCAGTCGAAACTGGCCGCCAGCGACCAGTCGCCATCCGCGCTGACATAAACGTCCAGCGTCGCCCCGTCCGGGGACAGCACGCCCAGACCCGCCGCGCTGGGCGAATCGGCGCGATAGGGCCGCTTGACCGCGACCGCGCCCAGCGGCGTCCCGGCCGGCAGGTCGACCGGCGTTTCCCCGCCGTCGGCGGCGGCCCAGACGCCCTGCCCGCCCTCGCCCACGATCAGCGCCGCCGCGCCGTTTTCGTCCTGGCGGACCAGAATCGGGGCCTTGCGCAGCTTCGTGCTGGAATCCTGCGACATCGCCTCGCCATCCAGCGTGTAGACGTCCAGCAGGCCCGGCTCCGGCGACCAGGTATAGAAGCGCACCTTGCCGTCGGCGGAATCGACCGGCCCGCACTGGCCGCCGTCCGGCATCCAGACCGCGTGGGCCCAGGATACGTCCGACGAGCGGCCGGCGACGCCGACCGTGGCGCGCATGGCGCCGTCTTCGGCGCGGTGGCTGGTCAGGATGACATTGCCGGCCGGCGTCTCGATCGCGCCCGCCACGGTTTCGGCGTCGATATAGGGCCCGGGGGCGATGTCCGCGCCCTGCCAGTCCACGCCGCAATGCCGCGTCAGCGCGCGGATCGGCTTCACATAGAAATCGCGCGGCGCGTCCGGCGCGTCATGGGCGTAGAACAGCGCCAGATCCTGCGTTCCGGCCCGCCGCGGCGCCGGGGCGATCCCGGTCAGCCCCTCAGTCCCGGACCGGTCCTCCGCCTCCGCCGGCACCGCATAGAGCAGCGTCTCGAAGCGCGAATAGCCGTACTGGCGCAGATACAGGCGATAGTCCGGGAAATTGTCGAGGATGAAGGCCGGATAGTCCCAGAAATGCTCCGGCTCGTGATAGATCGCGACCGCCAGTTTCGGCCGGTGCTTGCGGATCGCCTCGACCGCCCCGGCCAGGATCGATTTCTCGCCGCCCTCGACGTCCATTTTCAGATAGTCGATGCGCGGGATCACGCCCTCTTCGACCAGCGAATCCAGCTTGCGGATATCGAAGGTCTGCGACCCCTCGCCGGAGCTTTCGCCGGCCGACACGATCATCCCGGAATCGACCAGGCTCAGCGAAATCTGGCCGTCCTTGTCCCCGACGATGATCGGGTGGTCCTTCACGATGTTCGGGAAGCGGTGGATGAAGTCCGCGAAATGGCTGCTCCAATAGACCATGTTGGGGTCGATATTGTGGATCTCCCCCGCGCCCTGCAGCCGCGCCAGGAAATAGGGCAGCTCCCAGCCCCGTCCCACGCCGCAATTGACGATCACGTCGCCCGGCTGCGGCTCCACGATCTCCATATATTGCTGGGCCCCGAAGACCGAGCCGGAGAAATGGGAGACCACCTGCTCGGCCGTGCCGAACAGGATGCGCGCATAGGCCGCGCGGCTCTCGTCATCGGCGAAGGCCGCCAGGATGCGCACGATCTTGTCGGCGTTCTCCTGGTGCAGCGGATAGAAATCGCGGGTGTAGAACCGGGCGTAGGGCAGCAGGCGCTGGTTCACCAGGCGCGAGCCGCTCCAGTGCTCCAGGAAGGGCGCGATCGCCTCCGCCGACTGCGCCGTCGCGCCGCCCTCATGGAAGATTTCGCCCAGCCGGTCGCCGCAGGCCTCCGCGAAATCCCAGAAGCCGGACGGGTCGACGTCGAAATACAGCAGCACCCGGGCGCGCGGGCCGCGCACCCCGGCGGCGGTCATCGCCTCGTGCTGGCGCACCCAGGTCGGGCCGTCGCAGATCGCCACCGCGCCGGCCGGAACATCGGCCGGGTCGGTGACCACCGCCTGAAACCCCGCCGCGCCGCGGCAGGTGCGGATCAGATCAGGCGTGAAGGGCGCGGACTTGTCATCGACCAGAACGGCGTAGGGCTCGTCGCCGGCCAGCTCCCTCGGCGTCCAGACGAAGGCGCAGTCGAAAAACGCCTCGTCCGGCCGCGACACGTCCATACGCCCCATCAGACATTCCCCCTGGCGCGCCCGGCCCCCGGCCCAGCAAGGCCGTTCCGGGCGCAATTGACCCCTCGCCGGTTTCTGTTACCGACTGGCCGTTGAAGCTCCAACCCCCGCACCGAACGCGCTCCAGCACAAATGTCTGCCATGAACTCCCGACGGTCCGACGCGGTGGCGCGCAAAAAGGTGAAAATCCTGATCGCCGTATGGGGCGGCGAATACATTAAACGGTTCGAGCGGTTCGGCCTAAGCTCTTTTCTGGCCAAGGGCAACCTGCCCGCTCTGGCGCGCCGCTGCGACGTCGAACTGGTGGTCCTGACCTGCGCCGGGGACGATGCGCATTTCGAGGCGCTGCCTCTGATGGCGGAGATTCGGCGGCATGCGTCGGTCCGCTACATCATGATCGACGACCTGATCTCGCCGGGCCACTACTCCACCACGCTGACCCTCGCCTTCACCCGCGGCGTCGCCTTTTTCGGCGCGGCGATGACCAGCACGTGGTTCGTGTTCTGGAACGCCGATTTCGTGCTGTCGAACGGCGCATTCGACCATCTGGCGGACCTGATCGCGGCCGACCACAAGGTGATCATCACCGGCACGCTGCGCGCGGTGTCGGAACAGGCGGAGGAAATCCTGGATTCCTGGCGCGCGGGGCCGGAGGCGCCGCTGGCCGCCCCGCCGCGCGCGCTGGTCGACCTGTCCTTCCGCTACACCCACCCGCACCACGTCGCGAAGACGGTGAATCAGGACGCCTGCTGGACCTCCATGCCCAGCCAGATGCTGTGGAAGGTCGACGCCCACACCCAGCTGGGGCGGTTCTTCAAGGCCTTCATGTTCTGCCTGCAGCCGACGCGCGTGGTGACCGAGATCAACGGGCCCTGCGACTACACGTTCGTGCCGGAATACTGCCCGGGGGAGCCGCAATATCTGATCCAGGACAGCGACGACGCCTTCATCCTGGAGCTGCAGCCCCGCGCCGCGGAGGCGGAGTTCATCTCCATCGGGGAGCGGGAGGAGGACGAGCGCCAGGCCTGCATGAACGAATGGCTGACCGCCGAGCATCTGGACACCGGGCGGCGCGTCATCACGCTGCGCTCCGGTGCCTCCCCGCCGGCGAAAGTCGCGGCGGCGGAGACAGGCTTCCAGACCTATTTCGACACATTCATGGAAGGCGTGAACCCGCCCAGCCATCATGCCGGCCAGTATTACTGGATCTATGGCTGCGCGGCCTGGCGCATCCACCGCAATAATCACAAGCCGGACCAGCCAAAGCCGGTCGAGTTCGACAACCGGATCACGCTGGACGATCTGAACCACCCGACAAACGACCGCCGCCGCGCGATGGCCGCCAAGCGCATGGCGCGCGCCGGAAAGCGCAAGCTGGCCGGGCTGCGCCGCCTGCTGTTCGGCGCGCCGTTCCGCCCCGCGCGCCTGCACGCCGACGCGCCCGCAACCCCGCTGCTGGAGGCCGAGGCCGAGCGGCTGAAGGCGGAGCTGAACGGCAAGCCCGCGCTGATCCTGGCCGCGCCCGGCGAATGGCCGGACCTGGCCTTCCCGCCGACCGACCCCGCTTGGCGCTCCATCGAGCCCGAGGTGGCGCTGGCCTGGCGGCTCACGGGCCCGCCGCACGCGGCCGGGGCGCTGGTCTATGTCCGCCCCCGGCGCGAGCTGGGACTGCGCGGCGAGGCCCTGTACCCGACCATCGATCACTCGCTGCTGATCGACCATGTCTCCGGCGCGCTGGCGCCCGGCGCCCCGGTCACCGTGCTGCTGCACGCCGCCGGCTATACGGGCGACGAGGAATGGGTGGACCGCCAGCTGCGCGGCCTCTTGTCCCTGCACGGCCGGCTGGACGGCTTCTCCATCCGGATCGAGGAAGGCGCGATGCGCGACCTGCGCTACGCCGCCGCCACGGACCGGTTCGCCGGACGGGCGCGCGGCGGCGGGCTGATCGGGCGGCTGATCGCGCTGGTCCGCCTCGCTCTCACCTTCCTCGGCCGCCTGATCGGGCTGGGCTCGCGCGCGCCCTCGGGCAAGCCGCTGCTGGCCGTGGTCACCGGACGCATTCCGGCTGCGGAGGACGGGCTGAGCGCATGACGCGCTCCCGGCCGCTGGAATCGCGTCTGGAGGAGTATTTCCGCCTGGCGCAGGAGCGGCCGCACTGGTTCGCCGACCGGCCCGACGGGCTGCGCCTCGTCCTCGATCCGAAGCGCATCGCGGAGATCGAGGCCGAAATGGGCGACCGCTACGCCGCGCGCGGACAGGACCGCGCCTGGGCGGAGGTCGGCCTGCATTACCGCGACCCCTATCTTCTGGTCCTGCGCGACGCGGTGATCTTCCCGGACGGCAGCGCCGGCATCCATCACCGCACCCTGCGCTATGAGGGCGAGCCCGCCGGCGTCGTGATCCTGCCGGTGACCGAAGGGCGCATCCTGCTGCTGCACCATTACCGCCATCCGACGGCGCAATGGCACTGGGAAATCCCGCGCGGCGCCATCGAGCCGGGCGCCAGCGAGGAGGACACCGCCCGCACCGAGATCGCCGAGGAGATCGGCGGGCGCATCGGCGCGCTCACCTTCCTCGGCCCCATGTTCGGGGCCACCGGCTTCATGGGGCTGGGCGTGCGGCTCTATCTGGCCGAACTGCTGTCGCACGGCGACCCGGCCCTAGACGAGGGGATCACCGGCGTGCGCCTCGTTTCCCCCGCCGAAATGGAAGACATGATCCGCGCCGGCGAGATCACCGACAGCTTCACCCTCGGCGCCTTCCTCCAAGCCCGCCTGCGCGGGCTGGTCTAGAGAAAGCTGTCGGGGCCTATTCCTCGACCGGATCCTGGACCATTTCGACGCCGCCGATCGTGAGGGCCTGGCCCTCCCGGCCTTCGAACAAGTGAATGTCGTCATAGGTCAGGCCGAGCGTCATCACGATCGGCCCCACCTGCGGCGACAGGGCGCCGCTGACCACGATCCAGTCGCCTTCGCGCCGGATCTCCGGGTCCATCAGCGTCGCCGGCCCCGTCGGCCCGTCGACCACGTCCATGGCGTCCAGATCGAAAAACGCCGCGCCGTATTCGGAGAATTCGTTCGCCGAAATCGGGGCGGTGCCCATTTCCAGCATCACGCCCAGATCGCCCTCGGCGCGCAGCCAGACGTTCAGCCGGTGCACATAGGGCGCCGCGATCATGCCGATGCGGTGCATGCCGCTGGTCTGCGTCGGCGCGACGACGATGGGCCGCCAGTTTGCCAGGGCGGCTTCGCCCTCACCTTCGGTGACAACGATCTCGTCGGCATAGCTCCAGACCGCGGAGACCGGCCGGCCCAGCGTCATCAGCTCCTGGAGCGCGTCGACTTCCGGATCGTCCTCCTGGCACGCGCTCGCGCCGAGGCACAGCATCGCGGCGAACGCCGCCGCCGCCGTTCTGCCCGCCCATTCCGCAACGCTGGTCATGGCTTCCCTGTCCCCTGTCCGCGGCGCGCCATGTAACACGCAACCAATCCACCGGACCAGCAAACACTTGGTGGGCGCGTGACGCCTTGACTTGCCCGGAACGCTCAATGGAAATGCGCCCGCTCCGGACCGCGCCGGATCGCCATGTGCAGCCTCGTTTGATGTCCGACACGCCGCCGCCCCCTGCCGCCGCTCCGGAATTGGAGGCGGATCTGGCGTGGCTGGTCCGCTTCCTTCAGGACCCGACCGACAACGACGCGGCGCTGAACGTCGTCCGCTATTTCACCGCCCGCGGCCTGGAGTTTTCGGACGATCTGCAGGAGCGCCTGCTGCGCGCCCATCTGCGCGCCGAGCCTGACCGCGCCGACCTGAAGCTGAGCCTTGAGGCGCTGCTGGCGCGCCAGGGCCGCTCGCTCGCCGACGAGCCCGTCGCCGGCGCCGGATGGGACGAGGCGCTGGAGCATCTACTGAAGGCCTCCGCGACGCCGGAGCGCGCCGCGGCGGTCACCGATGCGGTGATCGAACGCCTGGTCGCGCCCTTCCACACATCGCTGACCTGGGGCGACCGCCTGCTGACGCTGGACAAATCGGCCGGCTTCCGCAGCGACCCGGCCTTCAAGTCCGCGTTCGACCGGATGACGACCGACACCGGCCAGACCCAGTACAGCGACCCGGACGGCATCGCCTGGCGGCTGAACACGCTGGTCTGGGCGGCGCGCAACGGGCTGGCGCTCGAAGGCGATTTCGTCGAGTGCGGCGTCTATCAGGGTCAGATGTCCTGGCTGGTGACCCAGACGGTCGACGTCGCCGGCTCCGGCAAGGATTTCTATCTTTACGACACGTTCGACGGCTTCGCCCCGGCCTGGTCGTCGGCGGAGACCGACACGCCGGACGATCCGCGCGCCTTCGAACTGCACGATGCGGCCTATCGCAATCCGGAGCTGTATCCCTCGGTCTGCCGCCTGTTCGAGGACGCGCCCTACGCCAAGGTGATCAAGGGCGTCGTGCCCGACGTGCTGCACGAGATTTCGCCCCGGCGGATCGCCTATCTGCATCTGGACATGAATTCGCCGGGTCCGGAGATCGCGGCGCTGGAGATGCTGTTCGACCGCGTCGCGTCGGGCGCCGCCATCGTGCTGGACGATTATGGCTGGACGGTCTTCGCCGCGCAGAAGCGGGCGCACGACGCCTGGTTCGCGGAGCGCGGTTATACGGTGCTGGAGCTGCCAACCGGCCAGGGCCTGGTCGTGAAGCGCTGACGCGCTCTATTCGTCCAGCCGCTCGACCTCGATCCCCCCAAGCGTCAGCGTCAGGCGCCGCTCGCCGGGAAAGGCGTTCGCGTCATAGGACACGATGCCGACCGTGACGAAGACCTGTTCGCCGTCCAGCTCCAGCTCGCCGGAAATCACGCGCCACGCCCCGTCGGTTTCGATGGCCGGATCGGCCAGCAGGTCGCTCTCGGGAATCCGGTACGGATTGTCCGTCCGGACCTCGCCCAGATCGAAATAGGCGACGCCGTATTCGTTGACCGTGTTGGTCGCCTCATAGCCGCCGCCGATCTCCAGCAGCGCGTCGGCGTCCGCGTCGCTCTCCGCGCGCACCCAGGCCCGGGCGCGGTAGCGGCCCGGCCCCTCGGCCGCATCCACGACCCATCCCACCCGGTGGGTCGTCCGCTCGCTGGTCGGGCGCAGCGCCACCGGGCTCCAGCCCTCCAGCACCGGCGCCTCGTCCGTCGCCTCGACCACGACTTCGTCGGCGAATCCCCAATGGCCGCTCTCCGGCGACGCCTCGTCCAGCGTGGCGAACGCATCGGGGCGTCCGCATCCGGCCAGCAGCGACAGTGCGGCCAGCGCGGGCGTCAGCGTCAGGACATGGCGAACAAATGCGGTCAGCGGCATGAACTTCGATCTCCCTCCCGGAACGGTCCGGCAGCCTAACACGCCGCGCGCGCCCAGCGCCGCAGCGAATTGGCTCGCCGGGTCCTAGCGTCTATACCCCGCCGCTGGCGATGGGCCGCGGCGCCCGCGGCGGCCCGAACAGCGTTCAGGACAGATGCGCATACTCATCACAGGCGGGGCGGGGTTTATCGGGTCGGCGGTGGTCGATCAGGCGGTCGCGGCCGGCCATGAGGTGCTGTGCCTGGACAAGCTGACCTATGCCGGCAGCCGGGAAAACCTGCTGGGCGTCGCGAACGCGCCGAATTTCACCTTCGTAGAGGCCGATATCTGCGACGCACAGGCCGTGCGCGCGGCGTTCGCGGACAACCGGCCGGACGCGGTGCTGCATCTGGCGGCCGAGAGCCATGTCGACCGCTCCATCGCCGGGCCGGCGGAGTTCATCGAGACCAATATCGTCGGGACCTACACGATGCTGGAGACGGCGCTGGACCACTGGCGCGGCCTGGACGATTCGGCGCAGGGGGCGTTCCGCTTCGTCCATGTCTCCACCGACGAGGTCTATGGCGCGCTGGGGCCGACCGGTGAGTTTCATGAAGACTCGCCCTACCGCCCGAACTCCCCCTATTCGGCCAGCAAGGCCTCGTCGGACATGCTGGCCCGCGCCTGGCGCCAGACCTTCGGCCTGCCCGCGCTGATCTCCAACTGCACGAACAATTACGGCCCGCGCCAATACCCCGAAAAGCTGATCCCGGTGATCGTGAACAAGGCGGCGAATGGCCAGCCGATCCCGATCTATGGCGACGGGTCGAACGTGCGCGAATGGCTGTATGTGGACGACCACGCCCGCGCCCTGATGATGCTGGCGCAGGCCGGCGAGCCCGGCCGAATCTATCTGATCGGCGGCGGCGAGGAGATTTCCAACATGGAGATGGCGCGCCGCATCTGCGCCATCATGGACGAATTGCGCCCCGACGGCGCGCCGCACGCGGACCTGATCGCCAGCGTGACCGACCGGCCCGGCCACGATTTCCGTTATGCGCTGGACGGCGCGGCGACCCAGCGGGACCTGGGCTGGACGCCGCAAACGGCGCTGGACGAGGGGCTGGAGCGCACGGTGCGCTGGTATCTGGAGCGGTGATAGGATCGCGGCGCGGCCCGTTCCGGGGCGCAAGGCGGGGAGCGGGAATTTGACGCGCAAGGGCATCATTCTGGCGGGCGGCGCGGGCACGCGGCTGCACCCCCTCACCCTGGCGACGTCAAAACAGCTCCTGCCCGTCTACGACAAGCCGATGGTCTATTATCCGATCTCGGTCCTGATGCGGGCCGGCATCCGCGATATCCTGATCATCACCACGCCGGAGGACCAGGCCGCCTTCAAGCGCCTGCTCGGCGACGGCGCGCGCATCGGCGTGAATTTCTCTTACATCGTGCAGGACCGGCCGGAGGGGCTGGCCCAGGCCTATCTGCTGGGCGAGGACTTCCTGGACGGCGCGCCCAGCGCCATGGCGCTGGGGGACAATCTGTTCTTCGGCGACGGGCTGGGCGCGAAACTGGCCAGCGCGGGTCAGCGCACCGATGGGGCGACCGTGTTCGGCGCCTGGGTGAAGGAGCCGCACCGCTATGGCGTGGTGGATTTCGACGCCGACCAGCGCGCGGTCCGCATCGTCGAAAAGCCGTCCGAGCCGCCGTCCAACTATGCCGTCACCGGCCTGTATTTCTATGACGGCGACGCGCCGGAACTGGCGCGGCAGGTCCGCCCCTCCGCCCGCGGGGAGCTGGAGATCACCGATCTCAACAATCTGTATCTGGAGCGCGGCGCGCTGAATGTGGAGCTGCTGGGCCAGAGCTTCGTCTGGCTGGACGCCGGCACGCACGAGTCGTTGCTGGAGGCCAGCGAATTCGTCCGCGTGCTGGAGGAACGGCACAACCGCGTCATCGGCTGTATCGAGGAAATCGCCTACGATCAGGGCTGGATCGACGCGGAGGCCCTGCGCCAGATCGCCGGCGAATACGCCAAGAGCCCCTATGGCCAGTATCTGGCCGCCGCGGCCGACCGCCCGCCCCGGGGAACGCCGCCCGCCGGCGGCGCGGCCGCCGCCCCGTCCGGCCCCCGACTGGTCGCCGGCCGTTAGCGCCCGGTTGTGCCCCGGTTGCGCCCTGTTGCGCCCCGGCGCGGGCTGGTGTGAAACCTTCGGACGGGACGGGCCGCGGAACGGGCGGATGACCACACCAGACCAGACCGGCGCAGAGGCGCTGTGGGACAACCTGCCGCGCGCCATCGAATGGCGGGACGGCGATCTGTTCCTGATGGACCAGACCCGCCTGCCCCAGGACGCCCCGATGCAGCGGCAGGACACGGCGCAGGACGTCTGGGACGCGATCAAACAGCTGAAAGTGCGCGGCGCGCCGGCCATCGGCGTCGCCGCCGCCTATGGGCTCTGCGTCGCGCTGAAACCCTATCGCGACGGCGCGCCGGACGATTTCCGCGAAAAGATCGCGCGCCAAGCTGAATTCCTCGATTCCTCCCGCCCCACCGCCGTCAATCTCGGCTGGGCCCTTCGCCGGATGCAGGCGCGCGCCGCACGCGAGACCGCCGCTGACGCCGCCGCTTTGTATGACGCGCTGGTCGACGAGGCCGAGGCGATCCATGCCGAGGATCAGGCCCTGTGCCGCGGCATGGCGGAGGCGGGCGCCGATCTGATCCGCCCCGGCATGGGCGTGCTGACCCATTGCAACGCCGGGGCGCTCGCCACCTCCGGCGCCGGCACCGCGACCGCCCCAATGTATCTGGCCCATGCGCGCGGCGTAGCGTTCCGCGTCTATGCCGACGAGACCCGGCCCCTGCTCCAGGGCGCGCGCATCACCTCCTGGGAGCTGCAGCGCGCCGGCATCGACGTCACCCTGATCACCGACAATATGGCCGCCCACATGATGGCGAGCGGCGAGATCGATCTGGTCATCACCGGGACGGACCGGGTGGCGGCGAACGGCGACGTCGCCAACAAGATCGGCACGCTGGGCGTGGCCATTCTGGCGCGGCATTTCGGCGTGCCATTTTACGTCGCCTGCCCGTCCTCTACGATCGACATGGACTGCCCCACCGGCGCCGAAATCCCGATCGAGGAGCGCGCGGGGGAAGAGGTCACCAGCTTCGGCGCGCGCCGCACCGCGCCGGAGGGGATCAAGACCCGCAACCCCGCCTTCGACGTCACGCCGAACGACATGGTCGCCGGCCTGATCACCGAGCGCGGAATCGTCCGCGCCCCCTATGCGCACAATCTGGCCGCGCTGTTCGCGCGGGAGGCCGCCGAATGAAATCGGCATGGTCGGACAGCGACGCAAAGGACTATGTCGCCCGCTATGCGCAGCAGGGCGTGAATGAAGACCTGGCGCTGCGCGTCTACACGTCCCGGCTTTTGGGCCGCGACCCGGCGCTGGTCCTGCATGGCGGCGGCAACACCTCGGTAAAGACCACCGTGACCGACGCGCTCGGCGATGCGCACGAGGTTCTGTGCGTGAAGGGCTCGGGCTGGGACATGGGCGATATCGAACCGGCCGGCCTGCCCGCGGTGCGCCTGGCGCCGCTGCGCCGCCTGCGCGATCTGGACGCGCTCAGCGACGAGGAGATGGTGAACCAGCAGCGCATCGCGCTTCTGGACTCCACCGCGCCCAACCCGTCCGTCGAGACGCTGCTGCACGCCTTCCTGCCGCACAAATTCGTCGACCACACCCACGCCAACGCCGTGCTGTCGCTGGTGGATCAGGAAAACAGCCGCGACCTGCATGAGGAGGTCTATGGCGGCGAGATGGCGTTCATCGACTGGGTCATGCCCGGCTTCGACCTCGCCAGGGTCATGGCCGACGCCTATGACCGCGCGCCGCAGGTCAAGGGCGCGATCCTGGACAAGCACGGGATCTTCACCTTCGGCGACACGGCGCGGGAAGCCTATGAGCGGATGATCGACATGGTCAGCCGCGCCGAGGCGCGCATCGCCAGAACCAACGGCCGCGCACGGCCCGCGCTGCGCAACACGCCCGAACCCGCGCTCGCTGCCGCCGCCCCCGTCCTGCGCGGCGCGGTCGCCGAAAGTCTGGGCGGCGGCGCGTGGCGGCGCATGGTGATGGAGTTCCGCGGCGGGGATTCCGTGCGGGCCTATGTCGACCGGCCGGATCTGGCGGAGATCGCCGGGCGCGGCGTCGTCACGCCCGACCACATCATCCGCACCAAGAACACGCCGCTGGTCCTGCCCCCCGCAGACAGCGATGCGGGCTGGAGCGCCGACACGGTGCGGCGGGCGGTCGCCGACTATGCGGACCGCTATCGCGAATATTTCGCGCGCCAGACCGGCCGCCGCATCACGCCGAAGGCGATGCTGGACGCCATGCCGCGCATCGTGCTGGCGCCCGGCCTCGGCCTGTTCGCCCTCGGCAAGTCGAAGAAAGACGCGCGTGTCGCCGCCGACGTGGCGGAGGCGACCATGGCGGTGATTTCGGACGCCGAGGCGTTCGGCCGATATGCGGCCCTGCCCGAGGACGAGCTGTTCTGCATGGAATACTGGTCGCTGGAGCAGGCCAAGCTCGGCAAGGCCGTCGAGAAGCCGCTTCAGCGCCAGATCGCGGCGATCACCGGCGGCGCCGGCACCATCGGCGCGGCCACCGCGAAACTCCTGGCGGCCAACGGCGCGGAGGTCGCGGTGCTGGACCGCGACGGCGACGCCGCCCGGCGCACGGCGGCGGAAATCGGCGGGGCGGCCATCGGCCTGGAATGCGACGTCACCGATGCGGCCTCCGTCCAGGCCGCCTTCCATGCGGTCGTCGCGGAATTCGGCGGGCTGGACATCCTGGTCTCCAACGCCGGCGCGGCCTGGCAGGGAAAGATCGGGGAGGTGGACGCCGAGACGCTGCGCCAGAGTTTCGAGCTGAATTTCTTCGGCCATCAGGCCGCAGCGCAGGCCGCAATCGCGATCATGCTGGCGCAGGGGACCGGCGGCGCGCTGCTGTTCAACGCATCGAAACAGGCGATCAATCCGGGGCCGGAATTCGGCCCCTATGGCCTGCCCAAGGCCGCCACCCTGTTCCTGTCGCGACAATATGCGGTGGACTATGGGCCGCAGGGCATCCGCTCCAACGCCGTGAACGCGGACCGCATCCGCTCCGGCATCCTGACGGACGGCATGATCGCCAGCCGGTCCAAGGCGCGCGGGCTCAGCGAGGCCGATTATATGGGCGGCAATCTGCTGGGCCTCGAAGTCACGGCGGACGACGTGGCGGAGGCCTTCCTGCATCAGGCGCTGGCGCTGAAAACCACGGGCGGCGTAACCACGGTGGACGGCGGCAATATCGCCGCCGCGCTGCGCTAGAAGGAGAGACGGTGAAGATCGAGGTCACCCAGCTCGCCGTGCCGGGCGCCATGGTCATCCGGCCGGGCCGCCACGGCGATGCGCGCGGCTATTTTTCCGAGCTGTTCAATCAGGCGCGCTATGCCGAACACGGGATCGACTTCAATCCGGTGCAGGAAAATCTGGCCTTCAGCGCGGAGCCGAACATCGTGCGCGGCCTGCACGCCCAGCCCCCTCCCGTCGCCCAGGCCAAGCTGGTGCGCGCTGCGCGCGGGCGGATTTTCGATGTCGTGGTCGACGCCCGCGAAGGCTCTCCTGCGTTTGGACAATGGGCGGGCGCGGAACTGTCGGCCGAAACCGGCGACCAGCTCTTCGTCCCCGCCGGCTGCCTGCACGGCTACGCCACGCGCACGGCCGATTGCGAGGTCGTCTATCTGGTCGACGCGCCCTATGAGCCGAAGGGGGAGATCAACGTGCTGTGGAACGACCCCGAGATCGGCATCGATTGGGGCCTCGGCGCAGACGAGGCCATCCTGTCGGCCAAGGACGCCGCCGGGACGCCCTGGGCCGATTTCGAAACGCCCTTCGTCTAGGCCGCCCATGACGCCGTCCATGACCCCGCGATGACCCCGCCGCTGCGCATCCTCCAGTTCGGCCGCACCGGTCAGCTCGCCCGCGCCATGCTGGCGCGCGCACCCTATGCCGACGTCCGCCTGACGGCGCTGGGACGGGGGCAGGCCGATCTGTCCGTCCCCGGCGAGGCCGCGCGCGCGGTGGAGCGGGCGCGGGCCGATCTGGTCCTGATCGCGGCGGCCCACACCGCCGTGGACCGCGCGGAAACCGAGCCGCGCCTGGCGCGCCGGGTCAACGCCGCGGCCCCGGGGGAGATCGCGGCGGCCTGCGCCGCGCGCGGCCTGCCACTGGTCCATATCTCCACCGACTATGTGTATTCCGGCGCCGGCGACCAGCCATTTAAGGAAACGGACCCCATCGCCCCGCTCGGCGTCTATGGAATGACGAAGGCGGAGGGCGAGGCGGCGGCGCTGGCCGCCAATCCGAAGACCGCGATCCTGCGCACCTCCTGGGTGTTCTCGCCCTGGGGCGGCAATTTCGTGAAGACCATGCTGCGCCTGGCCAGGGACCGGGACACGGTGCGCGTCGTCGCCGACCAGACCGGCCGCCCGACCAGCGCCGCCGATCTGGCGGGCGCGATCCTCGCCATGGCGCCCCGGCTCGTCTTCGGCGAAGGCCCCTATGGCGTCTTTCATTTCGCCAATGCGGGCGCGGTCAGCTGGGCCGGGTTCGCGGAGGGGATTTTCACGGCGGCCCGCGCGCGCGGCCTGCCCGCCGCGACCGTCACGCCGATTGCGACAAAGGATTTCCCGACGCCCGCGAAACGCCCGGCCTGGTCGGTTCTGGACACGTCAAAAATCGAGTCGGCTTACGGGATCGCGCCGCGCCCCTGGACCGCTGCGCTGGACGAGGCGATCGGCGCGCTCAGCTGAGCGGCTTGGTTTTCGCCGGCCGCGTGAAGGGCGCCAGCGGATTCCAGTTCAGCATCAAATCCGCCCCCGGCGCCGCGCTCCGCTGGACCGCCCTGCGGTCCTTCAGCACGGCTTTCATCCCGCCCAGCGCGTCTTTCAGCCCGCGCCAGGCCGGCCCGCCGCTGCCGCGCAGCGCATTCATCACCAGCAGCGCCGCGATCATCGCGACGTGCAGGGGCAGCGCATAGGGCATCGCCCGCCCCGGCATGTTCTTGGCGAAGGCCCAGACCGTGTTGCGGAAGCCGTGATAGATCGCGAAATCCGAATGCCGCCCGCCGGAGCTGACCGAACCGACATGGCGCACCCGCGCGCCGGGAACCAGGATCGTGCGCCGCCCGGACAGGCGCAGGCGGAAGGCCAGATCCACGTCCTCGTAATAACAGAAGAAGCGCTCATAGAAGCCGCCCAGCGCGATGAAGGCCTTGCGGTCGTAAAGCGCCGCCGCCGCGCAGGCGCCGAAGACCTCGCAATCCTCCTTCGGCGCGGTCGTCACCGGCTGGCCGAACCCGCCGCGCCAGGCCAGGCCGCTGACGTGGCAGACGTCCCCCGCCCCGTCGAGCAGGTCCGGCGCCTCGTCCTTCAGCTGCAGCGACCCGGCGGCGTCCGCCCCGTGGCGCTCGGCGGCGGCGACCAGACGCTTCAGCCATTCCGGCTCCGGGATCGCGTCGGGGTTCAGGAGGCACAGCCAGCGCGCGTCGCTGGTCTCCGCGGCGCGGTTATTGCCGCCGGCGAAGCCCAGATTGTCCTGCCGGATCACCCGGGCGAAAGGCGGGATGGCCATCGTCTCCACTTCCTTCGCGGGGGAGGCGTTGTCGACCAGCACCCATTCGAAATCGCGGAAGGTCTGCGCGGCCAGCGCCTCGGCCACGCGGCCGATCGTCTCGCCCGAATTGTACAGGACGGTGATGATGCTGACGGCGGGCGCAGACTGGCTCATCGCGTCACCAGATGCGGGAGGCCAGGCGCGGCGTGCCGCCCGGCTGCGGCCGGCGCGCCGGGAACAGGCGGGCGCGCAGTTTGCCGCCCAGCGCCAGCACCGGCCGCTCGAACCCGCGGAACGCCGCCCAGGACAGCGCGACCGCCGCCGCCGTCGCGATCAGCGCGAAGGCCAGATTGTCCAGCGGCCCGGCCCAGCGGTCGGCCCAGAGCGCGGCCAGCGCGGCGATCAGCGGCAGATGCAGCAGATAGAGCGAGTACGACCAGTCGCCCAGCGCCACCGCCCCGTCCGGCGCGCGCGACCGCCCGTCGACCTCCACGCACGCCGCGCCATAGACGATCAGCGCGCAGGGAATCCCGAACGCCGCGAAGCGGCGCCAGCCGCTGGCGAAGCTCATCGGGTCCGGCGGGCCGATCCACAGACTGCCCGCGACGATGCCCGCGACCCCGACCGCGATGGCGGCCCAGCCGAACCGCCGCCGCCCCGAAACGACCAGCAGGCCTGCGGCGGCGCCCGCCACGAATTCGAAAGTCAGCGGGCTAAAGGCGATGCGCGCGGGCGGACTGGCCGCGCCCAGCCCCGCGCTCCAGGCCGCCAGGATTACCGCGCACCACAGCGCCAGCAGCACCGGCAGCAGGCGCTGGGGCGCCAGCAGCATCAGCGCGAAGACGAGGTAGAAATACAGCTCGTGCGTCAGCGTCCACCCGACCTGCAACAGCGGCGCGGCGGTGGTGACGGGGAACAGGGTCAGGGAGCCGATCAGCGTGCTCTCCTCCAGCCGCGCCTCCAGCGTCCCCGCGGCGGCGAAGCCCGCGATCACCACCGCGGTGAACAGCCAGAACGGCGGATAGATGCGCCAGACCCGGCTGAACAGGAACGCCCCGGCGGACGCCGCATCGCCGAATCGCCCGCGCGTCACCAGCACCATGACAAAGCCGGACACCGCGAAGAACAGGTCCACGCCGGAGAAGCCATAGGTGAACCAGGCCGGCAGCACCGGATCGGCCGCGTAGCGCGCATCGTAGGCGTAGAGGTGAGAGGCCAGAACGCCCAGCGCGGCGACGGCGCGCACCGCCTGGATATTGACGATCTTCTGGTCCATCCGGGCCGGGGATTTCCGCCTCGCCGCGCGCACGTGACTGTGAGCGCTCCGGCGCTTGACGTGCCTGCGCCAGCGCCCCATTGCAAGACGCGATGACGCGCATCGGCCTTTCCCTGCTGGCGGTTTTCGCCCTGTCGGCCTGCGGCTCGCCAGAGCCCGCCGGCTCCGGCGCCGGCGTTCTGGCCGCCTATGCGAAGGGCGAGATGGCCGATTTCGAGGCGACCGATGAGGGCGCCGCCCCGCCCGAGCTGGCGCTGGTCGGCGCGGACGGACAGGACCAGACCCTGGCCGGGCTGATGGGCGAGCGCGCGACGCTGGTCAATCTGTGGGCCACCTGGTGCGCGCCCTGCGTCGTCGAAATGCCCGCGCTGAACGAGCTTCAGGCCGATTATGGCGGCGAGGGGCTGGCGGTGGTCGCCATCAATCTGGACGGCGAGGCGCAGAAGGGCGTCGATTTCTACGCCCAGAACGAGCTGACCGCGCTCGGCTTCCACCACGATCCGGACCTGGTCGCGCCCAGCCTGATGGGCACGCCGTCCCTTCCCCTGACCGTGATCTATGACGCGGCGGGTCAGGAGATCGGCCGCACCTGGGGCGCGCCGGACTGGGTGTCCCCCGACGGGCGCGCGCTGATCGAGGCGGCCCTCGCCTCCGGCGGCTCCTAGCCCCACCCCGAAAACCTGGCCCCGAAAACCGGCCCGTAACATTCCGCAACGCATTGTGCATGTGCGAAGGATGGACGCGCGCCGTCCGCCCGTGTCACACAGCTAACGGGACGAAATACCGGGGAATTTCCGCGTGCAGCCACTGCCTTTCATCGACCTTGCGGCGCAACAGGCCCGCATCCGCGACCGTATCGACGCCGCCATCGCCCGCGTTCTGGACCACGGCCAGTATGTTCTGGGGCCGGAGGTGATGCAGCTGGAGCAGCGCCTCGGCGAATTCGCCGGCATGACCGAGACCGTCTCCTGCGGCAGCGGCACGCACAGCCTGCTTCTACCGCTGCTGGCGTGGGAGATCGGGCAGGACGACGTCGTCTTCTGCCCCAGCTTCACCTTCGCCGCGACGCCCGAAGTGGTGGCGCTGGTACGCAGCAATGTCGTCTTCGTCGACGTCCTGCCGGACACGTTCAACGTGGACCCGGCCAGCCTGGAGCGCGCCATCCAGCAGACGCTGGACGAAGGAAAGCTGACCCCGCGCGTGGTCATCGCCGTCGACCTGTTCGGCCAGACCGCCGACTATCCGGCGATCCGCGAAATCTGCGACCGCCACGGGCTGAAGCTTCTGTCCGACGCGGCGCAATCCTATGGCGCGACGCTGAACGGCAGGATGAGCGGCGAATGGGCCGACGCGGTCTCCACCAGCTTCTTCCCGGCCAAGCCGCTGGGCTGTTACGGCGACGGCGGCGTGATGCACACCGATGACGCGGACATCGCGGTGCGCCTGCGCTCCCTGCGCAATCACGGCACGGGGGCGGAGCGCTATAGTCACGACCATATCGGCACCAATTCCCGGCTGGACACGATGCAGGCCGCGATCCTGCTGGAGAAGCTGGAAATCTTCCCGGAGGAGATCGAGGCGCGGAACCGCATCGCGGCGCGCTATAACGACCTCCTGTCGGACATCGTGGTCACCCCCGCGGTGATCGCGGGCGGCGTGTCCACCTGGGCGCAATACACCGTGCTTCTGGAGCCGGGCGAACGCGCCGCGGTGATGGAGTCGATGAAGGCCGTCGGCGTGCCCACGGCCGCCTATTATCCCGGCCCGCTGCACCATCAGGCGCCCTATTCGGGCGCGGGGGTGGAGGGCGGCGCCCTGCCGGTCACCGACGATCTGGCGCAACGGGTCATCAGCCTGCCCATGCACCCCTATCTGGACGAGGAGTCGCAGGACCGGGTCGCAGCCGCGCTGCGCGCCGCGCTGGCGGACATCCGCGAAACCCCGGTCCGCGTGGCGGCCGGCTAGGGTCGGCTCAGGGCAAGATCAGAGTTCGGCCACGACCAGATCGGCCAGCGCCAGGCTGGCGGTCAGGCCGGGCGATTCCACCCCGTACAGATTGATCAGGCCGCGCACGCCGTGCGCAGCCGGCCCGTCGATGCGGAAATCGGCCGCCGGTTCGCCCTGCGCCGAAATCTTCGGCCGGATGCCGGAATAGGCGGGCGACAGAGGCTTGTCGCCGAGACCGGGCCAGTAGCGCTTGATCGCGTCGTTGAATTTCGCGCTGCGCGCCGGGTCGACGTCATAGTTCAGCGTCTCGATCCACTCGACGTCCGGGCCGAACCGGATCGCCCCGCCGAGATCGAAGGTCAGATGCACGCCCAGCCCGCCCGGCTCCGGCACCGGATAGATCAGGCGGGAAAACGGGCTCGCCCCCGCCACCGCGAAATAACAGCCGCGGGCATAGCGCGTGTCCGGCACGGTTGCGGGGTCCAGCCCGTCGATGGCGCGCGCGACCTCGCTGGCGTGCAGGCCCGCGGCGTTGACCACGATATCGGCCTTCAGAATCGTCGCCGCCTCGCCCCCGACCTCCAGCCGGACGCCGTCGTCCTCCACCGCGCCGCTAAGAAACGGCGCGTTCAGCGCCAGCGACCCGCCGGCATCCTCCACCTCGCCCAGCAGGGCCAGCATGTAGGAATGGCTGTCGAACACGCCCGTCTCGGAGGAGACGAGCGCGGCGGTCACGTTCGGCGCCAGCGCCGGCTCCATCGCCCGCGCCTCGTCGCCGGAGATCAGGTACACGCCCTCGCAATCGTTCTCCGCCGCCTTCGCCGCGATGCCCTCCAGCGCCCCGGTCTCCGCGTCGCTGCAGGCCACGACCAGCTTTCCGCATTTGCGGTGCGGCACGCCGCGCGCCTGCATGTAGTCGTAGAGCTGCCGGCGCCCGGTCACGCAGGCGCGCGCCTTCAGCGACCCGGCCGGATAATACAGGCCCGCATGCACGACTTCGGAGGAACGGGAGCTGACTCCCTCCCCGAAGCGCGGCCCGGCCTCCAGCACGATGGTCTCGCGCCCCGACAGGGCCAGCGCCCGCGCGCAGGCGAGGCCCACCGCGCCGGCGCCGATGACGGCCGCTTCAATCCGAAAATCTTCGCTCATCGTCTCGCGGGCCGGCTCAGCGATACGTGGCCACGGCCAGCTTCACCCGGCCGTGCCTGTCGAAGACCAGCGTCTCGGCCGCGTTCTCGCCGCGATGATTGGCGTAGGCGATGGTGATCGCCTCCGACCCGACATAGACGCGCTGCAGCGTGAATCGGAGCTCGGGCGCGTCCTCCATCGCCTTGGACCAATAGGCCTCCAGCGCCGGCTTGCCCTCGACGCAGGCGATGTCCCGCCCGGTCACGATCTTGATGCGCGGCGACCAGAACACGATGTCGTCGGCATAGTGATCCAGCACCGCGTCCAGGTCGCGGGCGTTCCAGGCCGCGATCCAGTCGGCCACGAACGCATCGGCTGCGCCTTGCTCGATCACGCCATCGTCCCCGTCACGTCTCCGCCCACATGCGCAACAGATTGGAGATCGTCTTGCGCAGCTTCAAGCGCGCCGTGTCGTCGGTCACTTTCGGAACCGCCTGCTCCAGATCGTACAGGATTTCGCGCCGGGCCGGGTCGCGCACCGCGCTCTGCACCCAGCCCACCGCCGCCAGGCGCGCGCCCTTGGTCACCGGCGCCACGCGGTGAAGGGTGGAGGCCGGATACAGAATCGCCGAGCCCACCGGCAGGCGGATTTCCCGCTCCGCCGAGACCTCCTCGATCACCAGCGCCCCGCCCTCGTAATCTTCCGGGGCGCTCAGGAACACGGTGAAGGCGATGTCGGCGCGAATCCGGTCCGCGCCTTTGCCCATCAGCGCGTCGTCGATATGCGCGCCGTACTCCATCGCCTTTTCGGTCCGGCTCAGCATCAGGGGCGTCATGCGGGCCGGACGGGCGGCGGCGCGGAACCGGCCGTCGGCCTCCAGCGCCTCGCGCACCAGTCCCAGCGCGATTCGCGCCGCCGGGTCCTCGGCGGTGGCCTGGGTATTGTCTTTCACCCGGCGCGCCTCGGCGCCCGCGGTGGCCTTGCCGTCGGTGAATTTGGCCTGTGCGGCGGCTTCCCGGACCGAGGCCAGCGCGTCGGGCGGGAGCAGATCGGAGAGGACGAGGAACATGCGACCTTGTTGCAACTCGTTTGCAAGTAGGGAACGAGCCTATATATAGACCGCCGACGGGCAAGACAGGACCGAAAGAGGACCGAACCCCATGGAATTCAAGTGGAAGCTGAGCGCCAGCGTGGCCGCCGCCGCCGTACTGAGCGCATGCGGACAGGCCGATCAGGCTGAAACCGGCGCCGCCGAAACCGAAGTTGCCGACGCCGTCGCGCCGGGCGGCATGGACGGAGGCGGTGTCGACGAGGCCGCCGATCCGATGGCCGGCCACGGCATGACGATGATGGGCGCCGAGGGCGGCGAAGGCGAAGCCGGCGCGGTGGCCCAGCTGGATCCCCAGGCGCGCGCGGTGGCGGACTTCCTGCTGATCCGCGGCCACACCATGGCCGGCGAGGCGCTGTACGCCGCCGGCGAGCGCGACATGGCCAGGCCGCACCTGTCCCACCCGCAGGTGGAGCTGTATTCCGAGGCGATGGACAATCTGCGCCAGTACGGCGCGGAATCGGCCGCCCAGGCCGGCGACGTGATCGTCGAGCTGGGCGAGGCCGACGCCACCGCCGCCGAGATCAGCGCGGCCGTGGACGCCACCTTCGTGGAGCTGGACAAGGCCGTCGAGGCCGTGGACGCCACCCTGGCCCAGCGGGCAGAGGCGCTGTCCGCGGTGTTGGAGGCCGCCCGCGCCGAGTACAACGTGTCGATCAATGACGGCGTGGTGACCGACCCGGCGGAGTTCCAGGACAGCTGGGGCTTCATCCGCGCCGCCCGCTCCGCCTTCGAGGCCTGGCGCGACGATTTCAACAGCGCCGACGAGGAGGCCGCCGGCCGCTTCGCCCAGCAGCTCGATCATCTTCTGGTGCTGCACAACAATCCGGTGCCGGACGGCGCGCCGCCCGATCTGGCCGAATTCCGCACCGGCGTGACCCAGGCCCAGCTGGCCCTGGTCCCGTTCCAGTCCTGATCCCGGCTCGCTTGGCCGCGGCTAGCCAGCTTGTGACTAGCCAGGGCGCGGCTTAGCCCTCACTCTTTCCCCGTCCGACCGGCCGCATCAGACGCCGGCGGACGGGGGAAACGCCATGACAGACGCCGCGCCAAACGCCTCGCGCGCGCCCGCCATTCTCGGTCCCGGCCGCTGGCTGCAGCTGGCGCTGGGCGTCGCGGCGATGATGGCGATCTCCAGCCCGCAATATGTCTGGGCGCTGTTCGTCCAGCCGATGCGGGCAGAGCTCGCGGTCTCGCTGTCCGCGCTCCAGGTCACCATCGCGATCTTCAGCATCTGCCAATGCGGCCTCGGCCCCCTGCACGGCTTCCTGGCCCAGCGCTTCAGCTCCCGCGCGTTCGCGCTTGCCGGCGGCGTTCTGGTTGGCTTGAGCTGGGTCAGCTCCGCCTACGTGCAGTCCCTGCCCCTGCTCTATGTCAGCTATGGCGTCCTGTCGGGCGTCGGCACCGGCATGATCTATGTCGTGGTGCTGGAGCTGATGTCGAAATGGTTTCCGGACCGGCGCGGCTTCGCCATCGGCATGGCGGCGGGCAGTTACGGCTTCGGCGCGATCCTGACCACCTTTCCCATCGCCTCGGCGATCCAGGCCTCCGGCTACCGCCAGGCGCTGCTGGTTTATGGGCTGGTGATCGGGGCGGTGTGCATCGCCGCGGCGCTCGGCTTCCGCCGCCCGCCGGCGGGCGCCGCGCCGCCGGTCCGCGCGGAGCAAGCCGCCGCGGAGGCCGCGCGCTCCTATTCCCCGCGCCAGATGCTGAAGACGCCGATGTTCTGGCTGCTGTTCGTGATGATGTCGATGATCTCCACCGGCGGGCTGATGGTGATCTCCCAGATCGGGGCGTTCGCCGCCGATTTCGGCATCACGCCGGAGGTCACGGTGCTGGGCCTGGCGGCCCTGCCGCTGGCCCTGACCGTGGACCGGGCGGCCAATGGCGTCACCCGCCCCTTTTTCGGCTGGGTCTCCGACCATATCGGGCGGGAAAACACGATGGTCCTCGCCTTCACGCTGGAGGGCGCGGCGATCCTCCTGCTGCTGCAGTTCGGCACGAATCCGCTGCTGTTCGTGCTGCTGACGGGGCTCGTGTTTTTCGGCTGGGGGGAGATTTTCTCCCTGTTTCCGTCGCTTCAGGCCGATCTGTTCGGCCCGCGCTGGGCGGCGAACAATTTCGGCTTCCTGCTGATCGCCACGGCGGTGGGCAGCATTCTGGGCGGGCCGCTGGCGGCCCTGCTCTATGAACGCACCGGGTCCTGGCCGGCGGTGTTCATGATCGTCGCGGCGATGGATTTCCTCACCGCCCTGCTCGCCTGGTTCGTCCTGAAGCCGATGCGGCGGCGGATGGCCGCCCTGCCCGTTTAAGTCCCGCCTAGGCCCAGCCAGCCTAAGTCTGGCTGGCTTACGTCTGGCCCGGCTCTTTCGACTCCCCGCGCTCCCAGTTTTCCGGGCGGCCGGGGAAGGCGTCGGCCAGGCGCTTGTACAGGATGTCGATCCCCTCGCGCCGATCGGGGCTGTCCGCGCCCTCCGGTTTGATGGACCGGCTGATCAGCGTGTAGGCCGGATGCGCGGTGAACAGCCGGCTGAAAATCATCTTGTGCGCGTGAACCCCCGGCGCGTGGGCGTATTCGTTGGCGTAGGGGAAGGGCGGCAGGAAATCGAAGATCGCCAGCACCCCGCCATCGGCCAGCACCCGGTCGGCCTCTTCGACACAGCGGAAATAGTCTTTCGGATCAACCAGATAGAGGCTGAAACCGAAGATCACCAGATCGAACATATTGTCGTCGAACGACAAATGGTCGGCCGTGCCGACGTCCAGCTTCAGCTTCGGAAACCGCTTGCGGCCGTCCTCGATCGCCTTGGACGACGGGTCGATGCCGTATCCCTCCGCCCCCAGGCGCTGGGACAGCACCGCCGGGCGCCAGCCATTGGCGCAGCCGATCTCCAGGATCCGCTTGGGCTCCAGCTGCAGCGCCTCCATCGCGTTGACCACGATGTCGTTTTCGGGATGGCCCAGCCGGGCGACATTGCGGGCGAACCAGGCGTCCCCCTCGCCCTCCAGGAAGGCGCGTTTTTGCGACCGCGGCATGTCCTGGGCCATTTCCTTACTCTCCATTAACCAAAACAGATTCGACTGCGGACCGATCCTGAACGCTGCGCGCCGGTGCGCGAAGGAACGGGGTCTGCAAGGGAATATCTCATGGCGCTAGGGTTTCAACGTGCGCGCGACCTTCCGGTGAAAAAGCTGGAAGCGGCGATGGCGAACCTGCCACGCCATGAAGAGGGCGCCAATCCGGAGGAAGACCCCGGCGGCGATCCGCTGAACGGCAAGACCATCCTGGTCACCGGCGGCACCGGATCGTTCGGCCATTCCTTCGTCCACCGGGCGCTGACCGCGCACAATCCGAAGAAGATCGTCGTGTTCTCCCGCGACGAGTTCAAACAATACCGGATGGGCCAGCGCTTCGACGACCACCCGAATCTGCGCTTCTTCATCGGCGACGTGCGCGACCCCGAACGGCTGAATTTCGCGATGAAGGACGTGGACGTCGTGTTCCACGCCGCCGCGATGAAGCAGGTCGTGGCCTCCGAATACAATCCGATGGAGTGCATCAAGACCAACGTGCTGGGCGCGGAAAACGTCATCCGCGTCGCCATCCAGCGCGGCGTGCGCAAGGTCGTGGCGGTCAGCACCGACAAGGCGGTGAAGCCGATCAATCTGTACGGCTCCTCCAAGGCCTGCATGGAAAAGCTGTTCATCGCCGCCAACCACATGGCCGGCGCGCAGGACACGCGCTTCTCCATCGTCCGCTACGGCAATGTCATCGGCAGCCGCGGCTCGGTCATCCCGGTCTTCCTGAAACAGGCCAAGACCGGCGCGCTGACCATCACCGACGACCGCATGACCCGCTTCTGGCTGTCCATCGAGGACGGCGTGAAATTCGTGATCGAGTGCGCGCGCATCATGGAAGGCGGCGAGACCTTCGTGAAAAAGGTCCCCTCCATGCGCATCGTCGACCTGGCCGACGCCATCTGCCCCGATTGCGAGCGCAGGATCATCGGCATCCGCCCGGGCGAGAAGCTGGACGAGGCCATGGTCTCCGAGGAGGAGAGCCACTTCACCTACGAGTTCGACGACAAGTTCGTCATCATGCCCCAGATCAAGCTGTGGGATGAGGCGACCGAGCCGGAATTCGACGGCGAGCCGGGCCGCAAGGTCGAACCCGGCTTTTCCTACACCAGCGCCAACAACGCCGAATGGCTGTCGGTCGACGACATCCTGCGCCTGATCAAAGAGACCGAGGTTGTCGACGAATAGCGCCCGCGCGCTCCCGCTTGCATCGGAGCCGGCCCCGGCTTCCAGTCCCGCCCCGGCTGCGGACGACTTCCTGCCCTATGGCCGCCAGAGCCTGAACGAGGCCGACATCGCCGCCGTGCTGGAGGTTCTGCGCGGCGATCTGCTGACCCAGGGTCCCGCCGTGCCGCGGTTCGAGGCGGCGCTGGCGGACTATGTCGGCGCGAAGCACGCCGTGGCGGTCAATTCCGGCACCGCCGCTTTGCACCTGGCCTGTCTGGCCGCCGGCCTCGGCCCCGGTTTCTCGGCGGTGACCCAGCCCATCACCTTCGCGGCCAGCGCCAACTGCATCGACTATGCCGGCGCCCGCGCCGACCTCGCGGACGTGGACGCGGACACGCTGTCCCTCTCCCCGGATGCGCTGTCCGCCTATCTGGACGCCACGCCGGACTGCCGCGCGGTGATCCCGGTCGCCTATGCCGGCCTGTCGGCGCTGGACGCCGATTTCCGCGCCGCCGCGCAGGGCCGCACGATTATCGAGGACGGCTGCCACGCCCTCGGCGGAACGCGCCCGGACGGCTCCAAAGTCGGGTCCGGCGGGGCCGCCGCCATGACCTGTTTCAGCTTCCACCCGGTAAAGCCGATCACCGCCGGCGAAGGCGGCGCGGTCACCACCGACGACGACGAATTCGCCCGCCGCCTGCGCCTCTTGCGCAATCACGGCATGGAGCGCGATCCCGAGCATTTCATCGGCGCCGAGCGCGGCCCCTGGATTTATGAGCAGCACGCGCTGGGCTTCAATTACCGCATGACCGACATCGCGGCCGCCCTGGGCGCGTCCCAGCTGACGCGGCTGGACGACTTCACCGAACGGCGCAGGGACATCGCGTCCTGGTACGACCGGATGCTGGCGGGGCTGGACGGGGTGTCTCCCGTGCAGGCCGACCCGGCCATGCGCGCCCGCTCCGCCCACCACCTCTACGCCGTCCGCGTCGATTTCGCCGGGGCCAGGCGCAGCCGCGCGGACGTGATGGCCGCCATGCGCGCCGAGGGTGTCGGCACGCAGGTCCATTACATCCCGCTCTACCGCCATCCATGGCGGCGGCCGGCCTTCCCCCGCGCCGAGGCGCGTTTCCCGAACGCCGAGGACTATTACGCCCAGGCCCTGACCCTGCCCTGCTTCCCCGGCATGAGTGAGGACGACGCCGCGCGCGCCGTCGGCGCGCTGGCCCGGGCGCTGGGGCGCCCGATCCCCGGCCAGAGTCCCGGATGAAAATTCTGATCCTTGGCCTCGGCTCGATCGGCCGGCGCCATGCGCGCTGCTTTCGCGCCGCCGGGGCGGACGCGATCCTGGGTTTCGACCCCAGCGCCGACCGCCGCGCCCGGTTCGAATCCGAAACCGGCGGCCAGACCTTCGAGACGGAGGACGCCGCCTATGCGGAGGGGCCGGACATGGCGGTGGTCTGCAGCCCCAATGTCTTCCACGCCGACCAGGCGATCCGCGCCATGACCCATCGCTGCGCCGTCATGGTGGAAAAGCCGCTGGCCAGCGATCTTGCCGACGCCGACATGATGGCGCGCGCGGTGATCAAGCGCGGCGCCTGGCTGCATATGGGCAGCAACTGGAAATTCCACGCCGCCTTCAGCGCGATGAAGTCCTGGCTGGATTCCGGGCGGATCGGGCGCGTCACCGGGGCCAGCGTCATCGCCGGCGGCTGGCTGCCCGACTGGCACCCCTATGAGGATTATCGCCGCATGTACGCCGCCCGCGCCGACCAGGCCGGCGGCGCGGTGCTGGATACGCATGAGCTGGACCTGCTGACCTGGCTGCTGGGCCCGGCCTCGCTGACCGGCCATGTCGCCCATAGCGGCGCGCTGGAGATCGAAACCGAAGACGTGGCGGCCTGCGCGCTGCGCTTCGAATCCGGCGCGCTAGGCGTGCTGCTGACCGATTACATCCAGCGCATCCCCCGCCGCCGCTATCATATCAGCGGCGACGGCGGGACGATCGAATGGGACCTTCAAGATGGCGCGGTGCGCCTGCACCTGCCCGGCCAGCCGGATGCGGAGACCGCCGACGCATCCGAGGATCTGAACGACATGTATGCGGCCCAGGCCGCCCGCGTGCTGGCCGACATCGCCGCCGGCGCGCCGCCGGTCACCGGGATCGATCAGGCGCTGGCCGTGTTGCGTCTCCAGATGGACTGGCGCGGCGGGACTGGCGCGGCGGGTCGCGGCGTTAACCCGGCTGTGCTGTAGAATCCTGCTGTAGACTGGCGGGGCGAATCTCGGGGAAGCGGGTTCATGTGCGGAATTATCGGAATCGTCGGCAAGGAGCCGGTCGCCGAGCGCCTGATCGAGGGGCTGCGCCGGGTCGAATACCGGGGATACGATTCCACGGGCCTGGCCGTGCTGAGCGGGGGCGCCATCGCGCGCCGCCGCGCCGCCGGCAAGATCGGCCAGATGGAGGCCGCCTGGCGCGCCGACCCCGCCGACGGGACCACCGGCATCGGCCACACGCGCTGGGCCACCCATGGCGCGCCCACCGAGAACAACGCCCACCCCCATGTCGCGGGCGCCGTGGCCGTCGTCCATAACGGCATTATCGAGAATTTTCGCGAGCTGAAGGACCGCCTGACCGGGGCCGGCCGGCATTTCGCGACCCAGACCGATTCCGAGGTCATCGCCCATCTGGTCGCCAGCCATCGCGAGTCGGGCATGGCGCCCCAGGCCGCCGTCGAGGCGGCGCTGGCGGAGATGGAGGGCGCCTTCGCCATCGTGGTGATGTTCGCCGACGAGCCGGACCTGCTGATCGGCGCCCGGCGCGGCCCGCCGCTGGCCGTCGGCCTCGGCAAGGGGGAGACGTATCTGGGCTCCGACGCGCTGGCGCTCGCCCCCCTCACCCAGCGGGTGATCTATCTGGAGGACGACGACCTGGCCGTCTGCACGCCGGACGGCCCGCGCATCTTCGCCAAAGGGCGGGAGGTCGCGCGCCCGGTCACCCACGCGCCGCACGCCGCCCTGATGACCAAGGGCAATCACGCCCACTTCATGATCAAGGAGATCCACGAACAGCCGGAAGTCGTGGGCCGCACCCTGTCGCGCTATGTCGATGCGTCCAGCGGCGCGGTCTGCCTGCCGGACGGGCTGGATCTGTCGCAATTCTCGCGCATCACCATCGCGGCCTGCGGCACCGCCTCCTATGCCGGCCAGGTCGGCCGCTACTGGCTGGAGCGGCACGCCGGCATGCCGACCGAGATCGATATCGCCAGCGAGTTCCGCTACCGCGAACCGGCGCTGGCGGGCGACACGCTGGCCGTCTTCATCTCCCAGTCCGGGGAGACCGCCGATACGCTGGCTGCGCTCTGCTATTGCAAGGAGCGCGGGCTGAAGACGCTGGCCATCGTCAATGTCCCGGACTCCTCCATCGCGCGGGAGGCCGACGTGGTGATGCCGACCCTGGCGGGGCCGGAGATCGGCGTCGCCTCCACCAAGGCCTTCACCTGTCAGGTCGCGGCGCTGGCCTGTCTCACCATCGGCGCGGCCCGCGCCCGCGGCCGCATCGACGCGGACCGCGAGGCGGAGATGACCCGCGCTCTGCTGGGCGCGCCCTCGCTGATGAACGCCGCGCTGAAGGTCGAGGACCAGATCAAGGTGATCGCCGGCGAACTGATGCACGCCGACCAGGTGCTCTATCTCGGCCGCGCCACCATGTATCCGATGGCCCTGGAAGGCGCGCTGAAGCTGAAGGAGATTTCCTATCTCCATGCCGAGGGCTACGCGGCCGGGGAGCTGAAGCACGGCCCCATCGCGCTTATCGAGGACGGCACGCCGGTCGTCGTCGTCGCCCCGCACAATTCGCTGTTCGACAAGACCGCCTCGAATATTCAGGAGGTCGCGGCGCGCGGCGCCTATGTGATCCTGATTTCCGACCAGGCCGGGCTGGACGCGGTGGGCGACGCCGCCGCCGCGAAAATCCAGGTGCCCGAATGCACCACGCTGCTGGCGCCACTGGTCTACGCCGCGCCGATCCAGCTGCTCGCCTATCACACCGCCGTGCATAAGGGGACGGACGTGGACCAGCCGCGCAACCTGGCCAAATCCGTCACCGTCGAATGAACCGCTACCAGGGCTCTTCCGAATTCCTCGAACGCGCGCTGCGCACCGTTCCGCTCGGCTCGCAGACCTTTTCCAAGTCGAAGACCCAGCTTCCGGTCGGCGCCGCGCCGCTGTTCGCAGAGCGCGGCGAAGGCCCCTATCTCTTCGACCTCGACGGCAACCGCTATATCGATTTCGTCTGCGGCCTGGGCGCGGTCACGCTGGGCTATGCCGACCCGGACGTGAACGCCGCCGCCGCGGCGCAGCTGGAAAAAGGCACGCTGTTCTCGCTGGCCTCGCCGCTGGAGGCGGAGCTGGCCGAGCGGATCGTGGCCGCCATCCCCTGCGCCGAGAAAGTTCGCTTCGGAAAGAACGGGTCGGACGCCACGGCCGGCTGCGTCCGCCTGGCCCGCGCCTTCACCAAGCGCGACCGCATCGCGGTGTGCGGCTATCACGGCTGGCAGGACTGGTATATCGGCTCCACCGCGCGCCATGACGGCGTGCCGCAGGCCACGCGCGCCCTCACTAGCGGCTTCAAATACAACGACATCGCCTCGCTGGAGGCGCTGCTCGCCGAACACCCGGGCGAATACGCCTGCGTGATCCTGGAGCCGATCGCCTTCGACCCGCCGCGCGACGGCTTCCTGCAGAAGGTGAAGGATTTGACCGCCGCGCACGGCGCGCTGCTGGTGTTCGACGAGGTCGTGACCGGCTTTCGCTATCCCGGCGGCTCCGCCCAGGCCTTTCTCGGCGTCACGCCGGACCTCTGCGCGCTCGGCAAGGGGCTGGGCAACGGCTTCCCGGTCTCCGCCGTCGCCGGCCGCGCCGACCTGATGGCGCTGATGGAGGAGGTGTTCTTCAGCTTCACCATGGGCGGCGAGGCCGTGTCGCTGGCCGCCTCCATCGCCTGCGTCGACAAGAACCGGAAAGAGGACGTTCCCGCCCATCTGGTCCGCACGGGCTCGACGCTGATCGACGGCTTCACCAGCCTGATCGAAAAGCACGGCCTGTCGCAGCGCATCTCCATCGCCGGCCAGCCGAGCTGGACGCTGATCACCATCACCGAAGAGCCGGGCGCCCAGACGCTGGACCTGAAGACGCTGTGGATTCAGGAATGCGCGGCGCGCGGCATCCTCAATATCGGCCTCCATTTCCTGTCCCACGCCCATGGCGACGACGTGATCGACGCGGCGCTGGGCGAATATGATGCGGTGTTCGCCACGCTGGCCGCATCGATCGAGTCCGGCGACGTGCGGCGCAGCCTGAAGACCCCGCCGCTGGTTCCGCTGTTCCGCGTCCGCAGCTAGCAGGGAGCGCGCGATGGCCGCTCTTCGCAATGTCCTGATCACCAGCGCCGCGGCGAAAATCCCGCTGGTGCGCGCCTTCCGCGCCGCGCTGGGGGGCGAGGCGAAGGTGCTGACCGCCGACTGCGCCGAGTCCTGCCCCGCGGCGCAGGAGTCCGACGGCTTCGTCCAGCTGAAGCGCACCGACGAGCCGGGCGCGCTCGAACAGCTGCTGGCGGTGTGCGGCGCGCGTGGCGTGGCGCTGATCGTGCCGACCCGCGACGGGGAGCTGCCCTTCTTCGCCGCCCACCGCCCGCTGTTCGAGGAAAAGGGCGTGCGCGTCCTGGTCCCCTCGCCCGAAACCGTGCGCGCCTGTCAGGACAAGCGCGATTTCACCCGCATGCTGGAGCGTTACGGCTATCCCTCGATCCCGATCCTTGATCCCGCCGACCCGGCCCTCGAATTCCCGATGTTCGCCCGCCCGGTCACCGGCTCCGCCGGCAAGGGCGCGCGCCGGATCAACACGAAGGCGGAGCTGGCCTCGCTCGGCCCGGACGATCTGCTGCACCCCTTCGTGGAGGCGCCGGAGCTGACCGTCGACCTGCTGATGGACCTGGACGGCGGCCGCCCGGTCCAGGCCGTGGCGCGGGAGCGGGTTCTGGTCGTCGCCGGCGAATCCAAAGTAACCCGCGTGGTCGACGCGCCGAAGGCGATGCGCGTGGCGATGCGCCTGGGCGCCGCGCTCGGCCTGGTCGGGCACAACACGGTCCAAGCTTTCCTGCATCCGGAGGTCGGGCCGCTGCTGATCGAGATCAATCCGCGCTTCGGCGGCGCCTCGGCTCTCAGCATCGCCGCCGGCCTCGATTCCCCACGCCGCCTGCTGCAGATGCTGGCCGGCGACGAAGACGCCTTCACGCCCCGGCCCATCGATTCCGGCGCCACGCTGTACCGCACCGACCACGACACCATCGTTCCTGGCTCGGGCGTTCCGGGGGTCGCCGTCTCATGACCGCCAAAGCGCTGCTGATCGATCTGGACGACACGCTGTTCCCCGAAAGCGCATGGGTGGACAGCGGCCTGCGCGCCGCCGCCCTGGCGCTGGCCGCCGAGACCGGGCTGGACACCGAGGACGCGTTGGCCCGCCTGCGCTACGAGCATCGCCGCATGGGCCGCACCGGCGCCTTCGACCGCGCCTGCGCCTGGTTCGGAATCGCGCCCGCCCCGGTCTCCGAAATGCTGGAGGCCTACCGCACCCACGCCCCGGCTCTGCGTTTCTATCCCGGCGCGGCGGAGGCGCTGGAAATCCTGCGCGAACGCTATCGAATCGCCGTGGTCACCGACGGCCTCTCCCGGATGCAGCGCACCAAGGCCGCCGCCCTGCGCCTCGTCGAGCGCGTGGACGAGATCGTGTTCTGCTGGGACGACGAATCCTGCCGCAAGCCCGCCCCCGGCGGCTTCGCGAAAGCGGCGCAGGCGCTGGACGCCGCGCCCGGCGAGTGCCTGATCGTCGGCGACGACCCCTATCTGGACGGCGGCGCGGCAGAAGCGTTCGGCGCGCCGTTCGTGCGCGTCCTGACCGGCCGGTTCACGGATGTGGAAGCCGGGCCGGCCCCCGCCCTGCGCGTGGCCGCCTTCGCCGATCTTCCCGAAGCGCTGAAGACACTGTGACCCGCGACGTCCTGTTTTTAATCCAGTGCGGCCCGACGCTCGGCATGGGGCATTGGAGCCGTTCGCGCGAACTGGCCCGCCAGATGGCCGCGCGTGGCGCGTCCGTGCGCTTCGCCCTCACCACGCCGGACTGTATGGGCGAAGTGACGGAATTCCCCGCCGCATTGGCGCAGGATACGGCGCCCACGAACGACCTCCTCATCATCGACGGCTATCGCATCACGCCGGAACAGGCCGCGCCCTTCGCGCAGGCCGCGCGCCTGACCGCCCTGATCGACGACACCGCCGACCGGCCGCGCCCCTGCGACGTCGTCATCAATTTCCAGCTTTATGCCGACGCTTGTGATTATTCGGCCTATCCGGCGTCGCGGCGGATCATGGGCCCGGCCTGGATTCCCCTGCGCCCCGGCTTCGCGCCGCTGCGCGCCGACAACGACCGGGCGCAGCCCCGCGTGCTGCTCAGCTTCGGCGGCGGCGTGTCGGGAGAATTCGGGCTGGAGGCCGCGCGCGCGCTGGCCGGCCGCTTCGACGGCCCGATCGACCTGGCGCTCGGCGCCATGGGGCCCTCCGCCGCCGATCTGCCCGGCAATGTCACCGCCACGATGGGCGACATGGCCGCCTTCATGCGCCGCGCCACGCTTTACGCCGGCGGCCTCGGCACGACCTTCATGGAGGCGCTGACCGCCGGCCTGCCCTGCGTCGGCTATGTCTACGCGCCCGACCAGATTCTGCAGGCCCGCGCCGCGGCGGATTATGGCGTCCCCTCGCTGGATACGCCCGACGCGGACCGGTTCGCGGATATGGTGATGCAGGCGCTGGAGGGCGGCCTTTCCACGCCGGGTCCCGCCGAGCTGGACGGCCGCGGCGCGGCGCGGCTGGCCGAGGCCCTGCTGGACGACGCGAACGGGGCCGACTCAGGCTAGGCTGCGCCGATGCAGACGCCGCCCGCCCCGATCCCGGACATGGCGATCGACGGCCGCCCCATCGGCCCGTCGCACCCGCCCTATGTGATCGCGGAGATGAGCGGCAACCACAAAGGCGATATCGGCCGGGCGAAGGCGCTGATCGAGGCCGCCCGCGCCGCCGGCGCCGACGCGGTGAAGCTGCAGACCTATACCGCCGACACGATCACCATCCGCTCCGGCCGGCCGGAATTCCAGATTCATGGCGGGCTGTGGGACGGCCGCACCCTACACGAGCTGTACGAGGAGGCGCACACGCCCTGGGCCTGGCACCCGGAGTTGTTCGCCCACGCCCGCAAGCTCGGGATCACAATCTTCTCCAGCCCGTTCGACGACAGCGCCGTGGACATGCTGGAGGGGCTGGACGCCCCCGCCTACAAGATCGCCAGCGCCGAGATCGTGGACTGGGGCCTGCTGGAGCGGGTCGGGCGGACCGGCAAGCCCGTCATCGTCTCCACCGGCATGGCCAATGATTCCGAGATCGGGGAGGCGCTGGGCGTCCTGCGCGCCGCCGGAGCGCACGACATCCTGTTGCTGCACTGTATCAGCGCCTATCCGACCCCGCTCAGCGAGGCGAACCTCGCCCGCATTCCCTATCTGCGCGACCGCTATCGCTGCCTCGCCGGCCTGTCCGACCATACGATGGGGCTGGAGGCCGCGCGCCTGGCCGCCGCGCTCGGCGCGGTCGCGGTCGAAAAGCATTTCACCCTGAAACGCGCCGACGGCGGCGTCGATTCGGCCTTCTCGCTGGAAGAGCAGGAACTGGTGGAGTTCGTGGACGCCCTGCGCGGGGCGCACGCGGCGCTGGGTTCGGCGCAGGTCGAAATCTCCCCGTCCGAGGAAGCCACCCTGAACTTCCGCCGCTCCCTCTATGTCGTGAAGCCGCTGAAAAAAGGGGAGACGATCACCCCCGCCCATATCCGCTCCATCCGCCCGGGCGCCGGCCTGCCGCCGCGCCATCTGAAGGAGATATTGGGCCGCCCCGCCGCCCGCGACGTGGAGGCGGGCGTGCCCGCCGACTGGTCGATGGTCGGCGAATGACCGGCGCCGCGGATTTGAGCCGGCTCGCAATCCTGCCCGCGCGCGGCGGCAGTAAGCGCATCCCGCGCAAGCCGGTGGTCGAATTCCACGGCAAGCCGATCATGGCCTGGCCCATCGCGGCGGCGCGGCAGAGCGGCTTGTTCGATCTGATCCATGTCTCCAGCGACGACGCCGACATCCGCGCGGTCGCGCAGGCGCACGGCGCCGACGCCGGCCTGGCCCGCCCCGCCGATCTCGCCGACGACATCACCGGCATCCTGCCCGTGGTGCGCTGGACCCTGCAGCGCTTCGAGGCGGCGGGCCGCCGCTTCGACGACGTCTTCATCCTGTTCCCCGCCGCGCCGCTGATCGCGGCGCAGGAGCTGTCGGACGCCTATGAGACCTATCTGGCGCACGGCCGGTCGCGGAACCTGTTGTCGGTCGCGCGCGCGCCGGTCCCCGCCGAATGGCTGTACGCCAAATCCGACGACGGCCGGCTGACGCCGCGCACGCCGGGCGGCGCCTTCATCCGGGGCCAGGATTTGCAGCCGGCCTGGTACGAGACCGGCGCCTTCACGATCTTTTCCCGCGATTTCCTGCTCGGCGGCGGCGATCTGCAGGACGACGCCAATTATATCGGCTTCGAGATTCCGGCCTGGAAGGCGATCGATATCGACACGCCGGACGATCTGGAGCACGCCCGCCTGCTGTTCCCGCTGCTGCACGGCGGCGCGGCGGGCTGACCCGTCTGGCCTTGCCGGGCCGCATGGACGATAGTGCGCGCCGCATGAGCAGAACCGCCCCAAACGCCGCCAGAAACGCGACACGCTTCGCCGTAATTCTCGCCGCGCTCGCCGCCGCGGGCTGCGGGGTTCGCGGGGCGCCCAGCCCCGCCCCGCCGCTGTTCGGCTCCACCGACCGGCCGCCGGTCGTGCCCCAGCCCTATCCGCGCGCCGGCGTCCTGCCAGACCCGTTTCCCGAAACGGTGGCCTGCGAGCCCGGCCCGTGCGAACGCCCGGCGACCGCTGTCCCGGCGGCGGCGCCCGTCCCTGCGCCCGCGCCCGCCCCCGCTGCGGCCCAGACCTCCGCACAGGACTGACCCACCGCACATGAAATTGACGTGCACGGGCCGGGCGAAAGCCTGATAGTCTGTCCGTCATGAGGTCCAGTGATCCGCAGGCCCGTTTCGCGCGTGTCCGCGCCCGGGCGCGCGCCGCCCTGGAATGGGAGCGCTGGGCGCCCGCACTTCTGCCGGGCGCGGTGTTCCTGCTGGCCTTTATCACCCTCGCTCTGTTTGGCGTCTGGGAGGCGTTCGGCGATCCCTGGCGGTTGATCGCGCTGTTCGCGGCGCTGGCCGGCGGGGCCGCGATGGCCGTTCTGTCGCTGCGCCGCTCGCGCCCGGTGTCGCTGGAGGCGACGCTGCGCCGGATCGAACAGGATTCGGCGCTGGAGGGCCGCCCCTTCGAGGCGCTGACCGACCAGCCCGCCGCGATGCGCGCCGATCTGGATTTGTGGCGCGCCCACATGGCCCGCATGGCCGAGCGCGCCAACGCCGCCAAGGCGCGCCAGCCGCACGCCGCGCTGGCCGCGCGCGACCGCTATGCGGTGCGCGCGGGCGTCGCCGTCGCGCTGCTGCTGGGCGTCGGATACGCGGGCGGCCAGGGGCCGGTCCGCATCGCCGACGCCTTCCTGCCGGGCATCCTGGCCGGCGGCAGTGTGGAGCCGCTGGTCGACGCCTGGATCGAGCCGCCGGTCTATACCGGCGCGCCGCCGGTCTTCCTGACCGAGCGGGAGGACGGCGCGGACATCTATCGCGTGCCCGCCGGCTCCGAACTGACCGTGCGCGTGTCCGGCGTGCGCCGCCCGCCCGCCGCGCGGCTGCGCGACGAGGACGGGCGCGAACGCCTGGCTTTCGAGGCGCTGGAGGACGAGGTCCATGAGGCCAAGGCCGTCCTGGACAGCGACGCGGAGCTGACCGTGCGCCGCGGCGGCAGCTGGACCATCGTGGCCAGCCCCGACAGCCCGCCGTCTGTCGCCTTCACCGCGGTCCCCGAGCCCGAAGAGACCGAGCTGAAATTCGCCTACGCCGCCGCCGACGATTACGGCGTCACCCGGATGGCGCTGGTGCTGGAGCATGAGGGCGAGACCGATGTCGTGCCGCTGGACCTCGCCGGCGCGTCGCGGGAGATCGAGGGCGAGCCCTCTCTGGACCTGACCGAGCACCGCTGGGCCGGCACGCGCGTGAACATGCATCTGCTGGCCGCCGACGCGCTGGACCAGCAGGCGGTCAGCGAGACCGTCTCGGCCCGCATCCCGCAGCGCATCTTCCTGTCTCCGCTCGCCAAGGCGGTGGTGGAGCAGCGCCGCATCCTGATGAACGACACCTCCGAATACGCAGCGATGCCGGACCTGCCCGCCATGACCTCGGACGAGGCGCGGCTGCAGCCCGAATTCGCCGAGGACCATCCCGAGCGCCGGATCGAGCGCGCGCCGGACGGCGTGCGCCGCACCGCCGACATGCTGACCGCCACGCTGCTGGGCGGCGACCGCTATTTCAGCGACTACGCCGTCTATCTGGGCCTGGCCGAGGCGCGCACCGAAGTCCAGCAGGCGCGCGGGCAGGACGACCTGACCGACGTGCCGCCCCAGCTCTGGCGCATCGCCCTGCGCGTGGAGATGGGCGATCTGGCCGACGCCGAGGCGGCGCTGAAAGCGGCAGAGCGCGCGCTGCTTGAGGCGCTGGCCCGCGGCGCGGACGCCGACGAGCTGGCCGAACTGTTCGACGCCTTCCAGGAGGCGATGAACCGCTATCTGGAGGCGCTCGCCCGCGAGGCGATCGAGGAAGGCCGCGTCAGCCAGGCCGAGCAGCAGCAAGGCATGCAGGGCATGGAAGGCATGAACATGGACGGCATCCAGGAGCTTCTGGACGCCATCCGCGAGGCCTCCGAGCTCGGCGACGAGGCCGGCGCGCGCGCCGCTTTGGCCGCCCTGACCGAGCTTCTGCAGAACATGGAAATGCAGATCCAGATGGGCGGGGGCGGCGGCGGCCAGCAGCAGAACTCGCCCGCCAGCCAGGCCATGCAGGACGCGCTGAACGAGTTGTCGGACATGATCGGCGACCAGCGGTCCCTCATGGACGACACGCTGCAGGAAGGCGGCGGCGAACAGGGGGGAGAGCCCGGCGACCAGAGCCAGCAGGGCCAGCAGGGCGCCGGACAGCCCGGCGGCATGCAGCCCGGCGGTCAACAAGGCCAGTCGCAACAGGGCCAGAACGGCCAGCCCGGCGGCCAGCAGGGCCAACAGGGCCAACAGGGCAATGCCGGCCAGCCCGGCGGAAACAACAGCGCCCAGCAAGGCCAGCCCGGCGGTCCGGGCGGCCGTCAGGGCATCAATCCGTCCGACCTCGCCGGGCGCCAGGGCGGCCTGGCCGACCGGCTGGACCAGCTGGACAGCCAGATGGGCGACGGCGCGCGCGGCGGGGCGGCCGGCGGCGATCCGGGCGACGCGCCGGACAATGGCGACGCCAACCAGCTTCTGGAACAGGCCCGCCGCGCGATGCGGGAGGCGGAAAACGCCCTGCGCCAGGGCGACGGACAGGGCGCGCTGGCGGCGCAGGAAGAGGCGCTGCAGGCGCTGCGCGACGGCGCGCGCCAGCTGGCGAGCGAAATGGCGCAGGAGGGCGAGGACGGCCAGGGCGAAGGGCGCGCGGTGGTCGATCCGCTCGGGCGCACCGCCGGCGGCATTGCCGGGCCGGGCGACAATGTCTCGGTCCCCGACGAGATGGAGCGCAAGCGCGCTCGCGAGATTCTGGACGAATTGCGCCGCCGCTCCGGCGAACGCCGCCGCCCGGCGATGGAGCTGGATTATCTGCGCCGCCTGCTGGAGCGGTTCTAGGCGGCTCCGAAATCAGTCCAGCGCGGCGACATGCGGCAGGCCGCGCCGCCGCCCGCCATGATCCATGCCGTATCCGATGACGAACCGGTCCGGCGGACAGTCCCAGGCCCAGTAATCGGGCGTCACCGACGCCCCTTCGACGGGTTTCAGCGCGAACACCGCAATCGCCACCTCCGCCGCCGCCGAATCGATCAGGCGCTGGCGCGCGAAGGCGAGCGACCCGCCGGTCTCGCAGATATCGTCGATCAGCAGGCAGCGCCGCCCCGCCACCGGGCGCGACACGTCGGACAGCATCCGCACCGTGCCGCTGGATTTCGTTTCGTCGCCGTAAGACGACAGGCGCATCGCGTCGAACACCGGGTCGACGCCGCGCCGCGCCAGCGCGCGCAGCAGGTCCGCGGCGAAGGGCAGCGCCCCGTCCATCAGGGCGACGATCACCCAGTCCGAATCGAGCTTCGGCGCCAGCGTATCGGCCAGCGCCTCGACGCGGGCCGCGATGGCCGCCTCGTCCAGCAGAATGTCCATGAAACGATCAGCTATGCGCCGCGGAGGACCCGTGCAAGGCCGGGGCGTCGTGCGCCGCCCCGCCGGCGTGCGATTCGTCGGTCTCGTGCGCTTTGGAGGTTTCGGCCGGCGCAGGCGCGGGCTGGCTGTCCATCGGTGCGATCTCGCCATGCGCCGCGGCCGGCAGGCCGGCGGCGTCCGGAACGGCGGTTTCGGCATAAGGCCCGACCGGCTGTTCGGTCAGGGTCATCAGAACGTCCGCGGCGCGTTCCGGCGGATTGACCAGCAGCGCCGCCACCGGGACCGTCTCGCCCGGCGCCAGCTCCTCGGCGTCCGGCGCGATGGTCCAGGCGAAAAACGCCTCGCCGGCCTCGTCGCGCAGGTCGAACCGCACCAGCGGCGCGGGCCGCGTCTTGCGGTCGATATTGCGCAGATCGGCGCGCACCGACAAAGCCGGCTCGCCATCATCCATCGTCCGCTCGCTGACCAGGTTCTCGATGGTCAGGCCATAGACGTTCACGTCCGAGCCGGTCAGCGCATAGGCCGAGGCGGTCTGCGGCAGCGCCCGCACGATATCGCCCCGGAACATCCAGACCGCGCCCAGCATGACGAGAAGACAGGCCGCCACCGCGCTCCAGGAGCCCGCGGCGATGGCCTGCCGCCGCTTGCGCTTGCGTTCCTCCACCTTGGCGCGATAGGCGCGGTGGGGCGGGCGTTTGGGTTTCGGCTCGGGCTTGGGTTCGGGCGGCTCCGGCGCGTCGACATGCCAGGAATGGGCGCACTGGGCGCAGCGCACGGTCCGCCCCTTGGCGCCGAACGCTTCGTCGGGCACGGAATAACGCGTGGAACAGGCGGGACAGCTCAGTATCATGGAGCGAATCTCTTCACGCTTCGCCTACACCACCCGGGGTTAACGATTCCTGCGATGCCAAACGGAGCTGACTCCGCTTCCCGGCGTCCGGAACCGTCGGTCGTCCGGTTCGAACGCGCGGGCCTCCGCTATCGCGAGGGGCCGGAGGTCCTCACGGACCTCGACTTCAGTCTGCCAAAGGGGTCTTTCCATTTCCTCACCGGGCCGTCGGGCGCCGGCAAGACCTCCCTGCTCCGCCTCATCTATCTGGCGCGCACGCCGTCGACCGGCACGGTGCGCCTGTTCGGCGCGGACACCAAGGCCCTGAGCCGCGCCGAGGCGCCCTCCATCCGCCGCCGCATCGGCGTAGTGTTCCAGGAATTCCGCCTGCTCGACCATCTGTCGGTGTTCGAGAATGTGGCCCTGCCGCTGCGCGTGTCGGGCCAGAAGCGCCGCGACTATGAGGACGACGTGCGCGAGCTGCTGGCCTGGGTCGGGCTCGGCGACCATGTGGAGGCCCGCCCCCCCACTTTGTCGGGCGGGGAGCAGCAGCGCGCCGCTATCGCCCGCGCGGTGGTGGGAAAGCCGGATTTGCTGATCGCCGACGAACCGACCGGCAATGTCGACCCCGACATGGCGCGCCGCCTGATGCGCCTGTTTGTGGAGCTGAACCGCCTCGGCGCGACGGTCGTCATCGCCACCCACGATCTGGGCCTGGTGCGCAGCTTCAACGCCCCGATCCTGACGCTGAACGAGGGCCGGATCAGCCGGCTGTCCAGCCTGTGAGCGAGACCCAATCCGCCCACGGCCTGGACCGCCCGCCAAAGCCCGGCCCGCTGATCCCGCCGGACCGGCGGCGCGACGCCCCGCTCTTCTTCGTGGTGGCGATCCTGGTCTTCCTCGCCTGTCTGGCGGGGCTGGCCGCCCGCACGGCCTGGCGCGCGGCGGACGAATGGACCGCGGCGCTGGAATCCTCCGCCACCGCCCAGATCGTCAGCGACAGCGCCGAGGCGGCCGACACGGACGCGGACGCCGCCGCAGACCTCCTGTCCCGTCTGGACGGCGTGGCCGAGGCCCGCGTCTTGCCGGCCAGCGAATCCGAGGCGCTGCTCGCCCCCTGGTTCGGCAGCGATTTGCCCGACGAACTGCCGGCCCCGCGCCTGATCGCCCTGACGCTGGACCCGGACGCCCCGCCGCAGATCGAGGCCATGGAGGCCGCGCTCGCCGCCGAGGGGATCGTGGCGGTGATCGACGACCACAGCCGGTGGGAGGCCGACATCGCCCGCGCCGGCCGCGCGGCGCAGGGCCTGTCGCTGGCCGTCGTGGCGCTGCTGGCCGGCGCCGCCGGCGCGGTGTCGGTCTTCGCGGCGCAGGCGGGCCTCGCCGCCCGGCGGGAGGTGATCGAGGCCCTCCGCGTGGCCGGCGCCTCCGACCGGCTGATCGCCTTCCTGTTCCTGCGGCGCTTCGGCCTGATGGGATTGCTGGCCGGCGCGGCGGGCGCGGCGCTGGCGGGCGGCGCGCTGGGCGCGCTATATCTGGGCGTGATCCGGACGGGCGGGCTGGTCGCAGCCCCCGCGCCGGGATGGGAGGAGGCGCTGGTGCTGTGCGCGGCGCCGGCGGCGGCGGCGCTGATCGGCGCGGTGACCGCCTGGACGACGGTTATCGCCGAACTGGGGCGGAAGGCGTGATGACATTCCTGCGCTGGCTTGTCTCGTTCGTCCTTGTGGCGCTCGGGATCGGCTACATCGTCTATATCCTGGCCGTGGCCGGCATGAACGCCGACCCGCAGGCCCGCGCCGACGCCATCGTCGCGCTGACCGGCGGTCAGGGACAGCGCGTGGAGACGGCCCTGCGCCTGCTGGAGGAGGATCGCGGCGAGCGCCTGCTGATCTCCGGCGTGTTCGCCGGCACCACGGCGGAGGACATCCGCGCCATGGCCCCGGCGGACGCGACGCGTTTCGACTGCTGCGTCGATTTCGACCGGGTGGCGGACGACACCGCCGGCAATGCGCGCGAGACCGCGATCTGGGCGCGCGAGAACGGCTATCGGCGCATCCTGCTGGTCACCCACGCCTATCACATGCCGCGCGCGCGGCTGGAGCTTCAGCGCGCCTCGCCCGGGGTCACCTTCGTGCCCTATCCGGTCGGGGACTGGAGCGAGCCGGGCCTGCGCCGCACCGCGGTGGAGTACGCCAAGCTTCTGGTCATTCTGGGCCGGGAGGCGGTTCTGAGGCTGCGCGGCCTGCCCGGATGACCGGTCTTCGCCAGGCTGCGTTCGCCGCGTGGACGGTGCTGCAGACGCTCGTCCTCGGGATCGTCTTCCTGCCGACCCTGCTCGGCCCGCGCGCCTGGGCGCGCCGGGCCTATGGCGTCTGGCTGGGCGGCACGATGTGGGCCCTGCGCGCCATCGCCGGCGTGACGTGGGAGTTGCGCGGGGCGCAGAACCTGCCCGCGGGCGGGGCGCTGATCGCCTCCAAGCACCAGTCGATGTTCGACACGATCGCGCCCTGGGTGTTCCTGCCCGACCCGGCCATCGTGCTGAAGAAGGAGCTCACCTACATCCCGATCTATGGCTGGTGGGCGAAGAAGCTGAAGAACATCGTGGTGGACCGCGGGGCGGCGTCAAAGGCGATGCGCGACATGCTGGGCCAGGCCAAGGCGCGCGCCGCCGAGGGCCGCCAGATCCTGATCTTCCCGGAGGGTACGCGCACCGCGCCGGGCGAGCGCGTGGAGTACAAGCCCGGCGCGGCGGGGCTGTACTCGGTGATGGGCGTGCCCTGCGTGCCCGTCGCGCTGAATTCGGGCCTGACCTGGCCGCAATCGGGATTCGCTCCCCGGCCGGGTCATATTGTCGTCGAGGTTCTGGAGCCCATTCCCCCCGGGATGAAGCGCGATGCGTTTATGATCCTGCTTGAGGAGCGGATAGAGTCCGCCTCCGCCCGCCTGCTGGAGACCGAACGATGCGATTCCTCCTCGGACTGATCCTTCTGGTTCTCGTCGCGGCCGGCCTCTATGCGGGCTACTGGTTCTTCGCCGCCGAACGCATCCGCGCCGAGACCGACGACTGGGCCGAGGCGCGCGAGGCCGAAGGCTGGGAGGTCTCTCGCATCGGCCTGGCCGTGGAGGGTTTTCCCGGCCCCCACACCATCGTCATGAGCGGGCTGGACGTCGCCGCCCCGCCCGCGCAGGGCGGGTGGGAATTCCTGGCCGACGAGCTGGTGATCGCCGCCGCCGCGCCATGGGACTTCACCGAATGGACCGTGCGGCCGCAAAGCGCCGTGCGCATCGCGCTGGCGGACGGGGAAATGGTGGACCTCGCCGCGACGCAGAGCAGTCTCTTGCTCGACACCGACGGCGGCATCGTCCGGCATTTCTATGCGGAGGCGACGGACGTCGCCATCGGCGCGGCCACCGCGCCGCTGCGCGCCGCCGAATCCGTCTTCGCCCAGGGCGATCTGGAAAACGGCGTCTGGCGCGTGCAGTTCGAAAGCCGCGGCGCGCAGATCGCCGAGGGCGCGTTCGGCGACGCCCGTGACGCGTTCGGCGGCGAAATCCAGGTCCTGGCGCTGGACCTGCTGGCGCAGGAAGAGGGCCTGGCGGTCCTCGCCGCCGGAGGCGCGGGGCTTGAGGACGCCGGCGATCTGACGATCAGCGCCGCGCATCTGGAATGGGGCGCCGCCGAACTCAGCGGCGAAGGCGCGCTCGGCGTCGACGCCGACGGCCGCCTGCGCGGCACGTTCGACGTGGCGGTGGCGGACGCGGCGAGCTTTCTGGGCGCGCTCGCGGGCTCCGGCGTTCTGGACCCGCGCCAGGCCAATGTGGCGCTGGCGGCCTCCACCTTCTTCCCGCGCGACGATCAGGACCGGATGATCCTGCCCTTCACCTTCCGCGGCGGCGACACCCGGCTGGGCCCGGTCGCCATCGGCCCGGCGCCGGTGGTCTACGAGGCCCGGTAGAGTCTGGGACAGCCCATCGAGTCTAGGTCAAAAAGTCCTGAAGCGCCGCGATCACGCGGCGATTGTCCTCTTCCAGACCGACGCTCAGGCGCATCTGCTGCATCAGCGCGTGCGGGTCGAGCGGGCGCAGGATCAGGCCGCGCTGGCGCAGGAAGGCGTCGCCCGCCCGGCGCTGCTCTTCCGACGCGAAATGCAGCATCACGAAATTGCCGGCGCTGGGCGTCACCTTCAGGCCAAGCTTCTCGATCTCTTCGGTCAGCCAGGCGCGCCATTTTGTATTGTGCGCGCGGGACCGGGCCGGGAAATCGTCGTCGGCCAGCGCCGCGATGCCCGCCGCCTGCGCGGGGATGGAGACATTAAACGGGCCGCGCACGCGCCCGGCCGCCTCGATCACCTCTTTCGGCCCATAGGCCCAGCCCAGCCGCACCGCCGCCAGGCCGTGAATCTTGGAGAAGGTGCGCGTCATCACGACATTCGGCGCGGTCCGCGCCAGCTCCAGACCCGGGCGGTAGTCCGGATCGTCCACGTATTCGGCATAGGCCGCGTCCAGCACCAGCAGGATGTCCTCGCGCAGCCCGGCGTGCAGGCGCGCGATCTCGCTCCAGGGCAGCATCGTGCCGGTCGGATTGTTCGGATTGGCGACGAAGACCAGCCGCGTCCTGTCGCTCACCCGCTCCAGCATCGCGTCCACGTCAATGGTGAAGTCGCGCTCCGGCGCCAGCACGGGAACGGCCCGGTTCTTCAGCGCCACCAGCGGATAGGACACGAAGCCGTATGCCCCCTGCAGCACCTCGTCCCCCGGCTGCAGATAGGCGCCGCCGAACAGATGCAGCAGCTCGTCGCTGCCCTGCCCGCACAGGATGCGGTCGACCTCCAGCCCGAATTTCTCCGCGATCGCCTCGCGCACGCGCAGGGCCGAGCCTTCCGGGTACAGATGCATGTGCGCGGCGGCGCGGACATAGGCCTCGCGCGCCAGCGGGCTGGTCCCCAGCGGGTTTTCGTTGGCCGACAGCTTCACCGCATCGGTGACGCCCTCCACCGTGGCGTCGCCCGGCTTGTAGGGCTTGATCTGGGTCAGGCCCGGCTTGGGCTGCGGGCCTTTATGATTGGGCGTGTCCATGGCCGCGTCTGTAGCGAGCCCGGAGCCCGGCGCCAATCAGGCCGCTTTATCGCCAACGCCCTGTACGATGAAAACAGGTTCCGACCCCGCCGCCCGGAACGCCTCCTCGAATTGTTCAAGACGGTTGTTGTGCCGGGGATCGAACAGCCGGTCGACCGAGGTGCGCGACCAGCCGGTGGCGCGCACCAGATCCGCCCGTGACAGACGCTTGAACGTCATGACGTTCATCAAAGCGACTTTGGGCTGTAGCCGCAGCGGCACGCTCGCCGTGATGGCGGAGTCCTGCTTGCTCGGCTCGGGAATGGATTCGAAGCGGGCCAGCCGCGCCGAAATCGCTTCGGCCACGGCCTGCTGCCCATGTTCAATGGCCTCCTGTTCGGTTTCGCCGAAAGAAGTGACCTCGGGCAGGTCCGGGCAGGTGACCAGCAGCGTGCCGTTGTCGTCCGGCGTCAAAAGGAGCGGATAGCGATAGCTCATTTCAATCCCAGATCCTTCTTGATCTTGTTCACCAGACCCGTGCCCAGTTCCTTGCGGCCTCCGTGCATGGGCAGCTGGGAGGTCCGATCGCCCAGCCGCACGGTCAGATGGCCGCTGCCGCCCCGGTGGGTCTCGAACGAACACCCCTGCTTCGCCAGCCATTTCCGGAGCTCTTGGGCGTTCATGCAGATAGGCTCTTCCACATTTGTGTGTAAGTCAACACAAGTGTGGAATGTGGCCGGTCAGACGCGCATCACGCCGGCGCAGCCGCCGCGCGCGCCAGCGCCGGTGCGGTGCGCCCGCCCGGATCGACCAGAACCTGTTTCCTGGCCTCGGCCAGGATCACCCCGCCAAAGCCGGGCCACAGCCATTCGCCCATGAACTCCCACGCCTCCATCGACTTGGCGATGGCGCGCCAGCGAAGCGGCGGGGCATACAGCGCATGCGCCCAGGCCGTCGGCTCGAACCCGTGCCGGCGCAGCAGGCGCGCCAGCTGGCTGCGCGAATAGGGCCGTCCATGGCCGAACGGGCTGGCGTCGGACAGCGACCACAGGCTGGCCCGGCTGGGCGCCACCACGATGATCCGCCCCTGCCCGGCGCAGACCCGCCAGGTCTCGTCCAGCAGCGCGGCCAGCGAGTCGCTTTCCTCCAGCGCATGGACCAGCAGCGCCCGGTCGATACAGGCGTCCCGAAAAGGCAGCGCGAATTCCTCGGTCAAACATGCCCGCGTCACCCCCGCCTCCGGCCAGGGCAGCGCCCCCTGCTGGCCCGGCATGGCCAGCGCCACCCGGCGGGCGTCCGGCAGATAGGGCTCCAGATACGGCCCGGCGTATCCGATCCCGGCGACGTCCAGCCCCTTTGCATGCGGCCACAGGGCCAGGATCCGGCGCCGGATCATGGCGCTGGCCGCCGCCCCCAGATCGGAGTCGTAGAACCGCTTCAGATCGACAACGTCGAGCCGCATGGAATTGTCTTCGCGCGTCTCCGCCCCCGTGACCAGAGGCTATTGCTCACCGGAATGGGAACGGCGCCGGGCTTGGCGCCGCGGGCCAATCGCGTTTCAACGGGGCCGTCAGAGGGAGGATGCATGATGATCGAAGTGCGGATGTTCCCCTGCCTGAGGGACAATTACGGCTTTCTGGCGCACGACGCGGACAGCGGCGAAACCGCCGCCATCGACACGCCGGACGCCGACGAAATCCTGCGCCAGGCGGATTCGGCCGGCTGGACCATCACCCAGATCTGGAACACGCACTGGCACCCCGACCACGCCGGCGGCAACGACAAGCTGAAGGCCGCGACCGGCGCACTCATCACCGCGCCGGAGGGCGAAGGGTCCAAGATTCCCGCCGCCGACCGCCGCGTGTCGGAGGGCGACCGCGTGGCGCTGGGCAAAAGCGAGGCCGTGGTGATCGGGACCGGCGGCCATACGCTCGGCCATATCGCCTATCATCTGCCGGCCGACGGCGTCGCCTTTGTCGGCGACACGCTGTTCGCGCTCGGCTGCGGCCGGCTGTTCGAGGGCACGCCCGCCCAGATGTGGGACAGCCTGTCCAAGCTGCGCGCTTTGCCCGCCGACACCACGGTCTATTGCGCGCACGAATACACCCAGGCCAACGCCCGCTTCGCCCTCAGCGTCGACCCCGCCAATACGGCGCTGCAGGACTATGCCGCCGAGGTCGACCGCAAGCGCGCCAATGACGAGCCCACCGTGCCCACCACGATCGGGCGGGAACAGGCGGCCAACCCCTTCCTGCGCGCCGACGCGGCCGATCTGCAGGCGGCAATCGGCATGGCCGGCGCCGCCCCCGCCGAGGTCTTCGCCGAGGTGCGCCAGCGCAAGGACAATTTCTGATGATCCCGAACCCGGGCGGCATGACGGCCGAGGACGTCGTCCTGATGCTGGGCATGACGCCCCATCCCGAGGGCGGCTGGTTCAGGGAAATGTTCCGCGACCCCGACGCCGCGGACGGCCGCTCCCGCTCCACGGCGATCTACTACCTGCTGGCGCGCGGCCAGCGCAGCCACTGGCACCGCGTCGATGCGGTGGAGATCTGGCATTATTACGCCGGCGATCCGCTCACCCTGAAAATCTCCGAGGACGGGCAGACGGTGCGGGAACAGACCCTGGGCGCAGACCTCGCCGCCGGCCACCGGCCGCAGGGCATCGTGCCCACCGGCGCCTGGCAGGCCGCCGAGCCGCAGGGCGACTGGACGCTGGTCGGCTGCACCGTCGCCCCGGCCTTCGAGTTCGCGGGCTTCGAACTCGCCGCCCCGGACTGGGAGCCCGGCCGCTAGCCAGATTCACCAGCCAGTTTCGAGACGCGGCAAAGCGCCTCGGATTTATTCCATCGCCAGCGGCCAGGTGTCGCTGACGCCCGTGGGCGCTTCGCCGGCCGTGTCCCGGGCATAGGTATAGAGCGGCATGCCCTTATAGGCCCATTGCCGGATCCCGTCCTCGCGCTGGGTCGCGGTCCAGTCGCCCTCGTCCTCGGCGTCGTCCGCCGCCGCCAGCGGCGGCCAGGCTTCGGCGCAACCGCCCACGCACGCCGAGTTGTTTTCGCTATCGCGCGCGAAGGTGTAGAGCGGCATGCCGTCGGTCGTGACGAACGCGCCATCCACCACCTCGACATTGTCCGGTTGCGCGAAGGCCGCGCCAGCGAACGCAAAAGCCGCAATCGCCGCGGCGCCAGTCAGAATGCGCATGTCCATCCTCCCAGATGTTTGCCGCCGTTCTCGGGGCGGCGTCCGGGCATGCTAGGCCCGCGGCCCGGCGCGAACAACGCCGACCCCACCAGGCGGCGGAGTCGCGCTATGCTGCCCCAATGTTCGAGCATTTCGTCCAGGCGCAGGACCCGGTCTACGGGCAGGTCGTCGCGGAGCTGGCCGCCGGGCGTAAAGAGAGCCACTGGATGTGGTTCGTCTTCCCCCAGCTCGCCGGCCTCGGCCATTCCTCCATGGCCCGCCGCTTCGCCCTGACCGGTCTGGCGGAGGCGCAGGCCTATCTGGCGCACGGCGTGCTGGGCCCGCGCCTCACGGACTGCACCACCCTCGTCCTGCGCCATAACGACAGGACCGCGCATGACATCTTCGGATCGCCGGACGATCTGAAATTCCGCTCATCCATGACGCTGTTCGCCCGCGCGGCGGCGCAAACGAAAAGCGCGGCCCCGTTCGGGGCCGCGCTGGACGCATTCTATCGCGGCGCCGAAGACGCCCGCACGCTGGACCTGCTCGGCCTCGCCTGAACGAGGCCCGAAGCCGGCCCGGCTGGGTCAATACATGTGCTGCCCGCCATTGATGGACAGGGTGGAGCCGGTGACGAACCCCGCGTCCTCCGCCACCAGGAAGGCGACCCCGCGCGCGATTTCCTCGGCATGGCCCAGACGCCCGACCGGGATGCGCGCCACGATCTTCTCCAGAACGTTGGCCGGCACGGCGGCCACCATGTCGGTGTCGATATAGCCGGGCGCGATCGCGTTCACCGTGATGCCCTTGGACGCGCCTTCCTGCGCCAGCGCCTTGGTGAAGCCGTGGATGCCGGACTTGGCGGCGGCGTAGTTCACTTGGCCGTACTGGCCCGCCTGGCCGTTGATGGAGCCGATATTGACGATGCGGCCATAGCCGCGCTCCAGCATCGTGTTCCAGACCGCCTTGGACATGTTGAAACAGCCGCCCAGATTGACGTCCAGCACCTTCTGCCAGCCGTCATGGTCCATCTTGCGCATCGTGGCGTCGCGCGTGATCCCCGCGTTGTTCACCACCACGTCGACCGGCCCCAGATCCGCGGCGACCTGTTTGCAGCCCGCCACGCAGGCGTCGAAATCGCTGACATCCCATTTATAGGAGGGGATGCCCGTCTCCTTGGTGAATTCCGCGGCCTTCGCCTCGTCGCCCCCGTAATTGGCGGCGACGGCGAAGCCGTCTTCCTTCAGGCGTGTGCAGATTGCGGCCCCGATACCCCGGGTTCCGCCGGTAACAATGGCGACGCGGCCCATGCGTTTCTCCCAAATTCGCTTAACGCCCACTAATACAAGGCCCTCCGCACTGTTCAATCGTGCGATTGCGAACGGGAAAACCTTGCGTGCAGCGCAACAATAGTCCTATCTCCCCATGTTGCAGTGCACAGGGGGCGCGTCTTGGCGAAACGATCCGGGGAAGGTGACAACGGCGAAGGCGTCATCATCAAGAAGTACGCAAATCGCCGTCTGTACAACACATCCACCAGCGCCTACGTGACGCTGGAAGACCTCAGCCAGATGGTTCACGAGGGCGTGGACTTCGTGGTGAAGGACGCCAAAACGGGTGAAGACATTACCCGGACCGTGCTCGGCCAGATCATTTTCGAGCAGGAAAGCCACGGCGAAAACCTGCTGCCGGTGCAGTTCCTGCGACAATTGATCCGCTTTTACGGCGACTCGATGAAGACCTTCCTGCCCTCCTATCTGGAAATGTCGATCGAGAGCTTCGCCCGCCAGCAGGAAGCGATGCAGAAACAGTTCACCGGCGCGATGGGCGGGGCCAACGCCTATTCGGTGTTCGAGGAAATGACGCGGCAGAACATGTCGATCTTTCAGGACGCCATGCGCATGTTCCTGCCCGCCGCGGGCCGTCCCTCCGAAGCCGCGACGACCGATACGCCCGGCGAAGGGACCGATATCGACGCCCTGCGCCAGGAAATGGAGGCGATGCGCGCCCGTCTGGACCGTCTGTCCGGCGGCGGCTCCTCCGGCGGATCGGGCGGCTCCGGCTCCGGAACCTAGGCTTTCCGGCCGTCCCGGAACGGGACAACCGGCAATCCATGGCGGAAACCGGCGGCGGACTCGCCGCCGGCGAATCCACATAACCCCTTGAATTTAAAAATCTTGACCCGGCGGCGTTAACCCCGCGCGGGGTCCGATCCTTGCAGCGCGCGGCCCATGTCGCGGATCGCGCCCATATCGCCGTCCTTCGCCCTGGTCCCCCGGCCGGGCGCCACGGACGATGCGCGCGCCGACGCCGCCCCGGCGGCGTCTGAGGCGCCAGCGCCGCGCGCCGCGCATGTCCCCACCGTCTGGACGCTGGGACGCGAAACCGCCGCCGCCGCCCTGTCGGCCCAGATGATGGGCCGCACCCAGGCCCTGCGCCGCGGCCTGAAGGCCGATCCCGTGGAGCGCGCCCGCTATGTCCGCGCCTATGCGGCGGACATGGGCGTCCCCGCCGGCCTGCTGTTCCGCGCGAGCGTCTGATGGCCCGCGCCGTCGCAGTCCTGCTCAGCGCCGAATTCCTCGCCGCCTTCCTGGTTTTCTATTTTCTGGGCTAAGCGCCGGCTGTTCAGCCGACGGAGAAATCCCGCCGCGCCGTCATCACCGAGATGACGAAGCCCGCGATCACGTCCAGCAGCGTCATCAGCGTGATGGAGAAGAAGACCGAGGTCGCAAACGGCGCGAACAGCAGGAACTCCACCATGCAGATGATAAAGACGATGATCGACAGTGCGTGATTGATGATCGAGCCGCGCCCGGTGCCGGTCGACCGCACGATCTCGATGAACAGCAGGATCAGGCTGATCCAGACCAGAAGGTCGCCGACCGAGATGAACCATTCCGCCCCGGTGGACGGCATCGGGATGGTGAAGCCGCGCCCCAGCCCCTCGCCGACGGAATCCCCGCCGGACAGCGCCGAACCGCCCCAGGCCGCGACATTATAGACGATCACGGAGATCAGCAGCAGCGGGAAGGAGGCGAACCAGCCTTCCCGGCGCGTGGCGGAATCCTGAGTGGGCATCACAACCATAAGCCTATGTTAACCGCGCCCCGCCCCTGCGCCAAAGCATTTCGCCTGACACGGGTTCTCCAGACATTCCGCCCGGCGGGGCCATAGGCTAAACGGGCCGTGTGACAGGCCTTCCCCCCTCATTGCTGGGCGCGCGCGGCGCGCTTCTGGCCGCCGCGCTGGCGATCCTGGCCGGGGCGCTGGGCGCGTTCTCCATCCCGCCGCTTGACCGGGACGAGGGCCGCTACGTCCAGGCCTCGTCGCAGATGATGGAGACCGGGGATTTCGTCCGCATCCGCTTCATGGACGGGCCGCGCAACAAAAAGCCCGCCGGCATCCACTGGCTGCAGGCCGCCGCCGTCTCGGTCGTCTCCGACGTGCAGGACCGGCAAATCTGGGCCTTCCGCCTGCCCTCCATGCTGGGCGCGGGGCTCGCCGCCTTCGCCTGTTTCATGGCCGGGCGCGCGGTGCTGGGCGCCGCCCCGGCGCTGGCCGGGTCATGCCTGTTCGGGGTCTGCGTGCTGATGGGGGCGGAGGCCGGCATCGCCAAGACCGACGCCGCGCTCGTCGCCGCCTCCACCCTGATGATGGCCGCGCTCGCCCGATTGCGGTTTTCGGGCGCCGGGCGATGGACGGGGCTCGGCTTCTGGGTCGCGCTCGCCGCCGGGGTCCTGATCAAGGGCCCGATCGCCCCGCTTCTGGCCGGGCTCACCGTCGCCGCGCTGTTGGTGTGGGAGCGGCGGACATCCTGGGCGAGACCCCTTCTGTGGTGGCCCGGCCCGGTCCTGTTCGTCCTCTTGGTCGTGCCCTGGTTCGTCGCCGTCGAGCTGGCCGGCGAGGGATTCTTGCGGGAGGCCGTGGGCGTGGATTTCGCGCCCAAGCTGGTCGGCGCGGCGGAGGGGCATTCCGGCCCGCCCGGCTATCATCTGTTCGCTTTGCTGTTCCAGGCCTGGCCGGCGACGCTGTTCCTGATCCCGGGCGCGATGCTGGCCTGGCGCGCCGCGCGCAGCCCGCGCGCCGACGAATCCGCCGCGCCATACCGCTTCCTGCTGGCCTGGATACTCCCGTTTTGGCTCGTGCTGGAGCTGACCCCGACCAAGCTGTCGCATTACGGCCTGCCCGCCTATCCGGCGCTGGCCCTGCTGGCCGGGGCCGGCTTCGCGGCGCTGGCCGATGGCGCGCGCATGAAGCGGGCGGAGATCGCCTCGGCCGTGCTGTTCGGCCTCGGCGCGGCGCTGTGGGCGGCGCTGATGATCGTGGCGGCCTGGATGTTCGGCGACGGCTTCGCGCAGGGCGCTGCTGTCGTCTTCGCCGCCACCACAGCCGCGCTGGCCCTGTTCGCCGTAATGCGCCGCCGCGCTGCGTCCGGCCTCGCTTTGGCGGTGCTGGCGGCGCTGGTCTGGCACGCCGGCGGGCGCGGCCTTGTCGCGCCCCGGCTGGAGCCGCTGACCCTGTCCAGCCGCATCGCCGCTCTGGCCCCGCCGGAGGTCCGGCCCCTGGCCACGACCGATTACCGCGAGCCCAGCCTGGTCTTCCTGGTCGGCGGCCGGATCGGATTTCTGGCGCCGGAGGAGATGGCGGACGCCGCCCGCGCCGGAGACTTCGGCGCCTACGCCGTGCCGCGCGCGCTGGCGCCGGAGGTGATTGCGGCGATACAGGACAGCGGCTGCGCCCCGCGCACCCTCGGCGAGGTGTCCGGGATCAACTATTCCAACGGCGACGCGGTCGACCTCATCGTGGTCGCGCCGGTGGGAAGCTGCTCCCAGTCCTCTTCCTGAATCTTGCCGATATCGAAGCGGTTCTTCAGGCCGTACAGCGCCGCGCGCAGGATGATCGCGGCGAACACCAGCGGCGCCACCAGAACCGCCTGCAGCTTGCCCAGCGGGCCGCCGGAGAATTTCCAGAAATAGCGGACGAAGCCTTTGGCCTTCGCCCATTCCACCCGCATCATCGAGGCGTTGGACGTCGATCCGTGGTGCATCACCCGCGCGCCCGGATGGAACACGACCTGCCCGCCCGCATCGTTCGCCCGGCGGCAGATATCGATGTCCTCGACGTGCAGGAAATAGGATTCGTCGAACCCGCCCTGCGCCGCGTAATCGTCCGCCCGCATCATCAGCGCCGCGCCGGACACGACCGGCGTCGGCGCGGGCCCGTCCGGAACCGGCTCGCCCTCGCGGTGGATATTGCGGAACGCCTCGCCCGGCAGGCCCAGATTGTGCAGCCCGGCGAAGCTGACGATGGCCGACAGCGGGGTCAGCTTGCCACGCCGCGCGCCGCGCTGCTCGCTGCCGTCCGGATTGATCAGGCGCGCCCCGACGATCCAGGGCCGGGCCGCGGCCTCCCCGGCCTCCGCCATCGCCGCCGCCGCGCCGGGCGACAGCGCCGTGTCCGGGTTCAGGAACAGCAGATGATCGCCGCTGGCGGCCCGTGCGCCGAGATTGCAGCCGCGCGCAAAGCCGACATTGCCCTGCCCCTCCACCAGTTTCAGGCAGGGCCAGGACGCGGCCAGCGTGCGCAGGCGCCGCGCCATGGCCGGAGGATTGCCGTTATCGACCAGGACCAGCTCGTCCACGTCCGGCGCGGCCAGCGCCGCGGCGATGGCGTGGGCCAGCACCTGGCCGGTGTGCCAGGACACCATGACGACGCTGACGCTCATGCCTTCGCGCCCTCGCGCGGCCCGACCAGGAAACAGGCCGCGGCGGCCAGGATCGCGGTGCACCAGATCCATTCCTGCCAGAAGCCGTAGGACGTGGAGAGGACGAAGGCCGTGCCCACCGCCGTGGAGGCCGCCGCCGCCGCCCGCCGCCCGTGCAGGCGCGGCGAGGACGCGACCCGCCACGCGCCCAGAACCAGAATCGCGCAGGCCAGCGCCACGCCGGCAAAGCCCAGCTCCAGCCAGATCTGCATCGAGGCGGAATGGGTGTGCAGCGGCAGGCGCGGCAGCTCGTATCCCCGCATCATCACCGTGGCGTCGCCGAAATGCCGGGCCGAGTCGACGCCCCAGCCGAACAGCGGCTTCTGCGCGATCAGCTCAAGCGCATAGGACCAGGCCTCCCAGCGCCATTCCCAGGAAAACGGCATCTCGCCCCGGTTCGGCTCGATAAACGGCCCGGCCAGCAGCACGCCCAGCGGGAACAGGACCAGCCAGGCGCTGAACGCCAGGCCGAACGACATCACCGCCGGCCCCGGCCGCCGGTGCCCGAACCAGAAGGCGGAGCCCGCAACGATCAGGGCCAGGATATTGGCGTCCGCCTCGAACCCGATGGCGGCGGCCATCGCCCCGCCCAGGATCGCCCAGGCCGCCCATTTCCAGCGCCCGCCCATATCCAGCGCCATCGCCGCTGCGGCCGGCGCCAGGATGATCGTCGCCGCCCCGCCCCGGCCCAGCATGGACAGGACGCGCGCGTCATAGCGCTCCAGATCCTTGACCAGCGCGGTCACCACGCCGCCGCTGAACGCCTCCACGGTCAGGCCCACCGCCAGCGCGGTGGTCATCACCACGAAGCCCAGCCGCGGCCAGGTCCGCAGATCGTCCGGCAGATGCGCTGCGGCCAGGATCAGCCCGCACCCCAGCACCGCCTCCGCCCAGGCGACCAGGATCTGGCGCGGCTCGGCCGGCGACCACAGCAGGGTCAGCGTCGCCCAGGCCAGGAAGGCGGCGGCCGCGATCAGGCCCGGCGACGGCGGCGCCAGACGGCCCCACAGCGCCGGGCGCGGAAAGGCGATCAGCGCGGCCAGCGACACCAAGGCCGCCATGCCGATGGCGCCGGCATAGACCACCGGCGCGGCCAGGATGAACGCGAAACTCAGCCCGATTGCGGCCCGCCGTCCGGCGAGCGGGGCTTGGGCGGGCGGGATCATGTCAGCCGGCGGTCTCGCGCGCCGCGCGGGCAAGGTCGGGGGCCAGCGCCTCCGCGCCCAGCGCCGCTGCGGCGTCGTCCAGCGCCACGATCTCCTGCTTGTTGCCGCCCTCGCCGAAGCGGCGCAGGGCCAGCGTGCGCTCCTCCGCCTCGCGCTTTCCGACCACCGCGATCAGCGGGACCTTGGCGGCGCTGTGCTCGCGCACCTTGTAATTGATCTTCTCGTTGCGCAGGTCCGCCTCGGCGCGCAGGCCCGCCGCGCGCAGCACGGCGGCCGCCTCCTCCGCATACGCCGCCGCGTCGTCGGTGATCGTGGCGACCACGACCTGCACCGGCGCCAGCCACAGCGGGAAGGCGCCCGCATAGTTTTCGACCAGCAGGCCGATAAAGCGTTCGAACGTGCCGAACACCGCGCGGTGCAGCATGACGGGGCGGTGCTTCTGCCCGTCCTCGCCGACATAGGCCGCGTCCAGCCGCTCGGGCAGCACGTAATCCAGCTGCAGCGTGCCGACCTGCCAGGTCCGTCCGATCGCGTCGGTCAGGTGGAATTCCAGCTTCGGGCCATAGAACGCGCCCTCGCCCTCGGCGTATTCGAACTCCAGCCCCGCGGCGGTCAGCGCCTCGGCCAGGCTCGCCTCGGCCCGGTCCCAGGTCGCGTCGTCCCCGGCCCGCATCTCCGGGCGCGTGGCCAAATAATAGCGAATGTCGGTCAGGCCGAAATCGTCATAGACGGTCTTGAACATCTCCAGGAACAGACGGGTCTCGTCCACGACCTGATCGTCGCGGCAGAAGATGTGCGCGTCGTCCTGGGTCATCTGGCGCACGCGCAGCAGGCCGTGCAGCGCGCCATGCGCCTCGTTGCGGTGGCAGCAGCCGAACTCCGCCATCCGGATCGGCAGGTCGCGATAGGATTTCACGCCCTGTTTGAAGATCTGGATGTGCGCCGGACAGTTCATCGGCTTCAGCGCCATCAGGTCCGACTCCCCGGTCAGGACCGGCCCCTCCTCCTCGGTGGAGGGGATTTCGTCGGGCACCACGAACATGTTCTCGCGGAATTTCGACCAGTGGCCGGACTGCTCCCAGAATTTGGAGTCCAGCAGCTGCGGCGTCTTCACCTCGACATAGCCGAACGCGTCCTGCTGGCGGCGGATATAGCCCTCCAGCGCCCGCCACACGAGAAAACCCTTCGGGTGCCAGAAGACCGACCCCTGCGCCTCGGGCTGCAGATGGAACAGCTCCAGCTCCCGGCCCAGCCGGCGGTGGTCGCGCTTCTCGGCTTCCTCGACCCGCTGCAGATAGGCCTTCAGATCCTTCTCGTCGGCCCAGGCGGTTCCATAGATCCGCTGCAGCATCGGGTTCCGGGGATCGCCACGCCAATAGGCCCCGGCCAGCTTGGTCAGCTTGAACGCCTTGGGCAGTTTGCCGGTGGAGGGCAGATGCGGCCCCCGGCACAGATCCAGCCAGTCGCCCTGGCGGTAGACGGTGATCGTCTCGCTTTCGGGCAGGCCCTCGATCAGCTCGGCCTTGTAATGCTCGCCGACCGATTTGAAGTGGGCGATGGCGGCGTCCCGCTCCCACACCTCGCGCACCAGCGGATCGTCGCGGTCGACGATCTCGGCCATGCGCTTTTCGATCTTTTCGAAATCCTCGGTGGAGAACGGCTCGTCCCGGGCGAAATCGTAATAGAAGCCGTCCTCGATGGTCGGGCCGATCGTCACCTGGGTGCCGGGGAACAGCTCCTGCACCGCCTGCGCCAGAACATGCGCGGCGTCATGGCGCAGCAGGTCCAGGCCTTCCGGGTCCTTGGCGGTGATGATGCGGATCGCCCCGCCGGTCTCGATCGGCCGGGTCAGGTCACGCAGCTCGCCGTCCAGCTCCACCGCCAGCGCCTTCTTGGCCAGCGATTTGGAGATCGACTCGGCGATGTCCAGGCCCGTCACGCCGTCGGGAAAACTGCGTGCGGCCCCGTCCGGAAACCGGATCTCAGGCATGACGCGCGCCCCCTGCGTCCCCTGGGTCTCTCGCGTTTCTCGCGTCTCCCGCCGCCGGCGGGACCGGGTCGTATCCATGTGTGCCGCCCGGGCGGCAGCGCAGCAGCCGGCCGGCGCCCATGGCGCCGCCGCGCATCCAGCCATGGCGGCGCACCGCCTCCACCGCGTATTCGCTGCAGGTCGGGCTATGGCGGCAGCGCGCGCCCAGCGCCGTGAACACCGGCGATGCGGTCAGCTTGTAAGTCTTGAGAAGCGCCAGAAGGGCGCGATCCCGCACGGACATGATGGGGTTCCCTGATTCCCGGACGCTTTTAGCGGGGCCGGGACCCCGCTCCAACCGCCTGCCTTCACTGTCCGTTCTGAACCCCCCGGCGGCGAAAATCCATGGCCGATTCAGGGGATAGGCGGGAAAGACCCGCCGTTTCAGCCGGCCGCGCGCCGCGCCGCCTCCGCCGCCGCCTCGAACGCCAGCAGGGTGGAGGCGTGGCGCTGGGGATAGTTTCGCACCTCGGCCAGCGCCGAAAGTCCGGCGAACCGGCCCTCCGGTGCCGGCCCCCCCTCTTTCAGCATGGCTTTCAGGGCGTCGCGCCCGGCTTCCAGCTCGTCCGCGCTCGCCCCGACGATATTGGCCATCAGCACCGCCGCGGACGCCTGGCCCAGCGCGCAGGCCTGCAGCCGCACCGCGGCGTCGGCCACGACCGCCTCCCCGTCCGGCCCCGGCGCCATGTCCAGGTCCAGCTCCAGCCAGGAGCCGCAGAGCTTGGACACCTTGCGCGATGTCGCGTCCGGGGCGTCCAGCGCGCCTAGCCGCGGAATCCCGGCCGCGAGGGTCAGCAGGTCGATACTGTAGAGATCGTCGCTCATCGCCTTTGCATATAAGGGCTTGCGCGGCCCGCCGCCACGCCCGGGGCCGCTATCGTTAACGCCCGGGTAAGAGCTGTGGACAAATTGCCAAACGACTCGAAACGCGGACTTAGAGGCCGGGCGCTACAAGCGCCGGTGGCGGGGGTGCAGCAAACTAACCGAGCTCCCGCCGACCCCCACGGCTGGCGCGCCTTCCCCCAAGAATGCGCCATGGCGATGATCTTCTCCCCGTCGCCAGCCGCAGGCCAGGAGGGCCCGCAATCCCCTCTTGGCCTGCGGCAGCTGACGGCCGCGGGTCTCAGCCCTCTCACAGACAGAAATCAGGCGCGCTTCCAGCTCGTGCCGCCGGGCCCGTCCTCCAGGATCACCCCCTTGTCCGCCAGATCGTCGCGGATCCGGTCGGCCTCCGCGAAATCCTTCGCCGCGCGCGCGTCCTTGCGCTTCTGGATCAGGGCTTCGATCTCCTCGGCCGCCGGCCCGTCGCCGTCGCCGCCGGTGAACCAGGCCTCCGCATCGCGCTGCAGCAGGCCGAGCGCCGCGCCGGCGTCCAGCAGGCGCGCCTTGGCCGCCGCCATCTCGTCTCCGGACGCGGTGTTGGCCGCCCCGACCAACGCCGCGAACTCGGCGAAGGCCTGCGGCGTGTTCAGATCGTCCTCCAGCGCCGCGATCACGCCGTCCGCCGTCACGCCCCCGGCCGGCGTCACGTCCTTCAGCCGGCGCAGCGCCGTATAGGCGCGGTCGAGCGCGGTCCTGGACTGCTCCAGCAGCGCGTCGGTCCAGTCCAGCGGCTGGCGGTAATGGGCGCTCAGCAGCGCCCAGCGCAGCACCTCGCCGTCCCAATGCTCCAGCAGCTCGTGAACCAGTTTCACATTGCCGAGGCTCTTGGACATCTTCTCGGCGTCCATCGACAGGAAGCCGTTATGCAGCCAGACCCGCGCCAGCGGCGCGCCGCCATGGGCGCAGCAGCTCTGCGCGATCTCGTTCTCGTGGTGCGGGAAGATCAGATCCTGCCCGCCGGCGTGGATGTCGATCGTCTCGCCCAGCACCGTCTCGATCATGGCGGAGCATTCCAGATGCCATCCGGGCCGCCCCTGCCCCCACGGGCTGTCCCAGGCCGGCTCGCCGGGCTTGGCCGGCTTCCACAGCACGAAATCGGCCGGGTCTTTCTTGTAGGGCGCGACTTCGACGCGGGCGCCGGCGATCATGTCGTCGCGGTTGCGCCGCGACAGGCCGCCATAGCCGTCGAACGCGGTCACGGAGAACAGGACATGCCCCTCCGCCGCATAGGCGTGGCCGGATTCGATCAGGCGGCCGATCAGCGCCACCATGTCCGGGATATGCGCGGTGGCCAGCGGCTCGTGCGTCACCGGCAGCACGTTCAGCGCCGCGGTGTCGTCGCGATAGATCTGCGCGAACCGCTCGGTGATCGCGCGCCAGTCCTCGCCGGTCTCCTTCGACGCGGCGATGATCTTGTCGTCGATATCGGTCAGGTTGCGCGCATAGACCACGGCCCCTTCGCCATAGGTCCGGCGCAGCAGGCGGAACAGCACGTCGAACGCCACCGCCGGGCGCGCATTGCCGATATGGGCGTAGGAATAGACCGTCGGCCCGCACGCATACATCGTCACCCGTTTCGGGTCGGCGGGCGTGAACTCGCGCTTTTCGCGCGCCATCGTATCGGTGAAGCGAAGCGGCATTCCGCCCTCATAGTGCGGACCGGTTACCGGATAAACACCGCGCAGCCCGGGCGTATGGAATTATGACGCCAAAGCGACTATCTAGCGCGTGACAGTCCGAAAACGCCGCCCCGCAGACGCGGACGCGGCGCGTTCGATCCGGAAACCGGCACTTTCCCGGCCCCAAACCAGCGCAGGCTGGGGAAATCGGCCGGGCCCGACAACGAAAGGATCATCCCCTAATGGATGCAATCGCCTCGCTCTCCCGTGGAGCGGCCAACGCCGCTTCGGACCGCCCCTCGCGCGAGGAGGCCGAAGCCGCCGTGCGCACGCTGATCGCCTGGGCCGGGGACGACCCGGACCGCGAAGGCCTGCTCGACACGCCCAAGCGCGTGGTGAAGGCCTATGAGGAATGGTTCTCCGGCTATCGCGCCGACCCGGAAGCGGAGCTGAGCCGCACCTTCGAGGACGTGCACGGCTATGACGATCTGGTCATGCTGCGCGGCATCGAGGTGGAGTCGCACTGCGAGCACCATATCGCGCCCTTTATCGGCAAGGCCTATGTCGCCTATCTGCCCAGCGAGCGCGTCGTCGGCATCTCCAAGATCGCCCGCGTGGTGGAAATCTTCGCCAAGCGCCTGCAGACGCAGGAAACGATGACCAGCCAGATCGCCGACTGCATCACCCGGACGCTGAAACCGCGCGGCGTGGCGGTCTATATCGACGCCAAGCACGAATGCATGACCACGCGCGGCGTGCATCACCCCGAAGTTTCGACGATCACCACAAAATTCTGCGGGGCCTTCCGCGACGACCCGGAACTGCGCGAGCGCTTCCTGCTGCTGGCCCGCCAGGCTTAGGCGTGACGGCGCTGCCGAAACTGGCGGCGCCGGCCCGCCGGGCGCTCGCGGCGGCGGATATCTCCACACTGGAAGACCTCGCCCAGCGCAGCGAGGCGGACACCGCCGCCCTGCACGGAATGGGTCCGAACGCGATGGCGACGCTGCGCGCGGCGATGACCCGCGCCGGCCTTGCCTTCGCGAAGCTCTAGGCCCGGTGGCTTAAGCGGTCGCTCGGCCGAACGCCCCGCCGCTGCGCCGCGCCCGCATCCAGGCGCGCAGACGGCGCGCGCCCCAGCGTGCGGGCAACAGCCGTCCGTCCAGCGTCACCCGCAGCCAGACCGCCGCGAGGCAGATCGAAGCCTCCAGCCCCATCGTCCAGTGCGTCAGGAAATTCCACGGCCAGGGCCGGTGCACCGTCGTCGGATCGCTCAGCTTGAAGCCCACCATGGTGAACGGCGCGCCCCAGTGGATGTACCAGGTCATGGTGTCGAGGCAGAAATGCAGGATGACGCCCGCCAGGAAGATCAGGCTGGCGGTCGTCGCCCGCGGCCCCCTGGCGCGCGCCCAGATCAGCAGGGGGATGGCCAGCGCCGCCCAGAACAGCGGCCAGTGCAGCGGCGACCAGTAGTGGTGATCCGCCACCGGCGGACCGAACAGGGCGAAATACGGGACGTCGAAATCCGGCGCATAAGCGCCCAGAACCGCTGGCCATAGCGGGACGCCGGGCAGCTTCCGCCCCGCGATCCGACCCAGCAAATAGCCCGAAGGGCCGTGTGCGAAAATCATCGAATGCCCCCGTTAGCGACCTTTGTTTGGTGCGCCTGCTAAGAGGGTTCGGCGTCGCGGCGATGACGCAGGGGCGAAGCTTTCGTGACCCGCCCGTTAACCATAACGCAACGGGTCGGGCGCGCTCCGGCGCCTGACGGACGCACGCGTTGCGCTTTCCAAAGCCGCGCGCCGCACTAGAACGGCGCCATGAGCGGCGAACCCGACATTCGCGAAATCACCCCGGAGGAAGACCAGGACGGCGAGCGCCTGGACCGCTTCCTGTCCGAGGCGTGGGAGGATCTGTCCCGCTCCCGCGTGAAGGCGCTGGTGGAGGACGGGGCCCTGATGGCGGACGGAGCCGCCCTGACCGACCCGTCGGCCAAGGTCCGCGCGGGCGTGGTCTATGCGCTTTCGGTCCCCGCCCCGCGCGCCGCCGAGCCGAAGCCGGAGGACATCCCGCTCAATATCCTGTTCGAGGATTCCGACCTGATCGTGATCGACAAGCCGGCGGGCCTGACCGTCCACCCGGCGCCGGGCGCCTGGTCGGGCACGCTGG
>CAJXKJ010000002.1 GCA_913055605.1 uncultured Euryhalocaulis sp. | reverse complement strand
GCGTTTCCAATCCGGGGATTTGGCGCGGTCTGGCGTTTAGTGCCGCCCGCCTCCCCGAAGGCCGCGCCGGAGCCCGCGGCCCTCACAGCCGCAGGCGCGGACGCGCCACGCTCGCTTCGCGGAAACGGTGAGTGGCCATCTTCCCTCATCCGCGAAGCCGGGCCGGAGTATGGGGCCGTTGGCTGGGTGGGGGATGAGATTGCGGAGTTCCCCGCATTTCCCCGATGCCTTTCTGGGGAACAGGCTGAGAGGATTTGCCAGCTGGAGCCACCCTTCGAGACGCCCGCGAGCGGGCCCTCAGGGTGAGGGAGAGCTGGAGTGTTCGGGCGCGCTGATTCTGGGCCCCGGATAATTGCTGCGCAATTTCCGGGGAACATCTAGGCTGGCCTCAAGAGTGCCCGTCAGAGGCCGGACAGACACGGGGAGAGATGGAATGGCGGGGTTTCTGGACCGCAGCCGGACGATTGCGCCGGCGGGCTATAATCGCTGGCTGATCCCGCCCTGCGCCCTGTGCATCCATCTGGCGATCGGCCAGGTCTACGCCTTCAGCGTGTTCAACGACCCGATGACCCGGCTGATCGGGATTAGCGAGCCCGCGCCCGGCGACTGGTCGCTGGCGACGCTGGGCTGGATTTTCTCCATCGCCATCGCGGTTCTGGGCCTGACGGCGGCGACGGCCGGGCGCTGGCTGGAGCGGGTGGGGCCGCGCAAGGGCATGTTCGTGGCGGCGCTGTTCTGGGCCGGGGGCTTTCTGGTCGCCGGCGCGGGGGCGGCGGTTCACAATCTGTGGCTGGTCTATTTTGGCTATGGCGTGCTGGGCGGGATCGGGCTGGGGCTGGGCTATATCTCCCCCGTCAAAACGCTGATCCGCTGGTTTCCCGACCGGCCGGGCATGGCCACGGGGCTGGCCATCATGGGGTTCGGCGGCGGCGCGATGATCGGCAGCCCGCTGGCCGTGAACCTGATGAACGCGTTTTCCGGGCCGGGCAGCGTCGGCGTGGCGGCGACGTTCGTGACGATGGGGCTGATCTATCTGGTCTTCATGATGGTGGGCGCGTTCGCGGTGCGGGTGCCGGCCGAGGGCTGGTCGCCCGCGGGATGGACCGCGCCGGCCGCGCCGCGCCGCCTGCAGACCACGCGCAACGTGCATGTCGATGTCGCGATCCGCACGCGCGCCTTCTGGCTGGTCTGGGCGGTGCTGTGCCTGAACGTCACCGCCGGGATCGGCGTGCTGGGCCAGGCCAGCGTGATGAGCCAGGAAATGGTGGGGGTCAGCGCGGCGGCGGCGGCCGGGTTCGTCGGCCTGCTGAGCCTGGCCAATATGCTGGGGCGGTTCTTCTGGGCGTCGCTGTCCGACGTGATCGGGCGGAAGGCGACCTATTCGACCTTCTTCATCCTGGGCCTGCTGCTGTACGCGGCGGTGCCGACGCTGGCCGGGTGGGGCGTGGCGCCGTTCGTGATCGCCTATCTGGTCATCCTGACCATGTATGGCGGCGGGTTCGCGACCGTGCCGGCCTATCTGCGCGATCTGTTCGGCACCGATTATGTCGGCGCGATCCATGGGCGGCTGCTGACGGCATGGTCGGTGGCCGGGGTTCTGGGGCCGGTTCTGGTGAACTATCTGCGCGAGGCGCAGATCGCTTCCGGCGTGCCGCCGGCGCAGGCCTATTCGCTGACCATGTATGTGATGGCCGGGCTGCTGGCCGTGGGGCTGGTCTGTAACCTCGCGATCCGCGCGGTGGCGGAGCGCAACTATCTGCCGGCGGACAGCGCGCCGGCCAATGCGTGAGGAGGCGGGGATGAGCGAAGGGGCAAACTCCGGCGGCGGGCTGAAACTGTTCGGCTTCTGGCTGTTCGTGATGATCCCGCTGGCCTGGGGCGTGTTCGAGACCGCCAAGCGGGCGATGCAGCTTTTCTAGGCGAGGGGAGGCGCGCGATGACCATTCTGTCGTTCGGCCAGCCGGATAACGGGATCATCCAGATGGCCTATGTCGTGCCCGATATCCGGGCGGCGATGACTAGCTGGATCGACAATATGAATGTCGGGCCGTGGTTCCTGCTGGAGCATTTCACCGGCGTCGATCCGCATTATCGCGGCCGGCCGACGACGACGGACGTGGCCATCGCCATGAGCTTTGCCGGCCATATGCAGATCGAGCTGATCCAGGAGCTGACGCCGGACGTGCCCAGCGTCTATGGCGAGACGGTCGCGGCGCGGGGATACGGCTTTCACCATTTCGGCAAGGCGACGACGAATTTCCCGCACGATGTGGAGCTGTACGAGGCGCGCGGATTCGAGGTGGCCTTCCGCCTGGGCGTGCCGACCGGCGGGACGGTGGCCTATATCGACATGAAGGGCGCGGCGCCCGGCTTTATCGAGCTGATCGAGGCGACGCCCGGCATGGACGAGACGTTCGGCGCGATGTTCCGCGCGGCGCAGGACTGGAACGGCATGGACCCGGTGCGCGATTTTCCGGCCTAGGACGAGCGCCGCCTAGGCGGAGGCGTCGCCGAAGAAATTCAGCTCCAGCATCACGCCGTTGGGGTCGTGGATGAAGATCTGTTTCAGGTCGACGGCCTCGACATAATTGGTCTGTTTCGGAACGCCCAGACGCTCCAGCCGGTCGATCATCGCGTCGTAGTCGCGGCAGTTGAAGGCGACGTGGTGGACCGCGCCGCTGCCCGGCGGGGGAGCTGGAGGCGCGCCGGCGGGGCTGTCTTTCTTCGCCTCGCCCAGGATCGAGCCGGCCATGCCCAGATGGATCAGCGCGCGGTCGCCGTCGAACATCCAGGCGGTCATTTCGAGGTCGAGGCCGGGGGCGAGGCCTTTGGTGAGGCCCATGACGTCTTCATAGAAGCGGACCGTTTCATCCAGCCGGTCGGTGTGGATGTTCACATGGTCCAGGCGGTCGATCTTCATCGCGGGCTCCAAACGAAACGGGCCGGCGCATGCGCCGGCCCGCAGACTTTAACAGATCGCGGCGGGCCCTAGGCGAGGCCGGTCGCCGCGCCTTCCTTCGCCCACTTCGTGCTGGCCAGCAGGCCGCCGAAGGAGAAGAAGTGGAAGCCGATAATGTTCTCGTCGCCGCGGGCCTCGGCGTCCTCGGCCACCGCCTTCACGATGTCCGTGGCGTCCACCTTGGTCAGCAGGTTGGCGAGCATTTCGGGACGGCGCAGCGCCTTCAGCGAATTGCCGACGCCGCACTTCACCGCGTATTTCAGCAGATTGGTGACGCTGGCCGGGCCGCAGATGCCGACGCGCATCTTGTTGTCGATGCCTTCGCCGCGGATTTCGCGGATACGCTCCACCACCGGCTTGGCCTCGAACGCGAACTGGCTGGTGATCGTGGCGTCGAGCCCCGTCTCCTTGCAGAGCTTCACCTTGTCGCGCAGCGCCTGGTCCAGCACTTCGGTCGGCACCTTGGGGTGGCCTTCCGGATAGGCGGAGATGCGCACGTCGGTGATGCCGTATTTCTGCATCGTGCCGCTCTTCAGGACGTCCAGCGCGCCGATCCAGTCGCCGCGCGGGGAGTCCACGTCGCCGGCCAGGCACAGCGCCCGGTCGATCTGGGCCTCGTCGATCAGCGCCTTGACGAAATCGTCGAACGCCGCCGGCGAGGGCGCATTGCGCGCCACAAGGTGCGGCACGGGGATGAAGCCGTGCCGCCGGACGCGTCCGGCCTCGGTGATCACGCCGTCATAGGGCGTGCCCGGGATGTGGGCGATATAGATCTCCGTCCCGGGTTCGATGACTTCCTTGGACTTGCCGATCGCGTCGGTCGCGTGCTGCGTCACTTCAAAGGACGAATTCGCCAGCAGCTCGCTCACCTTGGACTTACTCATAATGCTTTCACTTCTCCTTCCGGGCGATCACGTAGCCTTCGTCATTGAACCAGAGCCCGCCATGCTTGCGCAGCACCTCTGCGGTGCCGCGCAAATAGGCGTCGCTTGTCATGGCGTCGGTCAAACGTTCATCTTCGATCTGGGCTACGTAGGCGGCGTCGTTCCACGCCGCGAACAGGGTTGATGTACCGATGCCGCCCTGCGCCCCGTCGGGGTCGATTTCGCCGGGCAGCGTGTGCATCTCGTAGCAGAAGCGGGACTCCGCGTCATTGCCTGCAAGGAAGTCGAATTGTCTCGCCTCCTGGCCCAGCGCCTCGCGGGTGGCTTCCAGCAATGCGTGCCGGTCGTCGCCGAACGGATTCTCGCTCGGCCAGACCTTCTGGATGATCTCCAGCGCCGGGTCGCCGCCGCAGGACTGGATGCCCATCAGCCGTCCGCCGGGCGCAAGACTGCGCGCCAGCGGCGCGATCACGCGCGAGGCCTTGAACTTGGCCGAGGCGCGGGCGCGATAGGGCTGGGAGGCCATGACCAGGTCGTAGCCGGCGGTCACCGTCTCCTTCTTCGGCACGATGGAGTGCAGCAGGAACTCGCAATCCTCGCGATAGATGACCAGCACGACGGGCCGCTCATAGATCGGGTTGCCGGTCTTGGGGCTGGGCGTGGTGCGCCAGTTCTCCGCCAGGAATTCCTCCAGATCGGTGATCTGGGAGTCGAATTCGGCGGAGGTCTCGCCCTTCAGCTTGACCTCTTTCCAGAGGGTGCGGGATTTCTGCTCGTCCGCCGAGGGCGTCATCCAGGGCGCGTCGGCATAGTTCAGATTGGTCACGACCAGGACCGTGGCCGGGTGCTCGTAGAAGCGGTCCGGCATTTTTTCCAGGGTCAGCCGGACGTCCTCCAGGCTGATTTCCTTGCCCGCGATATAGAACGGCATGCGCGGGTGGCGCTGGTGCATGGTCCGCATGACCCGGGTCAATACGGTGCCGTCGCCCATGCCGGCGTCGAAAACGCGCAGGGCCGGGGGCTTTGGCTTCACCCGGTCCAGCTCCGCCGAGACGCGGTCGGCGACCACCTGCTTCTCGCTGCAGGTGTGCACAAACATCAAATATTTCTGACGGTTATCGTAAAAGCGGAAATTTTCCGCCGGCTGTTCCTCATTCTCATCCGCCACCATCTGGGCGGCTTCACTCCCCGGAGCCATCTCTCCCTCCACGCTTATTGTTGTTGAACGTCTTGTAGACGAACCGGTCCGGGAACGCGCAGAAGTCCGGCCGGCCGCCCAGACAAGCCCCTCCGGGCCTGTCTGTCCAGCGCGCAGACCGGTTTGCGATATGCGGCGATGCGGGGGCGGAGAGGCGCCCTAGCGCACGTCCTCGTCGGACTCCTGCCGCTGGGCCGGGATGGCGGCGGGCGGCGGGCTGTCCGCGGCGGCGGGCTCCACGGGCGCGGCGGCCGGAACGACCAGTACGAAATGCTCGGCCTCCACGTCCCAGGACTTCAGGATGGAGCGGGCCAGATGCGAGCCGGTCTCCAGCGCGTGCGTTTCGATCAGCGACTTGCACGCCGCCAGCGCCGCGTCGTCCAGCGCCACGGTCTTCACCGTATCCGGATTGATCACCGCCGACAGGCGCGCGCCCGGGTCGTAGACGAAGGCGCGCCCGCCGGTCATGCCGGCGGCGAAATTGTCGCCGACCGAGCCCAGCAGGACGACTTCGCCGCCCGTCATGTATTCGCAGCCATGCGCGCCGCAGCCCTCGACCACCGCGGTCGCGCCGGAATTGCGGACGCCGAAGCGGCCGCCGGCGCGGCCGGCGACGAACAGCGCGCCGGACGTGGCGCCGTAGAGGCAGGCGTTGCCGACTAGGGCCGGGGAGGCGGCGCTTTCATAATGCGAGGGCCGCACGGTGATGTGCGCGCCGGACAGGCCCTTGCCGACATAGTCGTTGGCCTCGCCGGTCAGGCTGATCTTCAGGCCCTTGGCGCCGAAGGCGCCCAGCGACTGGCCGGCCGAGCCGTCCAGCTCCAGCGTCAGGGCGCCGTCGGCCAGACCGTCCGGGCCGAAGCGGCGGACGATGCGGCTGGACAGATGCGCCCCGGCGGTGCGGTGCAGCGTGTTGATGGAGGTGCGGATGGTCAGCGGCTGGCCGGTTTCCAGCAGCTTCTCGGCCTGGTCCATCACCTCGTCGTCCAGCGTTTCCGGCACGCTGCGGCGGGCCGGCGGCGCGGACGGGGAGTCCACGCCCGCGGTGGAGTAGAGCAGCAGGTTGAGGTCCAGATCGTCCAGATGGTTCGGACCGCGCGAGACCTGGGCCAGCAGGTCGGACCGGCCGATGATGTCGGTCAGGCGGCGGGCGCCGAGCGAGGCCAGGTGCTTGCGCACGCTCTCGGCCATCATCGTCATGAAATTGACGACGTGATCGGCCTGGCCGGTGAAATGCTGGCGCAGCTGCTCGTCCTGGGTGCAGACCCCGACCGGGCAGGTGTTGGAGTGGCACTGGCGGACCATCAGGCAGCCCAGCACGACCAGGCTGATCGTGCCGATGCCGTATTCCTCCGCCCCCAGCATCGCGGCCATGACGATGTCGCGCCCGGTGCGCAGGCCGCCGTCGGTGCGCAGGCGGACCGAGGTGCGCAGATTGTTCAGCGACAGCGTCTGGTGCGCTTCGGCCAGGCCGAGCTCCCACGGCGCGCCGGCGAACTTGATAGAGGTCTGCGGGCTGGCCCCGGTGCCGCCGACATTGCCGGCGATCAGGATGGAGTCGGCCTTCGCCTTGGCGACGCCGGCCGCGACCGTGCCGACCCCGGCGCTGGCCACCAGCTTCACGGTGACGCGGCATTCCGGATTGATCTGCTTCAGGTCGTAGATGAGCTGGGCCAGATCCTCGATCGAATAGATGTCGTGGTGCGGCGGCGGGCTGATCAGGGTCTGGCCGGGCGTGGCGTGGCGCAGGCCGGCGATATAGGCGTTGACCTTGAAGCCGGGCAGCTGGCCGCCCTCGCCGGGCTTGGCGCCCTGGGCGACCTTGATCTCCACTTCCTCGCACTTGTTCAGATATTCGGCGGTGACGCCGAACCGGCCCGAGGCGATCTGCTTGACGCGCGAATTGGCGTCGTCGCCGTTCGGCATCAGCTTGTAGCGGGCGTGATCCTCGCCGCCCTCGCCGCTGACGCTGCGCGCGCCGAGGCGGTTCATGGCGATGTTCAGCGTGCCGTGCGCCTCCGGCGACAGCGCGCCCAGCGACATGCCGGGGGTGATGAAGCGCTTCACGATGTCGGCGGCGGACTCCACTTCCTCCAGCGGAATCGGATCGCCGAGCGGGCGCATCTCCATCAGGTCGCGCAGGGCGACCGGCGCGCGCGCGCCGTTCATCGCCTCGTATTCGTCGAACGCGCTCTGGTCGTTCAGGCGCGCGGCGCGCTGCAGCGTCGCGACCATCTTGGCGTCCAGCGCGTGGCGCTCGCCGCGCGCGCGGACATTGTAGAAGCCGCCGGCGGGCAAAGGCCTGGGCTGTTCGATCCAGGCCAGGTTGTTGCGCCGGGCCTGCTTGCGCTCCAGCGATTTCAGGCCGACGCCGGAAATCCGCGAGGGCACGCCGGGGAAGAATTCGTCGACCAAAGCGCGGGACAGGCCCAGCGCCTCGAACATCAGGCCGCCGCGATAGGAGCTGACGATCGAGATGCCCATCTTGGACATGATCTTCAGCAGGCCGCCTTCCAGCGCGCCTTTATAGTTCTGGGTCGCCTCGTCCAGCGACTTCGCCTTGAACACGCCGGCCTCGAACCGCTCGGCGAGGCTTTCCAGCGCCAGATACGGGTTCACGGTCGTGGCGCCGGCGCCGATCAGCACGGCGGCCGAATGCGGGTCCATCACGTCCGACGCGCGCGCGTTCAGCGAGCAATAGGTGCGCAGGCCCGCGCGGGTCAGGCAGGTGTGCACGGCGCTGACCGCCAGCGCCATCGGGATGGCGGGCGCGCCCGGGCCCTGACGCTCGTCGGTCAGGAAGACGTGCTCCGCCCCGCCGCGCACGGCCTCGGCGGCCTCGTCGCACAGGCGGGTGAGGGCGGCTTTGAGGCTGGCGCCGCTCTGGGTTTCGCCGACGCTCAGTTCGAAGACGCAGTCGACCTCCGCCGCCGCATCGCCCAAAGCGGCGCGCAGGCGGTCGTACATGCCGTTGGTCAGGAACGGGCTTTCCAGCGTGAAGACGTCGGTCTGGGTCTCGTCCTCGGCCAGGATGTTGCCGAGATTCTTGAACCGGGTCTTCAGGCTCATCACCCGGTCTTCCCGCAGATAGTCGATCGGCGGGTTGGTGACCTGGCTGAAATTCTGGCGGAAGAAATGGGCCAGCGGCCGGTCCTGGTCGGACAGCACGGCCAGTGGGCTGTCGTCGCCCATGGAGCCGACGGCTTCCTTGCCGGTCTCCGCCATCGGACGGAGGATTTTCTCCATGTCCTCGCGCGTCAGCGCGATGGCGGTCTGGCGGCGCAGCAGCTCTTCCTCGCCCAGCGACCGGGCCTCGCCGCCGCCGCCGATCTCGTCGTCCAGCTTGCGGACATGGCTCAGCCAGTCGGCATAGGGGTGCGCGTCGGCCAGTTTCTGGTCGATTTCCTGTTCGCGATAGAAGCGGCCCTCGGCGAGGTCCACGGCGATCATCCGGCCCGGGCCGACGGCCCCGCGCTCGGCGATGCGGTCCTCGTCCATGCCGAACATGCCGGCCTCGGAGCCGGCCAGCAGCAGGCCGTCATTGGTCAAGGCGTAGCGCAGCGGGCGCAGGCCGTTGCGGTCCAGACCGCCGACCAGCCAGCGGCCGTCGCAGGCCACGACCGCAGCCGGGCCGTCCCACGGCTCCATCACCGCGTTGCAATAGGCGTACATGGCGCGCGTGGAGTCCGGCAGCAGGCCGGCGCGCTTGGACCAGGCTTCCGGGATCAGCAGGGCCTTGGCCATCGGCGCGCTGCGCCCGGCGCGGACCAGCAGCTCGAAGGTCTGGTCGAGCGCGGCGGAGTCCGACGATCCGCGCTGGATCACCGGCTTCACGGCCTCATGCTCGTCGCCGAACGCCTCGCTGGCCATGCGGATCTCGTGGCTCCGCATCCAGTTGATATTGGCCTTCAGCGTGTTGATCTCGCCGTTATGGGCCAGCATCCGGAACGGCTGGGCCAGGCGCCATTGCGGGAAGGTGTTGGTCGAATAGCGCTGGTGGAAGATGGCGAAATCCGCCGCCATCCCGCCGTCCTTCAGGTCCGGATAGAAGGCGCTGATCCGCTCGCAGCGGAACATGCCCTTGTAGACCACGTCGCGGGTGGACAGGGAGCAGACATAAAGCTCCGCCAGGCCCTCGCGCTGGGCGCGCTGCTCGATCCGGCGGCGGGCCAGATACAGGACGCGCTCCAGCTCGCCCTCTTCGCGCTGGCCGGAATGGTCGCGGAACAGGATCTGCTCGATCTGCGGGCGCACCTCGCGCGCATGGGCGCCGAGGACGGAGGTGTCCAGCGGCACCGCGCGCCAGCCGAAGATGAACATGCCGGCGCGGACCATCTCAGACTCGACGATCATGCGCGCCTGCTCCAGCGCGCCGGTGTCGCGGCGCGGCAGGAACAGCATGCCGACGCCCATGGTCACGCCATCGGTGTCGTGGCCCATGCGGGCCGCCTGCTTGCGGAAGAATTCGTGGTCGATGGACAGGCGGATGCCGGCGCCGTCGGCGGAATCGCCGTCGGCGGCGAAGGCGCCGCGGTGCGCGACGGCCGCCAGGCCCTTCACGCCGAGCTCGACAATCTCCCGCCGCGGCTTGCCGTCGGTGGCGGCGACGACGCCGACGCCGCAGGCGTCATGCTCGAAGGACGGGTCGTACAGACCCTGGGCTTCGGGAGCCCCGTTGGGGCCGAAAGCGGAGTTTTTCATCGTCATGCCGCCGCCTGTTTCTGAGCGTCCAGCCAGGACGTGATGCCGCGCGCCGCGGTCAGGGCGTCGCGCAGGGCCCACACGACGAGCGAGGCGCCGCGCGCCAGGTCGCCGGCGGCGAAGACGCCGGGCTCGCTGGTCATCAGGGTCGCCGGGTCGGTCTCCACCGCGCCCCAGCGATTGATCGCGATCGAAGGCGCGCCGGCCAGCGTGCTGGCGTTTTCGGGGGTGAAGCCCAGCGCCTCGATCAGCAGATCGGCCTCCAGAAGCTCCGAGGCGTCCGGAACCTTCTCCGGCTGGCGGCGGCCGTCGGGGCCGGGTTCGCCCAGCCGCATGCGGGCCACCGCGATGTCGTATTTCCCCTCATGCCGCTTCAGCGACTCGGGCAGGGAAAGCCATTCGAATTCAACGCCTTCGGCCTCGGCGGACTTCACCTCGCGGGCCGAGCCCGGCATGTTTTCCCGGTCGCGGCGGTACAGGCAGACGACGCGCGAGGCGTCCTGGCGGATCGCGGTGCGCACGCAGTCCATGGCGGTGTCGCCGCCGCCCACGACCACGACGCGCTTGCCCTCGGCGTTCAGCTTTCCGGATTCGAATTCCTCGACCGTATCGCCCAGACCCTTGCGGTTGGAGGCGGTCAGGAAATCGAGCGCCGGCACGGTGTCGGCGGCCTCGGCCCCCGGGGCGTCCAGACGGCGGGCGTCATAGGCGCCGAAGGCCAGCAGCACGGCCTCGTGCCGTTCGCGCAGCCAGGCGAGGTCGCCGTCGCGGCCGAGCTCCCAGCCCAGCACGAACTCCACGCCGGCCTCGGCCAGGCGCTCGGCCCGGCGGGCGACATGGGACTTGTCCAGCTTGAAGTTCGGGATGCCGTAGATCATCAGCCCGCCGAGGCGGTCGTAGCGGTCGTACAGCGTCACGGCGACGCCCTGCTGGCGCAGCGCCTCGGCCGCGGCCATGCCGGCCGGGCCGGCGCCCACGATGCCCACGGATTCGGGGCGCGCGGGGCCGACCGGGATCGGTTCGGCCCAGCCTTCCTTGAACGCGTTGTCGGTGATCCAGCGCTCCACCGCGCCGATCGTGATGGTGCCGAAACCGGCGCGCTCCACCACGCAATTGCCTTCGCACAGCTTGTCCTGGGGACAGATGCGGCCGCAGACCTCCGGCATCGGATTGGTCGCGGCGGCGGCCTCATAGGCCTCTTTCAGACGCCCCTCGGCGGTCAGCTGGAGCCAGTCCGGAATATTGTTGCCGAGCGGGCAGCCGGACGAGCAGAACGGAATGCCGCACTGGGAGCAGCGCGAGGCCTGCTGTTCGGCCTTCGCCGTCAGATATTCCCGGTAGATCTCATGAAAGTCCTCGACACGCTCTTCAGGCGCGCGGGGTTCCGGCGGCCCGTAAGGGATGCGGTGGAACTTCAACAGCGTTTCTGACATGGACACCAAACTATCACGAGGCGGCGGGGCCGACATAGACCGCCCGGCCGGCTGGCTGACAAAATTCAGGAAAGCGCCGCATAGGTTTTTGTTGCAGCGCAGCATTCGCTGGGCTTAGTATTAAAGTCCAACACTTTTCTCAAGGGGTGAGCGGGGGGTAACGATAATGGGGCGAACGGTAAAGCTGTGTTTGGCCGCGCTGGCCGGGGTCGGAGCGCTGGGCATTGCCGGACCGGCTTTCGCGCAGGACGCGCCGGACTTCAATTCGGGCGACATCGCCTGGATGCTGACGGCGACGGCGCTGGTTCTTCTGATGACGATTCCGGGTCTGGCGCTGTTCTATGGCGGCATGGTCCGCAAGAAGAACGTGCTGTCCCTGCTGGGCCAGTGTTTCGCCATCACGGCGCTGATGACGGTCCTGTGGATGGTGATCGGCTACAGCCTGGCCTTTTCGGACGGCGGCAGCCTGAACGCCTTTGTCGGCGGGTTCGACAATTTCATGCTGCGCGGCATCGGCCTGGATGACGGCGGCAATATCCCCGACTCCCTGTTCATGGTCTTCCAGATGACGTTCGCGATCATCACGCCGGCCCTGATCGTCGGCGCGTTCGCGGACCGGATGAAATTCTCCACCCTGCTGTGGTTCACCGGCGCGTGGATGCTGCTGGTCTACGCCCCGGTCTGTCACTGGGTGTGGGGCGGCGGCTATCTGGGCGACGCCGGGGTTCTGGACTTCGCCGGCGGCACGGTCGTGCACATCAACGCCGGGATCGCCGGCCTGGTGGCCGCCATCGTGCTGGGCAAGCGCGAGGGCTATGGCACGCAGAACATGGCCCCGCACAATCTGACGCTGAGCGTGATCGGCGCGTCCCTGCTGTGGGTCGGCTGGTTCGGCTTCAACGCCGGGTCGGAGCTGGCGGCGGACAGCCGCGCGGCGATGGCCATGGTGGTGACGCAGATCGCCACGGCGGCCGCGGCGCTGGCCTGGATGTTCTCCGAATGGCTGGTGGCCAAAAAGCCGTCCATCCTGGGCATGATTTCGGGCGCGGTCGCGGGCCTGGTCGCCATCACGCCGGCCTCCGGCTTCGTCGATCCGACCGGCGCGCTGGTGATCGGCATCGCCGCGGGCGTGGTCTGCTACATCGCCTCGGTGCCGGTGAAGAAGGCGCTGAAATACGACGATGCGCTGGACGTCTGGGGCGTTCACGGCGTCGGCGGCATTGTCGGCGCGATCCTGACCGGCGTGTTCGCCACCACCGCCATCACGGGCGAAGGCGGCGGCGCGGGCCTGATCGACGGCAATCCCGGCCAGATCGGGGTCCAGATCTATGGCATCCTCGGCACGCTGATCTATGGCGCGATCATGACCTTCATCATCCTGATGGTGCTGAAAGTCACGATCGGCCTGCGGGTGTCCCGCGAGGTCGAGATCGAGGGCCTGGACATCAATCTGCACGGCGAGACGGTTCACACCTGATCGGCCGCGCAGCGAGCCAAAGCGAAGGGCGCCCCAAGCGGGCGCCCTTTGTTTTTCCAGCATCCGCCGCAAGCGGCGACGCGGGGTTTTTTAGGCGTCCGCCGTAAACGGCGGCGTGGGGTTTTTGGGGCGTCTGCCATGAAGACGGGCCGCGGGACCTGACGGGGATTTCATCTGCCGGGAGGCGTGCGGGCCTTGCGCTGGGGCCGCGCTGCGGCCAAGACCCCCGCCATGGCGCTGTTCTATATATTCGCCGTCCTGCTCGCGCTTCTGGCCGCCGCCTGGCTGGCTTGGCCGCTGCTGCGCCGTATGGAGCCGCCGGCCCACGCCGCCGCGCACGGACAGGCCGTGTACCGCGACCAGCTGGCCGAGCTGGAGCGCGACGTGGCGCGCGGCCTGCTGTCGCCGGAGGAGGAAGCCGCCGCGCGGGCCGAGATCGGCCGCCGGATGCTGGCCGCCGAGCGCGCGGCCGCCGGGGCGCGGGCGTCCGACGCCGCGCCGGCGCGCGTGCTGGCGGGGGCGGCGCTGCTGGTTCCGCTGCTGGCCGCAGGCATTTATGCCGCGATCGGCCGGCCCGATGCGCCGGACCGGCCGCTGTCGGCGCGGCTGGAGGCGGGCGAGACCCAGACCGCCGCGTCCGACCCGCAGCTGGAGGCGGCCATCGCCGAACTGTCCCAGCGCGTGCGCCGCGACGGGGCGGATTTCGAATCCCGCGTCATGCTGGGCCGGGCGCTGATGCGCTCGGGCCGGTTCGAGGAGGCGCTGGGCCAATACGCTGCGGCGCGCGAGCTGACCGAGGGCGGGGACAATGTGGAGCTGCTGTCGGAGATGGCGCAGGTCCGCGTGATGGCCAATGACGGCGCGGTGGACGCCGAGGCGTTCGCGCTGTTCCGCGACGTGGTCGAGATCGACCCGGACAATCCGGAGGCGCGCTTCTATCTGGGCTACGCCATGGCGCAGTACGGCGAGTTCGACGCCGCGCGCCTGGTCTGGGGCGACCTTCTGGAAGACTCCAGCCCGTCCGACCCCTGGTATTCGGTGGTGCGGGAGCAGCTGGCGCAGCTGCCGGCGCAGAACGATGGCGCGGATGCGTCCAGCGGCGCGCCCGAACCGCTTCCTGAAACCGAATAGGGCCTAGCCGCGGGTCGCCGCGGCGTTTTCCGCCATGATGCGGGCGAGTTCGGCCTCTTCCTCAGCCGTCAGCGGCGCGGCGGCGGCCGATCCCTCGCCGCGCTGGCGCTGGATGAAATAGACCGCCAGCCCGCCGCCGAGCAGCAGCAGGGCGAACGGCCCGGCCCAGAGCAGGATGTTGCGGGGCGAGAAGGGCGGGCGCATCAGGACATATTCGCCGTAGCGCTCCACGACATAGTCGCGGACCTCCTGATCGGTGTCGCCGGCCACCAGGCGCTCGCGCACCAGAAGGCGAAGATCGCGGGCGATGTCGGCGTTGGATTCGTCGATCACCTCGCCGGCGCAGACCACGCAGCGAAGCTCCCGCGAGATTTCGCGGGCGCGCGCCTCCAGCACCGGATCGTCCAGACGCTCCTCGGGCTGGACGGCGAAGGCCGGGCCGGACAGGCCCGCCCCGAACAGGGCCGAGGCGGCGAGGACGGAGAGCGCGACGCGGCGGATCATTCGGCGGGCGCCGGGTCGGGCGCGGCGCGCTTCCGGCTCTTCTGCCGCTGCGGCGCGCCGACGCGGTAGCGGCGGTCGCTGAGCGAGACCATGCCGCCGACGAACATGATGATCGCGCCGCCCCAGATCAGATAGACCAGCGGGTGGCGCCAGACGCGGATGACCAGGCCGTTTTCGCCCCGCACCCCGCCGATGGCGGCGTAGACGTCCGAAAAGCCGCGGCGGATCGTGGCGGACTCGGTGGTCTGGGTTCCGGCGACGGGATAGAGCCGCTCTTCAGGGCGCAGCGGGGTTTCGCGGCCGTTTTCCACCAGGGTCAGGTCGGCGATCAGGGCCTCGTAATTGGCGATCCGCTCCTCGCGCGAGCCGTCCAGGCGCACGATGGCGCCGCGGCCGATATCGATGGTCTCGCCCGGCTGCAGCACCTCCACATGTTCCTGGGTCTGCAGCGAGACGCCGACAATGCCCATGATGGCGACGCCGAGACCGGCATGGGCCAGCGTGCCGCCCCACATGGCGCGCGGCAGGTTCACCGCGCGGTTCCAGCTCTGGATCGGCGGGGCGCGGAACAGCTTGATGCGGCCGAACAGGTCGGCCAGCGCGCCGAACACCGCCCAGGCGCCCAGCATCATCGCGAAGGGCGCCAGAAGCGGCCCGCCGTCGCGCAGCCACAGCGCCAGCGCGCCGGCGATGAGCGTGGCGACCGCCGCCCATTTCAGCCGGCCGAGCACGACGGGCAAATCCGCCCGCTTCCACGGCATCAGGGTTCCGACGGCCATCAGCAGGACGAGCGCCGCGAAGAAGGGCGTGGCGACGGTGTTGAAATAGGGCGGGCCGACGGAGACGAGCTCCCCGGTCGCGACCTCCACCAGCGCCGGCCAGAACGTGCCCAGCATGACGACGAACAGGGTCACGCAGAGCAGGATATTATTGAGCACCAGCGCGGTTTCGCGGCTGACCGTCTGGAACGCGCCGCCCGGCCGCATGGCGGGCGCGCGCAGGGCAAACAGCGCCATCGCCGCGCCGGTCAGCAGCGCCCAGATCATCAGCAGCAGCACGCCCCGGCCCGGATCGTTGGCGAAGGAGTGCACGCTGGTCAGCAGGCCGGAGCGGATGATGAAGGTGCCGATCAGGCTGGTGGAGAAGGCCGCGATGGCGAGCAGGATCGTCCAGGCCTTCAGCGTGTCGCGCTTTTCCACGACGATGGCCGAGTGCAGCAGCGCGGTTCCCGCCAGCCATGGCATGAGCGAGGCGTTTTCCGACGGATCCCAGAACCAGAACCCGCCCCAGCCGAGCTCGTAATAGGCCCACCAGGAGCCCATCGCGATGCCGAGCGTCAGGGCCGACCAGGCCAGCAGCGTCCAGGGCCGGACCCAGCGCGCCCAGGCCGGGTCCACCCGCCCTTCCAGCAGCGCCGCGGCGCCGAAGGAGAAGGCGATCGAGAAGCCGACATAGCCCAGATAGAGAAACGGCGGATGGAAGGCGAGGCCGGGGTCCTGCAGCAGCGGGTTCAGCTCCCGCCCCTCGAAGGGCGCGGGGTCCAGCCGGATGAAGGGGTTGGACGTGAACAGCAGGAAGGCGAGGAAGCAGAAGGCGATCAGCGACTGAACGCCGAGCACGCGGGCGCGCAGGCTGGTCGGCAGATTGCCGCCGAAATTGGCGACGCATGCGCCCAGCAGCGCCAGAATGAAGACCCAGAGCAGCATCGAGCCTTCATGGTTCCCCCACACGCCGGCGAGCTTGTAGATGAAGGGCATCGCCGAATGGGAGTGGTCGTAGACCAGCTTCACCGAGAAATCGGAGACCAGGAACGACCAGGTCAGCGCCGCATAGGCGATCACGACCAGGACCAGCTGGAGATTGGCGGCGGGGCCGGCGAGCGCCATCGCCTGGGGGTGGCGCGCATGCGCGCCCCAGAGCGGGACCGTCGCCTGAAGCAGCGCGACGGCCAGAGCCATGATCAGGGCGAAATGGCCAAGCTCGACAAACATGGCCGGACTCCTAGCCGTCCGGCCCATGACGGTCCAGTTACAGTGGCGTCAGAAGGAGCGTAGCGCCCTAGAGCAGCCGGCCGTTGTCGCGCAGATAGTCGACGATGGCGTTGGCGGCGTCTTCGGCGCTGGTCTGGGCCGTCTCGATATGGATTTCGGCGGTTTCCGGCGCCTCATAGGGGCTGTCCACGCCGGTGAAATTCTTCAGCTCCCCGGCGAAGGCCTTTTTATAGAGGCCCTTGGGGTCGCGCTTGGCTGCGAGCTCCAGCGGGGTGTCGACCCAGACCTCCAGGAAGTCGCCGTCCATCAGCTCCCGCGCCATGCGGCGCTCGGCCCGGAACGGGCTGATGAAGCTGACCAGCACGATCAGGCCGGCGTCGGCCATCAGGCGGGCGACCTCCGACACGCGGCGGATATTCTCCACCCGGTCGGCGTCGGTGAAGCCGAGATCGCGGTTCAGCCCGTGGCGGACATTGTCGCCGTCCAGCAGATAGGTGTGGCGGCCCTCCATATGCAGGCGCTTTTCCACCAGATTGGCGATGGTGGACTTGCCCGAGCCCGACAGGCCGGTGAACCACAGAACGGACGGCTTCTGGCCCTTCGCTTCGGCGCGGGCGGTCTTGTCCACGTCCACCGACTGCCAGTGGATATTGGTGGCGCGGCGCAGGCCGTGGGCGATGACGCCGGCGGCCAGCGTGTCGTTGCTGAACCGGTCGACCAGAAGGAAAGAGCCCATGCGCCGGTTTTCGGAATAGGGGTCGAAGGCGATGGGCTGGCTGGCGGCCAGTTTCACGAAGCCGATATCGTTCAGCTCCAGCCGCTTGGCGGCCAGGCGCTCGCCGGTGGTGACGTCCAGCCGGTGGCCGATCTCGGTCACGCTGGCCGGCACGGTGCGCGCGCCGCATTTCAGCAGATATTCGCGCCCGGGAAGGAGATGCGTCTCCCCCATCCAGATCAGATGGGCGGCGAACTGGTCGCTGACTTCGGGGCGGGATTCGGCGGCGGCCAGGACGTCGCCCCGGCTGATGTCGATCTCGTCCTCCAGCGTCAGGGTGACGGCCTCGCCGGCCTCGGCGGAGTCGCGGTCGCCATCCATGGCGGCGATGCGGGCGATCTTCGAGGCGCGGCCGGACAGGGCGGCGACGACCGGATCGCCGGGGGCGATGCGGCCGGATGCGATCGTGCCCTGATAGCCGCGGAAATCGAGGTCCGGGCGGGCGACGAGCTGGACCTGCATGCGGAAGGGGCGGGCGGCCTCGTCGCGTTTGACCTGAACGGTCTCCAGCAGATGGAGGAGGGTGGGACCGTCGAACCAGTCCAGATTGCCGCCGCGCGCCGCGACATTGTCGCCGAAGCGGGCGCTGACGGGGATGGCGAGACAGGTCTCGAACGCCTCGCCGGCCTTTTTCAGCTCGGCCTCGATCTCGCGGAAGCGGGCCTCGCTGAAATCGACCAGGTCGATCTTGTTCACCGCCAGCACGACATGGCGCACGCCCAGAAGCTCGCACACCGTCATGTGTCGGCGGGTCTGTTCGCTGACGCCCTTGCGCGCGTCGATCACCAGGACGGCGAGTTCGGAGACGCTGGCCGCAACGGCCATGTTGCGCGTGTACTGGGCGTGGCCCGGCGCGTCGGCGACGATGAATTTGCGCTTGGCGGTGGAGAAATAGCGATAGGCGACGTCGATCGTGATGCCCTGTTCGCGCTCGGCCTCCAGCCCGTCCAGAAGGAGGGCGAGGTCCGGCGCTTCGCCGGTCGTGCCGAATTTCTTGGAGTCGCGCTCGACCGAGGCCATCTGGTCGTCGAAGACGCTGCCGGAATCGAACAGCAGGCGGCCGATCAAAGACGACTTGCCGTCATCGACGCTGCCGCAGGTCAAAAAGCGCAGGATGGATTTTTCTTCCGCCGGTTCGCTGGCGCGGCTCTGGGCGGCGGGCATGACGTCGGCTTCGGCCATCAGAAATAGCCCTCCCGCTTCTTGCGCTCCATCGAGGCGGACTGGTCGTGGTCGATCAGGCGGCCCACGCGCTCCGACTGTTTGGAGGTGAGGGTTTCGTCCACGACTTCTTCCAGCGTCGCCGCACTGCTCTCGCTGGCCGCGGTCAGCGGATAGCAGCCGAGCGTGCGGAAGCGGACCATGGCCTGTTCCACCGTCTCGCCGGGCGCCAGCTTCAGCCGGTCGTCATCGACCATGATGATCTGGCCGTTGCGGCGCACGACGGGGCGCTCGGCGGCGAAATAGAGGGGAACGAGCTCGATATTCTCGGCCTGGATGTAGGACCAGATGTCCGCCTCGGTCCAGTTGGACAGGGGAAAGACGCGGAAGCTCTCGCCCTTGGCCAGACGGGTGTTGAACAGGCGCCAGAGTTCGGGGCGCTGGTTCTTCGGCTCCCACGCGTGCTCCGGGCTGCGGTGGCTGAAAATCCGCTCCTTGGCGCGGGAGCGTTCCTCGTCCCGCCGCGCGCCGCCGATGGCGGCGTCGAATTTGTATTTGTCCAGCGCCTGACGGAGGCCCAGCGTCTTCATGACGTGGGTGTGGCGCTCCGAATTGGCGTAGGGGTCGATGCCTTCCTCCACGCCCTCCTGATTGATGTGGACGATCAGGTCGAGGCCGTGCTGCGCCGCCATGCGGTCGCGGAATTCGATCATCTCCTTGAACTTCCACGTCGTGTCGACGTGAAGCAGAGGCATTGGCGGCTTGGCCGGCCAGAACGCCTTCAGCGTCAGATGCAGCAGGACGGAGCTGTCCTTGCCGATCGAATACATCAGGACGGGATTTTCGAAGCTGGCGGCGGTTTCGCGGAGAATCTCGATCGATTCCGACTCCAGCGCGCGCAGATGATTGGAAAGCACGTCTCAGAGGCCCTTCGTCCTTTTGAGGTCCGGGGCATGAACCAGATTTCACCGCCGCAGAAAAGCGGGGATTAATGGACTGGGTTATTAGGTTTTCTAAACAATGGGCTCTGCGCGCCGAATTGCGGCCGGGCGCATTTCCGGCCGGGCGCACCGGTTCTCCCGGCGGCCGATGCAGCCTATATGCGCACCATGGCTGACGATAAGACGGCAGAGAGCGGCGACGCCCAGCGGGCGGTGATCGGGGTGAGCGGGGCGGAGGCGCGGGACTTCCTGAACGGCCTGCTGACCAATTCGACGCTGGGCGCCGATCCGGACCGCCTGTCCTTCGCGGCGCTGCTGACCCCGCAGGGCAAGATCCTGCACACGATGTTCGTCGGCGCCGCGCCGGACGGCGGGGTCTATCTGGACGCCGCGGCGGACGGGGCGGACGACCTGATCCGGCGGCTGAGCATGTACAAGCTGCGCCGCAAGGTCGGGGTGGAGGATTTGCGCGGCCAGATGGCCATCGCGCTGGGCGACGCGGCCGGCGAGGCCGGGGCGCCCGATCCGCGCCATCCGGGCCTGCCGGCGCGGGCTTTCGTGCAGGGGAGCGAGCAGGCGGACTGGGCGGGGTACGATTCCGCGCGGCTGGCGCTCGGCATTCCGGAACAGGGCAGGGATTACGGCGCGGAGGAAGTGTTTCCGCACGACGTCAATCTGGACCTGCTGGCCGGGGTCGACATGAAGAAGGGCTGTTTCGTCGGCCAGGAAGTGGTCAGCCGGATGCACCGCAAGGGCGGGGTGCGCAAACGGATGTGCCGCATCGGCTTCGACGGCGCCGCGCCCGCCTATGGCGCGAAGATCACCGATGAGAGCGGCGCGGACCTCGGCACGGTGCGGTCGACCGCGGACGGGATCGGACTGGCGCTGGCGCGCATCGACCGGCTGGCCGATGCGCAGGGCGCGATCACCGCAGACGGAATCGGGCTGACGATCACGCCGCCCTGATCCGCCGCCTTGGCGGATTTATTCGGACGCGCCGCCCGCATTGGCGGTGATGTCGAGCGTGACCGCGAACATGTCGCCGGTGTCGGCGTCGTCATAGCCGCCGTCGATGCCGAGATCGTGGTGATCGAAAATCGACTGGCCGGTCGCGTGCGCCGTGTCGCCGTCGATCTCCACCGTGAATTCGAGGTCCAGCGGGTTGGTCATGCCCGCCACGGTCAGCGTGCCGTGCGAGACATAGCCGCCCTCCGCGCCGGCCTCGATGCTGTCGGACTGGTAGACGGCGGTGGGGAATTGCTCGGCCGAGAGCCAGCGGTCGCTGCGCGCGGCCTGGTCGCGGCTGGAGTCGCCGGACTCGAAGGAGGCGACCATGATCTCCGCCTGGATGGAGGAGCCTTCCAGATCCTCCGGCGAGAAGATGATCTCCGCATTCCATTCGTTGAAGGCGCCGTCGAAGCCCTTCGCCCCGTACTCGCCGTGAACGCCCAGCGTGCTCTGGCCGTAGTCGACGAGCCAGACGCGCGCGTCGGAGGCCGCGTCCGCGCCGGCGTCTGCACCGGAGTCTGGGCCGCCGCTCTCGCCGCAGGCGGCGAGCCCGCCGGCGATCAGAACGATGGCGGGAAAGGCGATGGTCAGACGATTCATTATGGCGACTCCTGCGGTTCGGGGCGCGCGGATTTAAGGGGCAAGCGGCGCGGGGCTCAAGGGCGCGCTGCGTGTCCGTTTTGCACTGGCGGGGGCGGGCGGCTTGCGTCAGTGTCCCGGCAAAACCCCGAAGGGACTGGAAACGCATGACCTACCGCGCACCGCTGCGGGACATATTGTTCAGTCTCGAAGACGTCGTCGCCGTCGACGGGCTGAAGACGACGGGCGCGTTCGACGACCTGTCGTCGGACCTGACGCGGCAGGTGATGGAAGAGGCCGCGCGCTTCGCCGAAGAGGTCTTCGGGCCGCTGGACCGCGGCGGCGATACGCAGGGCTGTACGCTGAAAGACGGCGCGGTGACGACGCCGAAAGGGTTCTGCGAGGCCTACGCCAAATTCGTCGAGGCCGGATGGCAGGGCATTTCCGCGCCGGCCGGTCATGGCGGCATGGGCCTGCCGCGCGCGCTGGGCGGCGCGCTGGGCGAGATGATCAATGGCGCGAACATGGCGCTGAGCCTGGCGCCGCTGCTGACCGCCAGCGCGATCGAGGCGCTGACCGCGCACGGGTCGGACGCGCAGAAGGCGCTGTACCTGCCGAAGCTGGTGACGGGCGAATGGTCCGGCGCGATGAACCTGACCGAGCCGCAGGCCGGCAGCGATCTGGGCGCGGCGACGACGCGCGCCGAGCCGGCCGGGGACGGCGTCTACAGGCTGACCGGACAGAAGATTTTCATCACCTGGGGCGAGCACGACTGCGCGGCGAATATCGTGCATCTGGTGCTGGCCCGCACGCCGGACGCGCCGGCGGGCAGCAAGGGCCTGTCGCTGTTCCTGGCGCCGAAATTCCTGCCCGACGCCGACGGCAAGCCGGGCGAGCGCAACGCGCTGAAGGCGATCGGGCTGGAGGAGAAGCTGGGCATTCACGGCTCCCCCACCTGCGTGATGGAGTTCGCCGGGGCGACGGCCTGGCTGGTCGGCGAGGAAAATCGCGGCCTGGCCCAGATGTTCACCATGATGAACGCCGCGCGGCTGCAGGTCGGGCTGCAGGGCGTGGGCGTCGGCGCGCGCGCCTATTCCCGCGCGCTGGATTACGCGAACGAGCGCAAACAGGGAACGGGGCCGGACGGCGAATATCCCGCGCCGATCGTCGAGCATGCGGACGTGCGGCGGATGCTGACTCTGATGAAGGCGAAGATCGAGGCCGCGCGGCATATCTGTTTCGCCACGGCGGTGGCCGCCGACGCGGCGGCGTTCGAGGAGAGCGAGGAGGACCGCGCCTTCGCCCGGCGGCGGGAGCAGTTCCTGACCCCTATCGCCAAGGCCTGGGGCAGCGATGTGGGCCTCGAGGCGGCCTCGCTGGGCCTGCAGATCCATGGCGGGGCGGGCTTTATCGAGGAGACCGGCGCGGCGCAGCATTATCGCGACGCGCGCATCGCCCCGATCTACGAAGGCACCAATGGCATTCAGGCGATGGACCTGGTCGGGCGCAAGCTGAGCCTGGACGACGGGCTGGCCATCGACGATTTGATGGAGGAGATGGAGGCGACGCTGGAAGACTGCGCCACCTCCTCCAACGCCGAGCTGCCGGAGATCGCCAAGCGGCTGGAGCCGGCGCTGCGCGCGCTGGAGGACGCCAGCGACTGGCTGCTGGACGAGGACCGCGACGACGAGGAGCGGATGGCGGCCGCCTATCCCTATCTGACGCTGTGCGGCGAGGTGATCGGCGGATATTTCCTGGCCGTCGGCGCGGTCGCCGGCCAGCGCCGGCTGAAGGACAAGGACGGCGACGCGGAGTTTGCGCGCGGCAAGATCGCGCTGGCGCGCTATTACGCGGAGTCGGTGCTGCCGCTGGCGCCGGCGCGGGCGGCCGAGGTCACGGGCGCGGCCGAGCCGCTGCTGGATGCGCCGGAGATCATGCTGGAGGCCTGAGCGGCCGCCGTCTTCACCGGCGCCAACTGGGCCGCGCCATAGAGTTTCGGCGCGGCGGCGTCGAACCAGATCAGTTTCCCCAGACCCTGCGCGGTGCGCCCGGCCATGAAGCCGCGGCGGCGCGCGCGCGTCGCCCACATCGCGCCGGTGGCCGCGCCATAGACCAGAGTCTGCGCCGCGCCGACGCCCATCCAGAAGGCGAGCCGGGGGAGATCCTTCCGGTCGGCGGCGGTCTGGCTGGGCCCCTGGCCGAAGGCGAAGCTGCGCGCCAGGGCGTAGCGGATGGTGGCGCGCGAGGCCGGCACATGTTCGCCGACCAGCGCGCCGGGCGCCCAGCCGAAGCGGGCGCCGCGCCGCTCCATGGCCGAAAACAGGCGGTCGTCCTCGCCGCCCATCTGGTCGGCGGCGGGGTCGAAGGGCGGCTCCATCAGTCCGGCGCGGGCGCGGTCGATCAGGCTGTTGCCGCAGCCCCAGTAGTGGGACAGGGGCTCGACCGTCTCCGGCCCGGTGCGGGCGAAGAAGCTGCGCAGGAAATCGGCGTGGGCCGGGTTCGCGTCTTCCGGCAGGACGGTGCGGATCGGACCCCAGACGGCGTCGGCGTCCAGCGCGGTCGCGGCGGCGTCGAGCGCGGCGAGCCAGCCGGGGGCGGCTTCCTCGTCGTCGTCCAGGAAGGCGATGCGGGGCGCGCAGGCGGCGCGCCAGCCGGTGTTGCGGGCGGTGGCCACACCCGGCTGCGGCTCGTGCAGCAGCTGGACCGGCACCGTGGCGGGCAGGTCCCAGATCGCGTCGCGCGCGCCGCCTTCGGGCGCGTTGTCGACGACGATGATCTCGAATTCCGGCGCGCCATGCTGGGACAGCACGCTGGACACCGCGCGGCGCAGCCCTTCGGGGCGGCGGAACGTCGGGATTATCACCGAAATCTTAGTCATTTCGTCCCTAGGCTTGGCCGCAACTATCGGCCGCGTCCGGTTTCCATCCTGTGAAGCCGAAGCGTCGGCTGCAAAGAAACGGGTAAACGGGGTGTTGTTCATGCGCGTGACGGAAATCCGCCCGTCGGAGCTCGGCGAGACCGAATGCGGTCTGTGGCGACAGTTCGCCCTGAACGCGCCGCACGCGCGCAGCGCCTTCATGGGATGGCGCTTCACCGCCTGTGTCGGCGACGTGCGCGACGATGCGCGCGTGGCGGTGATCGAGGACGAGGGCGGAATCCTCGCCTTCCTGCCCTATCACCGCCGCCCGATGGGGATCGCGCGGCCGATCGGCGCGCCGTTCAGCGACCAGCACGGCCCGGTCGTGCGCCCCGGCGCGGCGCTGGACCTGAAGCGCGCGCTGAAAATGCTGGGCCTGACGGCCTATATGCACACCGCGATGCCGGCGCAGTGCCTGAGCGGGCCCGCCGGGCCGGTGTTTTCCAGCGCCCCGGTCTATGCGGCCGCGCCCGGCGCCGATCCGCAGGCCTATATCGACCGCAAGCGGGCCGAGCATTCGACCCGGTCCAAGGCGTTCGGCAAGCGCGAGCGCAAGACCGCGCGCGAGCGCGGGCCGGTGGAGATCGTGCTGGACGACCAGGATCCGGCCGCGATGGAGATGATCCTGCAATTGAAGCGGCGCCAGTTCCGCGCCACGGGCAAGCACGACGTGCTCGGCCCCGGCTGGTCGCGGGCGATGTTCGAACGGCTGCAGCAGCGCGACGCGCCGGATTTCGGCCTGCGTGTGGCGACGCTGCGCCTGAACGCGACGATGGCGGCGGGGGAAATCTGCCTGCTGGGCCAAAGCGTGCTGCATTCCTGGATCGCGGTCTACGACCCGGAGATGTCGAACTATGCGCCGGGCCTGCAATTGCTGCAGGGCGTGATCGCGGGCGCGCCGTCGCTGGGCGTGGACCGGATCGATCTCGGAACCGGCCACGGCCACTACAAGGAATTGTTCGCCGATCCGGAAGGAACGTATCTGGAAGGGGCGGCCTGCGCCGACGGGCTGGCGGGCGGCGCGCGGCGCGCGGCGACCGGGCTGTGGCGCGCGGCGGAGACCGCGCCGCTGGGGCCGGTATCGGCCTTCGCCGGGAAGCTGCGCCGGCGCAGCGCGCAGATCGCGTCGGTCGAGACGGAATTCTCCGGGCGGGCGCGCGGCATGATCTCCGCGCTGACGGGCGCGGCGCCGGCCTGAACGGCCTCTATTTCCGGATTGCGAGACCCACGCCCGCGAACACCACGGGGGCGGCGAGGGCGGCCATGACGGGCGGCGCGGTGTCCAGCCGGCCCATCACCACCATGATGTTGTCGAACACGAAATAGGAAAAGCCGAGGCCGAGCCCCGCGACGATGCGGGCGAGCAGCGTGTTGCTGCGGTGCAGGCCGAAGCCGGCGATGGCCGCCAGAAGCGGCATGATGAAACTGGCCGCCGGCGCGGTGAAGCGGTGCATCAGCGCGGTCTCCAGCCGCTGCGCCCCGCTTTCCCCGCGCGAGGCCCGGGTGGCCCGGTGCAAATCGTCCAGGTTCGCCTGTTCGGGGTCCAGCGCCGAGGCGACGATCCGCTCCGGCGTCGGCCCGTCGGTCCAGACCGTGTCGCCGAGGGTCTGCCATTGCTCCTCGGCGGCGTTGAACCGGCGCGCGCCGATCAGCCGCCAGCCGTCCGCGTCGTGCCGGGCGGCGCTGGCGCGCAGCGCCGCGTCGATGCCGCCCTGATAGCTGAGATCGTAGGCGCGCAGATTTTCCAGCCGCCAGACGCCGTCTTCGGCCTCGGCCAGGCTGTCGGCGCGGACGATGCGGTCGCCGTCGGTCAGGCGGATATTGGCGATGGGGCGCACGCCGGGCTCGGCGTCCACGGCGTAGTCCTGGGCGGCCCAGCGCTCCAGCCGGGCGTTCGCCTCCACCACCACCACCTCATGCAGGGCGAAATGGACCAGCGCGATCAGCCCGCCCATGACGCAGACCGGCGCCAGCACGCGCAGCGGCGACATGCCGGCGGCGCGCATGGCGGTGATCTCGCTGGTCCGGCCGAGGCGGGCGAAGCTGATCAGGGCGGCGAGCAGCGCGACGAAGGGCGCGAAGCGGTCGGCCAGCTGCGGCGCACGCCAGCCGATATAGCGGAAAATCTCCGCCCGCCCGGCGCCCTCGGCGGCCAGGATCTCGTCGGACTGGTTCATCAAATCCAGCGACTGGAGCATGGTCACAACGATGGCCAAGACCACGAAGAAGGTGACCAGGAAGCCGCGCGCCAGATAGAGGTCGATGCGTTTGGGGGACAGGACCATCGCCGCCTCAGACCCCGCGCCCGGCGCGCAGATTCTTCATCCGGCGCAGATAGGGCCGCAGCGGCCGCTTGATCCGGCGCCAGAGCCGCTCCACCGGGTCCAGCACGCGCCCGCCCGGCCGCTCGGCGACGAGAAGAAAGAGCGCCAGATTGATGACGAAGAATCCGCCGACCAGCGGCCAGATGGTCTGGTATGGCGATGCGCCGGCGGCGATGCCGCGCTCCGACGCCTCCAGCAATTCGTTGTAGACGACGAAGGCGACCACGCCGAGCACCGGGCCGACGCCGGAATCCCGCCGCCGGTTGGCCACCCCCATCGCGATGCCGAGCATGGGCAGGGCGAACAGGCTGAGACTGTGCGCGACGCGCCAGTGCAGCGCCGCGCGCCAGGAATCGTAATTCGCGTCGTTCTGCGCCCCGGGCGCCGAGAGGAAGCGGTAGAGCTCCAGCGCCGTGGCCTCCCGCTCGTCGATGCCGCGAAGGCGGAACTGGGGAAGGTCGAAGGGCAGCGACCAGTCGTCGAAATCGAGCGCGCCGGACACGCCGCTGCGCGGGTCAGGCAGGATGTCGCCGTCGAACAGATTGAGCTGGACCTCGCCGGCGGGGTCCAGCGACAGGCGGCCCTGGGCGGCGGCCATCGCCTCGCACCGGCCTTCCTCGTCGCAGGTCTCCACGAAGACATTGCGCAGGGTGCGGCCGCGCTGGCCGCCGACCGCGCCCAGGATCGCGCCGTCGGGCAGGTCCAGAAACTCCCCGGCGCGCATGCGCACCTCCACCGCGCCGGTGACGATGGCGAAGCGGATCTGGGCGTAACGGTACTGGCCGTAGGGCTCCAGATAGGAGACGGTCAGGAAGGTGAGCGCGGCCATCACCGCGGTCAGCGCATAGATCGGGACCAGAAGCCGGCGGTAGGAGACGCCGGTCGCCAGCATCGCGGTCAGCTCGCTGGACAGCGACAGGCGTCGGAAGGCGAACAGCACGCCGAAGAACAGGCCGATCGGCAGGCCGAGCGAGAAATATTCCGGCAGCTGGTTGGCCAGCATCGACCAGACGAGGTCGGCGGGGCCGCCCTCCTTCACGATGAAGTCGAGCAGGCGCAGCATCTGGTCCAGCACCAGAAGCAGCATCGACACCGCCAGCGTCGCCAGCAGCGGCGCGGCCATGGCGCGCATCAGATAGCGGTCGATATAACGGCGGTTCACCGCGCCCCGCCTTCCCGGCGAGCCGGGCCGGTCGGCGGGCGGGTCACCCCGGGGAGCGGGGGCCTAGCGCGACGGCGCGGATTCGGCATAGCCCGCCGCGCCCATTGCCGGAACGTGCGCGTAGGGGCCGGGATAGGGCGGCTCGTCCGTCGCAAGCGCGTCGCGGTAATTGTCCAGCAGGCCGCGCATGACCGCGTCCCAGTCATAGCGCGCGCTTTCGGCGCGGGCGGCCTGGCTCATCGCGCCGCGCCGCTGCGGGTCGGCGGCCAGCGCCGCGATCTCGGCGTAGAACTCGTCCTGATTGTGCACGATCAGGCCGGTGCGGCCGTGCGCGACGATGGAGGTGCTGCCCGTGGCGTCGGCGCAGATGGCGGGCAGGCCGGAGGCCAGCGCCTCCAGCGTCACATTGCCGAAGGTCTCGGTGACGCTGGGATTGAAGAACAGGTCGCCGCTGGCGTAGGCGCGGCCGAGCGGGGCGTCGGACAGATAGCCGGTGAAGACCGCGCGCGGCATGCGCTCGGCCAGGCGCTCGCGCTCCGGCCCGTCGCCGACGACCAGGAAGCGGATCGGCGCGCCGGTCCGTTCAGCCTCGTCGTACAGCGCCTCCAGCTTGTCGAGGCCTTTTTCGAGGACCAGGCGGCCGACGAAGACGACCAGCGTCTCGTGATCCTGCACGCCATTGGCGCGGCGCCAGTCCATGTCGCGGTTGGCGGGGTCGAACTGGATGCGGTCCACGCCCCGGCTCCAGATCCGCAGATCGCTGGTCACGCCCTGGGACTGCAGCGTCTCCAGCATCGAGACCGAGGGGACATAGACATGGGTGCAGCGGTTATAGAAACGGGTCAGCACGGCGGTCAGCGCCGCTTCCAGCCAGGCGCCGCCATAATAGCGGGCATAGGTGTCGAACCGCGTGTGGAAGCTGGCTACCGCCGGGGCGCCCCAGCGATGGGCCAGTTTCAGCGCCGAATGGCGGAGCCAGTCCGGCGCGGACAGATGGAAGAGATCCGGCCCGAACGCCTCCAGCTGGGCGCGCACGGCTTTTGGCAGGCCCAGAGCCAGCCGGTATTCGCTGCGCCCCGGCAGCGGGGTGGAGGGGACCGAGATCAGCGTGCCGGCCGGCTTGCAGGCCGGGCGGTCGGTCGTCGGCGCGAAGACCATGACCTCATGGCCCTGGTCCTGAAGAAAGGCGACCAGCCGGTTCAGGCAGCGCACCGGGCCGTCCATCACATAATTATAATTGCCGGAAAACAGGGCGATCTTGAGCGGCTTCACCGGAACTCGGGCTCCTGACCAGATTCGGGACCTTTGGCCCCTGTGTGCGCTTTGCGCTTGTCGTTCTTGTGACGTTTCAGCCGGTTGCGCACGTTTGTCCCCTGCCGCATCGCCTGCCGCGGCGCACGCTCCACGCGAATTGTGACAGTCTAGGGCCGCGCCCGGCGGTTTTGAACAGCGCAATGGCGCGTTTCTGCATAAGCGGCGGAAAATACTGGAATTGCGAGGGTTTCGCAGACTGGCGGCGGGGCGCGCGGGCAAAGACCGCTTGATTGACGGGGCGGGGAATGTGAGCCTTCGCAGGCGCACAATTTCTCGCCCGCGACGATAATCCAGGGAGCGCCCCACTGGCCGATCTCAGCCCTACCGACCTCGTGCTGTTCGGCGGCACCGGCGACCTTTCGCGGAAAAAGCTTCTTCCGGCCCTGTATTATCTGTTCTGCGAGAACCGCCTGCCGCGCAAAGCGCGCCTGATCGGGGCGGCGCGCAGCGAGCCGGAAGAGGGCTTCAAGCAATTCGTCCAGGCCGCGATCGAGGAGGGCGTGGAGTCCGAATTCCTGGAGGCGGGCACCGTGGCGGCCTTCTTGTCCACCGTGCGGTTCGCGCCAATTTCGGTCGGCGAGCCGGGCGGCATGGCGGCGCTGGCGGAGCTGCTGAACGAGGATAGCGAGCGGCGCTGCGCCTTCTATCTGGCGACGCCCCCCTCGCTCTATACGCCGCTGGTCGAGGCGCTGGCCGGGGCGGGGCTGACGGGACCGCGCGCGACGCTGGCGCTGGAAAAGCCGATCGGCAAGAATCTGGAAAGCGCGGTGGCGATCAACACGGCGCTGGCCGAGCATTTTCCGGAATCGCGCACCTTCCGCGTCGACCATTATCTGGGGAAGGCGACGGTGCAGAACCTGCTGGCGCTGCGCTTCGGCAATTCGATCCTGGAGCCGATCTGGCGCGCCCCGTTCATCCGCCATGTGCAGATCACCGTGGCCGAGGAGGCCGGGGTGGAGGGGCGGCAGGGCTATTATGACGGCGTCGGCGCGCTGCGCGACATGGTGCAGAACCACATCATGCAGCTGGTCTGCCTGGTGGCGATGGAGCCGCCGGTGCGCCTGTCCGGCGAGAGCGTGCGCGACGAGAAGCTGAAGGTGGTGCGGGCGCTGCGCCCGATCACCGGCCCGGCGGTGATGACCGAGACGGTGCGCGGCCAGTACGCCGAGGGCGCGGTCGGCGGCAAGCCGGTCCCGGCCTATGGCGACAGCGGCAGCGCGGACACCGAGACCTATGTCGCGGTGGCCGCCGAGGTGAACAACTGGCGCTGGGAGCGCACGCCCTTCTTCCTGCGCACGGGCAAGCGCATGGGCAGCCGCGACACCGAGATCGTGATCCAGTTCGGCGCGCTGCCGCATCTGGTGTTCCGCGAGCAGGACGCCAGCAAGCTGCAGCCCAACCGGCTGACCATCCGCCTGCAGCCGGAGGAAAATATCGAGCTTGTCCTGATGGGCTCGCGCGCGGGGATCGGCATGGAGCATATGGAGCTGGCGCCGCTGTCGCTGAGCCTGTCGCGCATGGGCGGCAAGCCGCCGCGCCGCCGCATCGCCTATGAGCGGCTGTTCACCGACTGGCTGAACGGCGACCAGACGCTGTTCGTCGGGCGCGAGGAGGTGGAGGAGTCCTGGCGCTGGATCGACGGGATTCTGGCGGGCTGGGCGGAGCAGGGCCTGAAGCCCGCGCCCTATGCGGCCGGCGGCTGGGGCCCGGCGGAAGCCGACAAGATGCTGGAAGATTACGACGCCGCCTGGCGCAATCCGGGCCAGAGTGAGTGATGGAAGCGGGCGAATGACGGAAGCGGGCGGATGACGGAGCTGCGCCTGTACGAGGATCGCGAGGCGATGGCGGAAGAGGCCGCCGCGGGGATCGCGGCGCGGCTGTCGGACGCCGTCGCGGCGCGCGGGCGCGCCACGCTGTCGCTGTGCGGCGGGTCGACGCCCGGGCCAGTCTATCGCGCGCTGGCGCAGACGGGCGCGCCCTGGGACCGGATCATTGTCACCCTGTCCGACGACCGCTGGACGCCGCCGGACTCGGAATACAGCAATGAGCGGCTGGCGCGGGAAACCCTGCTGACCGGCAATGCCGCGGCGGCGAAATTCACGGGCCTCTATACCGGGGCGGACAGCGCGAAGGATGCGGTAGCCGAGGTCGAGCGGAAACTGGAGGCGGCGCCGCGGCCGATCGATGTCGGGATATTGGGGCTGGGCGAGGACGGGCACACGGCCTCGCTGTTTCCCGGCGGGCCGGAGGCGGCGTTCGACGCGGACACCGAGGCGCGCGCAGCGGCGGTGGAACGCGACGGGCCGGGACCGGTTACCGAAGGCGTGACCATGACTCTCGCCGAACTGGCCGCGCACCGGGCGCTGGTCTTCCTGGCCACCGGGCCGGCCAAGCGCATGCTGATCGAGGCCGCCATCGGCGGGGGCGTGGCGGATTCCGACGGCCTGCCCGTGGCGCGGGTGATCGCCGCGGCGCGGGGCGACGTCGACATCTATTGGGCGCCCTGATGGCGGGGCCCGCGATCCATCCGGTCGTCGACGAAGTGACCCAGCGGATCGCGGAGCGGTCCAGGGACGCGCGCGGCGCCTATCTGGAGCGGCTGGACGCGGCGCGGGACGCAGGCCGCGGACAGGCGCACATGATGTGCGGGAATCTGGCGCACGCCTTCGCCGCGACGCCGCTGGACGACAAGGCGCGGGTGATCGAGGGCGCGCGCAATATCGGCATCGTCACCGCCTATAACGACATGCTGTCGGCGCATCAGCCGTTCGAGGATTACCCCAAGCTGATCCGCGAGACCGCGCGCGAACTGGGCGCATGGGCGCAGGTGGCCGGCGGCGTGCCGGCGATGTGCGACGGGGTCACCCAGGGCCAGACCGGGATGGAGCTGTCGCTGTGGAGCCGCGACGTGATCGCGATGGCGACGGGCGTGGCGCTGTCCCACGACGTGTTCGACGCGGCGATCTGCCTTGGCGTATGCGACAAGATCGTGCCGGGTCTTTTGATCGGGGCGCTGACCTTCGGCCATCTGCCGGTGGTGTTCGCGGCGGCGGGGCCGATGCCGACCGGCCTGCCGAACGAGGAAAAGGCGCGGGTGCGCACCGAATACGCCGAGGGCAAGGTCGGGCGCGACGCGCTGATGCAGGCCGAGAGCCGGTCCTATCACTCGGCGGGCACCTGCACCTTCTACGGCACCGCGAACTCCAACCAGATGATGATGGAGGCGATGGGGCTGCACGTGCCCGGGGCGGCCTTCGTCAATCCGGGCGGACCGCTGCGCGCGGCGCTGACGCGGCGGGCGACGTCACTGGCGCTGGAGGCGGCGGGGGACGATGCCCGCGCCATGGGGCGGCTGATTGACGCGCGGGCAATCGTCAACGCGATGGTGGCGCTGCTGGCGACCGGCGGGTCGACCAATCACACGATCCACATTCCGGCTTTTGCGAAGGCGGCGGGGTATACGGTGCTGTGGGAGGATTTTTCCGCCCTGTCGGCGGTGACGCCGCAGCTGACGCGGATCTATCCGAACGGATACGCCGACATAAACCACTTCCACGCGGCGGGCGGCACGCCCTTCGTGATGCGGGAGCTGATCGCGGCGGGGCTCGCCCATTCCGACATCGCCACGGTGACGGGCGAGGGGCTCGCCGCCTATGCGCGCGAGCCGGTGCTGAAGGACGGCGAGCTGGTGTGGCGCGACCCGCCGGCCGAGACGCTGGACCGCGACGTGCTGCGCCCCGCGGACGATCCGTTCCAGGCCGAAGGGGGCTTGCGCGTGCTGGACGGGCCGCTGGGGCGGGCGGTGATCAAGATTTCGGCGGTGGCGCCGGAGGACCGGGTGATCGAGGCGCCCGCCGCGGTGTTCGAGGATCAGGAGACGCTGCGCGAGGCGATCCGCACGCGGGCGCTGGACCGCGACGTGGTGGCGGTGGTGCGCTTCCAGGGGCCCCGCGCCAACGGCATGCCGGAGCTGCACGGCCTGACCCCGGCGCTGAGCGGGCTGCGCGCGCGCGGGCGCAAGGTGGGGCTGGTGACCGACGGGCGCATGTCCGGCGCGTCCGGCAAGATCGCGGCCGCCATCCATCTGTCGCCCGAGGGGGCGGCGGGCGGCGCCATCGCGCGGGTGCGCGACGGCGACGTGATCCGTATCGATTCCGAGACCGGCCGGCTGGAGATCAAGGTCGATCCCGCCGAGTTCGCGGCGCGAGAGCCCGCGGTCCCCGATCTCGCACGCAACGACCATGGCGTGGGCCGCGAATTGTTCGCCGAGCTGCGCCGGGGCGTGGGCGACGCCGAATCCGGCGCCAGCCTGTTCTGGGGGAGGGATCAATGAGCAAGAAGCGGAGTCTGGACGAGGCGATGGCCCTGTCGCCGGTCATGCCGATCGTGGTGATCGACGACGCCGGCGCGGCGGGGGAGCTGGCCGAGGCGCTGCTGGCCGGCGGCGTGAAGGTGATCGAGGTGACGCTGCGCACGCCCGCGGCGCTGGACGCGATCCGGGAGATCAAGAAGGCCGCGCCGGAGATGTCGGTGGGAGCCGGCACGGTGCTGACCCCGCGCGATGTCGGCCGGGCGGCGGACGCCGGCGCCGAATTCCTGGTCACGCCGGGGATTAACGGGCCGCTGCTGGAGGCGCTGTTCACGCTGCGCATGGCGTGCCTGCCGGGGGTGGCCACGCCCTCCGAAGTGTCCGGCATGCTGGCGCGGGGCATGACGCGGCTGAAATTTTTCCCGGCTGAGCAATCCGGCGGGGCGGCCTGGCTGGCGGCGATGGCCGGGCCGTTCCCGGACGCGGTGTTCTGCCCCACGGGCGGGATCTCGCGGGAGCTGGCGCCGGACTATCTGAAACTGCCCAATGTGGCCTGCGTCGGCGGGTCCTGGGTGGCGCCGGCCAAGGCGATCGAGGCGCGCGACTGGGCCACGATCACGGAGAATGCGCGCGCCGCGATGGCGCTGGCGTCCTAGAGGCTTCTTCCGGCCGAAATTTCAGTCAAAGGCGCCGGAGGCGATGGCGTCGGGCTGTCCGATCAGGATGGCGCCGCGCCAATGCTTCAGGTCGCCCGGGCCGGTGTCGCCGTCCGGCGCGGCGAAGCGCTCCAGCGGCTCCCAGCCGTTTTTTCCGCGCGTCATCACGGTGCAGCCGGCCGCGCGGCCGAGCGCCGCGCCGCCCGCGACGTCCCACAGGCTGAGCCGGTCGAAGCGCGCGACCTCCAGCATCCCGGCGGCGGCGAAGACGCAGTCGATGGCGGCCGAGCCGGTCTTGCGCACGTCCCAGCGCTTCAGCCCGCGCACGGTGGGCGGCACGCTGACCAGGCGGCGCTTGACCTGATCCTTGCCGGGGCGGTGCAGGGTCTGGGCGTCGAAGCGCAGATTCCCGCCCTCGCGCGCATGATAGACGCCGGGGCGGAGCGCATGGCTGGTCGAGCACCAGACCGCGCCGGCGACCGGGCGGCCCTTGTGCAGGACGCCGATGGACGCCGAATAGATCGGGAAGCCGTTCACGAAATTCGACGTGCCGTCGACCGGGTCGATGACCCAGATGAAATCGTCGTTTGCGCCCGGACGCTCGTCGATCTCCTCCCCGATAATGTCGTGGTCGGGGAAGCGGCCGGCGAGCTCGCTGCGGATCAGCGACTCGACATGGTGGTCGACCTCCGAGACCGGGTTGCGCATCTGGGTCTCGTCCTCGCCGCCGGTCTTGTAGCGGACCGCCAGGGAGCGGCCGATGGTGGAGGCGATCTCCGCCCCGGCGAGCGCGGCAAGGCGCGCGGCCTCGTCCTCGATCTCCGCCAGCAAATGTTCGGACAGGTCGGTCATGGCCCCTTGTCTAAGCTGTTCCGGCCAAGATGCCATCGTCCGTCGCGGCGCGACACCGGCGCGGGCGAAACAGGCCGGCCCTAGGTCCGCTCCAGAATCCGCATCAGGGCGGTCTCGGCGCGGTCCAGCCCCCGTCGCGGGGGACCGGCGAACAAAGACGCGCGCTCCAGCGCGTCGTCCAGAAACGCCGCCTGAACCGCCGGATGGACATAGGAGGCGCGGCAGACCGCCCGGGTATTGGCCAGATAGTCCGCGGCCTGACCGATCGCCGCGCGCAAATCGCGCGCCGGGTCGCCGCCGGCGCCCTGCATCGCGCCGGCGACATGGGCGCTGGCGCGCAGGGTGCGGAAATCGCGCGCGCTGGTCTGGCCGCCGGCGGCTGCGTGCAGATGCGCGTTGACGTCGTCCGCGGTCAGCAGCGCATCGCCGCCGCGGCCCCAGCTGAACAGGTCGGACCCGCCGGCCTCCCGCAGCCGCGCGAGCGCAGCGGCGAGGTCGGGGTCCGCGATGGTGCGGCGGATGCGTTTTCCGCTCTTGCCGAAGAAGGACAGGGTCAGTTCCCCGTCCGCGATCTTCACGTGGCGGCGCTGCAGCGTCATGGCCCCGCGGCCGCCGGTCTCCCGGCAATATTCGGCGTAGCCGACGCGCAGGCCGGCGCGGTCGAGCAAGGCGAGGGCGCAGCCCATGGCGAAGTCGCGGTCGACCGTGCGCCGGCGCAATTGCGCGGCGACGGAGCCGCGCAGATCGTGGAGCGCGGCGCCGAGCGCGGTCAGGCGCGCGGCCTTCACCGCCGCGCCGCTTTCGGTCCAGAGCGGGTGATAGCGGTATTGCCGCCTTCCGTCGGCGTCGCGCCCCACGGCCTGGATATGGGCGAGGGGATCGCGGGCCAGGCGCACCTCCGTCCAGGCCGGCGGGACGGCGAGGCCGTTCAGCCGCGCGCGAAGGCTCCGGTCGCGAAGCGGCGTCCGTTCGCCGTTGAGATAGGAAAAGCCGCGGCCGCGTTTCTGGCGCTGCAGAGGCAGGGAGTCCGGATCGACATAGCGCAGGCCGGCGGCCCGGGCGCGCGCCTGCGCCTCTTCCGGCGTCATTGTCCGAGCCTGTCTGATCCGGCCTTGTCTGGCATTTCGCCGCCCATGATGTCCGCGCTATTGAACAACGGGCGGGCGCGCCGGTTCCGGAACCCTGTGTGCGCCGCGCTGTTCAAAGGGCACGCGGTTCAAGACGGGCGGCAAGACGGAGACGCGCATGCGCGTGGGATCGGAGCACAATCACGGCCAGGTTCGCGTCGTGCTGGCGGCCGGGGCGGGCAATCTGGCCATCGCCATCGCGAAATTCGTGGCCGGGGCGCTGACCGGAAGCTCCGCCATGTTCAGCGAGGGCGTCCACTCGCTCGTCGACACCGGCAATCAGGCGCTGATGCTGTTCGGGTTCGGACAGGCGGCGCGGCCCGCCAGCGCGCGCCACCCGTTCGGCTACGGCATGGAAATCTATTTCTACGCCTTCGTCGTCGCGGTGCTGCTGTTCGCGCTGGGGTCGGGGGTGTCCTTCTATGAGGGCTGGCACAAGCTGCACGACCCGCAGGAGTTGTCGCGGCCCTGGGTGAACTATCTGGTGCTGGGCTTCGCGGCCGTGGTCGAGGCGTTCGCCTGGATGGTCGCCTATAAGGAATTCAACCGCACGCGGATCAAGGGGCATTCCCTGATGCGCGCGGTGCGGGAATCGAAAGACCCGTCGGTCTTTGTGGTGCTGTTCGAGGATTCGGCGGCGCTGCTGGGCCTGCTGGTGGCGGCGGGCGGCGTGCTGGCCAGCCAGATCACCGGCAACATGATGTTCGACGCGCTGGGGTCGCTGGGCATCGGCGCGATCCTGGCGCTGACCGCCGTGCTGCTGGCGATCGAGACCAAGGGGCTGCTGATCGGCGAGGCGGCGCGGCCCGAGGTTCAGCAGGCGATCGAGTCGGCGGTGGAGGACAGCCCGTTCACCCAGAGCCGGCTGATGACCATCCATCTGGGGCCGCGGCGCCTGCTGGTGGCGATGGAGGTGAACGCGCCGCACGACTGGAGCGCCGAGCGCATGCGCGGCGAGGTGCGGACGCTGGAGGCCGCGATCAAGGACCGCGCGCCGGCGGCCGAATTCATCTTTATCGAAGCGGTCTAGGGGGAACGCTCAGCCGGCGAGGCGTTTCAGGCTGTCCTCGACCGCGCGCAGCGTGTCGCCGCCGGTGTCCACGCCCTCCCCGCCCGGGGGATTGGCGAGGCGGATTTCCTTGTCCCGCCAGGCCACCAGGACGGCGCGCTTCTGCGTCGCCGACAGGCGCGAATCCGCCAGCACGGCCTGCGGCGACTGATAGGCGCGCTCCGGCGCGATCACGAGATTGTCGCGGTGCGGGACATAGCCGCCTTGCGCGGTCGGGTCGTGGAAATCCACAGCCGGCCGGGCGTTCTCTCGGGCCTGTTTGCGCGGGTCGGTCATAAGGCGGGAAACGGCGCCTGTAGGGAAGCGGTTCCCGCGCCCTGTGACTCTGCCTTAACCGTGACCCGCCGTTTCAGACCACGCTCGACCACGGGCGGGAGGTGAGCGAGGCGGAGTTGATGATGCCGACCATCGAATAGGTCTGGGGGAAATTGCCCCACAGCTCGCCGGTCTTGATGTCCGCATCCTCCGACAGCAGGCCGTGCGAATTGCGCCGCGCCAGCACGCCGTCCAGCAGCTCCCGCGCCTCGTCATAGCGGCCGACGCGATACAGCGCGTCGACATGCCAGAAGGCGCAGACGGTGAAGGATGTCTCCGGCGCGCCGAAATCGTCCGGCTCGGCGTAGCGGAAGACGTGGCTGCCCTGACGCAGGTCGCGCTCCACCGCGTCGACCGTGCCGACGAAGCGGGGGTCGAGCGGGTCGAGGAAGCCGATCTCCGCCATCAGCAGGACGGAGGCGTCGAGCGTGTCGCCCTCATAGGCGCCGACGAAGCATTTCAGCTTGTCGTTCCAGGCGCGCTCCAGGATCGTCTCTTTGATCTTGTTCGCCTTGTCGCGCCAGTCGGTGGCCTTGGCCTCCTCGCCCATATGGGCGGCGATCTTGGCCAGCCGGTCGCAGCCGGCCCAGCACATCAGCGCCGAAGAGGTGTGGACGCGCGCGCGTGTGCGGTATTCCCAGATGCCGGCGTCGGGCTGGTCGTGCACGGCGAAGGCGCGCTCGCCCATCCGCTCCAAGAGGCCGAACTCGAAACTGCCCGGCGGGCGCAGCAGGCGGCGGTCGAAAAAGGCCTGGGCGGTGGCCAGGATCATGTGGCCATAGACGTCGTGCTGGATCTGCTCGGCGGCCTGGTTGCCGCGGCGGACCGGACCCATGCCGCGATAACCGGGCAGCATGTCGACGATATATTCCTGCAGATTGGTCTCCAGACCCACGCCCAGCACCGGCTGGACATAGCCGTCCGGCGACTGGGCCATGACGTTGGAGAGCCATTCCAGATAATGCTCCATCGTGCCGACGGCCGAGAGCCGGTTCAGCGCCGCGACGGTGAAATAGGCGTCGCGCAGCCAGCACAGGCGGTAGTCCCAGTTGCGCTGGGAGCCGGCGTGTTCGGGAATGGAGGTGGTCAGCGCCGCCACGACGCCGCCGGTTTCCTCGTAGACGCACATCTTCAGCGTGATGGAGGCGCGGATCACCGCGTCCTGGTGCTGCAGCGGCAGGCCGAGGCGCTGGGTCCAGCGCTTCCAGTAGGCCTCGGTCCGCTCCATCCAGTCGCGCGCGATCGTGTAGGGGGATTCCGAAAGCGGCTCGTCCGGGCCGAGCACGAAGCTGATCGGGCGGGTCAGGATGAAGGGGCGCTGCTCCATCACATAGGACAGCGGCGCGTCGGTGGTGACGCGGAAGCCCGAGCCCATGTCGCCGAACGTGGCGTGGCTGATCCCGCGCACCGCGCGCATCTTCTGATAGCCCCACAGCTCCACCGGGTTCAGCCGCACGGTGACGGTGGGCGAGCCCTTGATCGGGGTGATGGTGCGGACCAGCGTCTGGGGCCGGAAATAGCGGCCGCGCGCCTGGAAGCGCGGGGCGTAGTCCACGATCTCCAGCGCGTTGCCTTCGGCGTCTTCCAGCACGGTGCGCACGATGGCGGTGTTGGGCACATAGGCCTGGCGGCAGTCGGCCAGATTGGCGAGCTCGATCCCGAACCGGCCCTCGCCGCCGACCAGGGAGTTGAACACCGGGTCGCCGTCCAGGCGGGGGCGGCAGTGCCAGACGATTTCCCCCTTGGGGTCGATAAGCGCCGCGATCGTGCCGTTGCCGATCACCGCCAGGTCCAGAGTCTGCGTCAACGCGTTATGTCCCCTCGAGAGTCCGCTCCAGCCATTCATACACGGCGGCGGGATTCTTCAAGCGGCGCGGCGCGACGCTGTCCCCCTCGCCGACCTTCACCGCCGCACCGCCGAGATCGAGCGCGGCGCGCATCGCCGCCTCGTCGGTCAGGTCGTCGCCGACCATGACCGGGCGGCGGCCGCGGAACGGATCGGTCTCCATCAGCCGGCGCAGCGCATGGCCCTTGTCGGCGCCCTTCGGGCGCGCCTCCACCACCATCTTTCCGTATTGCAGGATATGGCCGGGGGCGTCCTTCATCGCCGCCTCCATCGCCGCGTCGCAGGCCGGGCCCGCTTCGGGGTTCTGGCGGTAATGCAGCGCGAGGCCACCCGGTTTCATCTCCACCAGCACGCCCTGATGGGCGCGGGCGGCGTCTTCGGCCGCGGCGAGCAGGGCGGGGGGCGGAGCGTCCTGCGGCCCGTCGCCCGGATCGCCGGGCGCGGCGGCGTGGACGCCGTGGCTGCCCACGCGCCAGAGCTCTGCCGACACCTGCCGCGTCAGGTCCAGCACCGCGCGGCCGCTGAGGATCGCCACGGCCCCGCTCATCCGCGCCGCCACGCGGGCGAGGATGATGCGCCGTGGCTCGCTGAGGATGGCGTCGCCGGGGATTTCCACGATCTCGGTCAGCGTGCCGTCATAGTCGAGGAACAGCGCGTCGCCCCCGGGGGAAAGCTCCGGCGCGCCGCGCGCCGCGAGCCCGTCCTCCGCCGCCTGTCCCGATACGTTCGCCACGCCGTCTCCGCCTGTGCGCATTCCGCCGGTTTCTGGCCTAAGGTTCAGCATTTGGACGCCGAGGTCGAGAGCGGGGAACTTTTTCCCGGCGTTCCGCTTGCACAGAAACGGGACCGGCGAGGGGTATGGAGAAAAAACGCGACATCATCCGGCGCATTCTGGCGCGCCTGCGCTCGCCGGCGGTTCTGGCGGTGCTCGCTATCGCGCTGATCATCGCGCTGGACAGTTTCGCCGTCGACGAGCGGATCACCGGTCCGCTGCGCATCGCGGCGCGCATCCTGATCGTGCTGGCGGTGGGATGGGGCGTGTACGCGGTCGGCGACATGTTCCTGGGCCGGCGGCTCAGAAAGCTGAACCTGGACGTCGCGGACAATCTGAAGGCGCGCCAGATCGCCACCCGGCTGCGCGTGCTGCGCCGGATGTGGGCGGTGGTTATCGTGACGCTGACGCTCGCCGCGGCGCTGACCGCCATTCCCTGGGCGCGGCAGATCGGGGTGTCGATCTTCGCCTCCGCCGGGATCGCGGGCATCGCCATCGGCATCGCGGCGCAGCCGGTGCTGTCCAATCTGATCGCCGGGCTGCAGATCGCCTTCACCCAGCCGATGCGGATCGAGGACGCGGTGGTGGTGGAGGGCGAGTGGGGCTGGATCGAGGAGATCGGCCTGTTCCATGTCGTGATCCGCATCTGGGATCTGCGCCGGCTGGTGGTGCCGCTGCGCTATTTCATCGACACGCCGTTCCAGAACTGGACCCACCGGTCGGCGACCATCATCGGGTCGATCTTCTGGTCGCTCGATTATCGCGCGCCGGTCGCCGCGATGCGCGAGGAGCTGGACCGGATTCTGGACAGCACCGATCTGTGGGACGGACAGGTGAAGGTGCTGCAGGTCACCGAGACGACCGAGCACACGATCCAGCTGCGCGCGCTGGCCAGTTCGCGCACATCGCCGGAGGCGTGGGATCTGCGCTGTTACGTGCGGGAGAAGATGATCGACTGGCTGCAGGAAAACGCGCCCGAGGCGCTGCCCCGGATGCGGGCCGAGGCGCAGATTTCGCGCGACGCGCCGCCGGACTCCGGGCCGCCGATCCATCCGGCCGCGCCGGACGAGCCGCAGCGCGACGCCTCTCTGCAGGAACCGGCGCCGCAAAATCCGGCGCCGCAGGGCTGAGGAGAACGGGGAGAGGGTCAGGCCGCCAGGTCGTCAGGCTGTCAGGCGGCCGGCTGCGGCGCTGTGCATGGAGGCGCCCGATCCGCCGCCCGAGCCGTCGCCGCCGAACGCGGTGCGCAGGCCGTCGGACTCGCCGCCCTCGCGGCTCTTTTCCAGCGCGTCGAGGAAGCTGGCGCACCACCAGGCCGAGTCGTACTGGTGCAGCACCTCCATCATCGCGGCGTGACGCTCCCGCCGTTCGGTCAGATCCATCTCCAGCGCGCGGCGGATCGACTCGGCTTGTTCGCGCATGTCGTGCGGATTGACGATCAGGGCGCCGGTCAGCTGTTCGGCCGCGCCGGCGAATTCGGACAGCACCAAGACGCCCGGATCGTCCGGGTCCTGGGCGGCGACATATTCCTTGGCCACCAGATTCATGCCGTCGCGCAGCGGCGTCACCAGGCCGACGCGCGCCAGGCGCAGCAGGCCGGCCAGTTCCTCCCGCGGCAGGCCCTGGGCCATGAAATGGATCGGCGCCCAGTCGATCTGGGCGTATTCGCCGTTGATATGGCCGACCAGGCCCTCGATCTCCTCGCGCAGATGGGCGTAGGCCTCCACGCCGCCGCGGCTGACCGGGGCGATCTGCAGCAGGGTGGCGTGGCCGCACAGCTCCGGATGGCGGGCGAAGAGTTCGCCGATTGCGCCCAGCCGCTCCGGCAGGCCCTTGGAATAGTCCATCCGGTCGACGCCCAGGATGATGGCATGGCCGCGCGCGGCCGCCATCATGCGCCTGGCGGTGTCCATCTGCGCCCCCGCGCGGGCGGTCTCGGCGAAGCTGTCGACCTCGATCGCGATGGGGAAGGCCATGGCGCGGCTGATCGAGCCGAAAGCGCCGACGCGGCCGTCCGGCATCCAGATGCCGTTCGCCTTCTCGATCATGTAGCGCTCGAAATTCGCGCGGTCCCGGCGCGACTGGAAGCCGACCAGATTGCAGGCCATCAGGCCGGCCGCGAGCTCCCGGTGCTGGGGGATGGCCTGGAAGAGTTCGGGCGGCGGGAAGGGGATATGGCTGAAAAAGCCGATCGCGTTGGTCACGCCGAGGGCGCGCAGCGCCTCGGCCAGCGGGATCAGGTGGTAGTCGTGGATCCAGATGATGTCGTCCGGGCGCAGCAGCTCCGCGATCTGGCGGGCGAAGCGCGCATTGACGGCCATATAAGCGCGGAAATCGGACTCTTCGAATTCGCTGAGGTCGAGCCGGTAATGGAAGGCCGGCCACAGGGCGCGGTTGGAATAGCCGGCGTAATAGCCGTCATGCTCTTCCTGGGTGAGGTCGGTGACGGCGAAGGCGGCCTGGCCGCGGGTCACGGTGCGCACCGTTTCGGTGTCCGCGGAGATGTCCCCGCTCCACCCGAACCAGAGGCTCTCCCGCCCCGACAGCGCGTCTTTCAGCGCCACCGCCAGCCCGCCCGGGTTGTCCGCATCGGCGGGAACCCGGTTGGACACAACCACTAATCGCGATCCTGGACCTTCTGCGGTCATCAGTCTCCGAATGATCCCGGCCCGGCGTCCGGCCGCATCCTGCGACCGGTCCCGCGCCTGCGCCCCTATATGTTGCACCTGCGAAGGGCGGGGGCCAGCGCTTTTCTGTTTTTCGCCCTTCACCGCCATGTCCCAACCGGTCGCCAATCCCGCCGGGCCGTGGATCATCGCCTGGGCGCGGCGTCCGCCCGCCCGGATTGTTCGAGATGCTCCAACTGTCCCGCAGGAGATACGTATTGCCGGGCGGCGGAGTTCCGGCGGAGGGGCGGGAAAGGGCCGAAAAACCGCAGCAGAACAACAAATGTTAAGGCGTTGCGGCGAAAACTTGATCGAAGTTGCAGCCGCAACCGTCCGGCGGCTGAAATTCCATCATTACAATCGCGCAATAAACCATCCACCTCGTCCGGATCGTTAACGGGGTCCTATGCGCCCGGGGCGCTTCCGCCATCCGGCAGGGGCGGAACGGCGGCTTGGAGAGGCCCTTCCGGGGGAAAACCGCAACGGGTCCAGCACGTTGAAAAGCCCGGGGGTTTTCTTAGTCCAATTTTAGGACTTCCTAACGGGCGCACGGGGCGCATCAACTTGAAATTAAGGCCTTTTCCCTAGGTTTGCCGGGCTGCACGGCTTTCTAGGGGAGTATTCGTCATGCAACCGACGTCCAAGCGCAAGCAGCGAGGCTTCACCCTCGTTGAACTGATGGTCGCGGTGACCATCATCGGAATTCTGGCCGCGGTGGGTATTCCGCGCCTCTTCACGTATGTCCGCACCAGCTCGACCGCTGAAGTGTCCCAGACCGCCGGCAAGATCATCGCCGGCCTGGACGGCTATGCGCAGTCGCAGCTGAAGTCGGCGGCCGATGTGCAGGCCGAAGTCGACGGTCTGACCGTCGAGCCGGACGGCACGGGCACGCTGACCGCCCTTATCCCGACCATCGAAGCCAATCCGGGCTCCAGCTTCGAATACGAAGTGGACGCGATCGTCGCCACCGGCGGCCCGCTGACCGGCGAGGTGGTCTACTGCATCACGGCCACCGGCCTGGACGGCGCGTCCGTCGAGGGCGGCATGGTCCTGTGGTCCAGCGCCTCCACCAGCGCCGCTGGCTGGGACGGCAAGATGAACCGAATTCCCTACATCAACGGGGAAACCGACCTGACCGGCGCGACGGCCGGCGGCTATTGCTCCGCTGCGGGCGCGGCCACCGCGACCTGTACGTCCTGCGCCGGCGAGGAATAGGACGGGCGGCTGACCGCTGACGCTTGAATACGGGGCCGTCATGCAGCGCACAGGGGTTGAGGCAGAATCGGCAGGCGGGCGCAGCGCGCCTGCCGATCGCTTCTCTGACTGGAGCCTGATCGGTCGCGGCGGGTCCGCCGACGTCTTCAAGGTCTATGACAGCGAGCTGGGCGTTCCGCTCGCCATCAAAATCCTCAAACAGGTGCATGCCGGGGACACCCGCTATGTCGCCTCGCTTCGCCGGGAAGTCCTGATCTCCCGCAAGCTGCGCCACCCGAATATCTGCGCGATCCACGATCTGTACGAAGGCCCGCAGGGCGTCGGCATCGTGATGGACCTGATCGAAGGGTCCGACCTGAAGGCCTGGATGCAGGCCCATGACAGCCGCCTTCTGGAAACCATCGAGCAGCGCATGACGGTGCTGCGCAAGCTGACCGCGGCGCTGGACTTCGCGCACTCCCAGATCACGCACCGCGACCTGAAGCCGGCCAACGTCTTCATCAAGAACAACGACATCGCCCAGCCGATCGTGATGGATTTCGGCCTGAGCTCCCTGCCCGAGCAGGACGCGGCCTCCGCGCTGCAGGGCGGCACGCCGAAATACATGGCGCCGGAGCAGCTGCTGACCCCCGACGAGGTGGACCGGCGCGCCGACATCTATGCGATGGGCATGATCGCCTATGAGCTTCTGACCGGCGGCCATATCCCGCCGTGCAGCCTGAAGGACGCCGCGCGCACCGGCGCGCTGCCGGTCTTCCGGCCCGAGGACATCGCGCCGCCGAGCGCCTTCTGCGCCGCGCTGCCGCCCGAACTGGACCGGCTGGTCCTGCAGATGCTGGATCACGACCCGGACAAGCGGCCCCAGACCGCCGCCGAGGCCGGGGCGATCCTGGACCGCGTGCGCCTGCGCGACCCGTTTGCCCATGGCGAAAAGTCGGCCGATCTGCGCGAGGACGCCTATGCGGTTCCCGAAGGCGCCTGGCCCGTGGGCGAGCGCGGCGGCGCGCTGCGCGCCTGCGACCAGCCGCACCGCAAGGTGCGCCTGTCGGCCTTCCGCATCGCGCGCACGCCGGTGACCAACGCCCAGTACCGCGCCTTCCTGCAGGCGACCGGCTACGCCGCGCCGGCCCTGATGGGCCATCCGCGCTTCGCCGCCGACGACCAGCCGGTCGTCATGGTCAGCTGGGAAGACGCCAGCGCCTACGCCAAATGGGCGGGCGGGCGCCTGCCCACGGAAATGGAATGGGAAGCGGCCGCGCGCGCCGGGGCGGCCGACAGCGCCTGGCCCTGGGGCGAGGCGCGTCCGCTGAACAGCCAGGCCAATATCGACGGGGTATGCGCCGCGCCGACGCCGGTCGGCGCCTATCCCACCGGCGACAACGGATGGGGCCTCAGCGATTTCTGCGGCAATGTCTGGGAATGGTGCGCCGACCCGTGGGACGACGCCTATCTGAAATCCATGCCCGCGGACGCGCAGGACCCGGTCGCCGAGGGCGGGCCGGACATGCGCGCGATCCGCGGCGGCGGCTTCGATAGCCCGTCCATGACCGGGCGCTGCGGCTTCCGCCATCGCGCCCCGGCCGGCGAGCGCCGCGCCGATCTCGGCTTCCGCATCGCGTTCGAAGCCTAGGGCGCAGACCATGGCCGCCCCCAAACCCAAAAACGACGACGACGCCACGATCGTCCTCGGCGACGAGGCATCGGCCGCCGCCGAAGACGACCCCACGGTCGTTCTGGGCGATGACGCGCCTGCGCCGCAGGCGGAGAGCGACGACGCCACGGTGGTGCTGGACGGCGGCGCCGAACCCGCGCCGGCGCGGCCCACGCAGACGACGCAGACCTCGCAGGCCGAGGACGACGCGACGGTCGTGGTCGGCGACGACGTGACGCTGGGCTCCGCGCTGGGCGATCCGGCGCCGGCGCCGAAGATCACCACGGTGGAGGACGCGGCGCAGCCGCCGGTGCAGACCGAGCGGCCGCTGCCGGCGGCCTGGGCCGAGGACGGCTCGGTCATCCGCCGCCTGTCCGACCTGAAGGAAATCCAGGCGCGCGGCGCCGCGGGCGGCGCCGGGGCCGCCAGGCCCGAAGACAATGGCGGCGGCGTTCTGGGTCCGGTCGCGCGGCGGCTGGTCGCCTCCAGCGCGCTGCTGGAGCGCGACGCGGTGTCCATCGCCCTGCGCGCCCGCGAACAGGGCGTGACCTTTTTCCAGGCGCTGGCCGCCGACGGCCACGCCGCCTCCGACGCCAGCCTGTACCGGGTGCTGGCCGAGCAGGAGGGCATGCGCTTCATCGCCACGCGCGACGAGTTGGCCTCCGCCATCGAGGAAGTGGAGTGGCTGGACGCCAAATGCGCCGACACGCGCGGCGTGCTGCTGCTGAAATCCGAGGCCGGGGCCGAGCGCGCGCCCTGCGCCATGCTGGACCCGTTCGACCTGGTGCTGCGCGACTGGCTGCGCGGCCAGACCGGCCGGCCGGTGGAGCCGGTCGTGGTGCTGCCCGAAGTGTTCTACGAGGTGCTGGCGGGGCTGAAGACACGGGTCGAGGCGCCGCGCCGGGGCGACGAGAATTTCGTGCCGATCGACGTGTCCTGGCAGCAGGAAAACATGTTGCTGGACCAGCCGCTTACGGCCGACGTGCCGCTGATCGTGGATTACATCCTGCAGCGCTGCCAGAACCAGAAAGCCTCCGACATCCATATCGAGCCGACCGAGGACGGGATGCTGATCCGCGCCCGGATCGACGGCCTGATGCACGAGGAAAGCCGGATGCCGCTGGAGCTGCATTCGGCGGTGGTGTCGCGCATCAAGGTGCTGGCCCAGATGGACGTGGCCGAGCGCCGCCGCCCGCAGGACGGCCGCATCAGCGTGATGATCCGCAAATCGCCGCTGGACGTCCGCGTCTCCACCCTGCCGACGGTGCTGGGCGAGAAGGTCGTGATGCGCCTGCTGGACGAGACGGCGCTGCGCCCGAGCCCGGAACAGCTCGGCCTGCGCGACTCGAACCTGCGCACCATCCTGGACAAGATCAACGCGCCGCACGGCCTGATCCTGATCGGCGGGCCGACCGGCTCCGGCAAGACCACGACGCTGTATTCCTTCCTGACCGCGGTCGACCGCGTGCAGCGCAATGTCGTGACCATCGAGGATCCGGTCGAATACCGGCTGAACGGCGTTCACCAGATGCAGGTGAACGACAAGATCAACCTGACCTTCGCCGCCGGCCTGCGCACCGTGCTGCGTCAGGACCCGGACGTCATCATGGTCGGGGAGTGCCGCGACCGCGAGACCGGCCACATGGCGGTTCAGGCCGCCCTGACCGGCCACGTCGTGTTCTCCACGATCCACGCCAATGACTGCCTGAGCGTCATCACGCGCCTGCTGGACATGAAGATCGACCCGTATCTGGTCGCCGCGGCGCTGTCCCTGACCCTGTCGCAGCGCCTGGTGCGGGTGACCTGCAACCAGTGCTCCACGCTGGTCGAGGGGCGCGAGATCATGCGCAAGCTCCGCAACGAGGGCGTCAGCCTGGAAAAGCTGGAGCGCATGGGCATCGAGATCGACGACAACATGCCGGTGGTGCAGCCGACCGGCTGTCCGCACTGCCGCCATACCGGCTATTCCGGCCGCCAGCCGGTGTTCGAAATGGTCCCGGTCAGCACCGACATGCGCAAGCTGATCGTGTCGGAGCATTTCGACAGCGACGAGCTGCGCAAGCTGGCCCACCAGGCCGGCTTCACCACGATGATCCAGAACGGCATGGCGCTGGTCGAGGAAGGCCGCACGACCTTCTCCGAGCTGATCCGCGTGTTCGGGGACGCGTGAGGGCGGAGCCATGATAGGCGGCGCCTCCAGTTCCGAACTGCTGATCTTCACCAAGCAGTTTTCCGCCATGGTGCGGTCCAACCTGCCGCTGGTGCAGGCGCTGGAAAGCCTGTCGCGCGAGGCGCCGAAAGGCCGGTTCCGCAACGCCATCAGCGACATCCTGGACAAGGTGCGCACCGGGCTGGAGTTCGACCGGGCGCTGGCCGACCACCCGCGCATCTTCAACTCCACCTATGTGGGCGTGGTGCGCGCCGGCATGCAGACCGGCCAGCTGGAACAGGCGCTGCACGAGATCGGCAACTATCTGACCGGGCTGGACCATGTGCGCAAAAAAGTGCGCACCGCGATGCTGTATCCGGGCGTGCTGCTAATGGCGCTGGTCGGCGTGTTCCACGCCATGGTGTTCGGCATCCTGCCCCGGTTCGAGAAGCTGTTCAGCCAGTTCGACCGGCCGCTGCCGGCGCCGACGCGCGCGGTGCTGGGGCTGGGCGACCTGTATTCCTCGTCCTGGCAATACATTTTCGGCGGGATCGGCCTGGCGGTGCTGGGCTGGATCCTGTGGTCGCGCACCGAATCCGGGCGCATGACGATCGACACCTGGAAGCTGAAGGTGCCGGTTCTGGGTTCGCTGTGGCGGCTGGAGGCGCTGGCGCGCTTCGCCCACACGCTGAGCATTCAGGTGCAGAACGCGGTTTCGCTGATCGACGCGATCCGCGTCGCCGCGCCGGCCAGCAACAATAAATTCGTCGAGCAGAGCCTGTACGCGGTCGCCGACGAGATCGAGAACGGCAAGGGCATCGCCCAGGCCTTCGCCCGCCACAAACTGTTCCAGGGCGTGGTGCAGCAGATGATCTCCGCCGGGGAAAAGACCGGCGAGCTGTCCGAGCCGCTGCGCTCTGTCGCGAACTATTTCGAGAGCCTGTGGGTGCAGCGTCTGGACGCCGCGATCTCCCTGATGAACCCGATCATGACGTCGGTGATCGGGGCGCTGATCGCCGGCATGCTGATCGCCGCGTTCCTGCCGGTTTTCGAGATTTCCGGCGTCTCCACCTGACGCTGTTTCCGGCGCCTGCGGGCGCCCGCTGTGCAGCGATTTTAACCCGGTGTTTCCCGGTGCGGGCGCATGATCCCGCCCCTTGGTGGGGTTAAAAAGGCGAAAACGCCGAAATGCCTAAGATTGCGATCCTGCACGACGATTCTGGCGTCGCGGATACCGCTGCGGCGTGCGCCGCGCGCATGAAGATGGACGCGCTGCGCCTGGATTCGCCGGCCGCGCTGGACGAGGCGCTGGCCAAGGGCGACGTGAAGGCGGTTGTCGTGGACGTGGTCGGCCGCGCCGGCGGCGGTTTCGAGCTGATCGAAAAGCTGTGCACGGCGGCGCCGGAGGCGGCGGTGCTGATCGTCACCGGGCTGGACGCCAAGACCGCCCAGTCGACCGAGCGGCTGGCCCGATCCAAACAATTCAACGTCCGGGTCGTGCGCAACGACAAGTTCGACGAGGACACGCTGAAAGCCTGCCTGGCCGAGGCGCCGAAGGACCGGACGGACATCACCGCGACCAATCTGCAGGACAGTATCGAGCAGAATTTCCTGCGCGTGGAATACCAGCCCAAGGTGCCGTTCGATCCGCCGTCGGAGCCCCGCTATTCCGTCGAGGCGCTGGTGCGTCTGCGCCATCCGGAGCTGGGCGACGTCTATCCCGACCAGTTCATTTCGGTCGCCGAGAATAGCGGCCTGATCCAGCAGCTGACCGACTCCGTCACCCGTCAGGTGTTCGCGGACCTCGCCGCCTGGCGCGCCGCGGGCCTGCATCTGGTCGCCGCGATCAATGTTTCGCCGCTGCTGCTGAACGACAATGTCTGGAGCACGCAGTTCCTGGAGCGCTGCGAGGAATTCGGCGTTTCGCCCGAAGACGTGACGCTGGAGATCACCGAAAGCTCGATGGGCGCGGAGAACAGCGCGGCGCTGGACGTGCTGACCCGGCTGCGGCTGAAGGGCTTCACGCTCAGCATCGACGATTTCGGCACCGGCTTCTCGTCGCTGGCCAATCTCTACAAGCTGCCCTTCGGGGAGCTGAAGCTGGACAAGAGCTTCGTCATGGACCTCGCCGACAGCGAGGAGGCGCGCGCCCTGATCGAGACGACCGCGTCGATGGCGCGGCGCATCGGGCTGAAGGTCGTGGCCGAGGGCGTGGAGACCGAGCAGGCGTTCGAACAGCTGCGCTCTTTCGGCTGCGATTACGCCCAGGGCTATTTCATCAGCCGTCCGATGACGGCCGACCGCATCCCGGCCTTTTTCGAGGAATGGTCGCGGCGGGCTGGGTCGCTGACCGACCGGACCCAGGCCGTGGTCGCCCCGTCCAACTCCAAGATCGGCGTCATCCAGGCGCTGCTGTCCGAGATCATCGCCGCGGCGCCGGAAGCCGACGAGACGCTGGTGATCGACCCGGACGCGTCCTTCCCCGATCCGTCGCTGGACCCGGTGCACGAAGTCGTGCGCCGCATCCCCAGCCTGGTGATGAAGGGCAAGCCGCTGGAGGCGCTGGCCGCCTGTCACGAGGCGCGGCTGTGCCTGGAGAGCAAGGCGTCCAGCCCGACCGTGGCGGACCGTCTGGCCCAGCTGGAGCGGCTGCTGGAGCGCGAGCTTCTGGCCGCCAGCCCGGTCGATCTGGATATCGAGGGCGGCGACCCGGTACGCCTGATCGCCGGAAAACCCGCAGTCGTGGGCCGCGGCGCGGCCGGCGGGGCGGTCGACATCGCCACCAATTGCCGCTGGTTCTCCCGCGGCGAACGCAATCTGAGCGTCTATGCCCGCAACGGCGACTGGCTGGTCGAGGATCTGGGCAGCACCAACGGCAATCTGATGAACGGCGTCCCGCTGGAGGCCGGCCAGGCCGAGCTGCTGCCCGAGGGGACCAGCGAGCTGCGCATCGGGCGCGACCCGGACTCCTGTCCGCCGGTGGCGCTGCGCCTGATCCGCGGCAAGCGCGACCCGGACGCGGTGCTGGCGCGCTTCACGGTGGACGAGGCGAAGATCGAGAAGGCCGCGGCGGAAATCCGCTGGTCGAGCTGGGCGGAGGAGACCCGCCGCCGCTGGATCGTGCTGGGCTCGCGCATCACACTGGGCGCCGCGCCGGACTGCGCGCTGCAGGCCGACAGCGCGACGGCGGATTCGGTCGCGCATATCGAATATGACGAAGGCGGCTACTGGATCACGCCGGACGGCGCCGGTCCGGCGATGATCGGCGGCCTGGCGTTCCATCGCCGCGCGCCGATGCCGGTGAACGTGCAGATCGAGGTGGGCGGCGTGCGGTTCACCGCGTGCCCGCCGCCGCCGGGCGCCAGCGCCGCGTCCGGAAAGCCGCGCGTTCCGCTGGTCTCGAGCGCTTAGGGGCCGCCGATGCGCAAGCTCGAACACATCCTTCCGGCCTGGGCGAACCAGGATCTGGGCTCGCTGGGCGCCCGGCTGATCGGCGCGTTCTCCGGCGAGGGCGCGCGCAATTCGAATGACGGCCATTCCGGCGAGGAGCTGGCGCTGGTCATCAGCGTCAGCGATGTCGGCTACCGCCTGGCGCTGCTGGACCGCGCCGGACAGGTGAAGGCGCAGGCGCACCGCTTCCTGTGCGTCGACCGCGACGGCGCCGACCCGACCCACGCGCTGGCCCATGCCGCGGCGTCGGCCCCGATGGGGACGCCGCTGCTGGAGGAAAACATCACCAGCGTGCTGATGTTGGTGGACGATCCGGACCTGTATCTGACCGATCACCGCGCCGCGAAGCTGTCGAATTTCGAGCCGCGCGCCCTGCGCCAGTTCGGCGTGCAGCAGAGCGGCGGCCGGCCCGTCGTGTTCAGCTCCCGCCCCTATGGCGAGACCGGGGCGAAGGAGCTGGAGCGGCGCGCCATCGCCTATCTGCCCGAAGAGCGGATGGAGGCGCTGTTCTTCCCGCTGGGCGCGAAGGCCACGGCGCTGAAACTGGTCGCCCCGGCCGGCGCGCCGGCGCTGGACGCCGGCGACGAGGCCGCGATGTCGGTCCGCGTCCACGGCTATTTCTCGACGATTACGCTGTACACGCCGCAAAGCGGAGTGATCACGTCCCGCCAGGTGCCGGTGGGGGCGCTGACCGCCGCATCGCGCTATGCGCGGGCGTTCGGCCTGCCGCTGGACCGGGCCTGCACGGCGCTGTCCGAACGGGTGCGCTTCGCGCCGGTGGAGGCCGTGCTGTCGCCCGAACTGCCGCCCGAGCACCGCACGCTGGGTCTGACGGCGCTGGCGCCGTTCCAGCGCGAGCTTTATTCGGAAGTGGCCGCGACGCTCGAATACTACCAGTTCGAACGCTATGCCGACCGGCCCGCGAAGCTGGACCTGGAGTTCACCGGGCCGCCGCTGGCCGGGCTGGACCAGTTCCTGTCCGACGCGCTGGGCCTGCCGGTCGACGCGCGCGAGCCGGTGCTGGACGGGGCGATGGAGTCCGCCCACGCGCTGAACCTTCTGGAAGGCGTCCGGTCCGGCCTGTTGAAGGCCGGCAACGAGCCCTATCAGTTCGAAAACGGCGCGTTCCGCCGGGCCGACCCGCCGCGCAACCGGCGCGCCGCCAACCGCCGCAACGGTGCCGATCAGAAGACCGCGCGCGCAGAAGAGGAGGGCGGCCTGATGAGCAAATTCTCCGCGCTGCGCAAGGACAGTGACGGCGACGACGCGCCGGGCCGGCCGGCCTGGATCGCGCCGGCCTTCTTCGTGGCCGCCGCGGCGGTGCTGGCCGTGATCCTGAACGTCAATTACGTGATCGGCCCGGCGCAAAAGACGCTGGACCGGCGCAGCGCGGCCTATGGAACGCTGGTCGCCGAACTGTCCGCGCAATCGGACGCCACCGAGACCGCCGGACCGACGCTGGCCGGCGCGCGCGGCGCGTCCTGGGCGCAGAACATGGTGTCGATCGGCGGGGCGATGCTGCCCGGCATGCGGCTGACCGGCATGACGCTGAACAGCGGCGAGGACACCAACAGCGGCCAGCGCGTGCTGCAGCTGGACGGGCTGCTGCCCGAGGAGGCCGGGGGCGATCTGCGCCTGGTCGCGGGCTTTATCGACCGGCTGGACAAGGACAGCGTCTTCGCCACCGCCTTCCCGCGCGTGGAGTTCGGCGGCGTCGGCGCGCCGGACGAACAGGATGTGGCGGGCGCGCGCTTCACCGTGCTGGCGATCCGGGAGGACGGCGAATGACCCGGATTCACGCAATCGTTCTGGGCGTTGCGCTGGCCGTGCTGGCCATCGCGGCGCAGGGCTATGTCTGGGCCGCCCATGTGGCGCCGAAGAAAGAGGCCGCGCGCGAGCTGTCGCAGATGATGGCGGCGCTGCGCGCCGAGCGCGAGAACGCGGCGGCGGCGGCCGGCGCGACCGAAGAGATTTCCGGCCGGGCGATCGACCTGACCGTCCCCCAATTGATGGCGCGGGCGCAGGAGATCGCGGTGAACGTTCAGGTGCGCCTGACCGAGCTGGCGCCGCTGGCGCCGGGGTCCGAGACGTTCCGCCTGAGCCTTGAAGGCTCCTATTCCGACCTGATCCGCTTCCTGGCCCGGTTCGAGAGCCTGTCGGTGGAGATCGTGGAGATGGAGCTGGGCGGGCCCGGGCCGAACGGCCTGCTGCCCCTGTCCCTGGCGTTCCGCGAAAGCGATCTGCCGCCGGCGCACAGCTTTGCCGATGCGGTGCAGTTCGAGGCGGCGCTGCGCGAACAGCCGCCGCGCAACCCGTTCGGCGCCTGGAATGGCATGGTGTCCTGGCGCCCGGAAGCGGGCTCAGCCGACCTCACCTGGGTGCATCACCTGACGGGCGTGTCGCAGATCGGCGACATGCGCATCGCGACGATCGACAACCGCGACTATCGCGTCGGCGACCGGATCGACGGCCGCGTGGTGCAGACGATCGACGAGGACACCGTGACGCTGGGCGAAACCGGCCCCGACGGCGAGCGGCAATACACGGTCGGCTTCCGCTACACGCTGGCGGACCGCGGATGACTGTCATGGACAAGACACTGACGCTTGGCGAGATCGTTCCGGCGGCGCGGTTCACCGCCTACGGCGTCACGCACGCCGGGCGCGTGCAGAAGGAAAACCAGGATTCCTGGCTGGTCCATGGCGAGATCGGGCTTGCGGTCGTCGCCGACGGGGTCGGCGGCCATCTGGGCGGCGGGCAGGCGAGCCGCGAGGCGGTGGCGTGTCTCGCCGAATGCCTGAACGACGCGATGACGCACGGCCTGCAGGACGGCATCGACGCCGCCGCGCGGCTGGCGCGCGAAAACCATGTGCGGCGCGCCATCGCGGCGGCGCACGACCGGATCCGGGCGCACAATGTCGGGCGGGTCGAGCGGCGCCTGCGCAGCGGCGCGACCATCGCCGGGGTCTGGGCGCCGCTGGGCGCGGACTCCTTCGCCACGGTCTTCCATGTCGGCGACAGCCGGGTGTACCGCGTGCGCGGCTATCGCCTGCTGCAGATGACGCGGGACCATTCGGCCTATGAGGAATGGCGCCGCGGCGGCGAGATCGGCGAGGCGCCGTCGCAGAAATATATCCTGCAGGCGCTGGGCGTGTCCGAACGGGTGAAGCCCGACCTGCACAGCTTCTTCCCCGACACCGGCGACCGTCTGCTGATCTGCACCGACGGGGTGTGCGGCGAAATGGACAATGAAGAGATCGAGACCGTGCTGGCCGATCATCGCGCCTCCATGGAGGCGGCGGGCGATGCGCTGATCTCGCTGGGGCTGGAGCGCGGCGGGCGCGACAATCTCACTGCCGTGCTCTGCGAACTCCACAGCTAACTGCACTAAATCAGCCGGTCTTTTCCTGCGGCGCCACAAAATGCGGTATTCTTCCAGCCTGACTGGCGGGGGGATGATTCGCATGGGCGCGCGCGGGGACCGTAGTTCAGCACGGGCGCTGCGCCCTGCGGACAGAGGCGGACGCGCGGCGCGTGCGGCGCTGGCCGCCGCCCTGCTGGCGGCGACGGCGCTGGCCGTTCCGGCCGCCGCGCCGGCCCAGAGCTCCGACATTCCCTGGAACGCGACGCTGGTGATCAGCCGCACCTCGTCGAACGACGACATCCGCAACGTGCTGCGCAGCATTTTGCAGGCGAACGGCCTGTCGGTCGTGTTCGGGCCGGACGTGCAGGGGCCGATCTCGTTCCAGCTGGACCGGGTGCCGATCGCCACCGCGTTCGACCAGCTGATCCAGCAATACGACCTGGCCTATACCTACGACCCGACGACGCGGACGGTGATGGTCACCTCGCGCTCCGGGCCCGCCGATTTCGCGCAGCAGCAGGTGTCGCTGCCGCTGGACCAGGAATCCTACGACCAGCTGAGCGAGGCGCTGATCAGCCTGGGCCTCGGTCTGGGCGGGGTGTCCTATGACGCATTCGGCGAGACCATCACGATTTCCGGCGACCGGGCGCGGGTGAACCGGATTACCGGCCTGCTGACCACGATGCGGCCGGACCTGCTGATGGCGCTGGCCGATCAGGAAGACGGGCCGCAGGGCGGACCCGAGCCGGTCGCCGCCGCCGCGCCGCCGCCCGCGCCGGCCCCGCCGCCGGTCGTGCTGGCGCCGCAGGAGGTCGAGGTGATCCCGCTGCGCTTCGCCAATGTCGGCCCGTCGACCCGGACCTTCCAGGGCCGGGAGGTCACGGTGCCGGGCATCGCCGACACGCTCTACGCGCTGATGGGGCAGGAGCCGATGGTGCAGGGCGCGCGCTCGGGCGACGATCCGAACATGTGGGTCGCGGCCTATGAGCCGCCGCCGCGCATCTCCATCGACCAGCGCACCAATTCGGTCGTGGTGCAGGGCTCGCGCGAGCAGATCGAACAGGTGCGCAGCCTGATCCTGCAGCTCGACCGGCCGCTGCAGATGGTCCAGATCGAGGTCATCATCGCCAACGCCGATATCGGGGTGGGGCGGCAGCTGGGCCTGGCGCTGCGCGGCTCGCTGCTCAATCCGGGCTCCACGCCCGGCAGTATCGGGTTCGACAGCGGGGTGACCGGCAGCCCGATCGGAAATCCGACCGACGGCAGCGACCGGTTCGACAGCAACGGGCTGGACGCGCTGAACCTGCTGCCCGATTTCGCGCCGTCGGCCTCCTTCATCGTGCGCGGGCAGGAGGCGGCGCTGCAGGCCTCGCTGACCGCGCTGGCGAGCGAGGACCGGGTGCGCATCCTGTCGGCGCCGCGCCTGGTGACGCTGGACAACATCACCGCGCGCATCACGCGGGCGCAGAACATCTATGTGCAGGTCGACACGCGGCTGGAGGGCGGCGGCACCGGCGGGGTGGGCCTGCAGGAAATCCAGACCGGGCTGACGCTGGAGATCACGCCGTCCATCGTGCCAGCGGAGACCGCGCAGTCGGAATCGCTGGTGCGGCTGGATCTGCGGGCGGAGAATTCCGCGCCGGGCAGCGGCTCGTTCGGCCAGATCGACGTGTCCTCGCAGGAAGTGCAGACCAATGTGCTGGTGCCGAACGGGGCGACCTATGTGGTCGGCGGCCTGTTCGACGGCACGCGGATCGACAGCGAAAGCGGGGTTCCGGGCCTGAAGGAGATTCCGGTCCTGGGCGCGCTGTTCCGCACGACCAGCGAGTCGGAATCGATGCGCGAGACGATCTTCTTCATCACCCCGCACGTGGTGACAGAGCAGGCCGTGCTGCAGGACGACATCGCGGTGCGCATCGGCTCGCAGGACTATATCGACCAGCAGCGGCGCGTGCTGGCCACGCAATACGGCCCCGACGCGCCGGACATGCGCCGGGCGACCACGCCGGTCGATGTCACCGTCATGTCGGAAGACGAGTGACGCGATGGGCCGGGTCGTTCTGGCAGCCGCGGCCGCAGCCCTGATCCTGGCGGCGGGCCTGGCCGTCGCGGCCTTCGTGATGCCGGCGGGCGACAGGGCCGAGCAGGCCGAGCGGCAGGGACGGGTGGAGGAGGCGGTGCGCCAGATCGTGGAACGCGAGGCGGCCGTGCATGCGGAAAGCGGCGCGTTCGCGCCGATCGCCCCGGCCGATATCGAGCAGGACCGGAATTATCTGGACCTGCCCTGGCGGGGCTTTCCGATCGGCGACTATGTGTTCGAGGCCGAGCCGCTGCCCTCCGGCAATCTGCGCGTGCGCGCCGCGCCGCGCCCGGAATCGGTGCAGGATCTGGACGCCGCGCCGCAATTCTATGTCGCCGAAATCGCGCCCGGCGGCGAGATTCTGGCCGCCGGCTGGCAGCCGGAAGGGCGATAGGACGAGCCGACGATGACCCGCACCACACGCCAGAGCCGAAAGCCTCGCAGCCTGCGGACCGGATTGCTGGCGGGCGCCGTGCTGGTCCTGTCGGCGGCCGGGGCGCTGGCGCAGGAAACGGAATTCCCGGTCATCACGATCACGCCGCAGGCGGCGGCCGAACCGTCTCTGGAAGTGCTGCCCGCGCCGCAATGGCGCGAGGGCTCCGAGTGGCGCTACAGCGACGGCTATAATATCCGCGTGTCGTCGACGAACGGGCTGCTGACCGTGTTCGAGCGGCTGGACGCGCCGGGGCAGTGGTTCTCCCGCTTCGGGTTCCTGCGGCAGGATTCGGTGGGGCCGGACGGCATCCGCCAGTCGATCTACCGCACCATCTCCCCCTATGAGGGGACGGAGCTGAGCCTGGAGCGGCCGCTGACCTTCCAGCGCGAATATCTGAAGAACGGCGAGACGGTGGTGCACGCCACGTCCTGGTCGGTGGAGGGGCGGGACCAGATCACCGTGCCGGCGGGCACGTTCGATTGCTGGGTCATCGTCTGGCGCACGCGCAGCCTGGACTCCAACTGGACCGGTTTCGAACGCTGGTGGTACAGCCCCGAGGCGCGGAATTACGTGCGCATGGAATATAAATACGGGGCGATGGCCGCGCAGTCGCGCGTGCTGATGCATTACGACCTGGCGCCGTCGCCCGCGCCCGCCGCGCCGGTTGTGGTGTCCGAAGCCGCGCCGGAGGACGGGATCCATCTGCGCGACACGGCGGGAATCGGAGAGGAGGACGGCCTGTTGTGGTCGGGCCTGCTGCTGCCGATTCCGGTGGAGGTCTTTCCGCTGCCGCCGCTGGAGGACGGTCCGCGCCGCTCCGCCGCGCTGGACTAGACGCCGCCTAGAAGCCCGAGAGGCGCGCGAGCGCGGCGGGCAGGGCCGGAACGGCCAGGACGGCGAGCGCGCCAGCGGCCAGGAACGGACCGAACGGGGCGGGCGTATCGCGCCGCATCTTTCCAAGCACCATCAAAGTCAGGCTGACCACCGCGCCGGCGGCGAAGGCGATGAACAGCGCCGCCGGGATCGCGGCGAGGCCGGTCCAGGCGCCCAGCATGGCGGCGAATTTCAGATCGCCGAACCCCATCCCCTCGACGCCCGCATAGAGCTTATAGGCCGCGCGGATCGCCCACAGCACGGCGAAGGCCGCCGCCGCGCCGAGCAGGCCGTCGACCAGACCCGCGCCATAAAGCGCCTGCCACAAAAGGCCGAGGGCCAGCAGCGGGGCGACGATCACGTCCGGCAGCAATTGTTCTTCCAGATCGATCAGGATCAGGGCCAGCAGCCCCATGCCGAACAAAGCGATCAGCACGGCCTGGCCGGTCGGGCCGAAGGCGGCGGCGGCGGTGATTGCGATGGCCGCCCCGGCCAGTTCGACAAACAGATAGCGCGCGCCATAGGCGGTCCCGCAGTTGCGGCAGCGGCCGCGCAGGATCAGCCAGGAGGCGGCGGGGATATTGTCGCGCCAGGACAGGCGCTGGCCGCAATGGCCGCATTGCGAAGGCGGCCAGGCAAGGCCGCGCAGGACATAGGCGGGGCCGCCGCCATCGGCGGCGTCGATCAGGCGCGGGGTGCGCGCGATCAGGACGTTCAGGAAACTGCCGATCGCGAGGCCCGTCAGGCCCGCGAATGTCAGGACGATCGCCGTCAGAAGCGCCGCTTCGCTCACCGGGGTCCGGCCTGGGCCGCCCATCCGGTTTCGGCGTCGACCAGCACTTCCTGGCGCAGCCATTCCAGCAGCGGGCCGCGATGGGCCGCCGGATTCTTCATCGCCACGCCGCAATAGGAATCCGAGGCGTGCATGATCTCCACCTCGATATCGCCGTAGTCCTGGATGTGCAGGGTGACGACGCAGCCGCGCGGGGGCGGATTTTCCATATAGAGAAAGGCGCCGGAGGCCGACAGATCGCCGATCCGGACGGGGATCGCTCCGTCCTCGAAGCGGATTTCCCCCCACAGATCGACCTTGTAGCGGCGTTCGCGGCGCTGTTCGGCCCCTTCGGGCGTGGCGGTTTCCGGCGTCATGGGCGTGACCGGGGTCCTCCTGCGGCCGGCACAGGGGCCGCGCGCGCCAGATTGGTCCGCGCCGCTTAAGACCGGCTTAATCGGCAGGGTGAACCCGCCCTATCCCGGCAGGCGGCTGAACCGGTTCACCTGGACGCCTTTTTTGAAGCGCCCGCCATTGTCCTTGTTGATCTTTTCGCACTCGTCGCCCGGATCCTCGCCCAGGCAGAAGCGGATTTCGTACATGGGGATGGAGTCGCCCAGATCGTTCAGCACCGGCACGTCGCCCTGCGCGCCGTTCAGCGCGCTGCGGATTTTCAGCCAGCCGCTATAATCCTTGCGCGAGGGGTCCTCGTCCGGCGCGGCGGTGAAGGTCAGGCGCAGGAAATAGTCGCTGTCCTCCTCCGGATAGGTGAAGGTCCGCAGGGACGAGATTTCGCCCAGATAGGAATTCAGCGTCGCGGCCTTCATCGCGTCGGTCGCGGTTTCGCTTTCCACGCATCCCCACCACTGGCCGCAGGCCGCGCTGTAGCGCGTGCGGGCCATGGCGTAGCGGAAATGGCCCATCGACGCCCAATAGGCGCGGGTCTCGGCCAGATTCTGTTCGATGGCGCGGGCCTCGATCCCCACCGAATTGTTCATCAGGGCGGACAAAGCCAGCGTGCTGGCGGCGCCGATCACCGTCACCGCCGCGATCACGTTGCCGCGTTCGGATTGCCGGCTCATGGATCGTTCTCGTCGCGCATCATGGTGGCGATCAGGCGATAGGTCTCCGTGACCTCGCGCGGGTTCTCCAGGCGCTGGGCCTCGAACGGGTCGACGATGGTGAGGGTGACCTCCACCGTGCGGTCGTCGACGCTGCGCTCGTCGTCCTCCACCTCGGGCTCCAGCGCCAGATAGCCGTCGACCTGCTGGACGCCGGGGCCGGAGCAGGCCGGCAGCGGATCGGCGACATCGGTGCAGGACACGGTCATGGTCGTGAACGTGTCGCCCTCGACCCAGATATTGTTGCTGCGATAGCGCAGCGTGTAGCCGTTGCTCCACTTGCCGCTGGGCGCCTCTTCGCGGCCGCGCAGGCCGTAGGCGTAATTGACGCCGTCCTTGCCGGAGGAGGTGGTGGCCATGCCGTCCATCAGCGCGCTCTGCATCAGGCGCGCCTGCTGGTTCAGCCGGATCTGGCTGGCGGACTGGGTCGACCATTCCATGGCCGCGAACATTAGCGCCATCGCGGGGGCCAGCACCGCGGCGCTGATCGTCACAGCGGCCATCAGCTCGAACAGCGTAAAGCCGCGCTGGGCGCGGGGGGCGGCGCGGCGGCTCACAGGCGGCCCACGATGGTCTTGAGCGAGAGCGACTGCAGACCCGGGCCGGCGGTCATGTCGCCGTCGGAATCCGAGCGGTACGGATATTCCAGATACAGGGTCAGATAGCGGCAATAATCCTTGAACAGCGGACTGCTGGAGCCGTCGAAATCGTGGCAGGAGCAATTGTCCGCCCCGATGCAGAACACGACATTGATGTCATTGGTGATCCAGGACAGGCGCGCGGCGACGTTCCTGTCGCGGTCGAGCCAGACATAGGCGCGGTTGTTGTAGGTCCAGTAGCTGCGGTCGACATAGACGAGGAATTCGGAATCGTCGCGGAACGACGAGAAGGAGCTGGTGACGAAATCGTTGTCGTCGTCCCCGTCCATGTAATCGTCCATGTCGAGCGGATAGATCAGGCGGTGGGTCGGCAGCAGGCCGCCGGAATAATTGGTCGTGCTGACCGGGCCGTTCACGCCGAACGTCGTGTAGCTGTAGAGCGCGGTCAGGCGCTCCATCTCCGCGTTCAGGGCGAAGACGGCCTTCTGGCGGACCATCAGGTCGGAGACCTGGTTGGTCGAGGCGCGCCACAGGCCGCTGACGCCCAGCACGAAGATCGACAGGATCACGCCCGCCGCCATCACCTCGACAAGGGTGAAACCGCGCTGCGCCCGCCGGGCGCGCGTCTTACGGGGTGAGGGCGTGCGCGACACTGACGCCCTCCACCCAGTTCATGCGCACGCCGTCGGCGCCGTTCACCGCGTCCCGGCCGTTGGGCGGGGCGGGATAGCGGTAGACGATGGCGCGGCCCTGACGCCCGGCCTGTCCGGAATTGGCGGCGGCGACCCAGCCGGTCGGGTCCTGCTTGTCGCTGTCCATCCGGCAGGTGGCGTTGTTCGGACCGGAAACGCTGGCCGTCGCGGTGTCCCGCAGGATGGCCCAGACCTCGAACTCCACAGTCGGGTCTCCGGATTCCGAGGCGGCGATGAAGCTGGTCGATGTCGGGTTTTCGCAGAGCGAGGAATCGCGGCAGATCACGGCGAAACAGAAATTGCCGACCTCGTTCAGGTCGACGCCCAGTTCGGGCGCGTAATCGGACTCGTCCAGCCCGCTTTCGCCGTCGCAGCAATAGGCGCCGTTGCGGTATTTATAGGCGCGCTGCTTGGTCGCGATTTCGAGAAGATAGGGGCGCGCCTCGTTCAGATGGGCCTCGCGCAGATAGCCCAGGAACATCGGCGCCGCGATCGCCGACAGGATGCCGATGATCGTGACGACGATCATCAGCTCCACGAGGGTAAAGCCCCGCTGCCGCCTGCTCATATCCATCCACCCGAACGCTTTTGTTTGAGCGTCTTTATGGGTTGGAAGGCATTGAAATCACGTAAATGCCAGCAATTCCGGGCATTTACGCCCCGTTAGCCATGACGGCCGCGGCGCCTTATTCCGCCGGGAATTCGCGGGCCGGGCCGTCGAACGCCCAGATGGCGCCGCTGTCCACCGGCGCGGCGGCCAGCAGCCGGGCGTCCAGGCTGACATTCTGCTGGCCCTCGACCTCGTACAGGGCCTCGAAGGCGCCGGAATCGCCCGCCGCGTCCTGGAGCGCGGCGTAGGCCGCCGGGCTGGACAGCCGCTCCGCCACGCCGCTGACGCCGGCGTCGCGGGCGCCGGCGATCACCACGATGCGGTTGCCGGCCGGGCCGTCGAAACTGGAGAAGAAGCCGTAGTCCCGGTACATCCCGTCATAGGAGTCCGTGGCGAAGCCCTCGCTGAAATAGGCGGTGTCGGTCTCCGTATCGACCATCTCGTCATAGGAATCGCCGACCGCGAAGCGGGAGCGGGCGAAGACCGGGTCGCGCAGCATGCCGAGGCCGGACAGCAGGCCGATATAGAGCACGTCGTAATCGCGCAGCATTTCCGGCGTCAGGTCGGAGGCCAGAACCGTGCGGGTCGGCTTGTCCGGCGCGCCGGGCATGATCCGCGCCATCGCATAGGCGACCGAGACCGGCAGGTATTGCAGATTGACGTCGGTATAGCGGTCATAGTCCTCCGCATTCTCCATCCGGCGGCGCAGAAGCTCCTCGCGCGAATTGATGGTGAAGTCGCGGACCAGGCGGCGCAGGAATGGGGAATCCCCGTAATCGCCGAACATGTAATAGTCGCCGGCGACGATCACGAGCGGCCGGCCGGTATTGGCCATCGGCGCCCAGATCGGATGCGCGGACACGGGCTCCGCGTCCCGGCCGCCCAGAACGGCCCAGGCCGCGATATTGAGCAGCACCAGCGCCGCCGCCCCGGCGGCCAGCAGGCGCCATGCGCCGGGGCGCAGGCGGCCGAAATCCGGGCCGGACCCGGCGGAGGCGGCGGGCGCGTCCCCGCCCACGCGCTGGCCCACGACGCGGTACTGGCCCTTCGGCACGTCCAGGCGCACGCCGTCCGGCGCGCCTTCCCGTCGGTAGAATTCGTCCAGCCGCTTGCGCAGCCGGTGGACATAGACGCGGGCGACCGGATCGTCCTTCAGCGTGTCGGTTTCCGGCTTGCCGAAGACGGCGACCGCGATCTCCACTTCCTTTGGCGGCAAGGGATCCCCGGACCGTTCGACAAGGAAGTCGAACAGCTCCCGCAGGCGGCCGGATTCGCCCAGCCCGCCCTCGCGGCGCACCCGGTCGATCTCGCGCGCCGTGGCGGCGGCGAGGGCCGGATCGGGATCGGATTCAGTAACGGTCATGTAACGTCGCCTGCTTGCCTTTGATTCCATAGTCCCGCCGCCGTCCGGCATCAATGGCGGCCGCTGCCGGTGAAAGATCGCGGCGGGGTTGGAGAAAACCCGGCCGATGGCGTATTTCGTCAGGCAATACAGCCACTGGACTGAAAGTGGGGGAGGACATGAACACCCGGATTGCAGCGGCGCTGGCCGCGAGCCTGGCGTGCGCCGGGGCGGCGCTGGCCCAGCCGGCGGACGTGGATTCCGCGCGGATCGCCGCGGCGGACCAGACGCCGGGCGACTGGCTGACCGTCGGCCGGACCTATGACGAGACCTATTATTCCCCGCTGGACGGCATCGACGACGAGAATGTCGGCGAGCTGGGCCTGGCCTGGTTCCACGATCTGGAGACGTTCCGGGGCGTGGAGGCCACGCCCCTGGCCATTGATGGCGTGCTGTACCTGCCCAGCGCCTGGAACGTCACCTACGCCTTCGACGGGGCGACGGGCGAGCTGTTGTGGAAATACGATCCCGAAGTGGCGCGGGAATGGGGCCGCTATGCCTGTTGCGAGCCGGTCAGCCGGGGGCTGGCGGCCTGGAACGGCAAGATCATTATCGCCACGCTGGACGGGCGGCTGATCGCGCTGGACGCCGCGACCGGCGAGCCGGTGTGGGAGACCCAGACCTTCGACAATATGGACTGGCCCTATTCCATCACCGGGGCGCCGCGCGTGTTCGACGGCAAGGTGGTGATCGGCAACGGCGGGGCGGATCTGGGCGTGCGCGGCTATGTCGGCGCCTATGACGCGGAGACCGGCGAATTCCTGTGGCGGTTCTATACCGTGCCCGGCAATCCGGCGGAGGGGTTCGAGAACGCCGCGATGGAGATGGCGGCGGAGACCTGGTCCGGCGAATGGTGGACGCTGGGCGGAGGCGGCACGGCCTGGGACGGGCTGGCCTACGACCCGGAGCTGAACCTCGTCTATATCGGCACCGGCAACGGATCGCCGCTGGCCTGGGAATATCGCAGCGAGGGCAAGGGGGACAATCTGTTCCTGGCCTCGATCGTGGCGGTCGACGCCGACACCGGCGAATACGCCTGGCACTACCAGACCGCGCCGCACGAGACCTGGGACTACACCGCCACCGCGCCCTTCATCCTGGCCGATCTGGAGATCGCGGGCGAAGAGCGTCAGGTGATCATGCAGGCGCCGAAGAACGGCTTCTTCTATGTGCTGGACCGGGCGACGGGGGAGCTGATCTCCGCCGAGACCTTCGTGCCGAACACCTGGGCGACCGGGATCGACATGGAGACCGGGCGGCCGGACATCGTTCCGGACGCCTTCCCCAGCGACACGCCCTATCTGATGACGCCGGGGCCGGGGGGCGGTCATAACTGGACGCCCATGTCCTTCAATCCCGACACGGGCCTGGTGTATTTCGCCGCGCAGGAACAGCATTTCATCGTCGGCCTGGCGGACAGTTTCGAGCCGCGGCGGCTGCGCCCGAACGCGGGCCTGTCCTTCGGCGGCGCGGGCGACCCGCACGCGATCCAGGAAATGAACGAGTACGCGGCCGAGCGCGCCAATGGCTGGCTGACGGCATGGGACCCGGTGGCGCAGGAAGAGCGCTGGCGCGTCCAGCATTCGCGCCTGGGCATGACCGGGGTGCTGTCGACCGCCGGCAATCTGGTGCTCGAGGGCACGCCCGACCAGACCTTCGCCGCCTATACGGCCGACACCGGCGAAAAGCTGTGGGAAATGCCGGTCCAGACCACGCCGATCGCCGCGCCGATGACCTATCTGGCCGGGGGCGAGCAATATATCGCGCTGCCGGCGGGCTGGGGCGGCGGTCAGGCGGCGGTGGAAAGCCGCAACGAGTCCCGCAACACCCAGCGCGCCGCGGCGCGCCTGCTGGTGTTCAAGCTGGGCGCGACAGAAACGCTGCCGGAGTTGAAAGAGGCCGAGTTCGTGATCGCCGCGCCGCCGCCGATCATGGCGTCCGAAGACACGATCGAGCACGGGCGGCAGGTCTATGCCGATAATTGCCGGCTGTGCCACGGGGTGGAGGTACGCGGGTCCGACCGCGATCTGCGCATCCTGACGCCGGAGGAGCACGCCCAGTTCGCGGAGATCGTGACGGGCGCGCGTCTGGAGCAGGGCATGCCGGATTTCGAGGACGTGCTGAGCGAGGACGAGATCGAGGCGGTGCACGCCTATATCATCGCCCGCGCCAACGAGGACTTTCTGGACATCAGCCAGGCCGAGGCGGCAGCGCGCGAAGAGGCCGCCGCGAACGCGCCGGTGCCGGTCGTGCCCGACCCGCAATGAGGCGCGTGCTGGCTGCAGCGCTGCTGATCGCCGCCGCGCCCTGTGCGGGTGCGGCGCAGCAGGGGGACGTCGCGGCGCGGGTGCAGGCGCTGGCCGACGAGGCGGCGATCGAGCGGCTGATCCTGGACTATGGCCGCCATCTGGACGCCAAGGAGTATGACGCCTTTGCCGCGCTGTTCGCCGAAGACGGGGAATGGCATGGCGGCGGCGGCGCGCCGGTCGTGGGGCCGGAGGCGATCGAGGCGGCGATGGTGGCCAGCTTCGGCGAGGGCTCCGGCGCGGTCTGGACCAGCGATTTCCATATCGTCGGCAATATCGCGGTGACCCTGGACGGCGACGCGGCCAGCGCCGTGTCGCGCTGGATCTTCGTCAGCCCCGGCCCTGACGGCGCGCCCAAGCCGGTGCTGGCCGGGCGCTATGTCGACGAATTCACGCGGACCGAGGCGGGATGGCGCTTCGCCGTCCGCCGCCTGGTCAACGACATGGCGATGCAGGGCTTTCCGGCCGTGCGCGCGGACTGGGAAAATGGCGCGCCCTAGTTGAACGGGGCGCTTGCTGTATGTTGGGGAACGGGACAGGCGGGCCGCCGGATCGCGGCGCGCACGGGGAGGATCATATGAAGACGACACGGATTTTGCCGCTGGCCGCGGCGGCGCTGATCGGCGCCTGCGGACAGGATGCGGACGCACCGAGCGCGGATGCCGGGGCCGCCGCGCCCGCCGAGGCGGTGCAGGTGACCGGATTCTCCAACCCCGAAAGCGTGGTCTACGACCCCGAGGGCGACCGCTATCTGGTCGGCAATGTCGGCGGGTTCGGGCCGGACAATGACGGCTTTATCAGCGCGGTGAATCCGGACGGCACGATCGCGGAGCTGCGCTTCATCGAGGGCAGCGACGACGCGCCGCTGGCCAATGCGCTGGGCACCGGGGTGCATGACGGCATGCTGTATGTCGCCGACAGCCCCTATGTGCGCGTCTTCGACCTGGAGAGCCGCGAGCCGGTGGCCGCCCATATGGTGGAGAACGCCGGCTTCCTGAACGATCTGGAAGTCGCGGCGGACGGCACGGTCTATGTCAGCGACATGGGCAGCGAGGAGCCGGAGAGCTGGCGCGTCATCCAGATCTCGCCGGACGGGACGGTCAGCGTGTTTGCCGAGGGCGAGGCGCTGCAGCGGCCGAACGGGCTGGAGATCGACAATGACGGGCGCATCGTGCTGGGCGCGGTGGCCGCGCCGATGCTGGTCATGCTGTCGCCCGACAGCGGCGAGGTGGAGCAGACCATCACCCTGCCCGACGGCGGCTATGACGGCGTCGTCATTCTGGACGACGGTTATATCGTGTCCGATCCGTTCGGGCCGGGCATCTATCGCGTCGGGCTGGACGGCGAATCCACGCTGATCAGCGACACGATCGAGCAGCCGGCCTCGCTGGGATACGACGACACGCGCAATGTCGTGCTGGTCCCCCAGCTTCAGCAGAACGCGATCACGCTGCTGCCGCTCGGCGACTGATCCCGCTTACTCGCCGCCGGCGGCGATCCGGAAGAAGGCCTCGCCGCCCGCCGCGGGATGCGGCGGAGGGGCCATCTCGCCCGTCACCGGGTTCGGATAGTGGAACGGCTCGGCGTAGTAACTGGGATAGGCCAGATAGACGACCGAGGGCGGAAGGTCGGGCGGCGGCGGGAATTTTTCCGGATAGGTGTTCAGGATCACGTCGTCGACCCAGCCGATGGCGTATCCGGAATACATGTTGAAGGGGCCGTGCAGCACCTTCATCTTCCAGATGCCGTCTTCCTTCACATAATCGTTCTCGTAATAGCAGTCGCCCCAGCCGCCGGACGACATCACGAAGGCGGTGGCGCGGGCCTCCGCCGTGCGGCCGTCGGGGTTCACGGTGGCGAGCACCTGGAATTGCTGGTGGTCGATCAGCAGGCCGTCGCCGCGGCCCGGGTCGCCGAACGCCTTCAGCATGTATTCGCGCACGCGCTCGCGGCCGAGGAAGACGCCGCGGCCGCCGATTTCCAGCGTGCCGTCCTCGGTCCACAGATCGGCGACGTCGTGCCACTGGGCCTGGTCGACATAATAGCCATAGGCGCGCTGCAGCCGCTCCACGGCGGTGACGTCCACCAGATGCGTGGCGCGGTCCTCCAGCGCCGTCAGCCGCTCGGCGATTTCGCCGAGCGCGCCTTCGGCCTGCGGCACGGCGATGTCGTGGATCGGCGTGCCTTCGCGCACCGGATGGTCGTAGTGGTAGGGGACGAAGATCGCCTTCGGCAGGGACTCGTATTCCAGCGTCGGCGGACGGTCGGGCGGGTTTTCCGCGCTGGGCGGATCCATCGGGATCGGCTTGCGCGTCCAGCCCTCGTCATAATCGCCCCACATCACGACGTAATAATGGAGCTTGGAGATGCGCCAGACGCCGCCCTCGTTGACATATTCCATGTCGTAGAGGCCGCCGCCCCAGCGGCCTTCGCCGCCGCGGGACAGCTGGACGTCGCTGCGCCAGCGGGCGCGGGCGGTCCTGTTGTCCGGCGCGACGGTCACGATGGGCTGGAGCATCGGGTAGTTGTTGAGCTGGCCTTGCTCCAGGCCCTCCGGCCCCATCAAGGACAGGCCGTCCTTCACCCGGTCCCGGCCGACATAAACGCCGCTCTGGCCGAACTCATAGGTGCCGTCGGCGGAGAACAGGCTGGCGGCCTCGGTCCACATGCCCTTGTCGACATAATAGCCATAGGCGCCCTGAAGGTTTTCGATGGCGCGCTCCGATGCCGCGATGGCGATGCGGGCGGCCACTTGGTCCGCCGCGGCCTCCAGCGCGCCGATCTCGCCGCCGGCGTCCGAAGACGCGGTTTGCAGAACGGCGGTGCGGCCGATCTCGCCCGGCTCATAGTGGAAGGGCGGGACGAAGACGTCCGGGAAGGGCGCGTACATTTCGGTCGGCGGCTCGTCCGGCGGGAACCGCTCGCCGACATCGCTCTGCCAGTCGCTGGGCCGTTTCGGCGTCAGCGAGGCCCAACCGCCCTGATAGGGGGCCTCGAACTCGGTGAAGATGCGGCGATACGCAATCTTCCAGACGCCGTTTTCCTTGCGGAAATCGGTCTCCATGACCGCCGTGCTCCAGGCGGCGAAGTCCTCGTACTGGCCAAGCAGGGCCCATTCGCGCGAGCGCGCCTTGGCCGTCATGCCGTCGGGGGCGATGGTGACGACGGGCTGGAGCTGCATATGGTGGTTGAACTGGCCGAAGGGCAGGCCGGGCTCCGCCCCCGCGATCCCGCGATTATAGCCGGCGATGGCCTCATGGATGCGGTCCCGGCCGCGATAGACGCCGTCGACCCCGACCTCCAGCGCGCCGTCCTCGGCGAACAGGCCGGCGGCCTCCGCCCAGAAGCCCTTGTCCAGATAATAGCCATAGGCCCGGACGATGCGGGCGATGTCGTTGATGTCCTCGACCCGCTGGGCCTCGGCGCCGAGCCGCTCGACCCGCGCGCCCAGCGCGTCGATGCGCGCGGCGTCACTTTGGGCCAGCGCCGGCGCGGCGATAGCCGTCAGCGCGGCGGCGGCCGCGGCGATGCGAAATGCGCGAAAATCCATTCGCCTGTCCTCCCCGTACGGGCCGCCGGGGCGGTCCGCATTTCTCTCATTGGCGGGGAGCCTACACGCAGGGCGCGCCGGTATGAAGCGGAAGCGGGCCTTAGGGGGCCTGGTTCCGGTCGCCGGAAAGGTCGTCGAACGGGATGTCCGCCGGGGCCTCGCGCCGGGCGATCAGCCATTGGCCGTCGACGCGCACCCAGTCGTCGAAATAGCGCCCGGCCATGGCGGGGCGGGGCGCGCCGTCCGGCCCGGTCATGAAGAAGGTCCAGCGGCTGACGGAGGTTGCGTGTGCGCCGTCGGGCGCGATCTCGATCTGCGGGTTGGTCATCAGGTGAAAGGTCGTCAGCCGTTCGCGCGGGCCGGGGGTCAGGAAATCCTCCAGCATCCGGCGGATGGCGGCGCGACCCTCGAACACGCCCATGCCGCCGATCCAGGCGCCGTCCTCCGCGAACAGGCCGACATAGGCGTCGAAATCGCCCTCGTCGGTGGCGCGGCCGTATTCGATCAGCGCGCGTTCGATGGCGCGCTCGGCCTCCAGCCGCTCCAGCGCCGCCATGGCCGAAGCGTCCTGCGCGGCGGCGGCGAGCGGCGTCAGCAGGATGGCGAAGGCGAGGAGGGCGCGTCTCATTTCGGGGGCGTCGTGTAGATCTTGTTGCGGATGACCCAGCGCCCGTCGATTTTCATCAGCAGCAGATAGTCGATGAAGCGGCGGCCATGGACGTTGTTCTCCGCCGCGACCATCGCGGTGTTCTCCGTCCACTCGGCGCTGAGGATGCGCTTGTCATAGGCATGGCCGGCGGCCTCCTCGCTTTCCTCGGCGGCGAGGCGGGCGGTGAAGTCCGGCGCGGGCTCGTCCAGATACATCTCGCCCAGGAAGCCGACGATATGCGCCTCCGGATGGAAGGCGCGGGTCAGCCGGTTCGCGTCGCCGTGATAGGCGCCGCGGAGATAGTCCTCCACCGGCCGGGCGATCTCTTCTGGAATGTCGGTCATGTCTGCTCCGATTGCGGTTCGGGCTGCGGGTCCGTCCGGGTTTCCGGGGCGGCGCCGGCGCGGGCGCGCAACTCCCAGACGATCAGCGCCGCGCCGGCCAGCACGCCGGCGATGTCGGTCAGGCCGGCGCCCGGGAAGGCGCCGGCGGGCACCAGCGCGGCCAGACCGGCGGCGGCGAAGGCGATGCGCATCGGCGGCGGCAGGATTCGGACGAAGAAGCCGGCGATGGCGATGGAGACCAGCCAGACGCCGGTCCCCGCAGTGACGATCGCGATCAGGATGTCCAGCGGCTCCCCGATCAGCAGCAGGGTCGGGGACAGCACGAACAGGACCGGCACCAGATAGGCGATCCAGCCGAAGCTGACCGAGGACCAGGCCGTGCTCATCGGGTCGGCTTTTGCAAGACCGGCGGCGGCGAAGGCGGCGATGGCGATGGGCGGGGTGATCATCGACATCATGCCGAAATAGATCACGTAGAGATGCGCGGCGATCGGCTCCACGCCCGCGCTGACCAGCGCCGGGGCGACCAGGGCGGCCAGCAGCACATAGACGCCGACCGTGGGCAGGCCCATGCCGAGCACGATGCTGACCGCGCCGGCCAGCAGCAGAAGCAGCAGCAGCGATCCGCCCCCGACCTCCACCAGCGAATAGGTGAGATTGAAGCTGAGCCCGCTGACCGACAGCACGCCGATCACGATGCCCGCCGCCACGCAGATCAGGATGATCTCCAGCGAGGCCATGCCGGCGGTGCGCACGGAGCTGGCGAGCTGGCGCAAAGACGGCCGCTCCCCGCCATAGCCGAACACCAGCGCGGGCAGGACCGTGAAGACGCAGGCGAGCAGCGCGGCCTTTTGCGGCGTCATGTTCAGGACGACCATGGCCAGCAGCAGGACCGCAAAGGGCAGGATGAAATAGACCCCGCGCGCCACGGTGGCGCGCCGGGGCAGCGCCTCCTTAGCCACGCCGCCGACGCCGCGCCGCCCGGCATCCAGATCGGCCTGGATGAACAGGGCCATGTAATAGAGCACGCCCGGGATCAGGGCGGCGGCGATCACCGTCGAATACGGAATGGCCAGGAATTCGGCCATCAGGAAGGCGGAGGCGCCCATGACCGGCGGCATCAGCTGGCCGCCGGTGGAGGACACCGCCTCGATCGCCGCGGCCTTGTGCGCGGGATAGCCGCCGCGGCGGATCATCGGGATGGTGACCGTGCCGGTCGCCACGACATTGGCGACCGCGCTGCCGGAGATGGAGCCCATCAGGCCGGAGCCCACGACCGCCACCTTGGCGGGGCCGCCGCGCATGCGGCCGAGGCCGAGCAAAGCGGCGTCGGTGAAGAAGGCCGAGCCGCCGGAGCGGGTCAGGATATGGCCGAAAAAGACGAAGATGATGACGATGGTCGTGGCCACCGCGAGGGCAGAGCCGAGGATGCCGTTGATGTCCAGCGTCACATAGGCGGCGAGTTGGTCCCAATAGATCGGCTGGGCGCCCGCGCGGCCGGGAATGGCGCCGCCGACCAGCGCATAGGCGATGAAGACCAGGCTGACGATCAGCAGCGTCCAGCCGGTGGCGCGGCGCAGCCCCTCCAGCGCCAGGGCGATCAGGACGACGCTGGGGATCACCGCCTCGGCCGGCGGAGTCAGGACCAGATCGACCAGCGAGTCGTAGCGGACGATCAGCCAGGCGCTGGCGGCGAAGGCGGCGGCGGCCAGAATCCAGTCGTACCAGGGCGTCGCGGTGCGCATCGTGCGGCGCTTCGCCGGCAAAGCGATGAAGGCCAGCGGTAAAGCCAGCGTCATCATCAGGCCGTAGAACTGGGCGTCGTACAGCTCGATCCCCACGCCGGTGACCAGATCCAGCGCCCAAGCGATGGCGGCCAGCGTCAGGGCCGAGGCGAGCACGGTTTCCGCCCAGCGCGAGGCGGGGGATTTCAGCGGCGGTTCGTGGGTCTCGACCGGCGAGACGGGATCATCGCGCTGCATCGCCGCCCTCCGGTGCGAGGGCGGAGTCCTGGCCGATCTCCCGGTAATAGGCGAGCGCGCCGGGGTGCCACTGGACGCCGGGAATGTCGGAAATCATCCGGTCCGGCGCGAAATTGCGGAACGGGGCGAAGGCGCCGGCGAGCGCGTCCGGGTTTTCGTGCAGGGCGCGGACCAGGGCGTAGACGGCCGCGTCCGGCGTGTCGGCGCCGGTCATGATGATGGCGTCGTGGGTCATCATGAAGACCGGCTCCAGCACGCCGGTATTGGCAGGTCCGGGCCGCGCCTCGCTGAGATAGCCGGCGGGCCAGATCGCCTGCAGCGCGGCGAGGCTTTCGGGCGTGTTGGTCAGGGGCAGAGCGCGGATGCCGCCGACGGAGGCGTCGGCCTCCCGCACTTTCGCCGCGCCGAGGGCGAAGAAGAAGGCGTCGGCGCTGCCTTCCATGAAGGCGTTGGCGCCGCCGACGATATTGGGCACGCGCACCTCGTCCAGATCGGCGACCGTCAGGCCGTCCGTCGCCAGCACCGCGTCGAACAGGGGCACGATGGTCTTCTGCCCGGCGAAGCCGGTGGGCAAGCGCCGGCCGCGCAAATCCGCGATGGAGCGGATCGGGGAATCCTTCCGCACATAGATCGCCTGGCGCAGCGGGAAGAGCACGGCGACGGCGCGCAGCTTGGGCATCTGGCGGCCGGCGAAATGCTGCTCCCCGGCGGAGGCGAGCTGGGCGTCGCCGGAATTGGAGACGCCGAAGGCGACCTGGCCCGTGTTCACGCCGGCCAGATAGACATTGGGGCTGGCGAAGGCCTGCACCGTCATCTGCAGGCCGGCCTCATGATTAGCGACCGTGGCGATGGCGGTGCCGGCGGAGTGATAGACCGAGCCGGGGCTGGAGGTCGCGATGCCCAGCATGTCGGCGGCGTGCGCCGGCGCGGCCGCGCCGGCTGCGCAGAGCGCCATGGTCAGCATTGCGGACAGAATGGGGCGGATCGTGCGTCCGCCGCGGGCCCCGCGCATATGTCCTCCCCCAAAGACGCTGCGGTCTTTGCGCCATCTTAGGCGCGCGGGGGCAAAGCGGAAACCGGCGACGCTGCGCGCCGCCCGGGGCGGAAACCGGCGACGCTGTGCGCGCCGGATCAGGATTGCGGGGGCGAGCCCTCCCAGGCGCGCGCGATCAGGATCTCGATCGCCTCGCGCTCCACCGGCACGGGATTCCAGTATGGGTTCTGCGCGGCGATGTCGGCGGCTTTCGCCACGTCCGCCTGCTGCATGCCGAGCGCCTTCAGCCCGTGCGGAACGCCGGTCTGGCGCCCGATCTCCCACAGGCGCAAAGCGGGGTCGTTGGCGCCCAAAGCGCGACGCAGGGCGGCTACCGCGTCCGGCGCGCCGGGGGCGTTATAGGCGAGCGCATAGGGCAGGACGATGGCGTGGGTCTGGGCGTGGGGCAGGTTGAAGCTGCCGCCCAGCGTGTGACAGAGCTTGTGGTGCAGGGCCATGCCGGCCAGCGACAGCACGACGCCGCACAGCCAGGCGCCGTACAGCGCCCCGGTCCGCGCCTCTGGGTCCGTCGGGTCGGCGGCGATGCCGGGCAGGGCGGCGGCGAGGGCGCGCACGCCTTCCTCCGCCATCAGGGAGATCACCGGATTGCCGTCGCGCGAATACAGGCCCTCCACCGAATGGGCGATGGCGTTCAGGCCGCTGGCGGCCGACACGTCCACCGGCAGGCCGTGCGTCAGGTCCGGGTCGTAGATCACGGTTTCGGGCAGGATCTTCATGTCCCGCTGGGTGGTTTTCACGCCGTTTTCGGTCTGGCCGATGATCGGGGTCATTTCCGAGCCGGCATAGGTGGTGGCGATGGCCAGATGCGGCAGGTCTGTGCGCAGGGCCAGCGCCTTGCCGAGGCCGACCGTGGAGCCGCCGCCGATGGAGACCAGCACGTCGGCGCCGGATTCCTTCAGCGCCGCCATCGCCTTGGCCGTCACGTCCGTCGGCGTGTGCATGGCGGCGCCGGGGAAGACGCCGGCGGCCAGCGATCCCAGCTGTGCGGCCAGATCCCGGCCCATCTGTTCCTGACCGGGCGTGGACAGGACGAGGGCGGATTTGCCGAGGGCTTCGACCTCTTCACCGGCGGCGGCGAGCCGGCCGGGGCCGAAAACGACGCGGCCGGGCAGGCCGTTATGGACGAACGGGGCGATCATGGGCGCGCATGTGACCCGGCGCGCGCCCCGGCATCAAGCCCGGACCGGTAACTCATGCGCGGGGCGGCGATTGGCGCTGGGGCGCATTTGCGTTAGCTACACAGGCAGAAAAAGCGTCCACCCCGGGGAGAGACAGACCATGCATAGCGTCGACCGTTTCCTGACCACCCATACCGGCAGTCTGCCGCGGCCCGACGACCTGATCGAAATGGTCATCGCCACCCAGAAGGGCGAAGAGGTCGACAAGGACGCGCTGGAAGCCAAGATCACCGAATCCATCGACGACTCGGTGCGCCGGCAGGTCGAGGCCGGGATCGATATCGTCAATGACGGCGAACTGTCCAAGCCGTCCTACGCCACCTATGTGTTGCAGCGGCTGAACGGGTTTGGCGGATCGGGCAATTCCTATCCGTTCCAGGACCTTCAGGATTTCCCGCGCACCATGGCCAAGGTCACCGACGACCCGGGCCGCAAGCACCGCCGCACGCCGGGCTGTAACGCGGAAATCAGCGTCGCCGATTTCGACGCCGCCAAGCACGACATGGACCGGCTGGCCGAGAAAGCGAAGAAATACGGCGCGCACGGCATCTTCACCAGCGCCGCCAGCCCGGGCGTGATCTCGTTCTTCTTCAAGAACGAATATTACAAATCCCACGAGGAATACGTGTACGCCATCGCCGACGCGATGCAGCACGAATACGAGGCGATCGCGAACGCCGGCGCCATCGTGCAGCTGGACTGTCCCGACCTCGCGATGGGGCGGCACGTCCACTATCAGGACATGTCGACCGAGGAATTCCGGAAGATCTTCCAGCTGCATATCGAGGCGCTGAACCATTCGGTGCGGAACATCCCGGCCGAGCAGCTGCGCATGCATTTCTGCTGGGGCAATTATCCGGGCCCGCACCATTGCGACATCCCGCTGAAGGACATCATCGACCTGGCCTGGCAGGCCAAGCCGCACGCCTATCTGATCGAGGCGGCCAATCCGCGCCACGCCCATGAATGGGCGCTGTTCGAGGACGTGAAGCTGCCCGAGGGCAAGGTTCTGGTGCCCGGCATGATCGAGCCGCAATCCACCTATATCGAGCACCCCGAGCTGATCGCCCAGCGCATCGGCCGCTATGCCGATCTGGTCGGGCGCGAGAACGTGGTGGCCGGCGTCGATTGCGGCTTCTCCATCCATGTCGGCATGGGCGGGGTCGATATCGACGTGGTCTACGCCAAGCTGAAGGCGCTGGCCGACGGCGCGGCGATCGCCACCAAGAAATACTGGCCCAAGGCGGCGTAGGGCCGGGCCGGATCGAACAAAAAGGGCGGGCCGTGCGGCCCGCCCTTTTTTCTTGGCGGAGGAAAGCGCCTAGCGCCAGCCGAGGGGCTGGTCGGCGGGTTTGATCTCCATGAAGGCCTCCACGGCGTGGACTTCGCCGCCCCAGACCTTGAACGCCTCGAACACCGACAGCGACGTGTTCTCGTCCCGGCCGGGGGCCGGCATGATCGAGCCGGGGCCGAAATCCATGCGGATCAGGACGACGCCCTGTTCCTCGTCGATGGCGCTCGTGTGATAGGCGAGGCCGGCGAGGGTCGGGATGCTCTGTTCCTTGATGGCCTCGCAGCCGGGGAAAAACGTGCAGCCCGGACCGGCCATCAGCATGCCGTTCTCGAACCGGTAGGCGTCCGCGCTGAAGGGCACGTCGGATTCCACGAAACTGCCGACCTGCAGCCCGCGGGGATAGCGGATGGCGGCGTCCAGCATGGCCTGACGGTCCATCCGCTCCCCGGCCGTGGGCGTATAGGCCATCGCGTCGCTGAGGGTCTGGATGGCGTCGATATTGAAGATCATGCCTTCCTCGGCGGAGCGCACGACCAAGGTCTCCACCCCCTCGATCACGCCGTCCTGGGTGATCAGGCGCAAGGCAAGCAGGACGGGGTTTCCGTTTTCCTGGGCCGTCACCAGGGAGGCCGCGATCTCCTCCTGCACGTCGATGATGTCGAAGCGGTAGTCGGTGAGGGCGACGTCGCCGGCCCAGAGCCCTTCGCCGATCTCCATGTCGGTCTGGTCCTCGGTGAAGCGGACATGGGAGGCCAGCGGCAGGACGGCCGGGTCGCCGGCGGTGAGCGCCGCCAGATACTGGTCGATCAGGCTGGTCAGGCAGTCCCGGGCGCAATCGACGGGAGCGGCCATGTCCGCCGCCGCCATGTCCGTTTCGGCCATTTCCGGCTCCGGAGCGGAAGGGGCCTCGGCCTCTGCGGCTGTCCGGTCGCCGCAGGCCGCCAGCGCCAGCGCGCCGGCCGCCATGAGACAGATCTTGCGGGTCATCGCATCCTCCCCCTGATTGCGGGGCGGATATAGCACGCGGGCGGTAAGGGGCTGAATCAAAACGGGGGCGCGATGCGCCCCCGTTCCGAACATTTCGCTGTATGCCAGCGATTACATATCGATCGGCTCGTTCACGCGGCGCAGAAGCTCTTCCTTCTGCTCCTCGAATTGCGGGGAGACGATGAATTCGCGTCCCAGCTTGTCGGCCGGCTCGTCGGAGGTGAAGCCGAGGCTCACGGTCGCCTCGAACAGGGCGCCGCCCGGCGTGCGGACATAGATGGATTCGAAATAGCCGCGGTGCTTGCGGTCGGAGAAGTCGGTGAAGCCCAGACCCTCGACATCGAATTTCACCTGCTCCTGCACGTCATAGTCGTCCACATGGAAGGCGCCGTGGTGGATCATGCCTTCGCCATAGAACCAGGAGCCGGTCGGCGCCTCTTTCTGCTGGTGCAGGTCGATGATGTGCGCGGCGTCGCCCTTGCCGACGACATAGCGGGTGTAGTCGCCGTCGGAGCCCAGCTTCTTGTAGTTCCAGGCCTCGTTCATGAAGGCGTGCATGTCGTCCAGCTCGCGCGCCATGACGGTCCAGGAATGGAAGCCGCGGATGGCGTATTGCTCCGGCACCACGTCGGACTTGAAGGCCTTGCGGTCGTCGTTTTCTTCCTCGACCAGCTCGAACTCCACGCCGCAATCGGGGTGGACGAATTTCAGCAGCTTCTGGCCGAAACGCTCCGCCTTCTCGATGCCCGGGATGTCGTGCTTTTCCAGATGCTCTTTCCAGAAAGCGTCGATCGAGCCCGGCGGGATCGAATAGGAGATGGCGCTGAGCTGGCCGGCGCCGCGCTTGGCCTTCTTGCCGGTCTGACGGAACGGGAAGACCGTTGTCAGCGTGCCGGCGTCGCCGGTTTCGTTGCCGAAATACAGGTGAAGGATGGGGGCCGCGCCGTCATAGAGAAGCGTGCGCTTCACCAGGCTCATGCCCAGCACCTTGTAAAACAGGTCCACGTCGCCCTGCGCGCTGCCGGTGCAGAGGGTAACGTGATGAAGTCCTTTGATCCGTTCCGAATCCGACATCTGAAGTCTCTCCCCAATTGACTGCCGTCACTGCCTGCATTCGCGCAACGGCGGCGCCGGCAAAGCAGCCGGAGCGCATTTTCTTGTGAAAAAGAAGTAGAGCGCGGCTGCGGCGCGAGTCAATGCAACCGGCCGGGCGGGCGCAGCGCCGTAATGCCGCGGCAATATCCGTCTATTCGCCGCGGACGATGGTGATCGCCGCAAGGGCCGCCGCGTCGCCGGGCAGCTCAGTGGCCTCCGGCCCCTGCGGGAAGCCGTTGGCGTCCAGAATCGCGGCGGTGATGTCGGCGATTTCCTGGTCCTTCAGCGAGCCGATCTCGGCCGGCGGCATCATCGTCTTGGTGAAATCGAACAGCTCGCTCAGCGGCCGTCCGTCCCAGACGAAGACGAAGCCGATATCGGCCAACGGCGGGGCGTTCATCGTGCCCTCCATCCGCTCGCCATGGCAGAGGACGCAGCGGTCGGCATAGACCGCCCGGCCGCGCTCGGCCTGGCCGGCGCTGAACACGCCGTCCTGCACCGTGGCGGCGGACGCCCCGGACGCGGCCGTCAGAAAGGCGAGCGCGGCGAGGGCTGGTCTCATGGCAGCTCGAACACGAACAGATTGTTGGTCTGGGACGGGCGGATGTCGGGGGCGAGCGCGGTGCGCGCCGTGCCGGTGGCCACGGCCACATATTGCTGTCCGTCCACCGAATAGGTGACCGGATAGCCGGTGACGGCGGAGCCCAGATTGATTTCCCACAACACCTCGCCGCTGGACTGGTCGAAGGCGCGGAAACGGCCTGCGCCGTCGCCGCCGAACAGCAGGCCGCCGCCGGTGGTCAGCAGCGACATGGCCGGGGCGCGGTTCTGGAACGTCCAGCCGGTGCGCCCGGTCTTCACGTCGATGGCGTGGATCGAGCCGATATTGTTTCCGGCCGGGGAGGGCTGGGCGCGCGTGCGGATGCCGTACAGGCCGAAATTGTCCGGATCCGCCGGAACGGCGGTGACTTCCGAACAGGTGTTCTGCAGCGGGAAATACATCATGCCGCTGTCGGGGCTGTAGGCGCCGGCCTGCCAGTTCTTGCCGCCCTGGGCGCTGGGGCAGGCGGTCACCCGGCCGCCATATTCGTGCATCACCGCGTCCGGGTTGTTGGTCACCGCGCCGGTCGCCCCGTCGATGTCCGACACCAGGTTCTGATAGACGGTCGGACGGGCCCAGAGGAATTCGCCGGTGGCCGCGTCCAGCGTGTAGACGATGCCGGTCTTGCCGGGGATGCCGGTGATGACCTTGCGCGTCTCGCCCGGGTCGATGTCCGGATTGATCCAGTCGACCGCGTCCGGATCGGGCGCCAGTTCGGTCTCCAGCACCAGCCGCTCGAACGGGTGGTCGATGTCCCAGTGGTCGACGACGTGCTGGTAGTGCCAGACGATGGCGCCGGTGTCGGCGTCCAGCGCCAGCGTCGAGTTGTGATAGAGATATGTGTATTCGTTGCCCGCCAGCTCGAATTTCGGCGTCGGCGCGGTGACCGATGTGCCGACGAAGATCAGGTTCAGCTCCGGATCGAAGCTGGGCACCATCCATGCGCCGACATGGATGCGGTCCTCGTAGGGCACGCCGCCCCAGGTCTCGTCGCCGGGCTCGCCGGGTTTCGGGATGGTCTGGGTGCGCCACAGCTCCGTTCCCGTCAGGGCGTCATGGGCGGTGATGACGCAGGCTTCAGGCCCGCCTTCCGGCTCGCAGCCGCGGCTGGAGAAGACCTTGCCGTCGGCGACGATGGGGCCGGAGCTCTGTTGCGAGCCCTGGCGATAGTCGCGGACCGGGGTTTTCCAGACCAGCTCGCCGGTCTCGGCGGACAGCGCGTACATCTGGCTGTCCATGCTGGATGCGATGATCAGGCCGTCATAGATGGCGATGTTGCGGTTGATGTCGGAGGCCGGGAAATAGGTGTTCCAGTCCTCCGGCACGTCGCCGCGATATTCCCAGATCAGGTCCCCGGTGACCGCGTCGATGGCCTGGATCACGTCGAACGCGTTGGGGAAGAACAAGACGCCGTCATGCACCAGCGGCGTGCCTTCCATGGAGCCTTCGGGCAGGCCGCGCGTCCAGCTCATGCGCAGATCGTCGACATTGCCCCGGTTGATCTGGTCCAGCGGCGAATAGCCGAGGGAGTCCAGCGTGCGGCGCCACATCAGCCAGTCGGCCGGATCGGGTTCCAGCAGCATGGCGTCGGTGACCGGCGTCAGGCCCGTGGCGGTGTCGCGCACCGGGACCGGCTCGATCGCCGAGGGGTCCTGCGGGATAAGCGGCGCGTCCTGGCCATAGGCCGCGGATGCGAGTGCGATGATGGCGGCAGACGCCGCCCATGCGAGACCATGGCCCATACGATCCTCCCCATCTCCGGGCCTGTCCTCTGACCGCATCGCGCGGCCGGGCGGCCTCTGTAGACCGGCGGAGCTTTGCGCAGAACGCGGGTTTCGGCAATGCGTGCGCGCGTCCGCGTTTGCATCGGGCGCGGGCGGGCGCGCCCTCACGGCTGACATGGCGCAGGCGTGCGGAACTGGTGTAGTGTTTCCGGCAAGCGCAAAAGCGCACCGATAAAAGAGCGTAAGGGGAGGACAATGGCCGGAATTTGGAAGGCCGCCGCGGCGGCCGCGGGCGCGATGCTGATCGCGTCGCCCGCATTGGCCCAGTTCGGCGCGCCGCCGACGCTGGAGACGACCTGGGACCCGGGGCAATACGATTCCGCCTGGGCGCAGTATCAGGCGCGGTTCGAGGCGGCGGGCGGCGAATCCGACGAAGACAATCTGCCGGACTGGTCCGGGATCTGGGAGCAGGCCTCCGGCCAGGGCTTCTATTTCTCCCTGCGGCCGGGCGAGCAGATGAGCGGGCGCGGCTTCGCCACCACCACGACGATGAAGCTGACCCCGCGCTATGCCGCCGAGCATGAGATGCGCATCCGGCAGGGCGAGGCGGGCAACGATTTCGACCCGCTGACCTATTGCCTGCCGGCGGGGATGCCGCGCTGGCTGGTCGAGCCGTTCATGCGCGAATTCTATCCGATGCCGGACAAGACGCTGCTGATCAACGAGATGATGAACGAGGTCCGCCGGATCTATACCGACGGGCGCGGCCATATCTCCGAGGATTTCGCCTATCCGCTGTGGGAGGGGGACTCCATCGGCTTCTGGGATGACGGCACGCTGGTCATCCACACCAACAATATGAAGCACAATCTGCTGCAGCGGGAGCAGCCGGCGATCAGCGAAGAGGCCGAACTCTATGAAGAGTGGACCATGCTGGACGACGGGCTGATGCAGGTGAAGGCGAGCCTGTACGACTCCGAGGCGCTGCTGGAGCCGCATCATTTCATCCGCTGGTACCAGAAGGTGGACGACATGGGCGGCGATCTGCGCCTGGCCCAGTGGTCGTGCGCGGAGAACCAGCCGGTGGTGCGCACCGCAGAGGGCGGATCGGATTTCGGCGCGCTGCCCGGACAGGACGGGGCGACGGACCTGACCGACCCGGAAACCTGGCTGATGTTCGACGAGGCCGCGGAAGAAGGCCTGATCGAGGAATAGGCGCGTGCGGATGCAAGGGAGGGCAAACGCAATGAAACATGTTCTGATCGCCGGGGCGGTTCTGGCCGCGACGGCCGGCGCCGCGGCGGCGCACCATTCGGTGGCGATGTTCGAGCGCGAAATCGTCAATGAGTACAAGGGCACGGTGGTGGAGTTTCAGTACACCAACCCGCACAGCTGGCTGATCATCGAGGTCGAGAACGAGGACGGCACGACCACGAACTGGGGCTTCGAGGCCGAAGGCCCGGGCACGCTGATGCGCAAGGGGATCGGCCGGAACACCTTCCCGCCGGGCATGGAAGTGACCGTGCGCGGCCGGCCGCATGTGGACGGCCGCCCGGCGGCGGCGTGGGTCGATGCGACCCTGCCAGACGGAACGGTGATGGATCCGTAGGATCCTGCTCAGACAACCAGACGAAACGCAGACAAAATTACCAGGACGGGAGAACAGTCCATGACGTTGAAACACCATTTGCGGACGTTCGCGGCCGCCGGGGCGCTGGCCGCCGGCGCGATGCTGGCGTCCCAGCCCGCAGCGGCGGGCGGCGAAGCCGGGCCGATCAGCCTGCGCGACCAGGGCTTCTTCTGGGTCGGCGCGCGCGCGACCGAGGTCGAGAACGGCATGCTGGGCCTGGGCGTGCCGCCGGGGCCGGGCACGGCCGTAGACGGCCAGATGTATGTCGGTTTCCAGCTGGCGGCCGAGCCGCGCCACCCCTATCCGCTGGTGCTGGTGCATGGCGGCGGCGGTCAGGCGACCGACTATATGGGCACGCCGGACGGCCGCGACGGCTGGCTGGACTATTTCCTGGCCGACGGGTTCGACGTCTATTTCGTCGACCGGCCGGCGCATGGCCGCTCGCCGAACTCCCAGTTCTACGGAGACCTCGGCGCGCCGGCGACGACCCAGTTCATCGCCAATACCTTCACCGTCCAGTCCGAGCAGTATCCGGGCGGCGGCGCGGCGGACAGCGAGGAGCTGATCCAGCACACCGCCAGCTCCGAGCCCGGCCCGACCGTCTCCATGGCCGTGCTGCAGGAGAACCTGGCCGAGCTGCTGGACCGGATCGGCCCGGCGATCATCGTCACGCACAGCGCCGGCGGGCCTTCGGGCTGGCTGGCCATGGCGGCGCGCCCGGACCTGGTGAAGGGCGTTCTGGCCATCGAGCCGGCGATGGGGATCACGGAGAACCTCAGCCCGCTGATCGGCTTCGAGCCGCCGCTGGCCGAGGGCGAGGCCGTCGCGACCGAGGCGCAGGCGCCGGAAGGCGAAGGCCTGGCCCCGTGCAGCCTGCAGCCGGAAGACAGCGTGCGCACCGTGCCGGCATACGCCGACAAGAAGGTGCTGTTCGTGGTGTCGCCGAAATCCTTCCCGATGTTCACGCCGAGCGTGCATTGCTCGGTCCATACGCTGAACCAGCTGGGCGCGGACGCCGAGCTGGCGCGGCTGGTGGATTACGGCATCGAGGGCAACGGCCACTTCATGAACGAGGAACTGAACAACGGCGAGATCGCCACCGAAGTGTTCATCCCGTTCCTGTCGTCCATCGAATAGCGGATCGTCATCCGCGAACGGAACGGCCGCGCTCTAGGGCGCGGCCGTTTTCGTTAGCGGGTGCTGGAGGCCACCTCATCCCGCCGGCTCGACGCGGGACGCCGGAGGCGTCCCGGAGCCGGCTGCCCTTCCCCCACGAGGGGGGAAGGGAAAGCTAGTCCGGCAGGGCGAAGACATAGACGGCGCTGGAGCGCACCGGGGGCATGTCGATCTCCGGCACCGTGCCGGAGAAGGCGGCGGTGACGGAGCTGCCGTAGCCGACGCCCATCGCGACATATTGTTTGCCGTCGACCGCGTAGCTGACCGGGGCGCCGTTCGGTACGTCGGTCAGGCCGGCGCGCCACAATATGTCGCCGGTGTCGCCGTCATAGGCGGTGAAATTGCGGTCGATGGCGCCGGCGAAGACCAGGCCCCCGGCGGTGGACAGGACGCCGGTGGTCTGCGGCGCCCGCTGGCGGGCTTGCCACAGCACCTCGCCGGTCTGCATGTCCATCGCCTGAACGAGGCCGTAGCGGCCGTCGCTGTCCGGCCGGGGCGTGATTTCCATGTTTGCGCCGGCGGTCAGGAAGCCCTCGCCCTCCGGCGCGGGGGTGACGTCGGTGCAGAAATCCTGGGCGACGACATAGAGGGTGGAGGCGGCGCTATCGAACGACGTGGCGAGCCAGTTGCGCCCGCCGCCGCCATAGGGGCAGAGCACGAAGGTGTCGTCGCGCCGGCCGGGCAGCATGTCCGGGTCGATCGTCTTGTCGCCCGTTTCGGGGTCGATGGCGGTGACGAAGTTCTGCAGGCCCATGTCGATGGTCTTCAGATAGGCGCCGGTTTCGGCGTCCAGCACGTCGAACAGGCCCTCCTTGCCGGAGGTCATGATCACCTTGCGGGTTCCGCCGTCCATGCCGAGATCGGCGATCACCCGCTCGAACGCCCAGTCCATGTCCCACTGGTCGTTCTTCATGTGCTGGAAATACCAGCGCAATTCGCCGGTCTTCGGGTCGAGGGCGAGCGTGGTGTCGGTATAGAGGGCGTCGTTATTCTCCCCCTCCCGCCGCCAGCGCAGAGGCGCGGTGTCATAGGTCGGGGCGGGGCCGAAAAAGGCGAGGCCGGTTTCGGCGTCGTAGGAGCCGGAGGTCCAGACCGAGCCGCCGCTGCGCTCCTCCTCCGGCTGGCCGTTCCAGGTGTCGGCGTTGGGGTCGTCGCCTTGGGCCACGGTGTTGAAGGTCCACATCCGCTCCCCGGTTTCGGCGTCGAAGCCGGCGATCAGGCCGCCGCCGGCGCCCTGGCCGACAATGCCCTGCATGACCACGCCGTCGGCCGCCAGCGGCCCGCCGGTGATGCGGAAATTCGCCCGGTCGGTGATCGCGCGATCCCAGACCATCCGGCCCGTGCGCGCGTCCAGCGCCAGCATGTGCAGGTCGGAGGTGGCGACGAACAGCTTGTCGCCATACAGCGCCATGGTCTTTTTCGAGGCGAGCTGGACGCCGGTTTCCGGCAGATGCCGCTTGTAGCGCCAGAGCTGGTCTCCGGTGGCGGCGTCGAGCGCATAGACCTCGTCGCCGTAAGAGAAGACGTACATCACGCCGCCCCGCACCAGCGGCTCGTTCAGGTTCGGGCCGGCGGGCAGGGCCAGCGACCAGGCCAGGCGCAGATCGCCGACATTGTCCCGGTCGATCTCTTCGAGGGGCGAGAAACCCTGGGCGCGGTGGCTGCGCCGCCAGCTGAGCCAGTCGCCGTCGGGCGGGCTGGACAGCATCTCCTCGGTCACCGGCGTGTAGTCCGCGAAGCGGTCCGGCGCGGCGGGCCATTCGGGGATGCGGCCGCGCGTGGTCATGCTGGCGAAGGAGCGGGCCTCCGGATCGCCGCTGGCGGTCGCCTCCCCCGGCACGATCATGGCGGCCAGTTGCGTGACGTCCGCGGGCAGGGCGCCGGCGCCGGGCTCCGCGCCGTTCTGCTGCATCTGATAGGCCAGCACGTCGGCATAGAGCTGATCGGGCAGGCTGCCCGGCGCGGCCGGCGGCATGGAATTGTGGATGTATTCGGCGAGGTCCGACAGCGGCGCGGCGCCCCAGCGGGCCTGGAACGCCTCGCCCTTCAGGGCCGGGCCGAACGGCCCGCCGCCCATCGCCGGGCCGTGGCAGAGCGCGCAGTTCTGGACATAGGCGGCCTCGCCGGCCGCGGCCTGATCGGCGGTGAATTCCGGCGCGGACTGAGCATCGGCCGACTGGGCGCCGGCCGATTGGGCGAAAGCGGCGCCCGAGACGCCCAGAACGAGGCCCGTATGGGCAAGCAGAGCCGCGCGGCGGCGCACAGCGTGGATCATGGCATTCCTCCCCGGGCCGTGTGTCCGGCCTTTGGCGGAATTGTCGCCCCGTTCCGGCGCGGCGCCAAGGCGGCGGCCCGAAGGCGGCGCCCGGGGCGGCGGGACGGGCGCGGCAGATCGGCGCAGAGGGGTATGCGGGCGATGTGAACCGGCGTTCAGCGGGCCCCGGAAACGCCCGGAAAGGTGCGGTTTTTCCGGACCCGGACGGGCCGGAAACCGTTCTGGCGATTAAGTATATTTAACCCCGCGGTGGGGGCGCGTTAATTGCGGTTTGTGGAGTTTGAACCCATGTGATGATAGGCAGAAAGCCGGAAAGAGCCGGTCCGAACCGGTCATTACGAACGATAGGCAGGATGACGATGACGATGCGGAAAAACAGCCTGACGGTCTGCGCGGCGGTCGCCGCGGGGCTGGCGCTGGCCGCCATCGCCGCGCCCGCCTCCGCCGCCGATTTCACCGCGCAGGACCTGACCGACGATCTGACGGTCGTCAGCGGCCCCGACGGCAATGTGCTGGTCGGCGCCGACGCGGCCGGGCTGACGCTGGTCGACGGCGGCTCCGCCGAAAACGCTGACGCGCTGCTGGACTTTATCCGGGCCGAGACCGGCCAGGATAATATCGCACAGCTGGTCGTCACGCACTGGCACCCCGACCGGATCGGGCTGAACGAAACGGCGGGCGAGCAGGGTGCGCAGATCGCCGCCCATGACTTCACCCTGCAATATCTGAAGCACGGGACGGACAACGAGATCGTGGGCGACCTGGCGCCGCTGCCGGCGGCCGCCGTGCCGAACGTGCAGTATTACGACGAGGGCGGCGTCCTGCCCTTCGGCGAGGACGAAATCCGCGTCGGCTATCTGCCCCAGGCCCACACCGACGGCGACGTCTACGCCTATTTCCCGGGCGCCAATGTGCTGGCGGCCGGCGGGGCGGTGATCAATGACGGCTGGAACATGATGGACTGGCGCAGCGCCGGATATCTGGGCGGCGCGCTGGATTCCTATGAAATCCTGCTGGAGGTCGCGGACGACGACACCGTCATCGTGCCGGGCAGCGGCCCGCTGATGACCAAGGCCGATCTGCAGGCCCAGTTCGACATGTACAGCGAGATTTACGACCGGCTGGCGACCTCCCTGAAGAGCTCGTTCAGCCCGGAAGAGGCGATCGCGGCGGACCCGACCGGGGACTATCACCCCGAATGGGCGGACGCCGACCGCTTCGCGGACCTCGCCTATCATTCCTTTTACGCGCACCTGCGGGGCAATCCCCGCCTGGGCGCGATACCGTGAGAAGAGTTATGACCATGCGCCGTAATTCCCTGTTCGCCTTCGCCGCCGTCCCCGCGCTGCTGGCCGCCGCGCCAGCCCTTGCGCACGGCGACGAAACGCACCCGGCCGAGATCGACGCGGAGGAAGCCGCCGCGACCTTCGACGCGATCGACCAGGGCGACGAAAAATTCGAATTCGTGAACCAGTATTGCGTGGAGTGTCACAACTTCACCGACTGGGCCGGCGGGATCGCGTTCGACACCATGTCGATGGACATGGTCGCCGAGGACGCGGCCGTCTGGGAGCACGCGGTGGAGAAGCTGCGCGGCTCCCTGATGCCGCCGATCAGCGCCGAGGCGATGCCCGACGACGCCGCGCGCTATGAATTCGTCGGCTGGATGGAATCCTATCTGGACCATGTCGGCGGCATGCAGGAATGGGTCGGCCACGTCCCGCTGCACCGGCTGAACCGGAAGGAATACGCCAACGCGATCCGCGACCTGCTGGGCATCGAGGTCGAGGCCGAGGCGCTGCTGCCGCAGGACGCCTCCGCCGACGGCTTCGACAATATCGCCGAGGCGCTGAACGTCTCCCCGTCCTTCCTGGAGCAGTCGCTGAACGCCGCCCGCACCGTCGCGGCGCAGGCGATCGGCGACCCGAACGCCCGCACCGGCGGCGCGGTCTACAACGTCACCGGCGACAGCGGCGACCAGGAGACCCATGTCGAGGGCCTGCCCCTGGGCACGCGCGGCGGCATGGCGGTCGAGCACTATTTCCCGGCGGACGGCGAGTACGTCCTGAATATCGGCAATCTGGCGCAGCGCCTGTGGGTGGCGAACCAGGAGTTCACGCACACCGTCATCGCCACCTATGACGGCGAGAAAATCTTCGAGCTGGATATCGGCGGCGGCGAAGACCTGCGCGCCATCGACCAGATCGGCGACCCGGCGGTCGACATGATCAACCAGCGCCTGAAGGACATCCGTTTCGACGCCGAAGCCGGCCCGCACACCGTCGCGGTGACCTTCCTGCACCGCAGCTTCGCGGAGCATGAGGGCCTGCTCTCCCCGATCCGTCCGGGCGGCGGCAACAACAACATCATCCGCCTGAACAGCTTCGAAATCCTGGGCCCGTACGACCCGACCGGGGTTTCGCCGACGCCGGCGCGCAACAAGATCTTCACCTGCTATCCGGAGGACGCGTCGCAGGAGGCGGACTGCGCGCGGGAGATCATCCACGACACCGCGCGCCTGGCCTTCCGCGGCGACGTCACCGACGGCGACATGGAAGAGCTGATGGGCGTGTGGGAGCAGGCGAGCGCCAGCGAAGGCTTCGACCTGTCGATCCGCCGCGCGCTGACCGCGATCCTGGCCAGCCCGAAATTCCTGTACCGCACCGAGCCGACCCCGGCCGACGCGGAGCCGGGCGCGGCCTATCCGCTGACCGATCTTGAGCTGGCCTCGCGCCTGTCTTTCTTCCTGTGGTCGACGCTTCCCGACGACGAGCTGCTGAGCGTCGCCGAAGAGGGCCGCCTGACCGAGCCGAAAGTGCTGGAGGCGCAGGTGCGCCGGATGCTGGCCGATCCGAAATCGGAAACGCTGGCCAGCAATTTCGCGCACCAGTGGCTGCATATCCCGCATCTGGGCGAGGTCGATCCCGACCCGATGATCTTCGCCGACGTGCCGGGCAATATCCGCGAGCTGTTCGTGCAGGAAATCCACATGTTCGTGGACGACGTGTTCCGCAACGACCAGCCGGTCACCGACCTGCTGACCGCGGACTACACCTTCGCGAACGAGGACCTGGCCCTGCACTACGACATGACCGACGTGAAGGGCGACCGGTTCCGCAAGGTGACGCTGGACAATCCGGCGCGCTACGGCCTGCTGGGCAAGGGCGCGATCCTGATGAGCGCGGCCTATCCGAACCGGACCTCGCCGGTGCTGCGCGGCGCCTATGTGCTGGAAAACATCATGGGCACCCCGCCGGCGGCGCCGCCGCCGAACGTGGAGGCGTTCCCCGAAACCAAGGAAGGCGAAAAGCCGCTGACCGTGCGCGAGCGCCTGGTCGCCCACCGCGCCAACCCGTCGTGCAATTCCTGCCACGGCATCATGGACCCGCTGGGCTTCGTGCTGGAGAATTTCGACGCCACGGGGCGCTGGCGGGAAATGGACCGCTTCGCGCGGACCGCGATCGACAGCTCCGCGGTGATGCCGAACGGCGATCCGCTGGCCGATCCGATCCAGCTGCGCGAGGCGCTGATGGAGCGTCCCGACCAGTTCGTGCAGACCATCACGCAGAAGCTGATGATGTACGCCACCGGCCGGGTTCTGGACTATCGCGACATGCCGCGCGTCCGCGAGATCGTGCACGCGGCGGCGGAGGACGACTATCACTTCTCGTCCGTCATCCTGGGCGTGGTGAACAGCGATCAGTTCACGATGAAAGCCGCGGCCGACGCCGAAGAGGTTCAAGAAGCGTCCTTGCAATAAAGGCCAACGATACCAATCTATTAGGGGAAGAGATTCCAAAGGAGGAATCAGATGAACATTCGCAAACTCCATCTGTCGCGGCGGACCGTGCTGCGCGGGGCCGGCGCCTCGATCGCGCTGCCGCTGCTGGACGCGATGGTTCCCGCCTCCACGGCGCTGGCGCAGACCGCCGCCGCGCCGAAGAAGCGGCTGGGCTTCGTCTATGTGCCGCACGGCGCGGTGCAGGAATACTGGCGCCCCGGGGCGACCGGCGCGGGCTTCGAATTCTCGAAGATTCTGAAGCCGCTGGAGCCCTATCGCGACCACGTCACCGTGGTCAGCGGCCTGCGCAACAGGCCCGGCGAAAGCCCGGACCCGCACGGCATCAAGGCCGGCACCTGGCTGCGGAACGTGGCGCCGGAAGGCAACGGTAATCCGGAAGACGGCGTGTCCGTCGACCAGATCGCCGCGCAGCGGATCGGCCAGGAAACGCCGTTCCCGTCGCTGGAGCTGGCGACCGCCGCGAGCGGCACCAATAGCGGCTCCTACGCCTCGACGATCGCGTTCCGCACGCCGAGCCAGCGGCTGCCGATGGAAGCCAATCCGCGGAAGCTGTTCTACCGCCTGTTCGGCCAAGGCGACACGGCCGAGGAGCGCGAGGCGATCGTCGCCGAGACCGGCAGCCTGCTGGACCTGGTGGCCGAGGACGCCTCCTCGCTGAAAGCGAGCCTGGGCAAGGCCGACAAGGTCTCCATGGAGAACTATCTGGACTCCGTGCGCGAGATCGAAAGCCAGCTGCAGAAGCTGCAGGCGCAGGACATGTCGGGCCTCGACATCCCGGAAGCCCCGGTGGGCATCCCGAGCGATTTCGAGCAGCACCTGAACATGATGTACGATTTGTGGGCGCTGGCCTATCAGGCGGACCTGACGCGCGTGGTCACCTTCATGACCGACCGCGAAGTGTCGATGCGCACGTTCAACAATATCGGCGTGTCCGACGCCTTCCACCCGCTGTCGCACCACCAGGACGACCCGGCGAAGAAGGAGCGTCTGTCGAACGTGCAGCAATGGCTGCTGTCCACCTTCGCCCGGTTCACCGGCAAGCTGGCCGAAACCCCGGACGGGGACGGCATGCTGCTGGACAATTCGCTGGTCCTGTACGGGTCCGGCATGGCCAATTCGAACCTGCACAATAACGACCCGATCCCGTCGGTTCTGGTCGGCAAGGCCGGCGGCGCGGTGAAGGGCGGACAGCACGTCAACTATCCGCAGGACACGCCGCTGGCGAACCTGATGCTGACCATGCTGGACCGCGCCGGGGTGGAGAAAGACCATCACGGCGACTCCACCGGCGTGCTGGCGGAGGTGTGATCATGAAAGCCTGGGCGGCTGCCCTGCTGTTGACGGCGGCCGCCCCGGCCGCCGCCCTCGCGGCCGACGACCCGTCGCTGATCGGCGCGGTGAAGAGCCGCGATGTCGACGCGGCGATGGATCTGGCCAAGAAGCGCGGCGTCGACGTCAACGCGGCGGAGCCGGACGGCTCCACCGCTTTGCTGTGGGCCGCGCACTATGAGGACGCGGAGCTGGTGCGCCAGCTGATCCGCAAGCGGGCCGACGTGAACGCCGCCAACGATTATGGCGTGACGCCGCTGCAGGAAGCCGCGGCGGTCGGCAATACCGGCATCATCGAGCTGCTGCTGGACGCCGGCGCCGATCCGGAATCCCCCAATCCCGAAGGCCAGACCGCCCTGATGGCGGTGGCGCGCACCGGCAATGTCGCGGCGGCGGAGCTGCTGCTGGACGCCGGCGCGGACGTGAACGCGCGCGAGCAATGGGGTGGCCAGACCGCCCTGATGTGGGCCGCCGCGCAGGGCCAGCCGGAGATGATCGACGTGCTGCTGGAGGCCGGGGCCGATCCGAACGCCCGCGCCACGGCTCGCGACTGGGAGCGCCGCCTGACCTCAGAACCGCGCATCAAGGAAATGTTCTCCGGCGGCCTGTCGCCGCTGCTCTACGCCGCGCGCGAAGGCTGCGTGGCGTGCATCGACCATCTGATCGCGGGCGGGGCCGATCCCGACATCACCGATCCGGACGGCGCGACGCCGCTGATCGCGGCGCTGCTGAATTTCAAGTTCGACGCGGCGAAGGCGCTGATCGAAGCCGGCGCCGACGTGAACAAATGGGACTGGTGGGGCCGCACCCCGCTCTACGCCGCGGCTGACATGAACGTGGTGCCGCAGGGCGCCCGTCCCGACCTGCCGTCCATGGACGAGACGACCGGGCTGGACATCGCGACGATGCTGCTGGACCGGGGCGCCGATCCGAATATCCGCCTGAAGAACACGCCGCCGCCGCGCAATATCGTCTATGACCGCGGCGCCGACGATCAGGCGCTGACCACCGGGGCGACGCCGCTTCTGCGCGCGGCCTATGGCGGCGATCTGGAGATGCTGCAGCTGCTGATCGACCGGGGCGCGCGGATCGACATTCCGAACGGCTATGGCCTGACGCCCTTCGCGGCGGCGGCCGGATCCGGCGGCACGCGCGGCAGCATGAAGACCGAGGATACGGTCGTGGAGGCGATGGGCATCCTGCTGGACGGCGGCGCGGACGTGAACGAGGCCGGACAGGGCGGCCAGGCGCCGCTGCATTCGGCCGCGCGCGCCAACCGCCTGAAGGTCGCGCAATTCCTGATCGACCAGGGCGCCGACCTGACGGCCGAGGACGACCGCGGTCTGATCCCGCGCGACTATGCGACGGGCCGCGCCGACCGGCTGGGCTTTGGCGGCAATAATGTCGTCGGCCTGCTGCCCGAAATGGCGGACCTGATCGAGGCGGCGATGCGCGAACAGGGCATTCCCGTGCCCGAGCGTCAGGCGCCGCTGACCACCGAAGAACTGATCGCCGCGGGCCGCGGCGAGGTGACGGCGGGGCTGTCGCAATAGGCTTGGCGCAATAGGCACCGCCATCCGCAAACAGAAAAGCCCGGGCCGAAAGCCCGGGCTTTTTTCATTCGGCGAGGATGGCGCTTACAGAACCTTGAAATAGCGGATCTGGTTGCCGCCGATGACGCGCCGGCCGACGCCGATGAAGAGGTGCCGGGTCAGCCAGTCGTGCTTGCCCTGCGGCGCCTCGAAGATCGGCGCGGTGCGGAAATAATATTCGTCAGGGTCGACCTCCGGCCCGTTTTCGAAGCCGAAGCGGCGCAGCTTGTCCATCGTGTCCGGCTGGCGGCCCCAGAGATAGCCCTGGTTGTGGATCATGATGATCGTGCCGTCGGCTTCCTTCAGCATGTAGCGGGCGTCCAGCCGCAGCGTGCCGTCGGGGCGGAAGATCGCCCAGTCGCCGCCGGAGGCCGGCACCGCCGTGCCGCGCAGGAGCGGGCCGTCAAACTCCCCCTCGTCCAGATAGACCGCGCCGCGGGCGAAGCCGAAGGGCGTGTCCGGGATCATGTCGTGGCGTTCGAATTTCAGGCGGACCTCGAACGCGAATTCGAGACCCGGCGGGCTGGGCAGATCGCTGTCGGCCATAACGTTTCCCCTTATGTTTGCGCCCACTATTCCGGCCGGTTCAACGGGTGTCAACTACCACTTGACATTTTGTCAGGCATCGGCATACATTTACGCGATGATCCGTTCGATCCGGAGCAAGGCGTTGCGCCGGCTTGTCCAGAAGGGCGATCCGTCGAAACTGTCCGTTCCGAATGTCGCGCGCGTCGAGCGTATTCTGGCGGCGCTGGGCGCCGCCAGACGGCCCGAAGACATGAACTTTCCCGGTTATCGCTTTCACGGGCTGAAAGGCGAGGCGAAGGGGCGTTATGCGGTCGACGCCAGCGGCAACTGGCGGATTACATTCGGCTGGGACGGCGAAGACGCCGTGGATGTCGATCTGGAGGACTATCACTGAACGCGCGCGGACTGGCCGGGCGTGAGAGGCAGGAGGCCTAGATGACCGATCTCCAATCCGGCCTTCGGGCCGTGCATCCGGGTGAAATTCTGCGGGAGGATGTGCTGCCGGCCCTTGGCCGCCCCAAGACGGAGATTGCCAGCCTGCTGGGGATTTCCCGGCAGTCGCTCTACGACATCCTCAACGAGAAACAGCCGGTGACCGCGCAGATGGCCCTGCGCATCGGAAAGCTGTGCGGCAACGGGCCTGAAATCTGGCTGCGTTTGCAGGATACGTATGACCTGCGGAAAGCGCATTCCGACCTGGCCGCTGAGATTGCCGCGATCCCGACCCTGAACGCGGCCTAGGCCGGTTTTGCCGCAGACCCGAAGGCGGTAACCTCATCCTGCAGCGCGACCGACAAGAAGCTCGGCGCGGGGAGGAATCGATGAGACTTGTGCTGCCCGATGGCCTGTCGGCCGCGCAGTTCGACGCGGCGCTGAAGGACTTCGCCGGGATCGTCGGCGACGACTGGGTGCTGGCCACCGATCTGGACCGCGATACGTATCTGGACCAGTTCGCCTGGGACCAGGACGCGCACGCGCCGGCCGCCGCCGTGGCGCCGCAAACCGCCGAGGAAGTGCAGGCGGTGGTGCGCGCGGCGAATGTGCACAAGACGCCGCTCTGGGTGATCAGCCGGGGCAAGAATTTCGGCTATGGCGGCGCGGCGCCGGTGATGTCCGGGACCATCGTCCTGGATCTTTCCCGCATGAAGAAGATCGAGATCGACGAGGAGTTCGGCACCGCGCTGCTGGAGCCGGGCGTCGGCTTCTTCGACCTCTACGATCATGTGCAGGCGAACAATCTGCCGTTCTGGCTGTCGGTGCCGGGAAACAGCTGGGGCAGCGTGATCGGCAACGCGCTGGACCGCGGCGTCGGCTACACGACCTATGGCGATCACGCCTCCAAGGTGCACGGGCTGGAGGTGGTGCTGCCGGACGGCGAGCTGGTGCGCACCGGCATGGGCGCGATGGCCGGCTCCCCCAACTGGACGCTGCACCCCTATGGCTATGGCCCGTCCTGGGACGGGATGTTCTTCCAGTCCAATTTCGGCGTGGTGACCAAGGCGGGCGTCTGGCTGATGCCGGAGCCCGAGGCGATGCACGGCCTGAACCTGGAGCTGCCGAACCCGGACGACCTCGGCTGGGCGGTCGATCTGGTGGCGAAATTCCGCCGCGAGGGCCTGCTGCAGCAGGCGCCCAGTTTCGGCAACTGGATGCGCGTGGCCGCCGCCCTGACGCGGCGCGACGAATGGTATGACGGGCCGGGCCGGGTGCCCGACGACGTGATCGACCAGATCCGCGCCCAGTTCGGCCTGGGCTGGTGGGGCCTGTCGATGCGGGTCTACGGCTATGAGGACATCAATCTGGCCGCCATCAACCGCATCCGCGCCGAGTTCGAGAAGCACGATTTGCTGTCGCTGGAGGCGCCGGCCTGGACGCGGGGGCAGGAAATGACGCGCGACGCCTGGGTCGGCGCGCCGATGACCATGCCGCTGCAGAGCGTGAACTGGCACGGCGGGCGCGGCGGCCATATCGGCTATTCGCCCGCGCTGCCGGCCAGCGGCGACCTGGCCATGGCCCAGTTCCGGCGCACCAAGGCGCGATACGACGAGTTCGACCACGACTATCAGGGCAGTTTCGCGATGGCGGAGCGCCACATCACCAACGTCAACGCGATCCAGTTCAACAAGGACGACCCGGCGATGGTGGAGCGGGTGACCGCTATGTTCCGCGCCCTGGTCGCCGACGCCCATGCCGAGGGCTATGGCGAGTACCGCGCCCATATCGAATACATGGACCTGATCGCCGACACCTATGATTTCAACGATCACGCCCTGCGCCGCCTGAACGAGAAGGTGAAGGACGCGCTGGACCCCAATGGCGTGCTGTCGCCGGGCAAGAGCGGGGTCTGGGCCGCCGAGCGCCGGAGCAGCCGCACATGAGCGCGAAACGATTCCTTCCGGCCATGATCGTGCTGGCGCTGGCCGGCGCCGCGCAGGGTCAGGACCTTCAGGGCACGCCCGCAGAGGAGAGCGGCCGGGCGCTGTTCGACGAGAAATGCGCCATGTGCCACCGCGAGGCGAACATGGTGACCGGCATGGGGACGTTCCTGATCGCCAAGCGCGACCAGACCAACAGCCCGATGCTGGAAAACCGCGACATCCTGACCCCGGACTATATCGAGGCGGCGATCCGTAACGGCATCGGCAACATGCCGCGCATCAGCCGGGGCGAGGTGTCGGACGCGCAGCTGGCCGCGATCTCCGACTATCTGGTCGCCGCCGCTGCTGAGGAGGACTCCGAATGAGCGCCGATTTCGACCCGCGCCTGATATGGACGCGCCGCCAGATGATGGCGGCGGGGGCGGCGCTGACCGCGGCCTCGGCCGGCGCGGCGCAGGCCTGCGACGCCGAACGGGCGGGACGCGGCGGCGCGGCGGCCCTGCTGGTCACCGATTCCGGGATCGAGGGGGCGCGGGCCCGCCGCATGGCGCATCTGGCCGGGGCGCATCTGGCCGCGATCCCGGAGCGCGCCGATACGCTGCGCTTCTGGACCGGGGCGCTGCTGCCGCGCCTGCAGGGCCTGCAAACGGGGGGCGCGCCGGTGATCGGCCTGACGCGCTGGGCGGATTATCTGATCCTGCGCGGGGCGGCGGCGGAATCCGGGCTGCGCGCCCGGTTCGAGATCCGCGAGGGGGCCGCGAGTGGCCAGTCGGACCATGAAAGCGCCCTGCGCGCCGTGGTGGAGGCCGCGCAGCGCGACGCGGCGGGGCGGATCGGCTGGATTCTGGCCTGAGACGCCAACTCCCCGAAATTTGAACCGATGACAGGGGTTTAACCTGCCCGGTGGGCCGGTTCGTGCTAGCTTTTTCCGAAATCCGGCAATGCCCGCAGGCGTTTAGGGCGAGGACCGGGCGGGCGCTGGAACGATTGCATAACGATCCCGCAGACCCCATATAAAGATAAAGAAAAATATAGACTTACGTAGGAGTTGACGTGACCGACCGACCCCGCCGCAGGGACATTCTGAAAGCCGCCGCCGGCGGCGCGGCCCTGGCCGCGCCCCTTGGCGCGCCGTGGGGCGCGTTCGCGCAGGAGGCCGCGGGCGCGGCGCTGAGCGCCGAGCAGCTGCCGGGCGGGCTGATCGCCGTGCGCGGCGCGGGCGGCGCGGTGGTCGCGGGCGCCGAGGCGGACGGGCTGGTCCTGGTCGATGGCGGCGCAAAGGAACATTCCGTGGCGCTGCTGGAGTATCTGGCGCGCGAGACGGGGCAGGACCGGGTGAAGACGCTGTTCAACACCCACTGGCACCTGGAACAGACCGGCAGCAACGAGACCGTCGGCGCGGCCGGCGGCAATATCGTCGCGCACGAGAATACGCGCCTGTGGCTGTCCCACGATTTCCATCTGTGGTGGCAGAACCGGGACTATCAAGCGCGCCCGGCCGAGGCGCTGCCGACCGAGACGATCTACGACCACGGGACCGCGCCGTTCGGCGGCGGCCAGATCGAGTTCGGCTACATGCTGCAGTCCCATACGGACGGCGACATCTATGTCCGCTTTCCCGAGGCCAACGTGATCGCCAGCGGCGGGGTCGGGGTTTCCGATACCTGGCCGGTGATCGACTGGGGCACGGGCGGCTGGATCGGCGGCGTGCTGGACGGGCTGGCCGTGCTGATCGAGGCGTCGGACGACGAGACGCTGATCGTGCCGGCGCACGGGCCGACGATCCGCAAGGCGGACCTGGTCGAACAGCACGAGATGTACACGACCATCACCGCCCGGCTGGCCGAGCTGATGCGCAAATCCTATGGCTTCGCCGACGTTCTGGCGGCCGAGCCGACGGCGGAATTCAACGATCGCTGGGGCGATCCGGAGCAATTCATCACCCTGGCCTACCGCTCCATCTGGGGTCACATCCGGAACGACCGCCGGGTGAGCACGATTTAAGGAAGACGCGCCCGAGAAGGGCGCAAAGACAAACGCAGACGAACCGCAAGACGAAGACGAACGACGATGAACCGACTGACCGCAAAGACCTCGACATTTGGCGCCGCACTGCTGGCCGGCAGCGCGCTGCTGGTGTTCGCCGCTGCGCCGTCGCTAGCCGCAGACGCCGAGGATGCGGCCGAGGCGCATGAAGGCGCCGCTGCGACGTTCGACCGGTTCGGCGAGGCCGAGGAGAAGTTCGAGTTCCTGAACGACGCCTGCGTGGAGTGCCATAATTTCACCGACTGGGCCGGCGGCGTGGCGTTCGACACGATGAGCGCCGATCTGGTCGAGGACGACGCCGAAATCTGGGAGCACGCGGTCGAGAAGCTGCGCGGGGGCCTGATGCCGCCGCCGGGCGAGACGCGCCCCGACAAGCAGCAGATCGCCGACTTTGTCGGCTGGATGGAGGCCTATCTCGACCATGTCGCCGACCAGCACGAGCACGCCGGCTATGTGCCGCTGCACCGTCTGAACCGGACCGAATACGCCAATGCGGTGCGCGACCTGCTGGCGCTGGACATCGACCCCGCGGCGCTGCTGCCGAAGGACGATATCGCCGAGGGCTTCACCAATATCGCCGACGTGCTGCAGGTCAGCCCGACCTTTGTCGACCAGTATATCGCCGCGGCGCGCACGCTGAGCGTGCGGGCGGTGGGCGACCCGGCGCCGCGCCCGGCTTCCGCTACGCTGCGCGCGGGCGGGGAGGACCAGACCTTCCATATCGAGGGCCTGCCGCTGGGCACGCGCGGCGGCGCGCTGTTCACCCACGATTTTCCGGCCGGCGGCGAATACCTGCTGAACGTCAACGACATGGCGACCGGCGGCTATGTGCTGGGCATGGAGTTCGAAAACACGCTGATCGTCACCGTCGACGGCCGCCAGGTCTACGAGACCCTGATCGGCGGCGAGGAAGATCTGCGCGCCATCGACCAGCAGCAGGCGCCCGCCGTCGAGGCGATCAACGCCCGGCTGAAGAACATCCCGATGGAAGTGACCGGCGGCCCGCACGAGATCGGCGTCACCTTCGTGGCGAAGAGCTTTGCCGAGTCCGACAACTGGCTGCGCAATTTCAACGCGGCCGGCGGTGTGGAGCGCCTGCCGCGCGTCTCGTCCGTCGAAATTCGCGGGCCGTTCAACGGCACGCCGGTGACCGACACGCCGAGCCGCGAGAAGATTTTCGTCTGCTACCCCGAGAGCGCGGACCAGGAGCAGGTCTGCGCCGAAGAGATCGTCGCCAATCTGGCGCGCCGCGCCTTCCGCGGCGAGGTGACCGAGGACGACCTGCAGGCGCCGATGGATTTCTACGCCCAGGGCGCCGAGCGCGGCGGCTTCGAGGAAGGGATCCGCAACGCGGTCTTCTCCATCCTGGCCAGCCCGAACTTCCTGTACCGCATGGCGCCGCCGCCGGACGACGCGCAGCCGGGCGAGCTGTACGCGCTGGACGACCGCGAGCTGGCCTCGCGCCTGTCCTTCTTCCTGTGGTCCACGGTGCCGGACGACGAGCTGCTGGACCTGGCCGACGAGGGCCGCCTGAGCGACGAGAAAGTGCTGAATGCGCAGGTCGAGCGCATGCTGGCCGACCCGAAGGCCGAGGCGCTGACCACCAGCTTCGCCTTCCAGTGGCTGAACGTGGACGATCTGGACGGCATCGATCCGGACGGCGCGATCTATCCGGATTTCGCCCCGGGCCTGAAATCGGCCTTCGAGGAGGAAATGCGCCTGTGGGTCGATGCGATGATCCGCGAAGACCACAATGTCATGGATTTCCTGACCGCCGACTGGACCTATGTGAACCAGTCGCTGGCGCTGCATTACGGCATCGACGACGTGCGCGGCGACCAGTTCCGCCGCGTCACGCTGGAGGACCCGAACCGTTACGGCGTCCTCGGCAAGGGCGCGATCCTGCTGGTCACGTCCTACGCCAACCGGACCTCGCCGGTGCTGCGCGGCGCCTATGTTCTGGAGAACATTATCGGCGCGCCGCCGGCCGCCCCGCCGCCGAATGTCGAGGCGTTTCCGGAGACCGAGGACGGGGCTGATGCGCTGACCGTGCGCGAGCGCCTGGTCGCGCACCGCGCCGCGCCGTCGTGCAATTCCTGCCACGGCGTGATGGACCCGCTGGGCCTGGCGCTGGAGAATTTCACCGCCGCCGGCGCGTGGCGAGATATCGACCGCTTCGCCGGCATGCCGATCGACGCCTCGGGCGTGCTGCCAGACGGCACGGCGCTGAGCGGGCCGGCCGATCTGCGCGACGCGCTGACCGAGGACCCGTCCCAGTTCGTCCAGACGCTGACCAAGAAGCTGATGATGTACGCGCTGGGCCGCGCCGTCGAATACAAGGACATGCCGACGGTGCGCGAGATCGCGCATGGGGCGAAGGAGAAGGATTACCACTTCTCCGACATCGTGAAGGGGATCGTGAACAGCGATCAGTTCCGGATGCAGGAAACGCCGGACCCCGAACCCGTTGAAGAGGCGTCGCTGCACTGATGCGCGATCGCCGGACCGATAGAGTATCCCTGCCGTTTGGGAGGAAATGACGATGAATATGCTGACCAAATCTCACCTGTCGCGCCGCGCGGTTCTGCGCGGGACGGGCGCCGCGGTGGCGCTGCCCTTCCTGGGCGCGATGGTTCCGGCCGGCACGGCGCTGGCCCAGACCGCGGCGGCGCCGCAGCTGAAGCTGGGCTTCGTCTATTTCCCGCACGGGGCGGTGGCCGACCAGTGGACGCCGAAGGGCACGGGAAGCAGTTTCGAACTGGCCCCGATCCTGGCCGCGCTTGAGCCCTACAAGGACAAGATGGCGGTGATCAGCGGCACCCGGAACAAGCCGGGCGAGGCGCCGCCGACCCACGCCATCGTGCCGGGCACCTGGCTGACCGCCATCGCGCCGACCGTCGGCAGCGATTCCTATGGCGGAATCACGATCGACCAGATGCTGGCCGAGCATCTGGGCCAGGACACGCCGTTCCCGTCGCTGGAGATCGCGACCGAGGAAAGCACCCAGGCCGGCGCCTGCGACCGGGCCTATGGCTGCACCTATGGCCACACGATCAGCTTCCGCACGCCGACCCAGCCGCTGCCGATGGAGTACAATCCGCGCAAGCTGTTCTATCGCCTGTTCGGCGAGGGCGATTCCGAGGCCGAGCGCGCGCTGATCGTGAGCCAGTACGAGAGCGTGCTGGACCAGGTCTCCGAAAGCGCGGCCAGCCTGAAGCAGAAGCTTGGCCCGACCGACCGGGCGATGCTGGACGACTATCTGGGCTCGGTGCGCGAGATCGAACGCCGCGTGCAGAAAATGGGCGCGCAGGATTTCTCGGGCATGGACCTGCCGGCCGCGCCGGTCGGCGTGCCGGAGAATTACGACGAGCAGCTGGACCTGATGTACGACCTGCTGGCGCTGGCCTATCAGGCCGGGCTGACGCGGGTGTCGACCTTCATGACCCAGGCGGAGGTCTCCAACCTGACCTTCAACCAGATCGGAGTGTCGGACGCGTTCCACCCGCTGTCGCACCACCAGGAAAACCCGGCGAAGATGGAGCGGCTGGCCCGCATCCAGACCTACAACACCCAGCATTTCGCCCGTTTCGTCGACAAGCTGTCCAAGATCGAGGACGGCGAGAACACGCTGCTGGACAACATGCTGATCATGTACGGGTCGAACATGGGCAATTCGAACCAGCACAGCCAGGACCAGCTGCCCACGACCCTGCTGGGCGGGGCGGCCGGCAAGCTGAAAGGCGGCCAGCATCTGAGCCTTCCGCAGGACACGCCGCACGCCAACACGCTGCTGACCATCCTGCAGAAGGCCGGAATCGAGGCCGACTCCGTGGGCAACAGCACCGGCGTGATCTCGGAGATCTGAGCATGAAGAAGGCCCTGCTGGCCGCGGCGGTTCTGTGCGTCTCCGGCGCGGGACCGGCGCTGGCCGACCCCGCGCTGCTGGACGCCGCCAAGGCCGGCGACAGCGAGACCGCGCTGGATTTGCTGCGCGACCGTTCGGTCCGCGCCACGGTGGACGAGCCGGGGCCGGACGGGACCACGGCGCTGCTGTGGGCCGCCCATAACGGCGATTATGAACTGACGCGCCGCCTGCTGCGCGCCGGAGCCGATCCGGACGCCGCCAATGACTACGGCGCGACGCCGCTGCTGGAAGCCGCGACGACGGGCGATGCGGATGTGATCGAGGCGCTGCTGGACGCGGGCGCCGAAGCCGACAAGGCCAATCCCGAAGGCATGACGCCGCTGATGGCGGTCGCGCGTACCGGCAATGTCGAGGCCGCGAAAATGCTGGTCGAGGCGGGCGCCGACGTGAATGCGCGCGAGCAATGGGCCGACCAGACCGCGCTGATCTGGGCCGCCGCCCAGGGCCAGCCGGAGATGATCACCTATCTGATCGGGGCCGGGGCCGATCCCGACGCGCGCTCCGTGGTCCGCGAATGGGAGCGGCGGGTGACGGCCGAACCGCGCGGCAAGGATCTGAACGACGGCGGTCTGACCGCGCTGCTGTACGCCGCGCGCCAGGGCTGCGCCGATTGCGCCCGCGCGCTGGTCGAGGGCGGGGCCGACATCAATCTGGCCGACCCGAACAATGTCTCGCCGCTGACCATGGCGGCGCTGAACATGAATTACGACACGGCGGCCTATCTGGTCTCCGCCGGCGCCGATCCGGACAAATGGGATCTGTGGGGCCGCAACCCGCTCTATGCGGTGGCCGACACCAACACGCTGCCCATGGGCGGGCGGACGGATATTCCGTCCGACAGCCACACCTCCGGGCCCGAACTGGTGAAGCAATTGCTGGAGGCCGGGGCCAATCCGAACCTGCAGCTGAAGCTGTTCCCGCCCTATCGCGCCGTGGGCGCGGACCGGGGCGGCGACGGGGCGCTGACCATCGGGGCGACGCCGCTGCACCGCGCCGCGCGCGGCGGCGATCTGGAGATCGCTTCGCTGCTGCTGGAATACGGCGCGAACACCGAACTGCCGAACATGACGGGGATCACGCCGCTGCAGCTGGCCGCGGGCCTGGGCCATGGCGGCGCCGACACGCGCGGGCGGTTCTATTCGGAGAAGCAGGCGATCGAGACCGTCCGCCTGCTGGCCGAAAACGGCGCGGATGTGAACGCGCAGGACGACACCGGCCGCACCGCGCTGCACGGCGCGGCGCGCAAGGGCTGGCCGGACCTGATCCGGACGCTGGCGGAACTGGGCGCCGATCCGGCGCTGGCCGACGATCAGGGCTATACGGCGCTGGACTATGCGATGGGCACGATGGGCCTGCAGGTCGGGCGCGGCGGCGCGGACGTGCAGCCGGAGGCGGCGGCCGCGCTGGAAGAAATCATGGGCGGGGACGCCGCGGCGAACGGCGCGGCGGCGGAGACCGAACCGTCCTGACCCGCCGCGACGGCCCGGTGGGGCGGGCGCGCGGGTTACGAAAAAGACAGTGGGGCGTAAGGCGGGCAATGCCTCTGGCGCCCATATAAACAAGGGATGAGGATGAACCCGGTCAGACGCAGAGACCTGCTGATCGCCGCGCTGGGCGCGGGCGCCGCGGCGTCTCTGCCGCGCGCCGCGTTCGCGCAGACGGCGGACCTGTCGGCCGTGCGCCTGACCGATACTCTGGTCCTGATCACCGGGGCGGGCGCCAATGTCGTGGCCGGGGTCGAGCCGGACGGGCTGACGCTGATCGATGGCGGGCTGAAACAGCATTCCGCGCAGCTTCTGGACTTCGCGGCGCGCGAGACCGGCCAGGCCCAGGTCAAACGCCTGTTCAACACGCACTGGCATCCCGAACAGACCGGGCTGAACGAGATTCTGGGCGCGCGGAACGTCCCGATTATCGCGCACGAGAACACGCGGCTGTGGCTGACCGCCAAGATCGAGCCGCCCTATGAGGACCGGGTCTATCGGCCGATCCCGGCCGACGGCCTGCCGACCGAGACCTTCTATGACCGCGGCGCGGTCCCGTTCGCGGGCGGCGAGGCGCGCTATTCCTATGCGCTGCAGGCGCACACCGACGGCGACATGCTGGTCCATTTCCCGGAGCAGAACGTGATCGTGGCCGGGGGGGCGCTGAAGACCGACGGCTGGCAATATATCGACTGGTGGACCGGCGGCTGGATGGGCTCCGGCCCCGCGCGGGCGCTGAACAATGTGCTGATCCCCACCTATGGCGGGATGGTCGGCGGGCTGCAGACCCTGCTGGAGATGGCCGACGACGACACGGTGATCGTGCCCGCCAGCGGCCCGGTCGCGGACAAGGCCGAGGTTCAGGCCCAGTTCGAAGTCTACGCCGCCATCGCCGACAGCCTGCGCGAGATGATGTACGAGGCGCTGGGCCCCGAAGAGGTCCTGGCCGCCGCGCCGGCGGCGGGCATGCGCCCCGAATGGGGATCGCCCGACGCCTTCCTGGTGATGGCGTTCAAGAGCATGTGGCCGCATCTGACGCCCGACGCATGACGGGCCGGAGACAGAATTCATGACGCGTACCGTTCGATCCGCCGCAACATTCGCCATCGCCGCCGCGATGAGCGCGCCGCTGGCTCTGCCCGCATTCGCGCAGGACGGAGCGGAGGACGCGCACGCCGGCGCCGCGGCGACATTCGAGCGGTTCGACGAGGCCGACGAGAAGTTCGAGTTCCTGAACGAGCATTGCGTCGAGTGCCATAATTTCACCGACTGGGCCGGGGGCGTGGCCTTCGACACCATGACGCCGGACATGGTCGAGGACGACGCCGAGACCTGGGAGACGGTGGTGATGAAGCTGCGCGGCGGGCTGATGCCGCCGCCGGGCGAGAACCATCCGTCCGAGGAAGCGATTTATGGTTTTGTCGGCTGGATGGAGGACTATCTGGACCATGCCGGGTCGCTGCACGACGACCCGGGCCGCGTCGCGCTGCACCGGCTGAACCGCAAGGAATACGCGAACGCGATCCAGGACCTGCTGGCGCTGGAGGTCGATCCCGAGGCCCTGCTGCCGCAGGACAACATGCATGACGGCTTCGACAATGTGGCCGAGGTGCTGCAGGTCAGCCCGTCATTCCTGGACCAGTATCTGACCGCCGCGCAGACCATCGCGCGCCAGGCCGTGGGCAGCCCCGAGGCGCGCCCGGGCAGCGAGTTCTACCAACCCGGCCCGATGGAGAACTCCAAACAGACCAGCCACGTGCCGGGCCTGCCGCTGGGCACGCGCGGCGGCATGGTGGTGGAGCATTTCTTCCCGGCCGACGGCGACTATCTGATCAATGTCTCCGACATGATCGGGACCAATGTCTATTTCCTGGGCAGCGAGTTCGAGCACACTTTCATCGTCACGCTGGACGGCGAGAAGGTCTACGAGACCGCGATCGGCGGCGAGGAAGACAACAAGCAGATCGACCAGGTGCAGGCGCCCGCGGTCGAAGCGATTAACGCCCGCCTGAAGGACATTCCGGTCACCGCGACGGCCGGCCCGCACAAGGTCGGCGCGACCTTCATCCAGCGCAGTTTCGCCGAGTCCGAAGCGCAGCTGGATTCGGTGGTGCTGGGCGGCGGCGTGGAGCGCCTGCCGCGCGTGCTGTCGGTGGAAATCCGCGGCCCGTTCAACCCGACCGGGCTCAGCCAGACGCCGAGCCGCCAGGCGGTCTTCACCTGCCACCCCGGCGAGGACGCCGCGGCGGCCGAACAGGCCGACTGCGCGCAGGACATCCTGTCGCGCATCGCCCGGCGCGCCTATCGCCGCCCGGTGACCGAGGCCGACATGGCGGAACTGATGGAGTTCTACAATGCCGGCCACGCCGCTGGCGGGTTCGAGGAGGGTGTGCGCAGCGGCCTGACCCGAATCCTGGCCAGCCCGAATTTCCTGTACCGCGCCGAGCCGGCGCCGGAGGGAACCGCGCCGGGCGAAATCTATGCGCTGACCGACCTGCAGCTGGCCTCCCGCCTGTCCTTCTTCCTGTGGTCGACGCTGCCGGACGACGAGCTGCTGTCGCTGGCCGAGGGCGGCGAGCTGAGCCGGCCGCGGGTGATGGAGGCGCAGGTGCGCCGCATGCTGGCCGATCCGAAGGCGGAATCGCTGGCGCGCAATTTCTCCTATCAATGGCTGAATCTGTCGAAACTGGCCGACGTGGTGCCGGAGCCGACGATCTTTCCGTACGTGGCCGAACACCGCGATCTGGTGGCGTTCGACGGCGACGTGCGCGCCGACATGGAGGAAGAGGTCGCCCTGTTCGCCGACGCGGTGATCCGCAACGACGAAAGCGCGCTCGATTTCCTGCGGGCCGACTACACTTTCCTGAACGAGCGGCTCGCCCTGCTGTACGGGATCGACACGGTGAAGGGCGGCGAGTTCCGCCGGGTGGAGCTGGAGGATTCGGCGCGCTGGGGCCTGCTCGGCAAGTCGGCGATCCTGATGCTGACCTCCTATCCCAACCGGACCGCGCCGGTGCTGCGCGGGGCCTATATCCTGGAAAACCTGATGGGCACGCCGCCGGCCGCCCCGCCGCCGAATGTCGAGGCGTTCCCGGAGATCGGCGCGGGCGAGAAGGCGCTGACGGTGCGCGAGCGCCTGATCATGCACCGGTCCGCGGCCACCAGCTGTTACAGCTGTCACGCGCTGATGGATCCGCTGGGCTTCGCGCTGGAGAATTTCGACGCGGTCGGCATGTGGCGCGAGGTCGACCGCTTCGCGGGCGAGGCCATCGATTCCTCCGGCACGCTGCCGGACGGCACGCCGGTCAGCGGGCCGGACGATCTGCGCGCCGCGCTGCTGCGCCGCCCGGACCAGTTCGTGCAGAACCTGACGCACAAGCTGATGCTGTTCGCGCTGGGCCGGCCGGTCGAATACCATGACATGCCGACGGTGCGGGCCATCGTGGAGCAGGCGGAAGCGGACGATTACCGCTTCTCTTCCATCGTGCTCGGCATTGTGAACAGCGACCAGTTCCGCAAGGCGACGGCGCCGGAGGCCGCGGGACAGGAAGAAGACACCGGCGAATACGAGGAGGCGGCCCTGCGCTGAGCGGGGCCCGAGGAGGTAGTCCGATGAATGTCCGCAAGCTGCATCTGTCCCGCCGCACGATCCTGCGCGGCGCGGGCGCCGCGATCGCGCTGCCGCTGCTGGATGCGATGGCGCCGGCCTCCACGGCGCTGGCCCAGACCGCCGCCGCGCCGAAGATGCGCGCCGCCTTCATCTATTTCCCGCACGGCCAGCTGATGGACCGCTGGACGCCGGACGAGACCGGCGCGGCCTATACGATGAAGTCGAACCTGGCCGCGATGGAGCCGCACCGCGACTACATGACCATCGTCAGCGGCCTGCGGAACAAGGCCGGCGAAAGCCCGGCGCCGCACGCCATCATGGCGGGCACATGGCTGCCCTGCGTCCATCCGAGCAAGGGCGGGGGCAAGAGCGCCGACCAGATCCTGGCCGAGGCGATCGGCCAGGACACGCCGCTGCCCTCGCTGGAGCTGGCGACCGAGATCGGGAAGAATTGCGACGCGACCTTCGGCTGCAATTACGGCAACACGATCTCCTACCGCACGGCCACGCAGCCGCTGCCGATGGAGTACAATCCGCGCAAGGTCTTCTATCAATTGTTCGGACAGGGCGACACGGCCGAGGAGCGCGAGGCGATCGCGCGCGAGACCGGGTCCATCCTGGACGCGGTGTCGGCGGAGGCCGCCAGCCTGCGCGCGGATCTGGGCGCGGCGGACCGGGCGCGCGTGGCCGACTATCTGGACTCGGTGCGCGAGATCGAGCGCCGCATGCAGAAAATGGCCGACCAGGACATGTCGGCGATGGACCTGCCGGACGCGCCGGTCGGCGTGCCGGCCGATTTCGACGAGCACCTGGCCCTGATGTACCAGCTGATGGCGCTGGCCTGGCAGGCGGACCTGACGCGCGTGCAGAGCTTCATGGTCGCCAAGGAAGTCAGCATGCGGTCCTATCCGAACCTGAACGTGTCGGACGCCTTCCACCCGCTGTCGCACCACCAGAACGATCCGGCCAAGCAGGAGCGCCTGTCGCGGGTGCAGACCTTCCATAACGAGCATTTCGCCAAGTTCATCGACACGCTGAAATCCACGCCGGACGGCGAAGGCAACCTGCTGGACCAGTCGATGATCCTGTACGGGTCGAACATGTCGAACTCCGACCTGCACAATAACGATCCGCTGCCGGCGGCGGTGCTGGGCAAGGCCTGCGGCGCCATCAAGGGCGGCCAGCACGTCGCCTATGAGCAGGACACCCCGCACGCCGACCTGATCCTGACGCTGCTGCGCCGGGCGGGCGCCGAGGTGGAAAGCCACGGCGACGACGGCACGCAGGAACTGACGGAGATCTGAGCATGAAGGTCTGGCTCGCCAGCGCCGCGCTGCTGCTGGCGCCGCTTCCGGCGCTGGCGCAGGCTGACATCGCCGACGCCGTGGCGTCGGAGGATTTCGCCGCCGCGCAGGACCTGATCCGCGGGCGCGGCGACGTGAACGCGGCGCAGGCCGACGGCACCACGGCGCTGATGTGGGCGGCCTATCACGGCGACGCCGACCTGGTGAAGGCCCTGCTGCGCCGCCAGGCCGACCCGAACGCGGTGAACGCCTACGGCGCCAGCGCGCTGGGCGAGGCGGCCAATAATGGCGACGCAGACATCATCGAATTGCTGCTGGACGCCGGCGCCGATCCGAACGTTTCCAACGCCGAAGGCCAGACGCCGCTGATGCAGATCGCGCGCACCGGCGCGGCGGAGGGCGCGCGCCTGCTGCTGGAGGCCGGGGCCGATCCGAACGCCGTGGAGCAGTGGAGCGGCCAGACCGCCCTGATGTGGGCCGCCGCGCGCCATCACCCGGACATGATCGACGTGCTGCTGGACGGCGGGGCCGACCCGGATGCGCAGGCTTTCGTGCGCGACTGGGGGCGGCGCATCACCTCCGAACCGCGGCCGAAGGACATGGACCGGGGCGGGCTGACGCCGCTGCTGTACGCCGCGCGCGAGGGCTGCACCGAATGCGTGCGCCGGCTGCTCGAAGGAGGCGCCGATCCGGACAAGGCCGATGGCGACCGCGCCACGCCGCTGGTCCTGGCGCTGATGAACATGCACCAGGACGCCGCCGCCGCCCTGATCGAAGGCGGCGCCGATCTGGATAAATGGGATCTGTACGGCCAGCACCCGCTCTATATGGCGGTCGACGTGAACACGACCCCGGCCGGCGGGCGGCCGGACATTCCGTCCATGGATACGCTGCGCCCGCTGGATGTCGCGCAGATGCTGCTGGACCGGGGCGCGAACCCGAACCTGCAGCTGAAGGTGCGCCCGCCCTATCGCAACGTCATCCAGGACCGGGGCGGCGATAATGTGCTGTCCACCGGGGCGACGCCGCTGCTGCGCGCCGCCAAGGCGGGCGACAATGACGCGATCCGCCTGCTGCTGTCCGACCCGCGCACGCTGGTCGACCTGCCGACGGCCACGGGCGTCACCCCGCTGATGACCGCCGCGGGCATGGGCCATGGCGCCAACCCGACGCGCGGGCGCTACAAGACCGAGGAACAGGGCGTGGAGTCGATCCGCATCCTGGCCGAAGCGGGCGCGGACGTGAACGCGCGCAGCGAGGACGGCGACACCGCGGTGCACGCCGCGGTCCAGAAAGGCTGGGGCGACATCATCGCGGTTCTGGCCGAACTGGGCGCGGACCTGAGCGTGGAGAACAATCGCGGCGTGACGCCGCTGCAGATCGCGCTGGGCGATGTGGAGCGCGGCCGCTTCCAGGCGCCCGCCGAGCCGCAGCCGGAGATCGCCGCGCTGCTGGAGCGTCTGATCGCCGGGGACACCGCGTCGCTGGATGCGGGCGAGGCCGAGCCGTCCTGACCGGACGCTGCTGAACAGGCGGCGTCGACCGGGCGGCGCTGCGGCGTTTCGTCCCGTTAAGCTGCTGGTCTGTCTGCTTGTTCCGGCGGGCCGGGGCGGTCAAAATTGAGCAGAAGTCACTGACGGACCGCAGGGGCGCAGGGGGAGCGCGGCGGTCCGCAGGCCGGCGGCGGGACACGCCGCGAAGACCGGCCGGAACGGGCGAAACGCCCAGGGAGGACAGTATGAGCGACAAGACGAACGATTCCGGTGCGGGCATCAGCCGCCGTTCGGTCCTGACCGGCGCGGGCGCCGCGGGGCTGGGCGGGCTGGCCGCCGCCGCGGGCGGGGCCGCGCAGGCCCAGGCGCCCGGCATGGCGCAACGGCCGCCCCAGACCACGCCGACCGATTTCACCGACGGCGGCGTGCATTTCCGCTCCGAAAGCAATCTGCGCGACTGCGAGGTCGAAGGGACGATCCCTGAGGATCTGGCGGGCGCCTTCTATCGCGTCGGGCCGGACCCGCAATATCCGTTCCGCTTCCCCGAAAACATCGCCTTCGACGGGGAGGGCCATGTCGGCGCGTTCTTCTTCCGGAACGGCCATGTCGACTTCGTCAGCAAATACCCGAAGACCCAGCGCTATCTGGCGCAGGCCGAGGCGCGCGAGGCGCTGTTCGGCATGTACCGCAATCCGCTGACCAACGATCCGCGCGTGGAAGGGGTCAGCCAGGGCACGGCGAACACCAATATCATCGTGCACCACGGCAAGCTGTTCGCGCTGAAGGAGGACAGCCCGCCGGTGGCGATGGACCCGCTGACGCTGGAGACCACCGACAATATGTACGCCTATGACCGGGAGCAGTATCCGGCCATGGCGTCCAGCGCCCACCCGAAGATCGACCCGGTGACCGGGGAGATGATCAGCTTCGGCTACGAGGCCAAGGGCATCGGCACCGACGATCTGTATGTCTATTCGGTCAATCCGCAGGGCCAGATCACCTGGGAAGCCTGGGTGAAGGTGCCCTATGCCTGCATGATCCACGACTTCGCGGTGACGCAGAGCCATATCGGCTTCTTCGTCATCCCGATGCAGGTGGACATGGCGCAGATGCGCGCCGGCGGCGTGCATTTCAGCTACGATTCCAGCCTGCCGTCCTATCTGGGCGTGATGCGGCGCGGCGGCGACGGCTCCGACCTGATGTGGCTGAAGGGGCCGGAGCGGATGTCGACCCACACGATGGGCGCGTGGTCCGACGGCGACAAATTCTACTTCGACATGGATATGGGCACGTCGAACCAGTTCCCGTTCTTCCCGAACGTGAACGGGGAGGCGTTCAATCCGATCACCGCGGGCGGCTATGTCTCCCGCATGACGGTCGACTTCTCCAACAAGGAGCCGCGGCCCTACGATATCGAGACAATGTATCCGGACTTCGCCGGCTATCTGCCGCGCCAGGACGACCGGTATCAGACGCTGCAATACCGCTATGGCTTCATGCCTGGCACGCACCCGACCGAGAAGGTGGACGAGCGGCTGGCCCGCGGGGCGCCGCCGCGCAATTCCTGGGTCATGTTCGACCATGCCGACCGGTCGCTGCGCTACGCGTTCTCCGGCCCCGAAACGACGGTGGACGAGATGACGTTCATCCCGAGGAGCGCCGACGCGCCGGAAGGCGACGGCTATCTGACCGGGGTGGCGCACAACCCGCTGTCCAACACGTCCGAGCTGCTGCTGTTCGACACCGCCGGGCTGGAGGACGGGCCGATCGCCCGGGTGAAGCTGCCCTATCGGGTGTTCGGCCAGATCCACGGATGGTGGACGCCGGCCAGTGAAATCCCCGGCTGGGACGACGCGGTCTGATCGCGTATCCTCCCCGCAACAAAAGCGTGGGGAGGACGCGATGACCAAGAAGGACGCAGCCGGCGTCAGCCGCCGGAATCTGTTGAAGGGACTGGGCGGCGGGGCCGCCGGAATGGGCCTGGCCGCGGCCGCCGCGCTGCCGGCGCGGGCCCAGTTCGGCCCGCCGGGCGGCGCGCCGCGCCCGCCCCAGACCACGCCGACCGATTTCACCGACGGCGGCAATCATTTCCGCACCGAGGTCGATCTGCGCGACTGCGAGGTCGAGGGAAAAATCCCGGAGGATATTTCCGGCGTCTTCTATCGCGTCGGGCCGGACCCGCAATATCCGTTCCGTTTCCCGGAGAACATCGCCTTTGACGGCGAGGGCCATGTGGCGGCCTTCTATTTCCGGAACGGCCATGTCGACTTCAAGAGCCGCTATCCGCGCACCCAGCGCTATCTGGCGCAGGCCGAGGCGCGCGAGGCGCTGTTCGGCATGTACCGCAATCCCTACACCGTCGATCCGCGGGCGGAGGGCGTCAGCCTGGGCACCGCGAACACCCAGATCGTGGTGCACCACGGCAAGCTGTTCGCGCTGAAGGAAGACAGCCCGATGGTGGCGATGGACCCCCTGACGCTGGAGACGCTGGACAATTACTATCTGTTCGGCGGCGACTACAAAGCGGTCGCCCATACCGCCCACCCGAAGATCGATTCCCATACCGGCAACATGATCGGCTATGGCTACGAGGCGAAGGGCATCGGCACGACGGACATCTATGTCTATGAGGCCGACACCAGCGGCAGGATCATCTGGGACGCCTGGGTCAATGCACCCTATGTCGCGATGATCCACGACTTCGCGGCGACCGAGAACCACATCGCCTTCTATCTGTGCCCGCTGGTCACCGACGAGGCGCAGATGCGCGCCGGCGGCGTGCATTTCAGCTTCGACTCCAGCCTGCCCACCTATGTCGGCGTGATGCGCCGGGGCGGCGACGGGTCGGACATGCAATGGCTGCAGGGCCCGCTGGGCATGGCGACCCATACGATGGGCGCGTTCAGCGACGGCGACATGTTCTATTACGACCAGGACATGGGGGAATCGAACCAGTTCCCGTTCTTCCCGATGAAGAACGGCGAGCAATGGGACCCCGCCAAGGCGGCGGGCAAGATCACCCGCATCTCCGTCGACACGTCGAACCGCACGCCGCGCATGTACGACATGACGCAGCATTTCCCCGGCTTCACCGGCGCGCTGCCGCGGCAGGACGACCGCTATAACACCGTGCCGTACCGGTTCGGCGTGATGGGCTCGCGCAACGCCAACGGTCCGTCCGGCTGGACGATCTATGACTGGGAGACCGGCCAGACCAAGACCTATTCGCCGGATGAGGGCACGTCGCTGCAGGAGATGAGCTTCATCCCGCGCCGCGAGGGCGCCGCGGAGATGGACGGCTATCTGGTGGGCGTGAACGACCGGCCGGCCGAGGGCCATTCCGAGGTGATCCTGGTGGACACCGACAGCATGGAGCGGATCGCGCGCGTGATCCTGCCCTATCGCATCATGGGCCAGGTGCATGGCTGGTGGGCGGATTCCAGCCTGATCCCGGGCTGGGACGAGGCGGTCTAGCCCAATCCCAATATAAACGGGCTACCGGTTGTGGTAGGTCTTTCCTCTCAACCTTTGGGGGAGGGGCTAAGATGGTAGATGAAGGTGTTGCTGCTCAGGGCGGAACGCAGCACGGCAAAACAGGCGAGGAAGAGCCGCAGCGCGTGGTTATCGTCCGCAAGGATTGGAGCGCCAAGTACGTTCCTCTTCAAACCGATGGCGGTCGAATCCGGGTTAGTCTGTCTTTCGGGACGATGTTCGGTTTGGCGTGTACGTTTGTGTTGGTCCAGTTCCTGGTCGGGGTGGGCGCTTTTCTACTGTTCGGTTCGATGGTGATGTCGCTCGGCAGCGGATACTGAGCCTTCTTCGGTCTCCAGTGCGTGCGTGAGGCGGCTCAGCAGGTCGTAGAGCCGGGCCGTCTCCGCCGCGCCGAAGCGTTCGGCGATGCGGGCGTATTCGGCCTCCGATTCCGGGGCGATGCGGTCGAACAAAGCGCGGCCCTTTTTCGTCAGCGCGACATGCGCGCGGCGCTGGTCGCCCGCCACCTGGGTGCGGGCCAGAAGGCCGCGCCCGACCATGTCGCGCAAAATCCGGGTCAGGCTGGGCTTCAGGATGAAGGTCTTCTCGGCCAGCGCCCCGATCTCCAGCCGCTCCGTCTCGTGCAGGGCGCGGATGACGCGCCATTGCTGTTCGCTGAGCCCGTGCTGGCGGATGACGCCGCGAAAGCCGCGCATGACGGATTCGCGCGCGCGCAGCAGCGCCATCGGCAGCGATTGATCGAACGGGCGAAGGGCGGGTTCAGCCATCCGCCACGCCGTTCACCAACCGCCCGATGACGGGGCATTCCACGACGATCTCGTCGCCCGGCGTCAGATATTTCGGCGGGTCGAAGCGCGCCCCGGCGCCGGTGGGCGTGCCAGTAGAGATCAGGTCGCCGGGCTTCAGCTCCGCAAAGCTGGAGATGTAGGAAATCAGATAGTCGAACGGGAACATCAGATTGTCGGTCGCGTCGCTCTGGCGGACCTCCCCGTTCACGCGCGTCTCGATGGCCAGATTGGCGTAGTCGAACCCCTCATCGGCGGTGACCATCCAGGGACCGATGGCGCCGGAATGGTGGAAGTTCTTCCCCTGGGTCACGTTGAACTTGGCGTGGCGCAGCCAGTCGCGCACCGAGCCCTCGTTCATCAGGGTCAGGCCGGCGATATGGGGCAGCGCCTCGGCGCGCGGGATGCGCCGCCCGCCCTTGCCGATCACGATCACGATCTCGCCCTCATAGTCGAGCTGATCGCTCTCGGCGGCCGGGCGGATCAGGTCGTGGCGGTGGCCCACAAACGTGTCGGGCGTGCGGATGAAGAGGGAGGGGAATTCCGGCGCCTCGCTGCCGTCCTTGTACTCGGCGTTGCGGTTTCCGTAGTTCACCCCGACGCAGAAAATCTTTTCCGGGTCGGGCAGGAAGGGCGCGTAGTCCGCCCCGTCCAGCGCGGCGACGGGCTCGCGCTCCCCGGCCGCGTCGACCAGCGGCTTGCGGCCCTCCGGCGACAGGAAAGAGTGGATGGCGCGGTATTCCGGCCCGGCCAGATCGGACAGGTCGACGATCCCACCCTCGGTCGCGGCGCCCCAGGCCGGCGATCCGTTTTTCAGGAAACGCAGCAGCCTCATGCCGCCGCGCCCTGCAGCAGGCCGGCGCGCGCCAGCACCGCGTCCAGCCGCTGTTCCAGCTCCGGCGTCGCCGGCGCCATGGGCAGGCGGTGCTCGTTGTGCGGGATCAGGCCGAGCCGCTTCATCATGTATTTGATCGGGATCGGATTGGTGTCGAAGAACACCGCCTTGTTCAGCTCCAGAAGGCGCTCATGCAGTTCGCGCCCGGCCGGAATGTCGCTGGCCCAGACCGCGTCGCACATTTTAGACAGCACGTCCGGGCGCAGATTGCCGACCGCGTTCATCAGGCCGCAGGCGCCGACGCACATCATCGGGAAGGACAGCTCCTCCAGCCCTACGAAGATGCGGAAGTCCGGCCCGAACTCCACCAGGCATTCGGTGGCGAAGCCAAGATCGTTCACCGCGTGCTTCATGCCGACAAAGGTCGGGCTGGAGTCCTTCAGCGCCTTGAACGTGTCCAGCGTGACGCTGACCGCCGTGCGGCCGGGGATGTGATAGACCATCCAGGGCAGGTCGTGCCGCTTCGCCAGCTCCCGATAATACTCCACCAGCCCGCGCTGGGGCGGCCTGGAATAATAGGGCGTGACGATCAGCAGGGCGTCCGCGCCGGCCTTTACCGCGTGGTCGGTCAGGGCCTGGGTCTCCGCCAGCGACTGGGAGCCGGTTGCCGCCACGACGGGCACGCGGCCGGCGGCGCGCTCCACGGCGACGTCCACGATGCGGTTGCGCTCCTCCACCGTCAGGCTGGCGGGCTCCGACGTTGTGCCGTTGACCAGCACGCCGTGGCTGCCGCCCTTGATCTGGAACTCCACCATTTCGCCATAGGCGTCGTAATCGACCGCGCCGCCGGAAAACGGCGTGATCAGGGGCGGGATCGAGCCCTTCAGGCGGGACAAATCCATTGGTGCGCTCCGGCGAATATTGACGCGTGCGGGTGTTTCGTTAACATGTTAACTATCATCCGCCCGGACGCCGATCAATGCCGCATATCGTCATCGAATATTCCGCCAATCTGGACGGCGATCTGGATATCCAGGCGCTGGTCGACGCCATGCACGAATCCGCGCTGGCCACCGGCGTGTTTCCGGCGGGCGGGGCGCGCACGCGCGCCGCGCGGCGGGAGCATTACCGCGTCGCGGACGGGCGGCCCGAGGCGGCCTTTATCCATGTCGCCGCGCGCATCGGCACGGGCCGCGACAAGGACACGCGCGAGGCGGCGGGCGAGGCGCTGTTCAGGACGCTGACCCAGTTCACCGCGTCGGCGTTCGAGGCCCGGCCGCTGGCGATCAGTTTCGAGCTGTCGGAAATCCCCGACGACTTCAAACGCAAGAAAAACAACATCCACGACTATCTGAAACGCGAGGCGGCGGAATGAGCACGGCGATGCTGGACACGAGCGCGGCGGAAACGAGCGCAAACCGCGCCGCGGCGCACGCCTATCTGGAGCGGCTGTCGGCGCGGCCCCTGGGCCATTTCATCGACGGGGCGGCGACGGACGGCGCAGTAAACGACGGGGCTGGCGGCGAGGCGTTCGAGATCACCGATCCGACCACCGGCGCGGTGCTGGGCCAGGGGATCGGCGGGACGGAGGCGGACATCGACGCGGCGGCGAAAGCGGCCAAGCGCGCCTTCCCCGGCTGGGCGGCGACCAGCGGCGCGGACCGGCGCGAGCTGCTGCACGCGGTGGCCGACGCCATCGTGGCGCGGGCGGAAGAGATCGCGCTGGTCGAGAGCCTGGATTGCGGCCAGCCGATCCGCTTCATGTCCAAGGCGGCGCTGCGCGGGGCGGAGAATTTCCGCTTCTTCGCCGACCGCGCGCCGGGCGCGCAGGACGGGCTGGCGCTGCCCTCGCCGGCGCACATCAATTACACGATGCGCCAGCCGATCGGGCCGGTCGGCGTGATCACGCCCTGGAACACGCCCTTCATGCTGGCGACGTGGAAGATCGCGCCTGCGCTCGCGTCGGGCTGCACGGTGGTGCACAAGCCGGCCGAATGGAGCCCCTATAGCGCGCGGCTGCTGATCGAGATCGCGAACGAGGCCGGCCTGCCGCCGGGCGTGTTCAACGCGGTGAACGGTCTGGGCGAAGTCGCCGGGCGGGCGCTGACCGAGCATCCGGACATCAAGGCGGTGGCGTTCGTGGGCGACACGAAGACCGGCCGGGCGATCATGCGCCAGGGGTCGGAGACGCTGAAGCGCGTGCATTTCGAGCTGGGCGGCAAGAACCCGGTCGTAGTGTTCGACGACGCCGATCTGGACCGGGCGCTGGACGCGGTCGTGTTCATGATCTTCAGCCTGAACGGCCAGCGCTGCACCTCCTCCTCCCGCCTTCTGGTGCAGGAGAGCATCGCAGAGGATTTCACCGCCAGAGTCGTGGAGCGCGCGAAGCGGCTGAAGGTCGGCGATCCGCTGGAGAAGGAGACGGAAGTCGGGCCGCTGATCCATACGCGGCACCGGGAAAAGGTGATGTCCTATATGGACGTCGCCCGCGAGGGCGGGGCCCAGATCGCCTGCGGCGGCGACGCGGAGGGCCTGTCCCCGGACGGCTATTTCGTGCGCCCGACCGTGTTCACCCGCGCGCGGCAGGACATGCGCATCGCGCGGGAGGAAATCTTCGGCCCGGTCCTGACCGTCATCCCGTTCGCGGACGAGGCCGACGCGATCCAGAAGGCCAACGACGTCGATTACGGTCTGGCCGGCTATCTGTGGACCGGCGACGCCGGGCGCGCGCACCGCGTGGCGCAGGCCATGGAGGCCGGCATGATCTGGGTGAACAGCGAGAATGTGCGCCACCTGCCCACGCCGTTCGGCGGCATGAAGCAGAGCGGCGTCGGGCGGGACGGCGGCGATTACAGTTTCGACTTCTATATGGAGACGAAGAACGTCGCCGTGGCGCTGGGTCCGCACCGCGTGCCGAAACTGGGGGCCTCCTAGAATGGGGAAGCGCCGACCCTGGGGAAGGGCCGGCGCTCTTACGCCGCTCAGCGCTATCTGCGAGGGCTAGTTGAGATAGCGCTGGGCGCTTTCCGTGCTGCACGGAAAGATCTCGATCTCCGTATCGGGATCGGCGCGGACGAGGCGCACGGGCCGCGTCACGCTTTGCGTCAGGTATTGCGGGTCGCGGACGGTGATCTCCCCGATCAGCGTCCGGCCGTCCGGCGACAGGCGGTAGCGTTCGGTCACGCTGCGGGATTCGCTGCCCGGCGCGTTGCGGGCGAGGCCGCCGGCGACCGCCGACAGGTTTCCGGTTTCGATCACCAGCGCGTCGCCCTCGATCCGCCAGACCGCTTCGCCGCCGGGGGTGTGCGGGCCCCCGGCGACGCGCTCTCCGGACGCGATCGTGCGGGTCGCGGTGGAGAATTCGTGGAAGATGGTCAGCGCCCCGCCGTCCTCCGCCGTCCAGTCCTGAAGGCCGGGCGCGCCGGCGATCTTGGGCAGGCTTTCGGGCAGGCAGTTATTGATCGGCAGGTCGTGCGGATCGGTCCGGGCGAAGGCCGCGCGGCCCTCCGCGGTCATCAGGCGCCAGACCGCCAGATCGCCGCGATCCAGACCGTCGATATGCGCCAGCGCTGCGGGAATTTCGGATTCGTCCGCCGCTTCGGGCGGACCGCCGCGGGAGCCCGGGCCCTGGGGCGGAGCCGGCGGCGGGCCGGCGGGACGGAATTTGCGTTCGGGGCCCTGCGGACCGAACCCCTGGGGGCGGCCGTCCGGCGCGCCTGCGCCGGGACCGGAAATCCAGACGCCTTCGAAAGCTGCGAGGGGGCTCGCGGTCAGGTCCGCCGCGGCCTGGCCGGCGCCGGGAATGGCGGCCAGCAGGGAAGCGGCGGCTGCGCCGCACAGCGTTGTTCGGGTCATTGTCCTCTCCCGTCTTCGCGCCCTCGCGATGCAGGCTTTCACGCGCGGCGGGAGAGATTCCGTCGCGGAAAGTTTTTTGGCCGATTGGGTGTGCGCTTCCGCCTGCGGCTTTCGCGCGCCTATTCGGCGGCCTGTTTCGCCGCTTCGCTGTCCAGATTCACCACGCCGATCGTGCAGCCGACCGCGAAGATCGGGATCGGTTCGTAGAACCAGATATCGGCCGACGCGCCCTCGGTCGCGCCGCTGACGGCGAGGAAGGTGCGGATTTCGAACCCGCCCTGTCCGGCGTCGCGCAGGGTTTCCGCATCGCTATAGGCGGTCAGGGCGTCGCGGTCGCCGCGCGTCCATTTGTCCAGGAAATCGCGGTCCCACGCCTCGTTGATCTTTCCGCTGTTGGGCGTGGCGGGCCAGTGGCTGATGCCGCCGGTGCCGACGATGGCGATCTTTTCCGGCGCCGCGTCGCAGGCCCGGCGCAAAGCGCGGCCGAATTCCCAGACCCGGTGCAGCGGGGTCAAAGGCGGGCCCTGGCAGTTGATATTGACCGGAACGATGTCGAGATCGCCCCCGGGGTCCAGGAAATGGATCGGCACCATCATGCCGTGATCGAATTTCCATTCCTCGGCATAGGCGACGTCCACGGTCTGCATCACTTCGGTGATGATGCGGCGCGACAGGTCCGGATTGCCGGGCCAGGTGCCGCGCGGAATCTTCAGCCAGTCCGGGTCCTCGATCGGGCCTTCATATTCCTCGCCCATGCCGATGCAATAGGCGGGCATGTTGTCCATGAAGAAATTGGCGAAATGCTCCGCCCCGACCAGGACCAGCGCCTCCGCCCCGCTGCCCCGGATCGCCTGCGCCATCCTGCGATAGGCGGCGTAGAAGGCATCGCGAAGCTGCGGGTCGGCGCGTTCGGCGCGGGCGGTGATGCCCGGGGCGTGGCTGGCGACGCCGGCGAAGACCAGGCTCATACCGCGCCGCCTTCCCCGCCATCGACGGCGGCATAGAGGCCGCCCTTCACCTGGCCGTGCTTTTTCAGCCCGTCTTTCATGGCCTGGATGTATTCGTCCCATTCGAAGCCGCGCCAGGCGGCGAAATGCATCAGGATCTGGCCGTTCACGCCCATGATATAGAGCTCGCCGACATCGTCGGTGCGGATCGCGGCCTCTTCCTCCGGCGTCAGCCTGTAGTTCGCCAGCAGCCCGTCCAGATCCTCCGTGAAGGCGCGCTGGACGCGCGGATCGCGGTTCAGCTCGTAGATCAGTTTCTGCAGCGAATAGAGACTCATGACGTCCTGCGGTCGTGGCGCCAGCGATCTATAGCACGGCGCGGCGGGCCCGGGTGCGGCGCAGAGACGCGGCGCAAGCATGTAACAGGGGCGTAACTCACTGGTAACATTGGAGACGTTGGGCGAATTACCGTTTCCACCGACTTGATGAAAGCCGTTCCGGCCACTAATACCCTTCGCCAAGGGAGCGACAAGGACGCCGCCCCGGGCCACACAAGAACAAGCCCGGCGCGCAGCGACCGTCGAGCAAGGACAATGAACCGCGCAGGCTCACGACGGGCCGGGTGCGCGCGAAGCGGGAGCGGAACGGCATGTATGAATTCGCCGAGTGGCTGAGCACGACGCCGCTCCTGGGGCTGGCCAACAGCATCTGGGGCTGGGGGTTCAGCGAATGGATGCGCGCCAATTTCTGGGTCATTCCGACGGTCCAGACGATCCACATCCTGGCCATCGCCGCGGTGTTCGGCAGCGTCTTCATGATCAATCTGCGGATTCTGGAGCTGGCCGGGCGGACCCAGACCATGACCTGGACGGCGCAGCGTTACCTGCCCTGGGTCTGGTGGGGGCTGCTGGTCCTGCTGGTCAGCGGCGCGCTGCTGATCATCGCCGAGCCGCCGCGCGAACTGGTGAACCCGGCCTTCTGGATCAAGATGGGGCTGGTCCTCATCGCGACGCTGGTCAGCCTGTGGTTCCAGGCGACGGTTCGCAGGAACATCGCGATCTGGGAGACCAGCCATCCCAAGCGCGTGCTGATCCGCATCGCCGCCGTCGCCGTGATCGTGCTTTGGGGCGCGATCATCGTGATGGGCCGCTGGATCGCCTATGCGCCCGTCTACTAGGCGCGATAACGGATTTCAAAAAGGACCGGGCCGATGAATTTGGACGCGTTTTGGCAAGCCCTTGAATACTCGCCGATCGGCGATTTCGTCGCGGTGTCCGGCTGGGCGTTTCCCGCCCTGGAATCGGCGCATGTGATCGGGGTTGTGCTGGTGGTCGGCTCGATCGCCATCATGGATCTGCGCCTTCTGGGCGTGGCCTCGAAGGTCTGCTCGGTTTCGCAGCTGTCGCGCGACACGCTGCCCTGGACCTGGGCCGCGTTCGTGGTCGCGGCGGTCACCGGCGGGCTGCTGTTCTTCAGCAACGCCAGCGGCTACGCCGCCAACAGCTTCTTCCAGTGGAAGATGGTGCTGCTGATCCTGGCCGGGCTGAACATGGCGATCTTCCACTTCTTCACATGGAAGAGCGTGCACAACTGGGACGTGGATTGCGAAGTGCCGACGGCCGGCAAGGTGGCCGGCGCGCTGTCGCTGATCTTCTGGATCCTGGTCGTGACGTGCGGCCGCTGGATCGGCTTCACGCTGGGCGGCTTCTTCTAGAGGCTTTCCAGCTTCGCCTGCAGGCTGAGCATGTCGCGCCAGGTCTGGGCCTTCCAGGCCGGCTGGCGCAGCAGGAAGGCCGGGTGAAGCACGGGCAGGGCCGGCAAGGCGGTCTCCGTCGGGGCGCCCGAGGCGTCCCGGATCCGGTATTCGGACCAGCGCCCGCGCATCCGCATGATCCCCTCGCTCGTTCCCAGCATGGTCTGGGCGGCGAGCTTGCCGGCGAAGACCAGAACTTTCGGCTGGGCCAGCGCGATATGCCGCTCCACGAAGGGCAGGCAGGCGCGGATGTCGTCTTCGGACGGGTTGCGGTTGCCGGGCGGGCGCCAGAACAGGATGTTGGAGACATAGATCGCCTCCCGGTCCAGGCCGATGGCGGCGAACATCCGGTCCAGCAGCAGGCCGGAGCGGCCGACGAACGGCTCCCCGCGCGCGTCTTCTTCGAAGCCCGGCGCCTCGCCCACCACCATCACGCCGGAGGTCAGCGCGCCGCGGCTGAACACGGTGTTCTTCGCCGTGGCCTTCAGGGCGCAGCCCTCGAACGCCTCCACCGCCGATTTCAGCGCCTGCAGGGAGTCCGCGGCCGCTGCGGCGGCGCGCGCCTCGCTCTGGGCCTTCACGGCAGGGGCTTCGGCGGCGGGGGGCGGCGCGGCGGGTTCGGGCGCAGCTTCGCGCTGGACCCCGCGCGGGCGCAAGGACGGCGCCCCGGCGACGCCCGGGCGCGGCGCGGGCGGGGGCGGGGGGACCGCCACGCCGGCGTCCGCCCACCAGTCCATCAGCGCGGTGCGCGCGGCCTCGGCCGCTGTGGACGCCTTGGTCAAATTCTGGCCCATAATCGCCGCATACGATAAGACCTTGTTTCGTTTAATACGAGACGTCTGGAGGAGACGTGGCCGAAACCGGCGAAGCCGACGCGCAGGCGCGCGAATCGATGGAGTTCGACGTCGTGATCGTGGGCGCGGGGCCGGCCGGCCTGGCCAGCGCGATCCGTCTGAAACAGCGCGCCGAGGCGGCGGGGACGGAGATTTCCGTCGCCGTGCTGGAGAAGGGTTCGGAGGTCGGGGCGCATATCCTGTCCGGCGCGGTGGTCGACCCCGTGGGGCTGGACGCGCTGATCCCCGACTGGCGCGAAAAAGACTGTCCTCTCAACACGCCAGTGACCAAGGACCGGTTCCTGCTGATGGGCGAGCGGAGCAGCATCGCGATCCCGAATTTCGTCATGCCGCCGCTGATGAGCAATCACGGCAATTATGTCGGCAGCCTGGGCGATCTGTGCCGCTGGCTGGGCGAGCAGGCCGAGGCGCTGGGCGTGGAGATCTATCCGGGCTTCGCCGCCGCCGACCTGGTGATGCAGGACGGCGCGGTGACCGGCGTGGTCACCAATGATTTCGGCGTCGGCAAGGACGGCGAGCCGAAGGAGTCCTATCAGCCCGGCATGGCGCTGCTCGGCAAATATGTGCTGCTGGGCGAGGGCGTGCGCGGGAATCTGTCGAAGCGGCTGATCGCCGAGTTCGGCCTGGATTCGGGGCGCGAGCCGCAGAAATACGGCATCGGCCTGAAAGAGCTGTGGCAGGTCGCCGAGGGAAAGCACGAGCCGGGCCTGATCGAGCACAGTTTCGGCTGGCCGCTGGATTCGAAGACCGGCGGCGGCTCCTTCCTCTATCATTTCGGGTCGGAGGCGGAGCGCTATGTCTATGTCGGCTTCGTCGTCCACCTGAACTACGAGAACCCGTATCTGGACCCGTACCGGGAGTTCCAGCGGTTCAAGCACCATCCGGACATCGCCGCGACGCTGGAGGGCGGCAAGCGCATTTCCTATGGCGCGCGCGCGATTTCCGAGGGCGGCTATCAGTCGGTGCCGGCTCTGGTCTTCCCCGGCGGGGCGCTGATCGGCGACGCGGCGGGCTTCGTGAACGTGCCGCGCATCAAGGGCAGCCATAACGCGGTGCAGACCGGCATGATGGCCGCCGACGCCGCGTTCGACGCGCTGGCGGAGGGCCGCGCCGCCGACCGGCTGGACGCCTATCAGAAGGCCTATGCCGGCAGCGCCGTGGCGAAGGATCTGCGCCGCGTGCGCAATGTGAAGCCGCTCTGGTCGAAATTCGGCCTCGTCGGCGGGGTCGTGCTGGGCGGTCTGGACATGTGGCTGAACACGCTGTTCGGCGTCTCCCCCTTCGGCACGATGGGCCATGGCAAGACCGACGCGGCGGCGACGAAGCCGGCGGAGGACTGCCGCAAGATCGAGTATCCGAAGCCCGACGGGGTGCTGAGTTTCGACCGGATGTCGAGCGTGTTCCTGTCGAACACCAATCACGACGAGGACCAGCCGAGCCATCTGAAGGTGCGCGATCCGGACTATCCGCTGGAGACCGAGTTGGCGGTGTATGGCGGGCCGTCCACACGCTATTGTCCGGCAGGCGTGTATGAATATGTGGAGGCGCCGGGCGGCGGTCTGCGGTTCCAGATCAACGCCCAGAACTGCGTCCACTGCAAAACGTGTGACATCAAGGACCCCGGACAGAATATCATCTGGACTCCGCCCGAAGGCGGCGGGGGGCCGAACTACCCGAACATGTAGATGCGAGCAGGCCATTGAAACCGACACCGCCACACGCCGCCCCGATCCGTCCGCGCCGCGCGCTCGCGGCCGTGCTGGCCTGCGGCGCGGCGCTGGGCGTGGCGGCCTGTGCGGTGGCCGCCGCCCCGGTCTGGGCGGACGATGACGGGCCGGAGACGCCTTACGGCGCCTATCTGGCGGCGCGCTGGGCCGACGCCCTGCAATCGCCCGAGGACGCCGCGCGCTATTATTCCGAGGCGCTGGAGCGCGATCCCGGCAACGCCATGCTGGTCAGCGAGGCGTTTCACGCCGCGCTGCTGGCCGCGGACTGGGATTTGACGGTCGAGCTGGGCGAGGCGGTGCTGGAAAGCGATCCGGCCAATGCCGAGGCGCGCCTGGCGCTGGCCGCCGACGCCATGGGCAAGGGCGAGTGGCGGCGCGCGACGCGGCTGCTGGACCAGGCCCAGATGGGGCCGCTGGACAATATCGTGGGCTCCGTCCTGCTGGCCTGGTCGCGCGCGGGCGCGGGCGACGAGGAGGGCGCGCTGGCCGCGCTGGCGCGGCCGGACGAGGCGGCGCTGTTCTCTGCTCTTGTCGGCCTGCATCAGGCGATGCTGCTGGACCGCGCCGGCGATCCGTCGGCGGAGACCAGCCTGCAGACCGCGATGGACGCCTATGCGCTGCCCGGCTTCGCGGCGCGCGAATACGGCCGGTTTCTGGAGCGGCGGGATCGCGCCGAGGCGGCCCGCGAGATCTATCTGCAGCGCCTGATGGAAAACCCGGACGACCGCATGGTGCGCGCCGAACTGGCGCGGCTGGATGCGGGCGATAATGCCCCGCGCATGCCGGCGGCGGACGCCGCCTCGCTGGCGCTGTACGGCGCGGCGGCGGCGCTGATGGGCCGGGACTTTTCCGACCGCGCCCAGACCTATCTGATCCTGGCGGTGCGGCTGGACGGCGAATTCTCGCCCGCGCGCATGCTGCTGGGCGAGATCATGATCGGCCAGGGCCGGCTGGAGCAGGCCGAGGAGATGTTCCGGGCGGCGATCGACGACCCGGCCGTGGGCGTGGAGGCCCGCATCCGCCTGGCGCAGATCGAGGCCGCGCGCGGCGAAACGGCGGCGGCCGAGGAGATGCTGCGCGCGCTGTGGGAAGACGACGGCACGGAGGATTCGGCGCGGGCCCTCGCCGACGCCCTGCGCGCGACGGAGAAGTGGGACGAGGCCGAGGCCCTGCTGACCCAGCTTCTGGACGCGCGCGCCGCGTCCGGCCAGGGCGCGGACTGGCGCCTGCTCTATGGCCGCGCGGTGACGCGGGAGCGCCAGGACAACTGGCCGCAGGCGGAAGAGGATTTCCGCGCCGCCATCGCCCTCAATCCCGACGACCCGACGCTGCTGAACTATCTGGGCTACGCCATGGTGGATCGCGGCAAGAATCTGGACGAGGGGTTCGAGCTGATCCGCCGCGCGGTGGCGCTGGCCCCGCGCGAAGGCTTCATCATCGACAGCCTCGGCTGGGCCTATTACCGGCTGGGCGAGTACGACGAGGCGGTGACCAATCTGGAGCGCGCCGCGGCGCTGGCCCCCGGCCAGGCCGACATCAACGACCATCTGGGCGACGCCTATTGGCGCGTGGGGCGGGAGCTGGAGGCGCGCTTCCAGTGGCAGCGCGCGCTGACCCTGGAGCCCGAACCCGATCTGCGCTCCGCGATCGAGACCAAGCTGGCGGCGGGCCTGCCGCCGGCGGGCGAGGCGCCGGCGCTGGCGGAGAACAAATGAGCCCTGGCTGCGCGCCGGCGAAGGTCAATCTTTGGCTTCATGTCGGAAAGCGGCGCAAGGACGGGTATCACGAGGTCGGCAGCCTGATCGCATTCGCGCTGGACGCGACGGACGAGCTGACGGCCGAGCCGGCTGACGCGCTGACGCTGAAGGTCGCGGGGCCGGAAAGCGCGGGCCTGTCCGGCGAGGCGGACAATCTGATCCTGAAGGCGGCCCGCGCGCTGGCGCGCGAGGCCGGCAAGCGCGACCCGGGCGCGGCGCTGACCCTGCACAAATCCCTGCCCGTGGCGTCGGGCATTGGCGGCGGGTCCGCAGACGCGGCGGCCGCGATGCGCCTGCTGAACGAGATGTGGGAGCTGGACTGGCCGCTGCCGCGGCTGGCGAAGATCGCCGAGGAGATCGGCGCCGACGCGCCGGTCTGCGTCTGGTCCCGTCCGGCGGCGGTGGAAGGCAAGGGCGAGCGGGTGGAGCTGCTGGGCGCCTGGCCGGAGCTGCACGCGGTGCTGATCAATCCGCGCCAGCCGGTGTCCACCAAAGACGTGTTCGACCGGCACGATTCGGCCGGCGGGAAGTCGGCCAACCGGGTGCGCCTGCCCTTGGGCGTGGCGCACGCGGCGGAAGCGATCACGCTGGTGCGGCAGGGCGGCAACGATCTGGAGCCCGCCGCCATGGCCATCGCGCCGGTGATCGCCGACGTGCTGGCGGCGCTGCGCGCCGAGCCGGATTGCGCGCTGGCGCGGATGAGCGGGTCCGGGGCAAGCTGTTTCGGGCTATATGACGGGCCGCAGGCGGCGGCGCGCGCCGCGGCGCGGATTTCGAAGGCGGAACCCGGCTGGTGGGTCATGGCGACCCGGCTGGGCGGGTGCGGGGAAGAGTAGGCGTGACGGGATTTGCAGGGGGAAGCGCGGCGCTGTTCATGATCGCCGCTCTGGGCGCCGTTCTGGGCGCCGCGGCGGCCAGCTGTTGCGGGCCGGTGGATACGCCGAACGAGCGCTCCAGCCACGTGCGGCCGCGGCCGCGCGCCGGCGGGCTGGGCCTGTTGCTGGGCGCGGGCGCGGCGCTGCTGGCGCTGGCGCTGGGGGCGGCGCCGGGCGTGCGCGCCGCGCTGGGGCCGGACGCCGGGCGGCTGGCGCTGATCATCGGCGCGGCGGCGGCGACGGGCGTGCTTGGCCTGCTGGACGACATGTCGGTGATCGGCCTGCGCACCAAATTCCTGGGCATCGCGGCGATGTCGCTTCTGGTCGCCTGGGTCGCCGGGCCGGTCCGGGTGGTGGACGCCGGCGCGGCGGCGGCGCTGCTGCCCTACTGGCTGGCGCTGGGCGGTTCGGCGCTGTGGGTCTTTGTGGCGATCAACGCCACCAATTTCATGGACGGGTCGGACGGCATGATCGCCGCCAGCATGGCGGTGGCCGGTCTGGCGCTGGCGGTTCTGGGCGCGGCCTCGGGCGCGCCGGTGGCGGCGGTGTGCGGCGTGGTGCTGGCCGGGTCGCTGACCGGGTTCGCGCCGTTCAACGCCCCGCATGCGCGCGTCTTCGCGGGCGACACCGGGGCGCTGTTCGCCGGGGCGCTGTTCGCGGCCGGGGCGCTGGATCTGGCCGATCACGGGCTGGCCGGCGCGGTCTGGTGCGCGCCGCTGCTGCTGGCGCCGTTCCTGGCCGATGTGTTCGCGACGCTGATCGTGCGCGCCCGGCGCGGCGCCTCGCTGATGGAGGGCCATCGCGAGCATGTCTATCAGATGCTGATCGCGCGCGGCGTGCCGCACTGGGGTGCGGCGGCGCTCTATGCGCTGGCCGGGCTGGTCTGCGCAGTGGTTGCGGCGATGGCGCTGTCGGCGGGGCCGGGGGTGGCGCTGGCCGTGATGGGGCTGGTCGCGGGAATCGGGCTGGCGGGCGCGGTGGCGGTCCGCCCGCTGCTGGCGCCGCGTCCGGTCAGGACGCCCGGCTGACCACGAATTCGGCCAGGCCCTGCATCGCGTCGCGCAAGGGCGACGGGGCGAACACGTCCAGCGCGTCGGCGGCTGCGGTCGCGCGCGCCCGCGCGGCGTCCAGCGTCGCCTCCACGCCGCGGCGGCGGCGCACCAGATCCAGCGCCTTCGCGAAATCCTCTTCGGTCTGATCCTTGTCCGCCATGACGCGCGACCAGAAGGCGCGCTCCTCGTCGCTGGCGCCGCGCAGGGCGACGGCGACCGGCATGGTGATCTTGCCCTCGCGGAAATCGTCCCCGACCGACTTGCCGAGCGCGGCGGTGTCCCCGCCATAGTCCAGCGCGTCGTCGACCAACTGGAAGGCCAGGCCCAGCGAGCGGCCATAGAAGGCGAGCGCCCCGCGCCGCGAATCGTCCGCGCCGGCCAGGATGGCCGGCGCCTCGGCGGCGGCGGCGAACAATTCGGCGGTCTTGGCCTCGATAATCGTCAGATAGTCGGCCTCGGTCAGCGCCATGTCGCCGGCGGCGGCGAGCTGGCGCACCTCCCCCTCCGCGATCACGCTGGCGGCGCGCGACAGCACGTCCAGCGCGTCCAGCGATCCGGCCTCGACCATCAGGTTGAAGGAGCGGGCGAACAGGAAGTCGCCGACCAGCACGGTCGCCTGATTGCCCCAGATCAGGTTGGCGGCGCGGCGGCCGCGGCGCAGATCCGACCCGTCAACGACATCGTCGTGCAGCAGCGTGGCGTTGTGGATGAACTCCACCGCGGCGGCCAGCTTGATATGGCCGTCGCCGCGATAATCGCACAGGCCCGCAGCGGCGATGGCGATCAGCGGCCGCAGGCGCTTTCCGCCCGCGCCGACCAGATGGTCGGAGATTTCGGGAATCATGCCGACCGGACTTTGCATCCGGCGGGCGATTTCCGCCTCCACACGCTTCATATCGCCGGCCAGAAGGCCTGCGATGCGCGTGAATGCGTTTTCTTGAGGCCCCGCCGGACGGCGAGCTTCAGAGACGACGGCCACGGGGCCCCCTTGTCGGCGTAACCTTGCGCCGGACAATAGAAAGCGGTTCAGACGGCGGCAAGCAAGCGGCCCCGACAGCAGGAGGACGCCGGTGAAGGAAATCATGAGAACGAACGATCCGGTTCGCCTGAACTGGGCCGAAACCCTGCTGCGCGAGGCCGGGCTGAACCCGATCGTGCTGGACGTACACGCAAGCGTGATGGACGGATCGGTCGTGGCGATCCCGCGCCGCCTGATGGTGGCCGACGAGGAGGAGGCGACGGCGCGCGCCATCCTGAAAGACGGGCTGGAGACGCCATGAGCGCTGAGGCCGGCCCGGACGCCTTTCTGGACGGCTTTCTGGACGGGGCCGTGCGCGTGCGCCAGTCGCCGGACGGCTATCGCGCCGGGGCGGACGCGGCGTTTCTGGCCGCCGCGATCCGCGCCCGGCCGGGCGAGCGGCTGCTGGAGCCGGGCTGCGGCCCGGGCGCGGCGCTGCTGATGGCCGCGCACCGCCTGCCGGAGTGTTCGTTCACGGGGCTGGAGCGCGAGCCGGCCGCCGCGCAGCTGGCGCGCGACAATGCGCGAGCCAACGGCGTGGAGGGCCGTGTGGAGATTTTGGAGGGCGATGTGGCCGCCCCGCCGGCAGCCCTGCGCGGCGCGGCGTTCGATCAGGTCTTCCTGAACCCGCCTTTCTACCGGCCCGGCGAGGGCCGCGCGCCGGCGGCGGCGCGGCAGGGCGCCTATCTGGAAGGCGAGGGCGGGCTGGGCGTCTGGCTGGACTTCGCGCTGCGCCGCCTGACCGACCGCGGGCGCCTGACCCTGATCCACCGGGCCGACCGGCTGGGCGAGATCCTGTCTTTGCTGGAAGGGCGGGCCGGGGCGGTGGCGGTGAAGCCGCTGGCCCCCGCCGCCGACGCGCCGGCGGTGCGGGTGGTCGTGGCCGCGCGCAAGGGCGGCAAGACGCCGTTGCGCCTGTTGCCGCCGCTGGTGCTGCATGGCGGTGGGGCGGGCGCGCACAGCCCGCAGGCCGACGCCATCCTGCGCGGCCGGGCGGCGCTGGATATGGGCGAGTCGTGCGCCGGATCGTGATCCTGACCGGGGCGGGGATCAGCGCGGAGTCGGGCGTCGCCACGTTCCGCGACGCCGATGGTCTGTGGGCGCGCTATGACTGGCGCGCGCTGGCGACGCCCGAGGCGTTCGCCGCCGATCCGGACGCGGTGCACGAATTCTACAACGCAAGGCGGCTGCAATTGCCGCAGGTCGCGCCGAACGCCGCGCATCTGGCGCTGGCGCGGCTGCAGCGGGACTATCCGGGCGAGGTCGCCATCGTGACGCAGAACGTGGACGACCTGCACGAGCGCGCGGGCGCGGCGGAGGTCGTGCACATGCATGGCGAACTGGCCAAGGCGCGCTGCGCGGCGTGCGGGGCGGTCGTCGGCTGGACGGGCGCGCTGAGCCGGGCTGACAGCTGCGCGGCCTGCGGCGCGGCGGGCCGGATGCGGCCGCATATCGTCTGGTTCGGGGAGATTCCGCACCATATGGAGCGGATCGCCGCTTTGCTGGCCGAATGCGATTTGTTCGCCGCGATCGGCACGTCCGGCGCGGTGTGGCCGGCGGCGGGGTTCGTGGAGGCGGCGCGCGAGGCGGGCGCCGAGACGGTCGAGCTCAATCTGGCGGACTCGGAGATCAGCGCCCGGTTCGACGAGACCCGCCGCGGCCCGGCGGGCGAAACCGTGCCGCGCTGGGTCGATGAGCTTCTGGCGGGAGAGCCGGTCGCCTCGGCCTAATAGCCGACATATTTGGAGAAGGTCAGCAGCAGGGCGCGCCAGGCTTCGATCTCCACTTCCAGCGCGTCGCGGCTGATCCCGCCTTCCAGATTGACGTCCATCTCGATCATCGGCGCGCCTTCGGCGGACAGCACGGCGCGGGCGAAACGGTATTCGCGGTTGAAGCGGTTGATGGTCTGGACGCTGACCGGGAATTCCAGATCGAACGCCGCCGACAGGGCGAAGTCGCGGCATCCGCGCCCGGCGCGCAGCGACAGCAGCGGGGCGCCTTCGCCTTCGCCGGCCGCGGTCTCGGCCGGCGCGGCGTCGGATTTCACCGGCAGAGCCGGCCCCTGACGCGCGCAGTTATAGAAGACCACGTCCCAGTACAGGCCGTCGGTGTTCGCCGTCAGGCCGAGCGGATGGGCGCGGCTGTCGCGGTCGGCGGGCAAGGCGGCCAGATGCGCCTGGATGTCCATGGAATCGAGCAGGACCAGCAGATCCTGCGGCGCGATCGCGTCCACGGGCGCCTTGGCCGCGCGTCCGTTTCGCCCGCTCCACACATCCTGAGCCCAGGCGGGGGTCGCGGCGGCGAGGATCAGCGGCGCCAGAAACCGGATTGCGGGCGCGATATTCACCTGTCGGCGCTATCAGCCGGGCGGCGGCGGGGCAAGCGAGTTCGCGAACCGGGCGATTGCCCGCCGCCACACCGGCACCATGGCCGAAATCGCCTCCACGGTGACGCCGCCGTCGGCGTTGATGTCCATGCTGAGCACCGCATAGTCGCCGGACCGGTAGGCGCGGGTGAAGCGGTAGCGCGCGTTCCAGGCGTTCATGTCCTCCAGCGAGGCGTCGACGCCGGAATAGGCGACGCGGAACTCCACGTCGCCGCAGCCTTCGCCCTCGCGGCAATTATAGAGATAGACGTACCAGGCGGAGAAATCGTCCACCGCCAGCCGGTTGTCGGCGACCACCTGCTCCCCGTCGACCTGCTGGGTCAGCACGCGCAGGCCGTTCAGCAGCAGGACGTCATGGACGGTTTCGGCGGTGACGCGATCGTAAACGGTTTCCTGACGCTGGGCGCCGGCGGGCGCGACGGCGAGAAGCGCCGGAACCGCCGCGAGGACGGCCCGTTTAACCCACGCAACAAGCCATGCCGGAAAGGGCGTCGCCATGGGTCTTATCCTCCTCATCATCCTTATACTCCTGCTGATCGGCGCGGTCCCGGTCTATCCCTACAGCCGTTCCTGGGGCTATGGGCCCAGCGGCCTGCTGGGCGTGGTCCTGGTGGTCGTTCTGGTCCTGCTCCTGCTCGGGATGATCTGACGGACGCCGGTTCGGCTCCCGGGCGCGGCGGCGGGATCAGGCCTCGTCCTCGATCCGGTGCATGTCGTCGTCCGAGAAGCCGAAATGGTGCCCGATCTCGTGCACCAGAACGTGGGTGATCAGCTCTTCCAGGCTGACGTCGCCGCGTTCGCACCATTCGTCCAGAAGCGGGCGGCGGTACAGGAACACCATGTCCGGTTCGCCGCCCGCATCCATATGCGACTTCCGCGTCAGGTCGACGCCCTGATACAGGCCGGTCAGCTCGAACGGGCTTTCCAGGCCCAGATCGTCCAGCACGTCCTCCGCCGGAAAATCCTCCACGCGCAGCACGACATCGCCGCACATCCGCCGGAACTGGCCCGGCAGGGCGGCCCATGCGGCCTCTGCGATCCCCTGGAATTCATCCAGGCTGGGGGCGGACTGACCTTTCCATCGGGACATCGCGGCTGACATAGCGCGCCCGCGCCGCGCGCGAAACGGCCGCGCTCTTGTGGCCGGGGACAAAACATGAACAAATATGGGGCATGCCCTCCCTCTGCTCCCCCGCCCGGGCCGATAATCCGGCCATCGACGACGCCGCGGCGCTGGCGCGCGGATCGATGCGGCTGTTCTACGACCTCGGCTATAGCTGCGTGTGCGAGCTGATCCTGGCGAACGGGCGGCGGGCGGACGTCGCCGCGCTCGGCCGCAAGGGCGAGCTGGCGATGGTGGAGGTCAAATCCGGGATCGCCGATTTTCGCGCCGACCAGAAATGGCCTGACTATCTGGAATTCTGCGACGCCTTTTATTTCGCGGTTTCGCCGCGCTTTCCGCGCGAGGTGCTGCCCGAGGGGCCGGGCCTGATCGTGGCGGACGCCTATGGCGGGGCGATCCTGCGTGAGCCGGAATGGCGCAAGATGTCCGCGGCGCGGCGCAAGGCGGTGACGCTGCGCTTCGCCCATTGCGCGGCGACGCGGCTGGGCCGGGTCTAGGCGCTCAGGGCGGTTTCCAGAGATGCGCGGAATTTGGCGAGGCGCGCGGCGTAGTTCGCCGCCGCGGCTTCGTAGACGGCGGCGGGAGCAGAGCCCGGGGAACCGGCGTCGAAGGGCGGGGCTGGATCGTATTCCAGGCCCAGCTGCACGGCGCGCGCGGCGTCCTCGCCCGCGATCTCCGCGAACAGGGTCAGCGCGAAATCGATGCCGGCGGTGACGCCGCCGCCGGTGAACAGGTTTCCGTCGCGCACCACGCGCGCCTTCACCGGGATCGCGCCGACGCGCGTCAGGTCGTCGTGATAGGCCCAGTGCGTCGTGGCGCGCCGGCCCCGCAGCAGCCCCGCGGCGCCCAGCACGAAGGCGCCGGTGCAGACCGAGGCGACATAGCGCGCGCCGGCGGCCTGACGGCGCAGGAAGGCGATCAGCGCCGCGTCGTTCATCGCGCCGTCGACGCCGAAGCCGCCGGGCGCGCAGATCACGTCCAGATCCGGACATGTGTCGAACGTGTCGGTGGGCGGCAGGGCCAGCACGCCGTCGGACGGCACAGGGCGCATGTCGCGCGCGACCAGATGCACGCTGGCGTCCGGCAGGCGGCCCAGCACCTGCAGCGGGCCGGTGAAGTCCAGCTGCGTCACATCCGGGAACAGCACGAAGCCGACGCGCATCGGCCTATTTCGGCGCGCGCTTGGCCAGGATGCGCTGCAGGGTGCGCCGGTGCATGCCCAGGCGGCGCGCGGTTTCCGACACGTTGCGGCCGCACAGCTCATAGACGCGGGTGATATGCTCCCAGCGCACGCGGTCGGCGGACATCGGGTTTTCCGGCGGCGCCGGCAGGCTGGCGCTGGCCCCGCCCAGCAGGGCGTTGGTGACCATGTCGGCGTCGGCGGGCTTGGGCAGATAGTCCACCGCCCCGGCCTTCACCGCGGCGACGGCGCTGGCGATGTTTCCGTAGCCGGTCAGGATCACGACGCGGCAGTCGGGCCGGTATTCGCGCAGCGCCTCGACCACCTGCATGCCGTTGCCGTCGTCCAGCCGCATGTCCAGCACGGCGAAGGCCGGCGGGTTCAGCCGGGCGATGTCGATCCCGTCCTCCACGGTCGCGACGGCGCTGACGCTGAAGCCGCGCTCGGTCATCGCCTGACCCAGGCGCGTGCGGAAGGCGCCGTCGTCGTCGACGATCAGCAGCGTGCGGTCTTTCGGGACCCCTGCGGGGCCTTTCACATCGGGGTGTTCGTGTTGCGCCATGGCCAACCGCCTGAGTTTGCGGTCAATTCTCCCTAATATCCTGATTTCTTGCAGATACCCGCGCCATTGGCCAGACCGCAACGGCCCGGGCCCCGCCGCCCGGCCGGTTGGCGAAGCGGATCTCCCCGCCGGCGCGCGCGATCAGCGTCTTGGCGATGAACACGCCGAGGCCCAGTCCGCCGGCGCCTTCGCCGCCCTTGCGCGTGGTCAGATAGGGCTCGCCCAGCGCCGGCAGGATGTCGGCGGTGAAGCCCGGCCCGTCGTCCTCGATCGCCACGGTCACGGAGGTCTCGTCCCAGCTTGCGGTGGCGGTGACCTGGTTGCGCGCGAAATCGACCGCGTTCTCCAGCAGCGTCTCCAGCACGAACAGCGTCTCCGGCCCGCGCCGCAATTCCGGCGGGCGGCCGCCGCCTTCCAGCACCACCGCGATCTCCGGCCCCAGGCCCCGCAGCGGGGCGGCGGCCTCTTCCAGCAGCGCGGGCAGTTCGGCGCGCAGGGTGGCCTGATCGTCGTCCAGCCCGCCGCGCGACAGCCGAGCCAGGATGTCCCGGCAGCGCTCGGCCTGGTCGATCAGCAATTGCGCGTCCTCGGCCAGCGGTCCCTCGGCCGGCAAAGCGCGCGCCATCTCCTTGGCGGTCAGCTGGATCGTGGCCAGCGGCGTGCCCAGCTCGTGCGCCGCGGCGGCGGCGAGGCCGCCGAGGGCCGCCAGCCGTTCCTCCCGCGCCAGCACGGCCTGGGTGGCGGCGAGCGCCGCCGACATGCGCTCGGCCTCCACGGCGCCCCGTGAGGCCGACAGGCCGGCGAAGGCGATGGCGATGATCAGGGCGATCACGACCCCGGCGTGATACAGGGCAGGCAGGCCCAGCCCGCCGGCCTCCGTCCAGGGCAGAGGCAGGGCGAAGGCCATCAGCACCGCGGCGCAGCCCGCCGCCAGCGCCCCCAGCGCCAGCGCATGGTCGCGCGGCAGGACGGAAGCGGCGATCGCCACCGGCGCGACCAGCAGCATGATGAAGGGGTTTTCCAGCCCGCCGGTCAGGCCGGTGAGCACCGCCAGCTGCACGATGTCGAAGCCGAGCTGGGCGGCGGCCTCGTTCGGCCGGGCCAGCCGGTCCAGCGGCGCCAGCGCGCTCAGCGCCACGTTCAGCCCGGCGGAGGCGCCGATGGCGAAGGCGACCGGAACCAGCGGCACGGCGAAGCCGAACCCGTAATGCACCACCAGCACGGTGATCAGCTGGCCCACCACGGCGGTCCAGCGCAGCACGACCAGCGTGCGCATCCGCACCATGCCGAGCGGCCGTGCGCGCAGCGGCGCGTCCGGATCGCTGAAATACAGATCGGCGTGTTCGGCCATGGCGTCCCTCCATGCGCGGCGCGAGGCCGCGCGGCGTCGTATTTCCGTTATTAAACCCCGCGCCGGGTTGATCTAGAACAAGCGCCCCCGGGAGCGAAGGACGCGGGCCGTGAGCGCCATTGTCGTGGAAAATCTGGTCAAGCGCTTTGCCGGGCTGGACGCCGTGGCGGGCGTCAGCTTCACCGTGGAGCGGGGGCAGACCGTGGCGCTGCTGGGCGGCAACGGGGCGGGCAAGACCACGACCATCGCGATGATCCTGGGCCTGATCACGCCGACGGCGGGGCGGGTCTCCGTGCTGGGCTGCGACATGGGCGCGCGCGGCGCGTCGGCGGCGCGGGCGCGGATGAATTTCCAGAGCCCGTATGTGGACCTGCCCAAGCGGCTGACCGTGCGGCAGAATCTGGACGTCTATGCGCGCCTGTACAGCGCCCCGCGCCCGGCGGAGCGGATCGCGGCGCTGGCCGAACAGCTGGCCCTGACCGAATTCCTGGACCGGCGGACCGGCTCGCTGTCCGCGGGGCAGGCGACGCGCGTGGGCCTCGCCAAGGCGCTGATCAACGACCCGGAACTGCTGCTGCTGGACGAGCCGACGGCGAGCCTGGACCCCGACACCGCCGACTGGGTGCGCTCCATGCTGGAGGCGTACCGGAACGAGCATGGCGCGGCGATCCTGCTGGCCTCCCACAATATGGCGGAGGTGGAGCGGCTGGCCGGGCGCGTGCTGATGATGAAGAAGGGCCGGATCGTGGACGACGCGGCACCGCGCGAGCTGATCGCACGCTATGGCCGCGCCAATCTGGAGGAAGTCTTCCTGCACATAGCGCGCGAGGGCGGGGGCGAGCGCACGGGGGCGCCGCAATGACCGGCCGCATCCTCGCCATCGTGCTGCGCCAGTGGCGGCTGTTCTCCGGCTCCTGGCCGCGCATCGCGGACCTCGCCTACTGGCCCATTGTGCAGATCCTGCTGTGGGGTTTTCTGCAGATCCACATCTTCCGCGAGGCGGGGCCGGGGGCGGTGGTGCTGTCGGCGCTGCTGGGGGCGATCCTGCTGTGGGACATCGCCTGGCGGGGCCAGCTTTCGCTGTCGCTGGCGTTTTTCGAGGAAATCTGGTCGCGCAATCTGGGCCATCTTCTGGTCTCGCCCTTGCGGCCGACGGAGCTGATCGGCGGGCTGATGATCGTCAGCCTGGTGAAGACGGGCGTGGCGATGGTTCCCGCCGTCGCGATCGCGGCCTTCGCCTTCGACTTCAATCTCTTCTCGCTGGGCCCGGCGCTGTATCTGTTCATGATCGCGCTGGTGCTGTTCGCCTGGTCGATCAGCCTGGCGGCGATGGGGCTGGTGGTGCGCTATGGCCAGGGCGCGCAGGAGATGCCCTGGGCGATCATGCTGGGCCTGGCGCCCTTCTGCGCCATCTATTACCCGCTGGAAGTCCTGCCCGCGGTGTTCCGCTGGGTTGGGGCGGGATTGCCGCCGTCCTATATCTTCGAGGGCATGCGGGACGTGGTGGTGCAGGGGACTGTCGATTTGCGGCTGATCGCCGCCGCCTTCGCCCTGGACGCGCTCTGGCTCGCCGCGGGGGCGGGCGTGTTCTTCGCGCTGCTGGGATCGGCCCGGCGCCGCGGCATGCTGTTGCAGATCGGGGAGTGACGATGGCTGTGCGTTCCAGACTGCCGCTGCTGGCGGCCCTTAGCGCGGGGGCGCTCGCCGTGCTGCTTCTGGGCGGCGTGGTGCTGATGCTGGCCGCCCAGCCGTCCGGACCGGTGCAGACCGGCATGGTGCGCTCCACGGGCGTCGCGGATATCGGCGGGCCGTTCACCCTGGTCGATCAGGACGGCGAGACCTTCACCGAGGCCGGCCTGACCGGCGAGCCCAGCCTGATCTATTTCGGCTACACGTTTTGCCCGGACGTCTGTCCGCTGTCGCTGCAGGTGATGAAGGCGGCGATCGAGCGCCTGCCCGAGGACGAGCGCGATTCGGTGCGCCCGGTCTTCATCACCGTCGATCCGGAACGGGATACGGTCGACCATATGAAGGAATATGCGGGCACGCCGGGCTTTCCGGCCGGTCTGGTGGCCCTGACCGGCAGCGAGGAGCAGGTGGAGGACGCCAAGCTCGCCTATCGCGTCTATTCGGCGAAGGGCGAAAGCGCCGGCGACTTCTATCTGGTGGACCATACCAGCTTGATTTACCTCATGGATTCGGACGGCCAGTTCGTCGCCGCCTTCAGCCATACCGAGAGCCCGGAGACCATCGCGCAGTCTTTGGAAGCGCTGGTTGGATAAAGGCGGACTGCAACCGTGAGTCTGCACACCGGCAACACCCTGCAATTGTTACGAATCCGGGCCATTGCCACCGGCGGCGCGCGGGCTATTCTCGCAGTTGCGAAATAAGCGGGGCGGTGCGGGGTGCTCTATACGCTGTATGAATTGTCGCGGGCTGCCGTCGCGCCATGGCGCGCCGCGGCCGCGGCCACGGGGCGGTTCTACGGCTCTCCGCTAAATCCGATTTCCTATACGCCGATCGGCCGCACGATGAGCGCGGCGGCGGAGCTGTTCGAGCGCGTGACGCGCCGCTACGGCAAGCCGGAATGGGATATCCATTCGACCAAGGTGAACGGGCAGGAGATCCCGGTCGTTCCGCGCGCGGTGCTGCGCAAGCCGTGGATGAAGCTGACCTGGTTCGAGCGGGAGCCCGAGGCGCTGGCCGCCGCGCGCGGCGGCGACACGGGCCCGCAGCCGAAAATCCTGCTGGTCGCGCCGCTGTCCGGCCATTACGCGACGCTGCTGCGCGGCACGGCCGAAGCCTTCCTTCCCGATTTCGAGGTGTTCATTACCGAATGGGAAGACGCCCGCATGGTGCCGGTCAGCGAGGGCCGGTTCGATCTGGACGACTATACCGACCATGTGATCGAGGCGCTGGAGCTGCTGGGCCCGCAGGCCCATGTCGTGGCGGTCTGCCAGCCCGGCCCGCCGACCCTGGCGGCGGTGAGCCTGATGGCGGAGGACAAGTCGCCGTCCGCGCCGGCCTCCATGACGCTAATGGGATCGCCCATCGACGCGCGGCGCAGCCCGACCACGCCGAACCTGCTGGCCGAGCAGCGCTCGCTGAGCTGGTTCAAGGACAACATGATCCACACCGTGCCGCCGCCCTATCCGGGCGCGCTGCGGCGGGTCTATCCGGGCTTCCTCCAGCTCATGAGCTTCATGAACATGAACTGGGACCGCCATGTCGACGCGCACTGGAGCTTTTTCGAGCATCTGGTCCAGGGCGACGGCGAGGACGCCGCCAAGCACCGCGAATTCTATGACGAGTATCTGTCGGTGCTGGACCTGACGGAGGAATTCTACCTCCAGACCATTCGCGACGTGTTCAAGGAGCACAAGCTGGCGCGCGGGACGATGACCCATCGCGGCCGTCTGGTGCGGCCCGAGGCGATTACCGGCACCGCGCTGATGACCGTCGAGGGCGAGCGCGACGATATTTCCGGCATCGGCCAGACCCAGGCCGCGCACGATCTGTGCGTGAACATCCCCGAGGCGATGCGGATCGACCGGGTGCAGCCGCGGGTCGGCCATTTCGGCGTGTTCAACGGCAAGCGCTACCGCGCGGAGATCGCCCCGGCGATGGCCGAGTTCATGAAGAAACACTGGGATGCGAAGGCGGACGCGGCGTCGCGGCCGGACTTCGCCGCGCTTGCCGATGCGCTCGCGGCCGCTTGACCAGATTTCCGGCGAACTCGGCGATGTCGAGTTCCGGATCGACCGGCGCGCCCGGCGCATCTCGATCGCCGTCTGCCATGCGCGCCGCCGCGTCGTCCTGACCGCGCCCAGCGAACGCACCCGACGCGCCGCCTACGCCTTTCTGGAATCGCGCGTCGACTGGGCGCGGGACGAGCTGTCGCGCCTGCCCGAGCCGCGGCCCTTCGCGCCGGGCGCCGATATCCTGCTGCGCGGGGAGCTGGTGCGGCTGCTGGCGATGGACGGCCGCGGGCCGGCGCGTTTCGACGGGCAGAACAACGCCGTTCTCGTGCCGGGACAGCCGGACGCGTTTTCCGGCCGGGTGCGCCGCTTCCTGCGCGCCGAGGCGATGGCGGACCTGACCGCCGCGCTGGAGCGCCATTGCGCCGTGCTGAAACGGCCCGCGCCGCCGGTGACGCTGCGCGACACGCGCTCGCGCTGGGGCTCCTGCACCGCGGACGGCAGTCTCAGCTTCTCCTGGCGGCTGATCTGCGCGCCGTCCTTCGTGCTGGACCATGTCGCCGCGCACGAGGCCGCGCATCTGGTCCATATGGATCATGGCGCGCGCTTCCACGCGCTGGAGCGCAGGCTGTGCCCCGACACCGACACGGCGACCGAATGGCTGAACCGGCACGGCGCGCTGCTGCACGCGGTCGGCGCCCAGTCCTGAAGCCTTGGATCTGAGCGCGCCGCCGCCGGGCCGTCCCGTCCTGTATGTCGTCGCGCGCGCGCCGGTCATGGGCGCGGCCAAGACCCGCCTGGCGCGCGATGTCGGCCCGGCAGAGGCGATGCGCCTGTACCGCGCGATGATGGCGCGCATCCTGCGCGCTGTGCGCGATCCGCGCTGGGACATTGCGCTGGCCGTGACGCCGGACGCCACTGCGCGGGCGAGGATTCCGGTCTGGCCCTCCGGCATTCCGCGCATTCCCCAGGGCGGCGGCGATCTGGGCGCGCGGCAGGCGCGGCTGCTGGCCCGGCGGGGGCCGACGGCGCTGATCGGGGCCGATGCGCCGGACGTGACGGCGAGCGATGTCGCGCGGGCTTTCGCGGCGCTGCGCCGGGCCGGGTCGGCCGTGGGGCCGGCGGCGGACGGGGGATACTGGCTGCTGGCGCTGAACGGGCCCGCGCCGGCCGGCCTGTTCGACGGGGTGCGCTGGTCTTCGCCGCATACGCTGGCCGATCTGGCGCCGCGCCTGCCCGGGCCGGTCGTGCGCCTGCGCGAACTGGCCGATCTGGACGGCAAGCCGGCCGGGCACGTCTGACATAAAGCCGCGTCAGGATGGCGCGCGTGAACGTGAACGCACGGGGGGCTGGCGGCGCAGGGCCGAAGCGGCTTCAATCGCGCGCTGAACTGCCCCTATCCAGGAGAATTGCATGACCCGGACCGTACTGCTCGCCGCCGCCGCCATGGCTTTGCCGCTGGCTGCGCAGGCTGAACCGGCGGCCTTCAAGATGGACCCGAGCCACAGCACGATCCACGCCCGCTGGACGCACACCGCCGGCACGCCGCTGCTGATCGCGTTCCCGGTCTATGAGAGCGAGATCAGCTTCGATCCCGACAATATTGCCGATTCCTCGGTCACCGTGACGGTGGAGACGGCCGAGGCCTGGACCGGCAGCGAGCTGTGGGACGATCACCTGACCGGGGACGAGCGCCCGCTGCTGCGCTCCGCCGAATATCCGACGGCGACCTTCACCTCGACCGAGATCGTGCCGACCGGCGAGGACACCGCGACGATGACCGGCGACTTGACCATCAAGGACATGACGCATCCGGTGAGCTTCGACGTGGAGATGAAGGGCCAGGCCCAGGGCCGCGACGGCGAGCGCATCTATGGCTTCCTCGCCACCACCACGGTCGACCGCACCCAGTTCGGCCTGGACATGGCGGCCGACATGATGGGCTCCGACCTGGTGATCGAAATCTCCAGCGAGATCGTGGAGCAGCTGCCCGAAGAGGCGGCGGCCGAATAAACCGAACAGAACCAGAGCAGGCGGGCGCCGCCCGCCGCAACAGGGAAATCAGGAGACACATATGACCCGTATCGCCCTTCTGGCCGCCGCCGCGGCGGTCGCGCTTCCGGCCACGGCCATGGCCGAAGCCGAACAGCTCTACATGGATCCCAGCCACACGCAGATCAGCGCGGAGTGGAAGCACTTCTCCGGCCTGCCGCTGCAGATCATGTTCACCCAGTTCGACTCGACCGTGATGTACGACGCCGAGGACGTCTCGAACTCGTCGGTGGAGATCACCCTGCCGGTCGAGGGGATTCACTCGGGCGTGGCGCCGTTCGACACGCATCTGAAGTCGCCGGACTTCTTCGAGGCGGAGACCTATCCGACCGCGACCTTCACCTCGACCTCCATCGAATCGACCGGCGAGGACACCGCGACGATGACCGGCGACCTGACGATTAAGGACGTCACCGCCCCGGTGACCTTCGACGTCACGCTGGTCGGCGCGGGCGAAAACCCGATGAGCGGCGCGGCGTTGTACGGCTTCACCGCGACCACGACGCTGGACCGCACCGAATGGGGCCTCGGCATGTTCGCCCCGGCGGTGCCGGCGGAGGTGACGCTGATGATCGCCACGGAAATGGGCCCGAACCCGCCGCAATAACCGGCGGACCGACTTTCGGAACAAGAACGGGCGGCGGAAACGCCGCCCGTTTTCTTTTGCGGAGAATTATTCGGCGGCTTCGCCGGCGGAGAGGTTCAGTTCCGGGCTGCCGGCGCCGCCGGCGGCGTTGACCGGCAGCCAGCAGGTGACGCGCGCGCCCTTGCCCTCTTCGGCCTCGAACTCCACGTCGCCGCCGTGCATCTCCACGAAGTCGCGGACCAGCGACAGGCCGAGGCCGGCCCCGCCATGGCCGCCGGATTCGAACCGGTCGAACACCTTGGCCTGGCCCTCGGGCGACAGGCCGGAGCCGGTGTCCTCCACCCACAGATGCACCATGTCGTCCTCCCGCGCCGCGCCCAGGGTGACGTCGCCGCCCTCCGGCGTGTGGCGGATGGCGTTGGTCAGGAGGTTGTAGAGGACCTGTTTCACGCGGGTCTCGTCGGCGCGGATCACCCCGACCGGCTGGGCCAGATCCTTGTGCAGCTTGATCCGGCCTTCCTGCGCCTTCGGCCCGACCAGCTCCAGCGCATGATCCAGCAGGTCGTCGACGCGCACGTCGCCCAGATCCAGCTCCAGCGCGCCGGCCTCGATCGCCGCGATGTCCAGAATGTCGCCGACCAGTTTCGCCAGCTGTTCCGCCGAGGACAGGATGGAGCGGACATGCTCCTTCTGGCGCGGGTTCAGGTCGCCGGCCATCTGCTGGTTCAGCAGGTCGGCATAGCCGGTGATCGTCGTGAGCGGCGTGCGCAGCTGGTAGGAGACGTGTTTGACGAACTCGGTCTTTTGCCGGTCGGCCTCCTGCAGCGCCTCGTTATGCCGGCGCAGCATCCGCTCCTCCCGCTTGGCGGCGGTGACGTCGGCCCAGGCGATCACCGTCGCGCCGTCGGGCAGCGGTTGGGAAATCCAGGTCAGGACCGAATTGTCGGTGCGCTCCATCTCCCCCATCTGGCCGACGCGGGCCTCGGGCGAGGGGTCGGTGACGCGGTTCTTGATGTCGCGCCAGACCTCTTCCTTGTGGAACAGAGGCCGGCACAGCGTGACGGCGTCCTCGAACGTGGAGTCGTCGTCCAGCGAGTCGTGGGCGATGCCCCACATGCGCTCGAAGGCGGCGTTTCGCAGGCGCAGCCGGCCGTCGCTGCCGAACACCGCGACCGCCTCCATCAGATTGTCGAGCGTGGCGCGCTGCACCGTGACCAGCGTGCGGTACTGGGCGCGCAGGGCCAGTTCCTGGGTGACGTTGTCGAACAGCAGAAGCAGGCCGCCCAGCGGGTGGCGCTGGCGAACGACCCGCAGCGTGCGGCCGTCGGGCAGGGGCCACAGCTCCTCGGGCGTCTCCTCCGGGATCTCTTCGTAGAGCTTCATCTCGGCGGCTTTCCAGGCGCCGTAATCGGACTGTTCGGGCAGTTTGCGCGCCTCGCGCAAACGGTCCAGCAGCTCGGCGTGGGTCGGGCGCTCGTTCAGCCAGGATTCCTCAAGCCCGAACAGCGCGGCGAAGGCGTTGTTATGGAAGATCATGCGGCGGCTGGGGCCGAAGATCGCCACGGCCTCCGCCATATGGTCCAGCGTCTCGTCATGGGCCTGGACATGGCGCTCCAGCGCCTCGCGCGCCTCTTCCTCGCCGGTGATGTCCACCGCCACCCCGCCGGCGCCGCCGGACACCGGGTACAGGCACAGGCCCAGGATGCGGCGATGGCCGCCGATCACCGCGCGGCGGCTTTCCTCCACCGGCTCGCCGCTTTCCAGCGCCCGGATCGCCAGATCAGGCAGGTCGGCGTGCAGCAGGCGCTTTTCGCGCAGCGCGTCCTCCAGCGAGCCGGCCTCCACCGCCTCCAGATAGGCGCGGTTGGCCCAGACCAGCTTGCCGCCGGAGCTCATGCGCCAGGCCGGCAGCGGGCTGCGGTCCAGCGCCTCCAGGAAGGCCAGCGGATCGCCGCCCAGCAGGCGGCGCTGTTCCTCCATGCGGCCGCGGCTGGCGGATTCCTCCAGCCCCTTGGTCGTGGCGTCGGTCAGCCACAGCACGGCGGTGTCGCCGCCGGCGCGGCCGTCGGCCTCCAGAAACCGGCCGGAGGGGCCGAGAATGGTCAGGGAGAAGGGCTCGCCCTCGGCGCGCAGCGTGCGCAGGCGCTGGCGCAGCGTGGTTTCCTCGCCGCCCGCGTCGCGCGCCTCATAATCCGCCAGCCCGTCCAGTAGCCGGCCGGCCACGGCCGGTCCCTCGGAGGCGTCGGCGAAGCGAAGGAGAGAGGCCAGCGCGGTCGGCGAGCCGTACAGGCGCGGCAGGCCCCAGCCCTCTGGCGCGTGATCCTCGTCCTGCCAGATCAGGACCAGGCCGGGAAAGGCGGCGAACAGGGCGTCGGACCGCTCCAGACGCGCTTCCAGATTGCCCAGCCGGTCGTTCCAGCGCACGCGGGCGGCGCGCGCCCCGGCCGTCAGCCGCCAGGCCCACAGGGCCACGCCGATCGCAAACGTGACCGCCCCCGTGGTCACGATCAGCGTGGCGAGTTCCCGGACGTCAGTCTCCACGGCCAATCCCGCCTCCCGCGCCCGTTCGGGCGCCGATTCGCCAGCCTAAAACGGAGCGCGGGTCGATTGAAGCGCGACCGGACCCCGGACCCGGCCTAAGGCACGGCCTCGAATTCGAAATCCGCCGTCTGCCGCGCCGCGAAACGCACCGAACAGGCGCCGCCGCCGCGCCGGCCGGTGAGGGGGCAGAACGCCTCCCCGCCGTATTTTTCCAGCGTCAGCATAAGGGGAACGGCGCCCGCCTCGATCCGGCAGGACAGATAGCCGACGCGGTTGAACCGCACGGTCGCCCGCCCGGCGCGGTTGGGCCCGCCGGCCTCCCCGCGCAGGGGCGCGCCCTCGATCGTCTCGCCGCGGCAGGCGACCAGCCAGTCCGGCCCGCCCGAGCCGATCAGGACCAGGTCCGGCCCGTCGTCCGGTCCGGCCTGCGGCCAGGCCCCGCCGGCGGCGGCCGTCAGGGCCAGCGCGGCGGCGGCCAGGAGTCTCAGGGGACGGTTCACGGGGCGGCCGGCTGGAAGGTGTCGCAGTCCCGCATGCCGCCGGTCTCGTACCCGCGCATGAACCATTCGGTGCGCTGGGCGGACGAGCCATGGGTGAAGGAATCCGGCGCCACGCGGCCGTTCGCCCGGCGCTGCAGCGTGTCGTCGCCCACGGCCGCGGCGGCGTCCATGCCCTCGCGGATGTCGCCGGGGTCCAGAATGCCGCTCATGCGGTCGGCGCGCTTGGCCCAGACGCCGGCGAAACAGTCGGCCATCAGTTCGATGCGCACCTGCACGGCGTTCTGCTGGGACTGGGTCAGGCCCGCCTTCTGGCGCTGGGCCTGCTCCAGCGCGCCCAGCACGAACTGGACATGGTGGCCGACCTCATGGGCGATGACATAGGCGGGGGCGAAATCGCCCTCCGCGCCCAGCCGGTTCTCCAGCTCGTCGAAAAAGGTCAGGTCCAGATAGATGCGCTGGTCGGAGGGGCAGTAAAACGGCCCCACCGCGCTGTCCGCGAAGCCGCAGCCCGATGGCGCGCCTTCCGAATACAGGACCATGGTCGGTTCGGGATAATCGATGCCCTCGGCGGCGAAGACCTCGCTCCACACATCCTCGGTGTCGGCCAGGATCACGGCGGCGAATTCGGCCTCGTCCTCCTGCCCCGGGGGCACCTGGCCCTGGGCCGCGACGCGCTCCTGATTGCCGAACAGCGCGCTGAGGACGGGATTCAGGTCGCCGCCGAAGAACCAGATTGCGCCTATCACGAGAGCGACCACAATCAGGCCGCGAAAGCCGAAAATGCGGAGAATAAAGGGAAGGAGGGCGATTCCGGCGGCCTGGCGATAGCGCCGGCCCCGCAAATCCTCGACATTTCCGCTCTGCCGGCGGCCGCGCCACTGCACCATTCGAAAAACTCCCCGCGGTCCGGTCTGCCCGGCCTTGAACGCTGAACGGGCAGTCGCCATCTCTCGTTCCAGAGGGGACATAACGAATTTTGCAGATTGCGGTAAGGATGCGGGAAGTCCCGCCCGGCCATCCTTGCCCCGTGTGCGCTTCTGCGCAGGGACCGGAACCGCCGGGCGTCCGCGTCGGTTCGCGTTCCGTAGAAGGAGGACAGCCAGATGGCCAACCTGCCCGCGATCGCGCTCAGCCCCGAACAGGGGCTTTCCCGCTACCTGACGGAAATCCGCAAGTTTCCGATGCTGGAAAAGGATGAGGAGTTCATGCTCGCCAAAAGCTGGGTCGAGCACGAGGACACCCAGGCCGCGCACAAGCTGGTGACCTCGCATCTGCGCCTGGTGGCGAAGATCGCGATGGGCTATCGCGGCTATGGCCTGCCGATCGGGGAAGTGATCTCCGAGGGCAATGTCGGCCTGATGCAGGCGGTCAAGAAATTCGACCCGGACAAGGGGTTCCGCCTGGCGACCTACGCCATGTGGTGGATCCGCGCCTCGATCCAGGAATACATCCTGCGGTCCTGGTCGCTGGTGAAAATGGGCACCACCGCCGCGCAGAAGAAGCTGTTCTTCAATCTGCGCCGCCTGAAGGGCGAGATGAAGGCGCTGGAGGAAGGCGACCTGACGCCCGAACATGTCGAGGAGATCGCCACCAAGCTGGGCGTGACCGAGGACGAGGTCGTGTCGATGAACCGCCGCATGACCGGCGGCGACGCGTCGCTGAACGCGCCGCTGCGCGCGGAGTCCGAGGCCGAGTGGCAGGACTGGCTGGAAGACAAGGACGCCGTCGACCAGGAGACGCAGCTGGGCGAGTCGGAGGAATTCTCCGTCCGCATGGAGCTGCTGCAGGAGGCGATGGGCGAGCTGAACGAGCGCGAGCGTCACATCATCCAGGAACGCCGCCTGAGCGACGAGCCCAAGACGCTGGAAGACCTGGCGCAGGTCTACAATGTCAGCCGCGAGCGCATCCGCCAGATCGAGGTGCGGGCGTTCGAAAAGCTGCAGGCCGCCATGCGCGACGCCGCGTTGAACCGCGGCCTGATCGAGCCGGAGATGGCGGAAGCCTGATCCGCCCGATCCGTCAGAGCTAGGACGCTGCGGCGGTCTCTGTCCGCCGCAGCAGCCAGGACCGCGCGGCGACATAGGTGAGGCCGACACAGGCCAGCACGCATCCCGACACGATGAACGCCGTCCCATAGGACGTGGCGCTGATCACCGGCTGGATCGCCGGGGTCGAGATGAACTGGCCGAGGAACACCGCCAGCGTCAGGCCGCCCACGGCGCGCCCGCGCACATGGCCGGGCGCGATATCGGTGATCCACCCGGCCTGGTTGGCCACCATCGGCCCGAAGCCGACGCCGATAATGCTGAGCCCGACGACCGCCATCGCATAGGTGCCCGACAGGCCGAGCACGATGAAGCCCGCGCTCATCACCGCGGCGATCAGCACGACCATCCAGATATGGCCGGCGAAATGGCGCAGCCGCCCGTAATTGAGCGAGGTCGTCATGGCGCAGAAGCTCATCCAGGCGATCGCCAGCCCGGCCATCAGCGCGCTGGCCCCGGCCATCTCGTTCAGGAAGAAGGCGATCTGGACCGGGATCATGTAGAAACAGCCCATGATCATCATCGCCGTCGCCTGGATGATCAGGATCATCAGGCGCGGGGAGTCCGGGGCCGGCGCGGCGTCGCCCGCCACCGGCGCGTGGCGCGGCGGCTCGGCCACCACGAACAGGCTGAGCAGCAGCAGGATCAGCGAGATGCCGTAGGTGTAGAACGGCGCGCGCCAGGTGATGTCGGCCAGCGCGCCGGAGAAGACCTGAAGGAAGATCGCCCCGCCATGCGAGAAGGCCTGTTGCAGGCCGAGCAGGCGGGCGCGCTCCTTGCCCTCGAAATAGTCCGCGATCAGCGCGATGGAGGCGGTGGTGATCGCCGCCACGCCGACGCCGAGCGCGGCGCGGCCGACCAGGATCAGCGCCAGGCTGTCGACATAGCCGCCGGAGGTGCCGCCGACGGCGTAGAAGGCGAGCCCCCACAACAGGACCGGGCGGCGGCCCCAGCGGTCGCACAGCTGTCCCGCCAGCGGCGCGGTCAGCACGATGACCAGCGCCGGGCCCGACAGGATCATCTTGGTCAGGAAGGTGGCGTGCGGCGTATCCGCGAAGGCCGCCTGGATCGAGGGCAGGGCCGGGGCCATCACCGCGCTGGCCATGACGGTCAGCGTGCCGGCCAGCAGCAGCGCGGCCTTCAGAAGGATCGAACGGGACATGTGTGCGGGAGGTCCTTGGCGGTGCGGGCGCGCACCCTAGCATCTGGGCGGCTTTGGCGAAGCGGGCAATCGCGGGGCGCCGTCAGCCCTCTTTCGCTCCGCTTCCCTCAACCCAGGCCTCCCACCAGCCGCCGATCCGGTCCGCGAAATCCCGCGGCCGTTCGGCGTATACCTGCTGGAATAAAGGGCGGGCTTTCGCGCGCAGCATGACGCTGCGGGCGCTCAAAGCGTGGATCAGCGCCTCCGCCCCCTCGCCGCCGCCGGCGGCCTGCGGGTCCGCGACGATCAGCGTGCGCAGCACGGTCGCGTCGTGATCGTCGCCCAGAAGCTCGGCCAGTTCTTTGGTGCGATTTTCTTCGTCGGCCAGCGCCTCGGGCGCGATGCGTTCCAGAAGGCGGAAATGCTGGCGCAGATATTTCACGCGCTTGCGCCAGTCGTGGAAATCCTCCGGCTGGCCGGTCGTGAAGGCGCGCGCGCCGGCGAAGCCGCCGCGCTTGTAGACGCGCTTCAGCCCCTTGCGGACCGCGGCGAAGCCATCGGATTTCAGGGTCAGGCCGTCCGCGCGCCCGCGCGTCTGCCGCGTCATCTCCGCCGCCGTGTCCAGCGCGGCCTGCGCCGCCCCTTCGGTCCAGCGCTGTACGCCGCTTTCCAGATGCGCGCACAGCCGGGCGAGGGCGGCCGCCGCGGCCGGGTCTTCCAGCCGGTCCCGGACGGCGGCCGCGGTTTCGACCATCGCCCCGGATTCGCGCAAAGCCGCCACCGCGCGCCCGGCGTCGCGCCAGGCCGCGTTTTCCCGGTCGAAATCCTTGCCGGGCATCGATCCGCGCACCAGGCGCAGCGCGCCCCGGATTTTCTTGAACCGCTTGCGCGCGGCATGGGCGGATTCCACCGGATCGCCGCCGGCGGCGAGGTCGGCCAGCGCCTTGTCCGCCTGCTCGCAGACGATGCGGCGGACGGCGTCCTGCGGGCTCTCGCCGGCGGTGATCCTGTAACCCATCGCCTCCCTCAGGCGCCTGTGCCGGGGTCTCGACCCTCGCGGCATCGCGGGCTATGGCCCGGAAACCCACTTCAATAACACGGGATAAGAGATGTTCCGCCTGTCCGTCATGTGCCTGCTCGTCCTGTTCGCGCCGCTGTTCACGCCCGTGGCGGCCGCCGCCCAGACCCTGTCCGACGATTACCGCGCCCTGCTGGAGGACGCCGCGGCGTTCGAGGACGGCGCGCATTTCGATGCGACGGTGCGGCTGGTGGCGCGGAACGCCGAAGGCGGGGCGGAGGCCGTGGCCGCGGCGCTGGACGACGCCGATCCCGAGGCGGCGGCGCGCGCGCGGGACATTCTGGGCCTGCCGGCGGCGGCGCCCGAAGCGGTCGCGGAAGCGGAGCCGGAGGCAGCGGACATTGCGGAAGAGCGCGGCGTGCTCGGCCGCGTCACGCACGCGCTGATCAGCCCGCCGAAGGAGGACCCGCTCTGGACCGGCCGCGTCAGCGCCGGGCTGCGCTGGGACGAGGGCAATTCGGACCAGCAGGACTATACGCTGGGCCTGCAGGTCGAACGCGATCTGCGCGTCTGGGGCCTGGAGGCCTCGCTCGATTACGCCTATTCGGAAGCCAATGGCGCGGTGTCCCGCGACCGGCTGAACGCCGAGGCGCTGGGCGAGCGCGAACTGGGCGAACGCTGGACCGCCTTCGTTCAGGGCGATTTCGAACGCGACGCCATCAGCTCCTATGACTACACGGCCTTTGCCGGGGCCGGCGTCGGTTACCGGCTGTTCGACCGGCCGAACCTCAGCTGGACGCTGCGCGCCGCGCCGGGCGTGCGCTATCAGCAGCCGGCGACCGGCGGCTCCGAGACAGGCCTGGCGGCGGAGCTGAGCTCCGACGCCGAATGGGACGTCAATGAGCGCCTCACGCTGGGCTCGGAGACCACGATGACGATCGCCGACGCCTCCCGCGCCGAACAGATCTTCTCCGCCATCACCGAGGTTGGCGGCGGCTGGGGCGCGCAGGCGAAATACCGCTATCGCTACGAATTCGATCCGCAGCCGGGCTTCGGCCGGACCGACAGCCGCCTGGACATCTCGCTGGTCAAGGAATTCTAGGCTTCTGGCCTTGGGGTTGGGCCTTGGGCTTCGGGCTTCGGGCTTCGATCTGGGGGCTCAGCGCCCGGTCCAGGCGCGCAGGCGCGCGGCGGCCTCGTCCAGCACCGCGTCCTGCTTGCAGAAGCAGAAGCGGACATAGCGGCGCGGCGGCTGCGATTGCGGGTGGTAGAAGGCGCTGATCGGGATCGCGGCCACGCGCGCCTCCCGCGTGATCGTCTTGCAGAACTCCGCGTCGGATTCGCCGGACAGGCCGGAAATGTCGGCGGTCAGGAAATACGTCCCCTCCGCCGGCAGGATGTCGAACCCGGCGGACGTGAGGCCGGCGGCCAGCCGGTCGCGCTTGGCCTGCATGTCCGACGCCAGACCCGTGAAATAGGATTCGTCCTTGCCGAGCCCGTAGGCGATGGCGAGCTGCAGGTTCGGCGGGGTGGTGAAGGTCAGATATTGATGCGCCTGCGCCATGGCGCGGATCAGCGGCGCGGCGCCCGTCGCGTAGCCGACCTTCCAGCCGGTCAGGGAGAAGGTCTTTCCGGCGCTGCCGATGCGCACGGTCCGCTCCGCCATTCCGGGCAGGGTCATCAGCGGAACGTGCCGGGCGCCGTCGAAGGTCAGATGCTCATAGACCTCGTCGCAGATGGCGATGACGTCGTGCCGGACGCACAGCTCCGCGATGGCGGCGAGCTCCCCTTCGTCGAAGACGCGCCCGACCGGGTTCAGCGGCGAATTGACGAAGATCGCCTTGGTCTTCGGGCCGAACGCGGTGGCCAGGGCCTCCACGTCCAGCCGCCAGGGCTGCGGCCCGCCGGCGGACAGGGCGACAGGTCGCGCTGTCGCGCCGGCCATGGCGATCTGTTCGAAATAGGCGTCGTAGGCCGGCTCGATCACCACCGCCTCGTCGCCCGGGCAGAGGAAAGCCATGGCGGCGGCGGCCAGCGCCTCGGTCCCGCCGCTGGTGACCAGGACCTGCTCCCGCCAGTCGACGTCCAGGCCGTAGAAGCGCGCGTTCGCGGCGGCGACGGCCTGGCGCAGCTCCGGCGATCCGGGCATGGGCGGATACTGGTTCGGCCCGTCCAGCGCGATTTCCGCCGCCTTCTGGCGCACGTCGCGCGGGCCGTCCGTATCGGGGAAGCCCTGGCCCAGATTGATCGCGCCGCATTCGGCGGCCAGCGCCGACATCACGGTGAAGATCGTGGTCGGCCGGCTGGTGATGGCGGGGTTGAGCGGCTTCATGGCGGCGGGGGTTTAGCAGACCGCGCGGGCCCGCCCCAGCGCAATCACGCGCCGCGCGACCCTCGGCGAAATCAGGCGCGCACGCCCACCGTCACCTCGGCGGTCATGGCGCCGCCGGCCTCGCCGATCTCCGCGACCATGGAATCGCCGGCGCCGCGGAAGATGCGGTCGTTCCGGTTCGGCTCCACATTCGGCACGCTGTCCGCATAGAGCGGACGGCCGCGATAGACGCCGTGCGTCACGTCCTCCGGAAAATAGATCTGGGCGGTCAGGGCGGTCCGCTCGTCCAGGAACACTTTCAGATGGATATGGGTGACGCGGATCGGATAGGTGCCGGGATAGATGGTCTTGAACTCCGCCGCGCCGGCCGGGCCGGTCGGCTGCCAGCCGCGCAGGAAGGTCTCCCCGCGCGCGTCAACGCCGCCGTCGAAGCCTTGGCGCGCATAGCCCGAATACAGGCCGGCGGCGTCGCACTGCCAGATATCGACCCGCGCCCCCTCGATCGGGGCGCAGCCATCCGCATCCACGACATTCACGCGCAGCTTCAGCCCGGCGCCCTCACGGTCCTCGGTGATGTCCGCGCGCTGCAGCTCCGGGTCGAACCAGAACGGCCCGGCCGTGGCCTGGGGCGTCAGCACGCACATGGAGGGCGGGACGGCGGGCGCGGCGCGGGCGACGCCCGGCGCGGCGGCCAGAATGGCGCCGCCGGCGATGGCGCTGCGGCGCGTCAGAAGGAACCGGCTCATGGCGAATCTCCCGAGGGCGAACCTCCCTGTTTTCCGCAGTTTAGCAGGCCGCGGCGGCGGCCGGGCGCACGTTACAGTGAGCAGGGGAGCGGTGAGCGGGAGAGAGCGAAAGCGGGGCCGGAAACGGAAAAGGGCCGCCCGACTGCCGGACGGCCCTTCCGTGATGCGAGGGGTTCAGCGCCCCTGACTGCGTCAGACGACGCTAGCGCGCGCGCGAACCAATGGAGGCTGCTCCAACGATCCGGACGCTGCGCTGGGCGATAGAACCCTTCCGCGTATCACTCGACATTGGATCACCTCCTTCTCGTTGTTAATGACTGACGCCAAGATGGGGCGATGCGGCCCCGCGCGCAAGGACCGCCCGTGCATCACGCCCTCCTGTCCCGGTTTGCCCCCGCATGATCGCGATCCTTTCGGCCATTCTTCCGGTCTTCCTGCTGATCGCGCTGGGCTATGGCGCGGCCAAGCGCAACGTGATCAGCGCCGAGGGCGCCAAAGGCATCGACGCCTTCGTCTTCCATTTCGCGATCCCGGCCTTGCTGTTCCGCACCATGCTGGCCATCGACATGGGGGACGCCGCGCCCTGGGGCCTGTGGGCGGCCTATTATTCCGGCGTCGCGGTCATCTGGGCCTGTGTCGGGGTCTTCGCGCTGACCGTGCGGGCGGGCGTGGCGGCGGGCGGATCGGCGATGGCCACCGCCTCCAGCTTCGGCAACGGCCTCTTGATGGGCATTCCGGTGTCGCTGCTGCATTTCGGGCAGGAGGCGGTGATCCCCGCCGGCCTGCTGATTTCCATCCACGCGCCGCTGCACTGGCTGTTCGGGACGCTGTGGGCGGAGTCCGCGCTGCACAAGGGCGAGTCCCATATCGGAAAGCTGCTGGGCCAGGTCGGCCTGTCGATGGCGCGCAATCCGATGATCCTGGCGCTGGGCCTGGGCCTGATCTGGAACCTGTCGGGCTTCGGCCTGCACCCGATCCTGGAGCGGCTGATCGACATTCTGGCGGATTCCAGCATCGGGGCGGCGCTGTTCGCGCTGGGCCTGTCGCTGGCCTCCTATTCCATCCGCGGCAATGTGCGGGTGCTGAGCGCGATCCTGATCCTGAAGCTGCTGGCGTTTCCGGCGGTCATGTTCCTGCTGGCGCGCGGCGTGTTCGACCTGCCGCCGGCGCAGCAGCATGTGGCGATCCTGTTCTCCGCCCTGCCGGTGGGGGTGAACGCCTATATCTTCGCCACCAAATACAACGCCAATGTCGGGGCGATCTCTTCGGCCATCATGCTGAGCGTGCCGCTGTCCGCCCTGACCCTGCCGGTCGTGCTGTATCTGATAGGCTGAGGCGATGAGTATCCCGCTTTCGATCCAGGATCTGGTTCCGGTGTCGGAGGGGACGACCGCGCCGCAGGCGCTGTCCCGCGTCGCCGATCTGGCGCGGCTGGGCGACGAGATGGGCTATGTCCGCCTGTGGTACGCCGAGCATCATTCGATGGCGAATATCGCCAGCGCCAGCCCGGAAGTGCTGATCGCCAACGCGGCCAGCGCCACGGCGCGAATCCGCGTCGGGGCGGGCGGGGTGATGCTGCCCAATCATGTGCCGCTGCGCGTGGCGGAGACCTATCGCACGCTGGCGGCGCTGTATCCGGAGCGGATCGACCTCGGGATCGGGCGCGCGGGCGGGGCGGACCAGAAGGCGATCCGGGCGCTGCGCTCGGCCGGCGGGGAGGATTTCTCCAAGCTGATGAGCGAGCTGATGCAGTTCGACCGGTCCGGCTATCCGCCGGAGCATCCGTTCGGCGGCGTCCAGGTCGTGCCGGGGGAGATGCGCCTGCCGCCGATCTGGATCCTGGGCTCCAGCGGGGCCAGCGCGCAGAGCGCCGGGGCGGCGGGCTTCGGCTACGCCTTCGCCAGCCATTTCAGCCCGGCGCCGGCGGATGTCGCGCTGAACGCCTATCGGGACGGCTTCCGGCCCGGCCCGGACTTCCCCGAACCGCACGCCATCCTGTGCGTGGCGGCGATCGCGGCGGAGACTGAGGAGGAGGCGGAGTATCTGTACGGCTCCACCGCCCTGACCTGGCTGTATCTGATGAGCGGGTCGCCGCAGAAAATCCCCTCGCCGGAGACCGCAGCCGCCTATCCCTACACCGCGATGGACGAGCGCGTGCTGGAGGAGCGGCGCCGGCTCGCCATCGTCGGCACGCCGGATTTCGTGCGGGCGGAGATCGAACGGCGCGCCGAAGCGGCCGGCGCCGACGAGGTGATGATCGCCAGCATCGCCTATGACCACGCGGCGCGGCTGAAATCCTATCGCCTGATCGCCGAGGCGTTCGCCGCCTAGCGGCGCAGAACTGCAGGCAAGGAAAAGGGCCGCGGGTCGTCGCTGCCCCCGCGGCCCTTGGCGCTCCCCAACTCCCCGCGCCTGTTCGGATCAGGGGATGGGCGACGCTGTCAGGGTATGATGTGCGGTCTTATTGGAGCGCTTCGGCGATCATCCGCGTCGCGGTCTGGATCAGCAGGGTCTGGCCGTCGACCTGACCGTAATAATAGCCGTCCCGCGGGGCGTTGAGGCCGTAGCGGTCATAGTCGCGGATCACCGCGATATCGACGTCGCGCGGCAGGCGCTGTCCAGCGCGCCAGGCGTCGCGCTGGCCGTCCCGGTAGCCCGCCTCATAGGCGTCATCGATCCGGTCGCGGTCCTGGAAGAAAATCCCGTCCCGCTCGAACCAGCCATCATGGCCGTATTCGCCGCGCTGATGGTCGCGGAAATCGGCCCCGCAGCGGTCCTGTTTGGCCAGGCCCGGCGGGCAGTGTTTCGGATCGGCGCCCGCGGCGGCGGGAACCAGAACGAGGGCTGCGGCCCCGCCCAAAGCGGCGGCGTAAATCAGGGTCCTCATTGCGGGACTCCCTTATCGGTTAGCGTTGACGGGAAAACGTGGATGGCGCGCGGTGCGTTCCGAATATTATGCAATTGGCCCGGACGCCCTTGCGGGGTCTTGAGTCCGGCCCCGCCGCCGCCTATCCGTCGAGAGGATGACCGCATCCCCCGATCCGATACTGGCGCCGCTGGCGGCGGAGGCGAAACGCCTGTCCGCCCGGTCTATCGCCGATCTGTTCGCGGATGACTCCGCGCGGTTCGACGAATTCACGTGGTCGCTGGACGGGCTGACGCTGGACCTCAGCAAGCAGCGGCTGGACGGCGCGGCGCTGGAGTCGCTGGCCGCGTTCGCCGCCGGGCGCGGGCTGGAGGACTGGCGGACACGCTTTTTCGCCGGGGAGGATGTGAACGCCACCGAAGGGCGCCCGGCCCTGCACATGGCGCTGCGCGCGCGGCCTGAAGACGGCCTGCCCTTCGCTGACGAGGTCGCGGCAGAGCGCTCGCGGCAGGCCGCGTTCGCGCAGGCTGTGAAGAGCGGCGACAAGCGCGGTTCAACAGGGCGGCGGCTGCGCCATATCGTGCATCTGGGCATTGGCGGGTCGGATCTGGGTCCGCGTCTGGTGCATGCGGCGCTGAAGCGGTTCTGCGATCCGCAGATCGATGTGCGCTTCGCCGCCAATATCGACCCGGCCGACATCAATGACGCGCTGGAGGGGCTGGACCCGGAAGCCACGCTGGTCGTGGTCGTCTCCAAATCCTTTTCCACCGAAGAAACGCTGCAGAACGCGCTGGCCGCGCGCGCCTGGCTGGCCGAGCACCTGCAGGACGCGTCCGCCGCCGGCAGACATGTCGTCGCGATCACCGCGCGCCCCGACCGGGCGCAGGAATTCGGCGTCGCGGAGGACGCGGTCTTCGGGTTCGAGGACTGGGTCGGCGGGCGCTATTCGCTGTGGTCGGCGGTGGGGCTGAGCCTGCAGATCGCGCTGGAGGACGGGGCGTGGGAGGCGATGCTGGATGGCGCGCGCGCCATGGACCGGCATTTTGCCGAGGCCCCGCTGAAAGAAAATCTGCCGGTCCTGAAGGCGCTGACGGATTTGTTGAACGCGCAGGGCTTCGGCTACGCCACGCGCTGCGTCGCGCCCTATGCTTCCCGCCTCGGCCTGCTGCCGGCCTTCCTGCAGCAGCTGGAGATGGAGTCGCTCGGCAAGCACGCCGGGCTGGACGGGGGCCTCGCCGCCGGGTCGCATCCGGTGGTGTGGGGGGAGCCGGGGACGAACGCCCAGCACGCCTTCTTCCAGCAAATCCATCAGGGCCATTTCATCATTCCGGTGGATTTCATCGCCCCGGTCGAAGGCGGCGAGGCGCGGCCGGACATGCAGACCCGGCTGCTGGCCAATTGCGTGGCGCAGTCCGAGGCGCTGATGCGCGGGCGCAGCCTGGAGGATGTGCGCGCCGAAATGGCCGCGGCGGGGGAGGACGAGGCGGAGATCGCGCGCATCGCGCCGCACCGCGTCTGTCCGGGCGACCGGCCCTCGACCACCATCCTGCTGGAGCGGCTGGACCCGGCGCGGTTGGGCCTGCTGCTGGCGCTGTACGAGCACAAGACGGCGGTGGAGGGCGCGCTGCGCGGGATCAACACGTTCGACCAGTTCGGCGTGGAGCTGGGCAAGCAGCTGGCCGGCGGGACCCTCCCGGCGCTGAAGGGCGAGGGCGCGGCCGATCCGGCCAGCGCCGGGCTTGTCGCCGCCATCCGCGAGGCCCAAAAGGGCGCGTGATGGCCAAGAAAGAGAAACAGTTCCGCCCCAAGGCGCGGCGTCCGCGCGGCTTTGAGGACCTGTCCGCGGAGGTGCTGACCGCCGAGCGCGACCTGGTGGCGCGCGCCGGCGCGGTCTACGAGGCGCACGGGTTCGGCCCGCTGGCGACCGGGGCGTTCGAATACGCCGATGCGCTGGGCAAGTTCCTGCCGGACGAGGAGCGCCCGAACGAGGGCGTGTTCGCGCTGCAGGACGACGACGAACAGTGGATGGCGCTGCGCTACGACCTCACCGCGCCGCTCGCCCGCTATGTGGCGGAGAATTTCGAGACGCTGCCCAAGCCGTTCCGCCGCTGGCAGACCGGAACTGTCTGGCGCAACGAAAAGCCCGGCCCCGGCCGGTTCCGCGAATTCACCCAGTGCGACGCTGACACGGTGGGCGCGGCCGGCCCGGCGGCGGACGCGGAGATGATCCTGCTGGCCGTGCGGGTGATGCAGGCCGTGGGCCTGTCCGCCGGCGATTTCGTCATCCGGGTCAATGACCGGCGGCTGCTGGACGGGGTGCTGGAAAAGGCCGGGGTGACCGACGCGGGCCAGAAGGGCCGCGTGCTGCGCAGCCTCGACAAGCTGGACAAGTTCGGATGGGACGGCGTGGTCCAGCTTCTGGGCGAGGGGCGGAAGGACGAAAGCGGCGACTATACCGAGGGCGCGAAGCTGAGCCCGGCGCAGATGGACCCGATCCGCGCGCTGGTGGAGTCGGGCAAGCAGGAGTCCACGGCCGCCGCCTTCACCGCGCTGGAGCATGCCGTGGCCGGCAGCGCGCAGGGCGAGGCCGCCGTGAAGGACATGGAGGCCATCGCCAGCCTGCTGGGCGGGCTGGGCCTGTCGGAGGAATGGGCGTTCGACACGTCGGTCGTGCGTGGGCTCGGCTATTATACCGGCCCGGTGTTCGAGGCGGAGCTGCTGAAGACCGCGACCTATGAGGACGGCGCGCCGATCCGCTTCGGCAGCGTCGGCGGCGGCGGGCGCTATGACGATCTGGTCGCGCGCTTCACCGGACAGGCTGTGCCGGCCACCGGCTTCTCTTTCGGCGTGTCGCGCTTCGCCGCGGCGCTGCGCGCGCTGGCCGACGATGGCGGGCGGGCCTTTTCCGGCCCGGTTGTCGTGCTGTCGCTGGAGGCGGGGCAGGAGGGCGAATATTTCGCCATGGCCCAGGAAATCCGCGACCGGCTGGGCGTGCCTGCGGAGGTCTATGTCGGCGGCGGCAAGAATATGGGCAAGCAGCTGAAATACGCCGACCGGCGCGGCGCGCCCGTGGCCGTCATCATGGGCGGCGACGAGCGCGAGGCCGGCCAGGTGACGGTGAAGAATCTGGTCCTGGGCGCGGAGATCGCCGCGGAGGCCGCCTCACGCGAGGAATGGCGCGAGCAGAAGCAGCAGGAAACCGTGGCGCGCAACGACCTGACCGGCGCCATCGCCCGCGCTTTGGGCCATACAGGCGCCTAGGGCGCGCGCCGGGGCCTAGAGCCCCAGCTGGTCTTTCATCTTTTCGCGCAGATCGCGCGGGGCGTCGTCGATATCGTCGATATAGTTCGCCGTGTCGCGCCGGCCCCAGCCGGAAAAAGTCATGCGCGCCGCGCCGTCTTCGCCCTCGCCGGCGGCGTTGAGCGAGAACTGGCGGTCGCCCGGAATCCGGGCGTCGAACCGGACCTCGCCGCCATCGCCCTCGCCCTCGTCGGCATAGAGTTCGAACCCGAAAATCTTGATGACGAGGTCGTCCGGGTCCGGCGCAGGCAGGTCCAGCGCTCCGGCGGCCTCGCGCCATGCCGGCTCCGCCTCGCTGCCGCGGATCAGGCGCGCGGCGTCCGGATCGCCCTCATAGGTGACCAGCGCCGCGGCGCGGCCATAGCGCCCGCCATGGATATAGTGGACCGCTTGCGCGTCGCTGGCGGCGAGCTCGATCGTGAACGGCCCCTCGTCCCGTCCGTTGTCGGGTCCGGCCGCGGCCCAGTCGGGCTGGGTTTCGGCTTGGCCGCAGGCGGCGAGCGCGAGGGCCGCAAAGGCGGCGGCGACGGGGACGGCGATCGGTCTGGACAGTCTGGCCAGTATGGTCGGTCGGGGCGTGGCGCGAAGCATGGCGGCCTCCATTTCTTAGATATATCGATATACGATAAAACATCGCCGCGCAACGATAAAAAAGAAGGGCGGCCCGAGGGCCGCCCTTCCGAACGTTTCCGGCTGAGAGACTGGACTAGAAGTCCATGCCGCCCATGCCGCCCATGCCGCCCATGTCCGGAGCAGGGGCGCCGCCCTTGTCCTTCTTCGGGGCCTCGGCGATGGACGCTTCGGTGGTGATCATCAGCGAAGCGATGGACGAGGCGTCCTGCAGCGCGTGACGCACGACCTTGGCCGGGTCGATGATGCCCGCGTCGATGAGGTTCTTGTACTCATCGTTCTGGGCGTCGAAGCCATAGTTGTAGTCGTCGTTCTCGCTGAGCTTGCCGACCACGATGGAGCCTTCGCCGCCGGCGTTCTTCACGATCTGGCGGATCGGCGCCTGGATGGCGCGGCGGACGATGTCGATGCCGGCCGTCTGGTCGGCGTTGTCGCCGGTCAGACCGTCCAGGGCCTTGGTGGCGCGCAGCAGCGCGGTGCCGCCGCCCGGAACGATGCCTTCCTCGACCGCGGCGCGGGTGGCGTTCAGCGCGTCGTCGACGCGGTCCTTACGCTCCTTCACCTCGACTTCGGTGGCGCCGCCGACGCGGAT
>CAJXKJ010000001.1 GCA_913055605.1 uncultured Euryhalocaulis sp. | reverse complement strand
GGCGTTTCCTGGCCGCAGGCGGGCGCGGCGGCGGCGCAGGCGAGCGCGCAGGCGGCGATCAATGGGCGCATGGTCGGTCCTCCATTTATCCGGCGGGGGTCCGGCGACGCCGCCCCGCTTTGCCCGGCATTATAGGCCGTAAACGGCGCGGTGGGCGCCGCGCCTAGAAGGGCGATTCATAGGCCTGCATGAAGGCGCCGTGGCAAGCGTTGCAGGCCGCGCGCAGGGTGGCCGCGCCGGTGCGGAATTCCGCCTCGTCCGTCGTCTGGCTGAGGTCGAAGGCGAGCTGGGCGCTCTGGTCCGCCATCGCCTTGAACGCCTCGAAATTGTCCCACACGGCAGGCAGCGCGATGGAGGGCATGTCGCCATCGGCGGTGGACTCCATGTCCGTGCCCGGCGGGAAGAGATAGGGCGTGACGCCGAGCATGGCGCTGACCCCCGAGGCGCGGACGCGGGAGGATTCCAGGTCGAACTCCTCCCCGATCGCGGCGCGGTCGATGGGGGCCATCTGGGCCTCCATCTCCGACATCAGGATCTGGCGGCCATAGATCACATCGTCCGGCACGATCTCCATCTGGGCGGCGACGGGGCCGGCGGCCAGGATCGCGGCTGCGGCGAGGATGGCCGTGCGCGGGCGGGCGAAATGTCGAATCATTCGATCCTCCCTGATCGTTTTGCCGGGCATGCGCCCGGCGGGTCGTTTCGCCGGAGCATGCGCCCGGCGCGGCCCGCCCGTCAGGGCGCCGAATCGCCGCAGGGCCTGTTGGAAGTCCCCTGGTCGAAGCCCCCCTATTCGAAATCCGATGCGTCCCCGGCATAGCGGGCGATGCGGATGCGCCAGATCTTGCCGTCCTTCAGGTCGTAGAAGGCGAAGCTGACGATTTCCCGCACGCTGCCGGCCTCATAGGTCAGGCCGTTCTTGTCGTAGGTCTCGCGCGCCTCGAACCGCGTGGGCAGGACGACGGCCGCGGTGTCACCGGTCATGGCGAAGCGGGCAATCTCCACATGCTCGTCCACGTAATCGTGGAAGTCGTCATAGAAGTCCGCGATGTCCTGCGGGCTGCGGATCTGGAGCGTGCCGACGTCATAGGCGACGTCCGGCGCGTAATACTTGATCTGCGTGGCGTAGTCGTGGCCGTTAAAGGCGTCGACATAGGCCTGAAGATCGGCCCGCGACCGGATCGTGTAGTCGCCCTCGGTCTGCGCGGCGGCCGGACCGGCCAGGCACAGAATGGCGGCAAACGCGGCGAAACTCCGCATCGGCTGTCCCTCCCCTTGTCCTGCGCCTCTTCGGGCGCATTCGGGAAGTCTAGCCAAAAACAAACACCGCGTCCCATGGGGACGCGGTGCGAGAATTCTCACGCGGACGGTTAGGCCCGTCCGCGATTTGTGCCGAAGCGATTTACGCTTCGGCCAGACCCACGACAGCCAGCGCGGCCACGAGCAGCGCAAGGAAGCCGACGCCAGCGGCGCCACGGGGCATACCAAGAACCTTGTTCATGATGTTTCCTCCTATCCCTTATGGGACCGCAGAGATCGTAGAGTTTGACCCAAAGATCAAGAGAAAAACGGCAAGAAAAACAAAGTTTTTCACGCTGCGTTGCAGTATATACGCCGCAACAATTGCTCTTCGCATCCGCACAAAACCTGCGGACTCCCTGATTTACAAGGCAAAGACAGCGAACACGCAGAGCGGGCTTGCCCCGGAGGCGGCAAGCTGCGAGCTATCCCGCCATGAAAAAAGAGCTGAAAACCCTGCCCGAACCGCCCGAACAGGGCCGCCCGCTGCCCGCCAGCCGGCCCTCCAGAGACGTCCTGGACCTGCTTTTGACCCGCCGTTCGACCACTGCGGGGGCGATGACCGAGCCCGGTCCGGGCGAGGACGAGCTGCAGATCATCCTGCGCGCGGGCGCGCGGGTGCCCGATCACCGCAAGCTGTCCCCGTTCCGCTTCCTGGTGTTCCGGGGCGCGGCGCGGGCGAAGATCGGCGAGGTCCTGGCCCAATGCCAGCGCGAGGATTACCCGCATTTCCCCGAGGAGCGCATTGCGTTCGAGGCCGCGCGGTTCGAACGCGCGCCGGTCGTGGTGGCGGTGATCTCCAGCCCCAAGAAGGACCCCAAGGACACCCCGGAATGGGAGCAGGAACTGGCCAGCGGCGCGGTCTGCCAGAACATGCTGATCGCGGCGTCGGGCCTGGGCTACGCCGCGCAATGGCTGACCGAATGGTACGCCTATGACCGCCGGGTTCTGGACGCCATGGGTCTGGAGCCGCAGGAAAAGATCGCCGGCTATATCTATCTGGCGAGCGCGGCCGAAGACCCGGTCGAACGCCCCCGCCCCGATCTGGACGCGATCACGAAGGAATACGGCGCCTGATGAAATACTGGCTGTTCAAGTCCGAGCCCGGGACCTGGTCCTGGGACGACCAGAAGAAATCCGGCGCGAAGGGCGAGCCCTGGACCGGCGTTCGCAACCATCTGGCCAAGAACCAGATGCAGGCGATGAAGAAAGGCGACCGGGGCCTCTTCTATCATTCGGTCAAGGAGAAGACGATCGTCGGCACCGTCGAGGTCGTGGAAGAGTATCAGCCCGACCCGACCGACGCCTCCGGCCGGTTCGGCCTGGTCGTCATCAAGGCGCTGCAGGACATGCCGAAGCCGGTCACGCTGGACCAGATCAAGGCGGAGGAAAAACTGGCCGACATGGTTCTGGTCAATAATTCCCGCCTGTCGGTGCAGCCGGTGACAGCGGATGAGTGGAAGCGGGTCTGCAAGATGGGCGGGCTGTAGGAGAGACGGGCCGCAGGAACAGGCGCCGGGCGCCGGCGTTCCGGTTGAGGACGACAGAGAGGAGCCCGCGCCATGAAAGTGTTCGCCAGCATCGCCGCCGCGCTGATGATGGCGGCGCTCGCCGCCTGCGGGCCGGCCTATCCGACCAACCCCGTTCCGCCGCCCCCGCCGCCGCCGGGCGCGCCGCCCGCCCCGCCGATGACGCCTGCGCCGGACCGGCCCATCGCCGATCTCGGCGAGTCGTGCGGCGGCATGATGGGCGTGCAGTGCGGCGACCCGCGGTCCTTCTGCGAGACCTCCCCTGCGGCGCAATGTGGCGCGGCCGACCAGATGGGGGTGTGCGTGATCCCGCCGGAAGCCTGTACGCGGGAATACCGCCCTGTCTGCGGCTGTGACGGGCGGACCTATTCGAATTCCTGTGAAGCCGCCGCGAACCGGGCGAGCGTGGCGTATGCGGGAGCGTGCGCGTAGCGGGTCTGGAGGCCGGCAACGGAGCCCCCTCACCCCATCAGCCTGGCCAGGCGCAAGCGCCTGGAGGCTGATTGCCCCTCTCCCACGAGGGGAGAGGGGGGCGTTTTAGCTAAAACGCTTCCGGTCTTTTTCCATGCGGCTGGCGAGCGCCTTTTTCTGGCGGGCCAGATCCTTGGGGCCGGCGCCGCCGCGGGTGACGCGGCGTTTCAGGGATTCGGCGGCGGACCAGCCGCCCTTGCCGAAATCGACGTTCAGCCGTTCCTTGGCGAGGTCGGACAGGGCCGTGCCGGTGTCGACATATTCGCGCACCAGCTTGCCGACCTCCGCATGCGCCTGGCGGAAGGGCATGCCGCCCGCCACCAGCGCGTCGGCGATGTCCAGCGCCGCCAGTTCGGGGGCGGAGGCCGCGGCCTTCATCCGGTCGGCCTTGAACGCCATCGTGCCGTACATGCCGGCGAACGCCTCCAGCCCGCGATTGACCTGATCCAGGGCGTCGAATACCGGCTCCTTGTCCTCCTGCAGGTCGCGGTTATAGGCGAGCGGCAGGGCCTTCATCGTGGCGAGGAAACCGGCGAGGTCGCCGATCACCCGGCCCGCCTTGCCGCGCGCAAGCTCCGCGATGTCCGGATTCTTCTTCTGCGGCAGCATGGAGGAGCCGGTGGAGAAGGCGTCGTCCAGCACCACGAAGCCGAAGGCGGAGGACGACCAGAGCACGATCTCCTCCCCCATCTTGGACAGGCGCACGCCGATCATGGCGAGCGCGTAGAGCGCGTCGGCCACGAAGTCGCGGTCGGACACCGCGTCCAGCGAGTTCTCGAAACAGGCGGCGAAGCCCAGCTCCTTGGCGTTGCCGGCGGGGTCCAGCTTCAGGCCGGAGCCGCCGAGCGCGCCCGCGCCCAGCACGGACTGGTCGACGCGGCGGCGCGCCTCGAACAGCCGGTCCAGATCGCGCGCCAGCCCCCAGCAATGGGCGAGCAGATGATGCGCCAGCGTCACCGGCTGAGCCGGCTGAAGGTGGGTGAAGCCGGGCAGCGGCGCGGCGCCGGCCTCCTCCGCCCGGCCGGACAGGACGTCCTGCAGCGCCAGCACGCGTTCGGCGGTGTGGCCCAGCTCCCGCTTCAGGAACAGGCGGAAGGCGGTGGCGACCTGGTCGTTGCGGCTGCGCCCGGTATGGATGCGCGCGCCGGCGTCGCCGGCGATCTCCGTCACCCGGCGCTCGATCACCGTGTGGATGTCCTCATCCGAGGGCTTGAAGACGATCTGGCCTTCCAGGAGCTCCTGCTCCACCTGATCCAGAGCCTCCAGCGCGCGCTCGGAGTCGTGCTTTTCCATCAGGCCGGACTTGGCCAGGCCTTTCACATGGGCGCGGCTGCCGGCGATATCGTCCAGCGCCAGCCGCCGGTCGAAGGTCAGGCTGCTGCTGTAGGCCATCAGCGAATCCGCCGGACCCGACGCGAAGCGTCCATGCCACAATGTGGACGACGGGGGCGTACTGGACATTACTGGTTCCGGCCCCGCGACGCCGGGCCCTGCTTCATCGACCAGACCTGGGTGGCCAGGCCCCACAGCCGCACGAAGCCGGCGGAGTCGGTGTGGCGGAACGTGTCCTCCGCCTCATAGGTCGCCAGCTCGTAGTCATAGAGGCTGCGCGGGGCGCGCCGGCCGTTGGCGTAGGCGCGGCCGGGCTCCAGCGCGATGCGGACCTCGCCGTCCAGCACCGCGTCGCAATTGGCGAAGAAGGCGTCCAGCGCCTCCCGCAGCGGGCTGAACCACAGGCCGTCATAGGTCAGCTGGGCGAATTTCGGCGACAGGTCGCGGCGGGCGACGGACAGGTCCCGCTCCAGGCACATCGATTCCAGCTCGGCGCGCGCCAGATACAGCGCCAGCGCGCCCGGCGCCTCGTAGCATTCGCGCGACTTGATGCCGACGCGGCGGTTTTCGACCATGTCGAGCCGGCCCCAGCCGGTCGGGCCGACCTTCTTGTTCAGCGCTTCGATCAGCTCGTGCGCCGGCATGATCTTGCCGTCCAGGCTGACGGGCCGGCCGCGCTCGAACCCGATCACGATTTCGCCGGTCGCTTTGGAGTCGTCCTTCTCGGTCAGGCTCCAGATATCGTTGGGCGGCGGGTTCCAGGTGTCTTCCAGGGCGCCGCATTCGATGGCGCGGCCCCAGAGATTGTCGTCGATCGAATAGGGCTTGGCCTTGGACTGTTCGATCGAGATGCCGTGCTTTTCGGCGTAGGCCATGGAGTCCGCCCGGGTGAAGCCCCAGGTGCGGACCGGGGCCAGGACCTCCAGCTCCGGCGCCAGAGCGCGGCAGGAGACCTCGAACCGGACCTGGTCGTTGCCCTTGCCGGTGCAGCCATGGGCGACCGCGTCCGCGCCGTATTCGCGCGCGGTCTCCACCATCAGCTTGGAGATCAGCGGCCGCGACAGGGCGCTGACCAGCGGATAGCGGTTTTCGTACAGCGCGCCGGCGCTGAGGCATTTCAGACAGAAATCGTTGGAGAACTCCTCGCGCGCGTCGACGATCTTCAGGTCGGCGACCTGCGCCTCCTTGGCCCGGCGGTGCAGCCGGTCCCAGTCGGTCTCCTGCCCCACGTCGATGGAAAGGGCGATGACGTCCGCCTTTTCGGTCTCCCGCAGCCAGGCGGCGAGAACGGACGTATCGAGGCCGCCGGAATATGCGAGGACGATCTTCTTGGCCATGTTGCTCTGTCTCTAGTTGGTCAATTGCGCCAGCGCCCGGAGGCTGCCGGCGAAGCTCTTGGGGTCTGTACCGTCGCGCACCGCGACGAACACGGTGTCGTCGCCCGCTATGGTTCCGGCGATCTCCTCCGGCGGGCTGGTGTCCAGCGCCGCGGCGATCAGATGGGCGCAGGCGGGCGGCGTCCTCAGTACCAGCAGATTGCCCGCCGGCTCAACGCTCAGCACGTATTCGGCCAGCACGCGGCGCAGCGGGGCGTCCGCCTGGACGTGGTTTTCCCCAGGAAGGACATAGGCAAGCCCGCCGTCCCCGGCGCGGGCGCGCACCGCGCCCAGTTCCTCCAGATCGCGGCTGATCGTGGCCTGGGTGGCGGCGCAGCCCTGCTCCGCCAGGCGTTCGGCCAGCACGCCCTGGCTGCGGATCGATTCGTCGCGCAGCAGGCGGGCGATCAGCGCCTGGCGGCGCGTCTTGCCGCCGCGGTCAGCCATCGGCGTGCGCCAGCAGCCAGGCCAGCGCGCCGCGGGCCGAGTGCATGCGGTTGCGCGCCTGCGGCCAGACCCGGCTGGCCGGGGAGTCCACGACGCTGTCGGTGACCTCGAAGCCGCGCTTGGCCGGCAGGCAGTGCAGGAAGATCGCGTCCGGCTTCGCGGCGGCCATCAGCGCGTCGTTCACCTGATACGGCGCGAAGATCTTTTTCCGCCGCTCGTTCTCTTCCTCCTGACCCATGGAGGTCCAGACGTCCGTATAGACGGCGTCGGCGTCCGCGACGGCCTCGCGCGGGTTGGAGGTCAGCGTCACCTCCGCGCCATAGGCGCTCCAGGCCTTCAGGTCGGCGTCGGTGCAGTCGAACCCGTCCGGCGCGGCCAGGCGCAGCGTGACGCCGGCCATGGCGCAGGCCACCGCCAGCGAGCGGGCCACGTTATTCACGTCACCGACATAGGCGACGGTCACGCCCTCCAGCCGGCCAAGCTCGTCCTGCAGCGTCAGCAGGTCGGCCAGCGCCTGCAGCGGGTGCGCGGCGTCGGACAGCATGTTCACGATCGGAACGGGGCTGGCCGCGACCATGCCCTCCAGCAGCCGGTGGTCGCGCACGCGCGCGGCGATCAGGCTGTGATAGCTGGCCAAGGTGCGCGCGACGTCGGCCGGGGATTCCCGGGTACCCATGCCGACCTCGGCGTCGGTGATATAGACCGGGTGGCCGCCCAGCTGGACGACCGCCATTTCCATGGAATTGCGCGTGCGCGCGGACGGGTGCTGGAACACCAGCGCCGCGCCCTTGCCCTCCAGCGGCCGGCCGGGATCGGCGGCGCGGGCGAGATCCAGAACCTCTTTCAGCCCCTCCGGGCCCAGATCGGCGATGTCGAGAAGATGCTTCATGGCAGTCACGGTATCGGTGCGCCGGGGGGAACCGGCGGCTGGGCGGGAGAATAGACCATCGTGCCGACGCCGAGACGGGTCAGCAGTTCGAGGATGACGACGCGCGGGCGGCGCCCGTCCAGCATGTGGGCGCGGGGCACCCCGCCCTCCACCGCGACGAGGCAGGACTCCACCTTGGGCGCCATGCCGCCGTCGAACGTGTTCGCGTCGTATTGCTTCTTCAGGTCTTCGTAGGAGATGCGGCGGACCAGGGTGGACTCGTCGTCCTTGTCCTCCAGCAGTCCCGGCACGTCGGTCAGGGCGATGAATTTTTCCGCGCCCAGCGACGCGGCGATGGCGCCGGCGGCGAGGTCGGCGTTGATGTTATAGGCCTGTCCCTCGGTGCTGACGCCGATCGTGGCGACGACCGGGATGATGTTCTCGGTAATCAGGCGGTCCAGGATCGAGGTGTTGATCTTGGTGACGTCGCCGACATAGCCGAGGTCCGGATTGCGCTCGACGGCCTCGATCAGGCCGCCGTCCTCGCCCGACATGCCGACCGCGATCGGGCCGTGCATGTTGATCGCCGCGACGATGTCCCGGTTCACCTTGCCGACCAGAACCATACGCACGATGTCCAGCGTCTCGGCGTCGGTGACGCGCATGCCTCCCTTGAACACCGGCTCCTTGCCCAGCTTGGCCGACAGCTCCCCGATCTGGGGGCCGCCGCCATGCACCACGACCGGCTTCACGCCGACCGAGCGGAGCAGCGCCATGTCTTCGGCGAAGCGGGCGATCAGCGACTCGTCCTTCATGATCGAGCCGCCGAGCTTCACCACGACGATCTTGCCAGCGAACTTGCGGATATAAGGCAGCGCCTCGATCAGGACGCTGGCGATGGTTTCGGGAGCGCTCATCAGGACCGGCCCATGTTTTCCTTGATGTAGTCATGGGTCAGGTCGACGGTCAGGATCTCTCCGGTCCCCGGCCCCTCCCCGATCACCACGTCCAGCTGCCATTCCGGCGCCTGCATGGCCTTCTCGGCCGCCTTTTCGTCGAACGGGATTTCCACCCCGCCGTCGGCGACTTTCACCCCGCCATAGGTCACGGAGGATTTGTCGGGGTCCATGGCGACGCCGGCCACGCCCGCCTCGCACAGCACCCGGCCCCAATAGGGAAGCTCGCCATAGAAGCTGCACTTCACCAGGGAGGATTCGGCGATCTGGCGCGCGCATTTGCGGGCGGCTTCGTCATTCTCCGCGCCCGTGACTCGGACGTGGACGACCTTGGTCGCGCCTTCGGCGTCGCGCGCCAGCTCCAGCGCCAGCGCGGCGCAGGCCTTGGACACCGCGTCGGTCAGGGCTTCCTGAGAGGGTTTGGCGCCCTTGCCGGACGACAGCAGCAGGCAGGTGTCGTTGGTGGAGGTGCAGCCGTCGACCGTCAGCGAATTGAAGGTCAGCGCCACGGAATCCTTCAGCACGGCCTGCAGCATGTCCGGATCGGCGTCGGCGTCGGTGGTCAGGACGCAGATCATCGTCGCCATGTTCGGGGCCAGCATGCCGGCGCCCTTCACCATGCCGCCGACCGAGAACCCGTCGGCCTCGATCACCACGGTCTTGGCGTGGGTGTCGGTGGTCAGGATGGCGTTGGCCGCGTCCATGCCGCCCTCGGTCGACAATTGCTGTTTCAGCGCGGGGGCCGCGGCCTCGATCCTGTCCATCGGCAGGAAGTCGCCGATCAGGCCCGTCGAACAGACCAGCATGGATTCCGCCGCGCCGCCGGTGATCAGCGCCGCAACGCCCTGCATCGATTTCGCATCGGTCATGCCGCGGGCGCCGGTGCCGGCGTTGGCGTTGCCGCTGTTCACGATCACGCCGCCGACCATGCCGCCGCTGGATTGCAGCACGTCGCGGCACAGCCGCACCGGCGGCGCGGCGTAGGCGTTCTGGGTGAACACGCCGGCGCTGGCCACGACCGCAAGGTCCGGCCGCTTGCGCTTGATGCCGGCATGGACGCCGGCGGCGACGAAACCTTTGGGGGCGGTGACGCTCATGGATACACTCCGCACACGGCAAGACCCGTCGTTTCCGGCAGGCCGAACATCAGATTGGCGCATTGCAGCATCTGCCCCGCCGCGCCCTTGCCCAGATTGTCGATCGCGCAGATCGACAGCACCCGGTTCGTTCGCGCGTCATAGCGCGCGGTGACGAAGGCGGCGTTGGAGCCGAGCGTCCATTTCACCGCCGGGCTCATTTCGCCGGCATGCACGAAAGGCTCGTCCGCATAGGCGGCCTTCAGCGCCTCCAGCGGGGCCATGACGTCCATGTCCTTCGCCGCGGGGGCCGAACAGGTGGCGAGGATGCCCCGGTTCATCGGCGCCAGATGCGGGGTGAACAGGACCCGGCCGCCCAGATTCATCTCCATCTCCGACGTATGCCGGTGATTGAGGAGGCCGTAGGCGGACATCGATTCGTCCACCGTGTTGAAATGCGTGTTCGGCTTGGGCGTCCCGCCCGCGCCGCTGACGCCGCTGGCCGCGTCCACCACGATCTGGGTCCTGTCGACGAGGCCCGCGTCCACCAGCGGCTTCATGGCCAGGGTGGCGGCGGTGGGGTAGCAGCCAGGCGCCGCGACGGCGTCCGCGCCCCGGATGGCGTCCCGGTGCAGCTCGGGCAGGCCATAGACGAACCGGTCCAGCAATTCGGGGCGGGCGTGGTCGTGGCCGTACCACTGGGCGTAGGATTCCGCGCTATCCAGCCGGAAATCGGCGCCCAGATCGACGATCTTCGCGCCGGAGCCCAAGAGGTCGTCGGCGATCTTCTGGGTCTCCCCATGCGGCAGGGCGGCGAACACGACGTCCGCCTCCTTCAGCTTTTCCGGGGCGTAGGCGTCGAACACCAGGCCCGGATAGGCCAGCGCCAGATGCGGGTGGGTTTCGGCCAGAGCGGCGTCCGCCTTGGTATTGGCGAAGGCCGAAACGACCGTGAACGGCGTGCCGGCGAGGAGGCGCAGCAGCTCTCCCCCGACATAGCCTGAACTTCCGAGTATGGCGGCGCGTTGGGTCATGGGAGGCCGCACATACGCGCTCGGGAATATTTATGCAAGCACAGATTTTTTATGCATATGCAAAAGCTTGGGCACAGCCCCGCCCGGCTGCGGTGGCGGCGAAACGGGCCGGGCGCTAGAAGGCAGAAATGACGGATTTGCGGGGCAAGACAATCGCGCTGGCCGGCGGCGGCGCCGTGGGCCGGGTCTGCGCCCTGCGCCTGCGCGAGGCGGGCGCGGAGGTCATCGTCTTCGACCCCGGCAAGGATCCCCTGCCCGCCTGGTACGGCAACGCCGGCCATCTGTGCATCGAACAGCCGGAGCCCTGGGCCAACTGGTCCAATATCGGCCGCGCCCCGAAGAAGCTGTTCCTGTTCGGCGGGCCGCTGGACTTCATCCCGAAGGATATCGACCGCTGGCTGCCCTGGTCGCTGAAATTCGTCGGCGCGGCGTTCCGCTTCAATGACGGCGTACACGCACTGCTGCCGCCGCTAACGCGGGCGCGGCCGGCGTGGGAGGCGCTGCTGTCCGATATCGGGCGGCCGGACCTGCTGCATGGCGGCGGGCATTTCATCGTCTGGGACGCCGACGAGACGGCGGAGGACGGCTATCGCCGCTACGCCAACGCCGAGACCGGGACGGCCAATCCGCAGCCGGCCACGGCGGCGGAGATCGAGCGGCTGGAGACGATGCTGGGCCGGCGCATCGGCGGGGCGATCCGCTTTCAAAACACCGCCCATGTCATCGGCCCCGGCATCGTCGGCGCGGCGCTGGACCAGGCGCTGGACGCCGCCGGGATCGTGCGCCGCTTCGAATATGTGGAGCGGGTGGACGTGGAGGACGGGCGCGCCACGCTGGTCCTGCCCAATGGCGAGACCGTGCGGCCGGACCTGGCGCTGGTCACCGCCGGCATCTGGTCACGCGGCCTGATGGAAAGCGCGGGGCACAAGACGCCGCTGATCGCCGAGCGCGGCTATCATGTGCAGACGCAGGACCATGACTGGCCGGACGACATGCCGCCGGTCCTGTTCGAGGACCGCCACGTCATCTGCACATTGTTCGAGACCGGCCTGCGCGCGACCTCCTATTCGGAGTTCGGCCGCGCATCGTCGCCCGCCGACCCGCGCAAATGGGACCGGCTGGAGCATTGGCTGGAGGTGCTGGACGTGCCGGCGCGCGGGCCGTTCGACCGCTGGATGGGCTCCCGCCCCACCTTCCCGGACTATCTGCCGGCGATCGGCCGGTCGCACCGGGCGCAAAACCTGCTGTACGCCTTCGGCCATTCGCATCTGGGCCTGACCATGAGCGCGGTGACGGCGGAATATGTGCTGAGCCTGGCCAAGGGCGAACCGCCGGCCGAGATCGCGCCGTTCGACCTGCGGCGGTTCGCGTAGATTCCCCTCTTCCCGCCCGCTAAGGTCCGGCCAAGCGCCGGGACGGGCGATAACGGGAGGATCAGACCATGGCCGACGATTTCCTTTCAGCGCGGCTGGAGCACGCATTCGACATCCGGGTGGATTTCGGCGCCGACCGGATGCTGTCCCAGGCGATGTCCGGCGGCGGCCGACACGGCTACACCCCGCCGCATGGCGGGACGATCACCGGGCCGCGCCTGAACGGCAAAGTCGTGCCCCATTCCGGCGGCGATTTCGCGATCATGCGCGACGACGGCGTGCTGGAGCTGAACACGCACTACATGCTGCAGGCCGACGACGGCACGATGATCTATATCCACGGCACCGGATACCTGATCAGCGGCGGCGGCGGCGAGAACGACCAGGGGCTGGAGCAGCCGGCCTATTTCAAGTTCACCCCGCAATTCCGCGTGGAGCACGGCGTGCACGACTGGATGATGCGCACCGTGTTCGTCGCCGCGGGCGAGCGCCGGCGCGACCCGGACCACTCCCTGTTCCGCTATTACGCCGTCGTCTAGGGCGCGGCGATGAGCGGCGGGACGCCGGACGCGTTCGACTATGTGATCGTCGGCGCAGGTTCCGCCGGAGCGGTTCTGGCCGCGCGGCTGAGCGAGGACCCGAAGGTCAGCGTAGCGCTGCTGGAGGCCGGCGGAGCGACGGCGGACGATTTCCTGATCCGCATGCCGCTGGGCATGCTGAAGGCGCTGTTCAACCCGAAATACAGCCACACCTATATGACCGAGCCGGAGCCGCATCTGAACGGCCGGCAGATCATGCTTCCGCGCGGGCGGATGCTGGGCGGGTCCAGCAGCATCAACGGCATGTTCTATATGCGCGGGCACAGCCGCGACTATGACCGCTGGGCCCAGATGGGGAATGGCGGCTGGTCCTATGCCGACGTGCTGCCCTATTTCAAACGGATGGAGACGAGCTGGCGCGACGCCGGCCCGTATCATGGCGGCGACGGGCCAATGCATGTGGTGCCCAACGCCAAATCCTGGCTGCTGCACGACGCGGTGATGGAGAGCGCGCGGGCCTGCGGCTATCCGGTGACCGAGGACATCCACGGCGAACAGGAAGAAGGCGTCACGCTGGGCGAGCTGACCATCGACCCGAAGGGGCGGCGCGTCAGCAGCTGGACCGCCTATCTGAAGCCGGCGATGGACCGCCCGAACCTGACCGTCATCACGAACGCCCCGGCCAGCCGCATCGCGCTGGACGGCAAGCGGGCGACCGGCGTGGTCTATACGCAGGGCGGCGCGGAGACGACGGTCAACGCGCGCCGCGAGGTGCTGGTCTGCGGCGGGACGTATCAGTCGCCCCAGCTTCTGATGCTGTCGGGCATCGGCCCGGGCGGACATTTGCGGGAGATGGGGATCAAGGTCGCGCACGACCTGCCCGGCGTCGGCCAGAATCTGCAGGAGCATCACCACGTGCCGCTGGTGATCGCGGCCAATACCGACAAGACCTTCCTGCGCCAGCTGCGCATCGATCGGGCGGCGCTGAACGTGCTGCGTTGGCAGTTCGGCGGCGGCGGGCCGTTCAGCCGTCAGGTGAACAGCGCCAATTTCATCCTGCGCACCGATCCGCGCCTGGCGCAGCCGGACGTCCAGTTGTGGTCCAACCCGGTGTCGATCTTCGCCGATCTGTGGGGGCCGTTCCTGAAAAAGCCGGTGCAGAATATTTTCGGCGGCGACGTCATCCTTCTGCACCCGCACAGCCGCGGCTGGCTGAAGCTGAAATCGGCGGACGCCGCGGCGGCGCCCGCGATCCAGCTGAATTTATTTTCCGACCCCGCGGACCTCGCCACCGCGCGGGCGGGCATCCGCCTGTCACGCAAGGTCTACAAGTGCGGCCCGATGGCGGAGCTGGCGGGCGACGAGATCCTGCCCGGCGAGGGCGTGGACGACGACGACGCGCTGGACGAACACATCCGCGCCAATGCGGCGGTGAACCAGCACCCGGTCGGCACCTGCGCGATGGGCGTGGGCCCGGCGGCGGTGGTCGGGCCGGATCTGCGCGTGCACGGGATGGAGGGGCTGCGCGTGATCGACGCCTCTGTCATGCCAGACCTGCCGGGCGGCAACACCAACGCGCCGACCATCATGATCGCCGAGCGCGCGGCCGACCTGATAAAGGGCCGCACCCTGCCCCGCGAGGACCCGCGCGCAGCGGACGCCGCCTAAGCGACCCTAGACGTTCTTCGGACCGGCCTGCTGAACGCCCGGCGTCGCCGTCGGCGCGCCTTCGTCCAGATAGATGTCGCGGCGGATGGTGCGCGAGGCCAGGAAGAAACAGGTCGCGGCGATGAAGAAGGCGCACACGGCCACCATCAGCGCGCGCTGAAGCCCGCCGGCCAGCGAGGCGCCGCAGGCGGCGACGAGGTCCGCCGAGGCGCCGTCCGGCGCGACGCCGCCCGGACACATCGCGGCGAAATCGCCGAGCGCGAAGCTCTGCTGGGCGAACACGTCGCTGAGGAAGCCGATCAGCGGCGGCCCCAGGAAATAGCCGCACAGAGCGTAGAGCATGGTGAAGAGCGAGGCCGCCGTCGCCCGCATGCGCGGATGGGACAGGTTCTGGATCATGCCGATGGTCGGCCCGTAGAACGACATCAGCGAGGCCCCGGCCAGCGTGAACAGGATCGAGGCGGCCGTCAGATTGTCCGAGGTCAGGCCCGCCCAGTACAGGAAGGGCGCGCACAGAACGCCGATACAGGCGCCCCAGGCCGACCAGCGCCGGTCTTTATTCGACAGCCAGTCGGTGCCGAAACTTCCCACGATAAATCCCGTGCCGAGCGCGATGGCGGTGATGGTGCCGAACAGGCTGCCCGCCACGCCCGGCGGCAGATCGTGCGAGCGCGCCAGGAAGGGCGCAAGAAACGTCGAGATCGAGGTGACGCCGAAGCCGGAAATGCCGCCCGCCAGAATGACGTAGCGCAGCGCGGGCGTGGCCGCGACATGGCGCAGGAAGGCGCCGAAATTCGGCGGCGGCGACGGCGATTTCGGCAGGTTGTCGACCAGACCGCGCGACGGCTCGCGCAGGAACAGCAGGACGCAGGCCGCCACGATCAGGCCCGGCGCGCCCAGCAGGATAAAGGCCAGGCGCCAGTCATGGGCCTGCGCCGCCCAGCCGCCGACATTGGCGCCCAGAAACACGCCGGTCGGCGTGCCGAGGATGATCAGCGCCATGCGCGAGGCGCGCTTGCGCGAGGGGAAGAGGTCGGAGACCAACGAGCTGACCGGGCCCATGAACCCCGCCTCGCCCAGGCCGACGCCGACCCGGCCCAGCGCCAGCGCCAGATAATTGCCCGCAGTGCCGGAGATGACGGTGGAGACCGACCACAAGGCGGTGCAGACCGCGATGATGCGAACACGGCTGACCCGCTCCGCCAGCCGCCCGATGGGGACGCCGACGACCGAATAGAGCGCGGCGAAGGCGGCGCCGCCCAGGATGCCGATCTCGAAATCCGTCAGGCCGAACTCGGCCTTGATGGAATCCTGGGTGACGTTGAACACCGTCCTGTCCGCGAAATCGAACAGGCACACCCAGAACATGATGAACAGGAAGCGCGCGCGATAGCCGCCGGACAGCAGGCGCTGTTCCTCGGACGTATGGTCCGACATGTCTCCTCCCCTGGGCCCCGCCATTGTTGTGTGCGGCGGTGTGCCCGTTTCAGCGCAGTGTGCCCGCGCCCCCTATCGGGCGGCAAGCCATCCGCGCGGTCCGGTCAACTGGTCGACGATCAGCGGGCCGAGCGTGTCTTCGCCGCAGCCGATCTGGGCGATCGGCGACAGATGGTTGTGACCGGCCAGCCAGTGGAAGGGCGGCCAGGCGCCCTTTTCATTGGCGCAGGCCATCACGGCGTGGGCGGCCAGGCGGTGGAACTCGGCCGGGTCGAACTCGGCCAGCGCCAGCATCAGCGGCACGTCCGTCTCCCCCAGGCCCGGCACGTGGGACTGGCTGGGATAGACCGTCTCGTCATCGCCGTAATAGGCGATGGCGAACTTGTTCTGGTCGGAATGCTGGACGTCATAGATGCCGCTGACCAGCACCGCGCCCTTCAGATATTCGCTGGCCTCGTCGCGCAGATCCGGATGCGCCAGATAGCCGGAGACATGCGCGCCGCCGGCCGAATGGCCCATCAGGACAAGCTTGTCCCGGTCGCCGCCATGGGCGGCGATATTGTCCCGGATCCAGTGGACGGCGGCGGCGACATCCCGGCTGCCCGCCGGCCAGGTGTGCGCGGGCGCGAGCCGGTAGGTCATGGTGATCCCGACCCAGCCCTGTTTCGCCGCCCAGGCGCCGACATTGTTGTAGAAGGGCGCGTCGGGCGCGCCCTTGTCGCCCTGCACGAAGCCGCCGCCATGGACATAGACCAGAACCGGCGCGCCGCTGGCCCCGCCGGCCGGAGCGAAAATGTCCAGCCGGTTGCGTTCGTCCGGACCGTATTGGACGTCGCGCGTGACTTTCGCCACGTCCGGCGTCGGCCGGACGATGTGCGGGGCGTACAGCGCGAAGGTCTTTTCGATCTGCTGCGGCGAGAACTCCAGGCCGAAACCCCGGACCTGGTCCAGCAACTCACCCATTCTGCATTTCCTTTTCCATCAAGAGCACGGGTTTGATCGCCGCGCCGGCCGCGAAGTCCGCGAAGGCGTCGGCGATGCGTTCGAACGGATAGGCGCGCACCAGCCGCTCCAGCGGGAAGCGGCCCTGGCGCCAGGCCTCCACGATGAGGGGCAGGAAGCTGCGCGGGGCGGCGTCGCCGCCGAGAATGCCCTTCAGCTTCCGCCCGCCCGACAACAGGCGCAGCATGTCCGGCGACCAGTCGCCACGCGGGGCGGTGACGAAGCCGCACGTCCCCTCCGGCGCCAGGACCGCCAGCGCCTGATCGAAGACCTGCGGCACGAAGGTGGTGTTCAGGACATAGTCGAAGCCCTGCGGCCGGATCGCGGCCAGCGCATCGGCCGCGCCGTCCCCCGCCGGGACCGCGTCCGTCGCGCCGAGCTCCTTGGCCAGCGCCAGCCGGTCGTTTTTCAGATCGACGACGGCGATGGCCCCAGCGCCGGACAGGTGCGCGGCCATGACGGCGGAAAGCCCGACCCCGCCCGCGCCGAACACCGCGATGGACTGGCCGGGGCGCAGGCCGAACGCCTCGATCACCGCGCCCGCGCCGGTGATGACGCCGCAGCCCAGGGGCGCGGCCAGGTGCAGCGGCATGTCGGCGGGGATTTTCACCGCGCTGCGCGCCGGCGCGATTACGTGACGGGCGAAGCTGGACTGGCCGAAGAAAGCGCCATGCAGGCTGTCTCCGTCCTGGCTGAGCGGCGTGGTGCCGTCGGCGCGCGCGCCGCCGAAACAGAGCCGGATCGCCTGACGGCAATAGGTCGGGCGGTTGGCGCGGCAGCTTGCGCACTCGCCGCAGGAGGCGCCGGACAGGACGACATGATCGCCGGGCGCCAGATCGCTCACGCCCTCCCCCACAGTCTCCACCACGCCCGCGCCCTCATGGCCCAGCACGACCGGCTTGGGCACGGGCATGCCACGGCCCGAATGGCAGCCGAGATCGGTGTGGCAGATTCCCGTGGCGGCGATGCGGACGAGGATTTCGCCCGGGCGGGGGTCCGCCAGATCCACCGGCTCGATCACCGGCGCAGGCGCCCCGTCGCGGGAGATCGCCGCCTCGGTCCTCATTTTTTCGGGTCGAGCTGACCGGCGCCCTGCGGCGTCACCGGGCGGGCCGCCAGCTTCATCTCGCCCTGCCAGGGCACGTCGTCGCGGCTGCGCCAGGCGTTGACCTTCAGCGACTGGAATTTCCAGTCCTCGCCCAGCTTCACCAGCTCGTCCTGCCGCGTGCCGATGCCGAACAGGAAGCTGGTGTTGTAGTCGACGCTGTACTGGACGATCTGGAAGAAGCAGCGGACGTCCGCGCCGGTTTCGGTCGGCGTCATGATGAAGTGATTGAACAGATGCTGGCGGCCGAACCACCAGTGCTGGCGGTCGTACCAGAGCGATTTCAGATTTTCCGCGATCGCCTCGTGGCCCTGCACCCGGCCCTGCCACAGATGGTCGAACCAGGCGTCGTCCGCGAAGGCGGACAGCGCCATGTCCAGATCGGCCAGGTCGATCCCCCAGGCATAGCGGGAATAGACTTCCTCGATATCGGCGCGGTCCTGCGCCGGCATGCGCGCCGGGACGCCTTCGGGCCAGACCGTGCTCATGCCGCGTGATCCTGCGGGCGGCCCTGAGAATAGTGTCCGCTCTGCAGCGTCTCTTCCGGCGTCCACATGCCGTGGAAGGTGGAGCGCACGCGCACGGGCATGCGGAACAGGGCGACGGGACCGGCCTCGATATCCTGCGCGTCCAGCACGGCGAGGTCGCTGTGCCCCTCCTCCAGCCGGTTGACGATGACCAGCAGCCAGCCGTCGCCTTCGGGGGAGTCCGGCGTGCGGGGGACGAATTGCGGCTCCTGCACGCCGGCCGCCTCGCCCGGCTTCCACATCTTCAGCGCGCCGGTGGTCACGTCGACATGGCCGATGCCGCTGGTGCCGTCCTGCGGGTTGCGGACGATGGCGAAGCCGTTGCGATAGGGCCGGCCCTGATAGCGTTCGTCGGTGCGGGGCATTTCGCACGGCACGGGCATGACGGGCGCCTTGTCGAAGCCCTCGTCGTTGCGCGCGAGGTCGAAGGTCATGCGCGTCAGGATCGGCGGGACGGGTTCGGTCTCCACCCCCTCCGGCGTCTTGAAGAAGGGGAAGCAATTGCCCTCGTACAGGCACAGATCCAGATGGACCTTCGTGCCGTCCTGATAGGCGTTCATCATGTGGCCGGCGCTGGTCGCGGGACCGCGGAACCATTTGATGTCGTCGGCCGTCCCGCCGCGCTTCACCACGGCGACCACCGTCTCCTCATCCGGATTCCACTGATAATAGGTCCCGCCCGCCTTGATGTGATCCAGGTCGGTGATCAGCGGGAAGAAGGGGAAGACCGCGTAATCCTCCGTCACCGCGAAATCGTGGACGCAGGCCGCATAGGGCATGTTGAACCAGATCTCGTCCACCACCCGGCCGTCGCCGTCGATCTCGTAGAACACGATGTCGGTCGTGGCGTCGCCCTTGGCCTGGTAGGAGAAGGTATAGAGCGCGTCACGGACCGTATCGACCTTGGGGTGGGCGGTCATGCTGACCGCTTTGACCTGTCCGTCATAGTCGGTCTGGCCGCGCGTCTGCAGCGTGTCCGGGTCCAGCTCGTAGGGCAGATCGTCTTCCTTCAGCACCAGCAGCTTGCCAGCGTGGAAGATCGCGGTGGTGTTGGCGGCGCCGTTGGACACGCCCGCCACGCTTTCATGATTGGTGTAGCGGTTGCGGTAGCGGCCGAAGAGGCTGCGCCCGGCGTCCTCCTGCCGCTTGTAGCGTTCGGTGCGGACCCAGCGGCTGACATAGTCCACCTGGCCGTTCGCCTTGAAACGGAACATGTGGGCCATGCCCTCGCCGTCGATGAAGACGTCGTCGCCCAGCATTGGCGCGTATTGCCGGTCCGGCCCGGCGCGGTACCAGGCGCCGGTCAGGCCCTCCGGCAACTTGCCCTGGATCAATTCCAGCCCGCGCACCGTGGACTCGGTGCGCAAGGGCCGGCCCCAGCCCTGATACAGCGGAATATCCGGAAACGTCGTTTCCATGATTGTCCTCCCCGGGATCGTCGTCCCTTACCGGCGCGTTATTTCGCGCTCTGGCGTTGGGCAGACCTTCCGCCAGAAGAAGCGGCGAAGTCAAACGCGCTAGCGCTCCGCGCCGTCGGTCGCCGCGGACGCCTTCATGTAGCGCGAGGCGATGAGATAGCAGACCGAGGCGAGCAGGAAAGCGGAGACGCCCCAGCTCATCGCCTGCTGCAGCCCGTCGGCCAGCGCCGCCGCGCAGGCCTCGACCAGCTCCGGCGACGATCCGGGCGGCGCGGCGCCGCCGGGGCACAGGACCGGGAAATCGCCCAGCGCGAACATGCCCGCGGCGATGCGGTCGCTGAAAAAGCCGATCGTGGGCGGCGCGCAGAAATAGCCGCCGAGCACGGTCAGCATCGCGAACAGCGCCGTGCCGGTGGCGCGCATGCCCGTATCCGTCAGGTTCTGGATCATGCCGATCGTGGGCGTGAAGAAGCAGGCCTGTGAGGCGCCGGCCAGCATCACGCACAGGGCCGCCATCGTGGTACTGTCCGCCCCCAGGCCCAGCCAGTAGAGCGGCGGCGCGCAGACCAGGCCGATGGCCGCGCCCCAGGCCGGCCAGCGCGCGTCGCGCCCCGACAGCCAGTCGGTGCCGAACGCACCGCCCAGAAACCCCGTGGACTGGGAAATCGCGGCGATGATCCCGAACAGCGCCCCGGCCGAGGCGGGCGACAGCTCATGCGAGCGGCGCAGGAAGGAGGCGAGGAAGGCCGACACGGTCGTCATGCCGAAGCCGGCGGCGAGCGCCCCGATCATGATCCAGAGCAGCGCCGGATTGCGCGCGACCACGCCCAGCGCAGCCATCATCCCCATGGCCGGAGGCCGCTGCGCCGCGTCCATCCCGTCCACCAGGCCGCGCGGCGGTTCGCGCAGGAAGATCAGCAGGCAGAGCGCGACCAGCAGGCCGGGCGCGCCCAGCAGCAGGAAGGCCAGCCGCCAGTTGTGATATTCCGCCGCCCAGCCGCCGAGATTGGCGCCCAGCAGGATTCCGACCGGCGTTCCGAGCAGGATGATCCCCATGGCGGAGGCGCGGCGGCGGCGCGGGAAATGGTCGGAGACGAGGGAGCTGACGGGGCCGGTGAAGCCCGCCTCCCCCAGCCCGACGCCGATCCGCCCGGCCGCGATGGCGAGGTAGGACCCGGCCATGCCGCACACCATGGTGGAGGCCGACCAAAGCGCGGTGCAGGCGGCGACGATGACCTTGCGGTTGCGCCGGTCGGCGAGGCGCCCGATGGGCACGCCGACCACGGCGAACAGCACCGCGAAGGCGGCCGCCAGCACGCCCATGCCGAAATCGCTGAGCTGGAATTCCGCCTTTATCGATTCCTGGGTGACGTTGAACACGTTCCTGTCCGCGAAATCGAACAGGCAGACGCAGAACATGATGAACAGGAACCGCCGCCGGTACGCGGGCGACAACAGCCGCTGCCCGGCCGTATTGACGGACGTCATGGGCCTCCCCTTCCCATATCTCCGCACCCCGGCGCGCCCTTATTGAGCTGTCCCCGGCGTGCGGCTCCGCCGCGGGCGCGACTCCCGCGTGTACGCACTATGCCGGACCGGAGCCGGCGCGTCGCCGACCGCGGTCAGTCAGCCCAGTAGAGCCGCATCGGGTTGTCGACCAGCAATTTTTTCTGCAGCGCCTCGGTCGGGGCGATATGGGGGATGCGGTCCACCAGCACGCCGTCGTCCGGAATCTTGCCGTGCATGTTGGGGTGCGGCCAGTCGGTGCCCCACAGGACGCGGTCCGGAAACTGCTCCACCAGCGTCTTGGCAAACGGTACGACATCGTCATAGGGCGGGCCGGCGACGGACAGCCGCTCCGGGCACGAGACCTTGGACCAGATATTTTCATTTTCGCACATCAGCGTGCGGAAGCGCTGGAAGTCCGGATGGCCGACGCCCTTCTCCACGTCCGGGCGGCCCATATGGTCGACCACGACGATGGTCGGCAGCGACTCCAGGAACGGCGCCAGCTCCTCCAGATCCGCGGCCTCGAAATAGACCACGACGTGCCAGCCGAGCGGGGCGATCTTGTCCACGATGCGCAGGAAAACGTCTTTCGGCGTGGCATCGACCAGCCGCTTGACGAAATTGAAGCGCACGCCGCGCACGCCTGCTGCGTGCATCGTCTTCAGATCATCGGGGTCGGCGTCCTCGCCCACCGTGGCGACGCCGCGCGCCTTGCCGTTCGCCGCGATACAGGCGTCGACCAGCGCGCGGTTGTCCTTGCCGTGGCAGGTGGCCTGGACGATCACGTTCTTGTCGAAGCCCAGAAAGTCGCGCAGGGCGAAAAGCTGGGCCTTGGAGGCGTCACCCGGCGTATATTTGCGCTCCGGCGCGAAGGGGAATTCCGCCGCCGGCCCGAAGACGTGGCAGTGGGCGTCCACCGCGCCGGCCGGGGGGACATAGGACGGCTTGGACGGATTGGGATGATACGTGACCTGGACCGTATCCCGGTCCGCCATTTTCTCGGCCATCTGGGTCTCCCTCTTCTTGTTCTTGCTGGTGCGCCTGCTGGCCGGGCCTCGCCTAACCGAACACCACGCCGTCGAAAAGTTTCCGCGCCGTGCGCAGCATGCCGGCGGCGGTGATCTCCCCGGCCGCGTTCATTTCCAGAACCGCCTCGGTCTTGCCGGACGGCTGCTCGATCTCCAGCGTCTTGCGCAGGCCCTCGGGCACCACCGCCATCTCGGCGGCGGGCGAGCCGGGCAGCACGCAGGCGCTGGCCACGCTGACGGCGCCCAGCACGCCGATGGAGGCATGGCAGCGGTGCGGGATGAAGGTGCGGGTGCAGATCGCCCCGCCATTCTGGGGCGGCGCGATCAGCGTCATCTTGGGCACGGACTTTTCCGTCACGTCGCCGAGATTCATCAGCGGCCCGGCGGCCAGGCGCACCTTTTCCAGCTTCGCCTTCAGGTCTTCGTTTGCGTCCAGCTCTTCACGGGTCTCATAGCCGGTTATGCCGAAATCGGCGGCGCGCAGGATGACGACCGGCATGCCGTTGTCGATCAGCGTGACCTCCGCCCCCTCCACAATGTCCACGGCGTTTCCGGTCGGCAGCAGCGCGCCGCAGGACGATCCGGCGGTGTCGGTGAACAGGAGCGGGATCGGCGCGGCCGTGCCCGGCACGCCGTCGATGCGGGCGTCGCCGGCATAGGTCGGAACGCCGCCCGGCGTCTGGACCGTGGCGACGGCGATCTGGCCGGTATTCTCCATAAAGATGGAGACGCCCGTCTCCCCGTCCTCAGCCGTCACCAGCCCCCGCTCGATGGCGAAGGGGCCGATGCCGGCCAGGATGTTTCCGCAATTCTGGGCGTCGGTGACGATGGCCTGATCGACGAAGACCTGCAGGAACAGATAATCGACGTCCACGCCCTCGCGCTCGGATTTCTTCACGACACCGACCTTGGAGGTCAGCGGGTCGGCGCCGCCCATGCCGTCGATCTGGCGCGGATCGGGGCTGCCCATGACGCGCAGCAGGAAGGCGTCGCGCGCCGCGGTGTCGGCGGGAAGATCGTCAGCGAGAAAATATCCGCCCTTGGACGTGCCGCCGCGCATCCACATGCAGCGGACGCCCGCCGCAGAGGCGTCAGACATATTTGAGGCCTTTTTCCTTCAGCCGCGGGCGCATGTCGTAGATGTCGAGGCCGAGTTCGCCATTGGCGAGGCGCACCCGCTTCTCTTCTTCCTTGGCCTCGCGCTCCTGCGATTTCTTCAGGACCTCTTCGGCTTCCTCCCGCCGCACGACGACGACGCCGTCATCGTCGGCCACGATCACGTCGCCGGGATTGACCAGCTCATTGGCGCACACGATCGGGATGTTCACGCTGCCGAGGGTCTCCTTCACCGTGCCCTGGGCGCAGACCGCCTTGGACCAGACCGGGAAGTCCATTTCCTTCAGGTCGCGCACGTCGCGCACGCCGCCATCGATCACCAGACCCAGAACGCCGCGCGCCTGCGCGGAGGTGGCCAGCAGGTCGCCGAAAAAGCCCTGCTCCGCCGGGCTGGTGACGGCCAGGACCAGGATGTCGCCGGCCCTGGCCTGTTCGATGGCGACATGGATCATCCAGTTGTCGCCCGGCTGGGCCAGGATGGTGACCGCCGAGCCGCCGATGCGCGCGCCCGGATAGATCGGCCGCATATAGGAGGCCAGCAGGCCCTTGCGGCCCTGCGCCTCATGCACCGTGGCGACGCCGCACTTGCCGAGCCCTTCGACGATCTTCGGGTCGGCGCGTTCGATATTCTGGACGACGACGTTTGCCATCAGCGTTCGTTTCCCTTGCCTGTCCTTGTTGCCGGCCCGCCGGCGGGGCCGGCCGGGCTGGCGGGTTTGCTCGCATGTTCGGGCGCCGAAGAAAAGCCGCGCGGGAGGGGGCGCAGGGCCCGGTCCGGAGGCGGCGGCGTCCGGTTGAATTCCGCCGCCGCTTATAAGATGTCTCAGGCCGTTTTGACACGCCGCAATGCCGCAATCCGGCCTTGCGCCAAAGGGATCGCCAGATGGCAGACGCCACGGAAAACGCATCCGCCGCCGCCCTGATCGGGTTCGGCGAAGCCGGACAGGCCTTCACGAAAGGCTGGATGGAGGCCGGGCACGGCCCGTTCGCCGCCTATGACATCAAGACCGACGACCCGGCGACCGCCAAGGCCAAGCGCGCCGACTATGATCGCGCCGGGGTGCGCGGCGCCGATACGCCGGCGCAGGCGCTGGCGGGAGCGGAGCTGGTCTTCTGCCTGGTCACCGCCGACCGGGCGCGCGAGGCGGCGAAGGCCGCGGCGCTGTATCTGCAGCCGGGCGCGCTCTTCTTCGACTGCAATAGCTGCGCGCCGTCGACCAAGCAGGGATCGGCCAAGATCATCGAGGCCACAGGGGGGCGTTATGTCGACGCCGCCGTGATGGCGCCGGTGCATCCGAAACTGCACAGGACGCCGGTGCTGGTCAGCGGCCCGCACGCCGAAGCCGGCGAGAAAGCGATGACCGCCCTGTCCATGGCGCCGCGCGCGGTGGCGGGCGATGTCGGCGCGGCGTCCTCCATCAAGATGATCCGCAGCGTGATGATCAAGGGGCTGGAGGCGCTGACCCTGGAATGCGTGCTGTCAGCCGTAAAAGCGGGTGTAGATCAAGAGGTTCTGGCCTCCCTGGATGCGACATTTCCGCAATTCGACTGGAAATCGAAGAGCGCATATATGATGGAACGGGCAGCGACCCACGGCGTGCGCCGCGCGGCGGAGATGCGCGAAGTGGCCTTGACGGTTGATGATCTGGGCCTCGGCGGGCAAATGTCCCGCGCAACGGCGGCCCGCCAGGACGAGATCGGCCGGCTGGGCGTGCACGCCAGAGAAGATGAAGATTACGCCGCGCTCGCGCGGCGTCTGCTGGACGCTCTGTCGTCCGATAGGGAGTGAAGGATGAGCGGACCGAAACCCAAGCCCAACGAGTATGACGACATCCCCGGGACGATCGTCTTCGACGCGCAGCGCGCGCGGAAGGGCTATCACCTGAACCAGTTCCTGTATTCGCTGATGAAGGCGGAGAACCGGAAGGAATTCCTGTCCGACGAACGCAAATACCTGGACAAGTTCCCGATGCTGGAAGAGCAGAAGGTCGCGGTGATGGCGCGCGACTGGAACACGCTGCTGGACCTTGGCGGCGTCTCCTACGCGCTGGCCAAGCTGGCCTTCACCGACGAGCATTCCTACCAGTACATGGCGGCGGAAATGTGCGGCATGACCCAGCAGGGCTACGCCGACATGATGATCGCCGGCGGCCGCTCCCTCGACGACGGGTGGCGCTTCAAGCACGAACGCGAAGGGAAGAAATAGAGATGGCGAAGATTGTCGCCGGTTTCGGCACCTCCCACACGCCCGCCATCGGCGCGGCGCTGGACCTCGGCAAGAAGGACGAGCCCTACTGGGCGCCGCTGTTCAAGGGCTATGAGCCCGCGAAGCAGTGGATGGACGAGGTCAAGCCGGACGTCGTGATCATGGTCTATAACGACCACGTCAACGCGTTCGACTTCAAGATCATCCCGACCTTCGCCATCGGCTGCGCCGACGAATTCGGCATCGCCGACGAAGGCTGGGGCGCGCGCCCTGTGCCGGTCGTGAAGGGCTATCCGGAATTCGCCTCCCACCTGGTGCAGTCGCTGGTGCTGGACGAGTTCGACATTACCATCGTGAACGACATGGAAGTCGATCACGGGCTGACCGTGCCCATGTCCCTGGCCTTCGGCCAGCCGGACGCCTGGCCGGCCCGCGTGATCCCGCTGTCGGTCAACGTGATCCAGTATCCGGCCCCGACGGGCAATCGCTGCTACAATCTGGGCAAGGCCATCAAGAAGGCCGTCGAAAGCTGGGACGAGGACCTGAAGGTCGTCATCTTCGGCACCGGCGGCATGAGCCACCAGATCCAGCACGAGCGCGCCGGCCTGATCAACAAGCCGTGGGACACCGCCTTCCTGGACGACCTGACGGCCAATCCGCAGCGTCTGGTGGAGATGAAGCCGCTGGAATATCTGCGCGAAGCGGGCAACGAGGCGATCGAGCTGGTCATGTGGCTGACCATGCGCGGCGCCCTCGGCGACGACGCGCAGGAGGTCTACCGCTTCTATCACGTGCCCGCCTCGTCCACCGGGGTCGGCCACATCATCATCGAGACCAAGGACTTCTACGAAGAGCGTCACGGCAAGAAAGCCGCCTGACGTCCTTCGCGACTGTCCGCGTATCGAACGGCCGGGGCCCCGCCCCGGCCGTTTTCGTTTGCGGATACGGCCCGATCCCCGGCCGGGCGGTTCCAATCATGGCGGTTTTTGCACTATGAACGGGCGAACCCAGCGCGGGGCGAGGCGTTGACCGGCGCGACCCCGCAATTTTCGCCAAGATCGAGAGGGACCCCCATGAAAGTGTTGATGGCTGGCCAGGGCGCGTTCGGACAGAAGCATCTGGACGCGATGAAGAAGATCGACGGGATCGAGGTTGCGACCCTGGTCGGCGGCAGCCCCGACAGCACCAAGGAAGTCGCGGAGAAATACGGCATCCCGCACTGGACCACGGACCTGGCCGAGGGCCTGGCCCAGCCGGGCGTGGAGGCCGCGCTGCTGGCCACCCCGACCCAGATGCACGCCAGCCAGGCGATCCAGTGCCTAGACGCCGGCAAGCATGTGATGGTCGAGATCCCGATGGCCGACAATATCGAGGACGCGCGCGCCCTGGCGGCGAAGCAGAAGGAAACGGGCCTGGTCGCCATGTCCGGCCAGACGCGGCACTTCAACCCGTCGCACCAATACGTGCACAAGAAGATCCAGGCCGGCGAGCTGTCCATCCAGCAGATGGACGTGCAGACCTATTTCTTCCGCCGCACCAATATGAACGCGCTGGGCAAGCCGCGGTCCTGGACCGATCACCTGCTGTGGCACCATGCCTGCCACACGATCGACCTGTTCATGTACCAGACCGGCGAGGACATCAGCGAATGCTACGCCGTGCAGGGCCCGAAACACCCCGATCTGGGCATCGCGATGGACATGGGCATCCTGCTGAAAACGCCGACGGGGAAGATCTGCACGCTGTCCCTGTCGTTCAACAATGACGGGCCGCTGGGCACGTTCTTCCGCTATATCGGCGACACCGGCACCTATATCGCCCGCTACGACGATCTGGTGAACGGCAAGGAAGAGGCGATCGACGTGTCCAAGGTCGATGTCTCCATGAACGGGATCGAGCTGCAGGACCGCGAATTCTTCGCCGCGATCAAGGAAGGGCGGGAGCCGAACGCCTCGGTCGCCGCGACGCTGCCGGCGATGGAAGTGCTGCAGCGCCTGCAGGAACAGCTGGACTACTGACCGCCGGCTGGGCCGGCGACGCGCCCTCTCCCCGCGCGGGGAGAGGGTGTAGTCTGCGGCGAACCATGATCCTGGGGAGGAACGCCATGGACCGCCATATTCTTCTGGCTGCGGCCATTACGGCCATCGGGGTGGCGCCGGCGCTGGCCGCCGACGTGATCGCCGATCCGGACTTTCCGTGCGAGGGCTTCTGCGCCCAGTACAACGAGGCGCAGGAACCGTTCAAAATCTTCGGCGACACTTATTATGTCGGCACGACGCGCCTGACCGCGCTGCTGATCGACACCGGCGACGGGCTGATCCTGCTGGACGGCGGCTTCCCCGCTGCGGCGACGGTGATCGCGGACAATATCGCGGCGCTGGGCTATGCGGTGGAGGACATCGCGCTGATCGGCAATTCGCACACCCATATCGACCATGTCGGCGTGATCGACGCCCTGCAGAAGGCGAGCGGCGCGCCGGTGGCCGCCAGCCCGGCCGCGGCGGACGCGATGGAGCGCGGCCACGCCATGCCGAACGACCCGCAATACCGGGACACCGAAGGCTATGACTATCCGCCGGTATCCAATATCCGCCGCGTGTCAGATGGCGAGACGATCACGGTCGGCGACACGGCCCTGACCGCGGTGTTCACGCCGGGCCATACGCCGGGCGGCACCAGCTGGACGTGGGAGGAGTGCGAGGACGGCGAATGCATGACCGTGGTCTATGCCGACAGCCTGAACCCGATCTCCAACGACACGTTCCGCTATAGCGACAACCCGGACTATCTGGACGCGTTCCGGACCAGCATCGCGCGGGTGGCGGCGATGGAGTGCGACATCGCCATCGTGCCGCATCCCGAACTGGTCGGCCTGCTGGACAAGGCGGCGCGGATCAATGAGGACGGCGACAACCCGTTCGCGGACCCGATGGGCTGCGCCCGATACGCGGAGATGTTCGCGGAAAATCTGGGGCGCCGCCTCGCACAGGAAGAAGCAGATCAGGATCAGGACGAATAATGGCCAAGCGTAAAGTCGGACCGTTCGAGGTCGAGCCCATCGGCCTTGGCTGCATGAATGTCAGCCACGCCTACGCCGCGCCGCCGCCGCGCGACTACAGCATCCGCCTGCTGAACGAGGCGCTGGATGCGGGCTATGACTTTATGGACACCGCCGCGCTGTACGGCCTGGGCAAGAACGAGGAGCTGCTGGCCGAGGCGATCGGCCACCGCCGCGACGAATATGTGCTGGCCAGCAAATGCGGCCTGGTGATCGGGCCGGAGGGGCGGAAGATCGACAGCTCCCCCGAGGCGACGCGCCAGGTCTGCGAGGACAGCCTGCGCCGCCTGAACACCGACATGATCGACGTCTATTACCTGCACCGCTGGGACAAGACGACACCGGTGGAGGAAGCCGCCGGCGGCCTCGCCCGCCTGATCGAGGAAGGCAAGGTTCGCTCCATTGGCCTGTCGGAGTGCAGCGCCGACACGCTGCGCAAGGCGCACAGCGTGTATCCCATCGCGGCGGTGCAGAGCGAATATTCGCTGTGGACCCGCAATCCCGAGATCGCGGTTCTGGACGCCTGCCGCGAGCTGGGCGTGGCCTTCGTCGCCTTCAGCCCGGTGGCGCGCGGCTTCCTGACCGATACGCCGCCGGACGTCACCGCGCTGTACGAGAAAGACATCCGCCGGCCGATGCCGCGCTTCTCCGAGGACAACTGGCCGAAGAATCTGGCCCTGCTGGACGAGTATTTCGCCGAGGCGGACTCGGTCGGCTGCACGCCGGCGCAGCTGGCGCTGGCCTGGCTGCTGGCCCAGGGCGAGGACATCATCCCGATCCCCGGCACGACCAGTATCGAGCATATGAAAGAGAACCTGGCCGCGCGCGATGTGACCCTGTCGCCCGGCACGGTGGCGCGGCTGGATACGATCATCAATCAGGACACGGTGCACGGCCCGCGCTATCCGGCGAAGGTCCAGCCCGAGATCGACACCGAAGAGTTCGCCTGAGGGGAAGCGCCGGAGGGGATTCGCCGCCTGCGCGGCGGCGTCCCGCCGGGGCGTCAGGGATTATAGACGGCGATCAGCAGCAGGCCGCCGATGATGGCGACATTGTTGAGCAGCGCATTGATCGCATTGGCCCGGGTCTCCCCCGGCGGCATGTCCCAGAAGTTCAGGTACATGACGCTGGCGAGGATCGTGAACACGATCAGGCCGACCGCCGCCAGCGGGGCGAGGAAGCCCAGGATCAGCAGCGCGCCCATCGCGGCCTCGAACGCCGAGCCGGCCCTTACGACCGTTCCGGCCTGCGGCACGCCGCGCGCCTCCGCGATCGGCACGATGACCGGCAACAGGAAGAAATGGCGAATTCCGGCGATCAGATAGAGCGCGCCCATCAGCGCGCGGCCCAGATCGGGCGCCCAGTCCGGCAGCAGCATGAGACCCCTCCCCGCGGCGGTTACGCCCGCCGCCTGTCAGGACCTATCCATACCATGTGACGGGGAAAGAGTGGTACCGCGGCAGGGTCTCGAACCCCGGACCTCTAGATCCACAATCTAGCGCTCTAACCAACTGAGCTACCGCGGCCCCGTGTGGAGGCCGGGAACCTATATAGTCCGGGCGCGCCCGAAAAGGGGGCAATTGGGCCCTGTAGCAGGTTCGCCGGATCAGTAGCCGCGCTGGGCGATATAGCCTTCGATTTCCTGCGCGCGGGCGCGCGGATCGGGGTGGGTGGACAGGAAGGCCGGGCCGCGCGAACCGCCCTGCGCCGCCATCTTTTCCCACAGCGTCACTGCCGCGCGCGGGTCGTAGCCGGCGCGCACCATGTAATCGATGCCGAGCAGGTCCGCCTCGCTCTCATTGCCGCGCGAATAGGGCAGCAGAATGCCGACCTGCGCGCCCAGGCCGAAGACCTGGCTGATCTGTTCGGCGGAGCCGAAGCCCTGGCCGCCCAGCGCCGCGCCGACAACCTGGGCCCCGACGGCGGTGCCCATCTGCTGGTTGTAGCGCTCCATCGCGTGGCCGGCGACGACGTGGCCGACCTCGTGCCCGATCACGGCGGCGAGCTGATCGTCGGTGTTGGCCAGATTCATCATGCCGCGATACACGCCGATCTGGCCGCCCGGCAGGGCGAAGGCGTTCTGTTCGTCCGAATCGAAGACCACGACCTGCCAGTTCTGGTTCTGCAGGCCGGCGCCGGAGATGATGCGGCTGGCCACCCGCTGGGCGCGCTGGTCCAGCGCGGGGTCGTTGGAGACCGGCTCTTCCGACAGCACCTGATTCCAGGCCTGGTTGGACATCTGGCTCATCTGGGCGCTGGTCGCGCAGGCGGACAGGATTGCGGCGCAGCCCAGGGCCAGCGCGGCGCGAAGCGGACGGAAAGCGGTCATATCGGGATTCCCTCATGGGATTAGGGCGTCGCCGCGCATAATGAACGGCGCGGCGCAGGGTTCCAGTCCCGGCGGCCAGATTCCGCCTTCGAAAGCCCCGCCAGTCCACGAAAATGCCGTCTTTACCGGATATCCGGTCCATGCTTGCCTCATGGCCTGCCGAGGAGGGGTGTGAATGGCGTTCGGGGATCGCAGCGTGGGCGTCGCCGCCGGCTTCTTGTCCGCGCTTCTGGTGGCCGCGGGGATCGTGGCGGCCGGCTGGTTCGTCGGCGAAGGCTTCGAGGCCGGGCGGCAGGACACATCCTTCGTCACGGTGAAGGGCCTGGCCGAACAGGAAGTGCAGGCCGACCTCGCCTTGTGGCCGATCAAATTCCAGGTGACCGGCAACGATCTGGCGCTGATCCAGGAAAATATCGACCTCAATCTGGAGACGATCTCCCGCTTCCTGACATCGGCCGGATTCTCCGGCGACGAGATCCAGCGCCAGAGCGTGCAGGTGCAGGATTACGGCATGGGCTATGGCGGCCAGCGGCCTGAGGAGCGCTATTCGGTGGCCCAGTCCGTTTTGGTCCGCTCCACCGATGTCGGCCGGGTCGCGGACGTCAGCCGCCGGGTCGGCGAATTGCTGCGCCAGGGCATCGTGCTGCAGCAGGACTGGCAGGCGATGGGGCCGACCTATCTGTTCACCGAGCTGAACGACATCAAGCCGGCGATGATCGCCGAGGCGACCGCCGCGGCGCGGCAGGCCGCCGACCAGTTCGCACAGGATTCCGGGGCGACGCTGGGCGGCATCCGCACCGCCGACCAGGGCGTGTTCCAGATCCTGCCGCGCGACCAGATCGCGGGGGCGAGCGAGAGCGACCAGATCTTCAAGACGGTCCGGGTCGTCTCCACCATCTCCTATTATCTGGAGGATTAGGGCCCGCCTCGCCGGGAGGAGCTGCGGAACCCGGTCCTCGGGCCTGACGTTTCGGCCCTGCCCCTGATTCCCGCCCGGCAGACCGGAGACCCGCCATGCGCAACGCGCTCGCCTTGATCGTCCCGTCCCTCGCCGTTCTGGCCGCCAGCGCCCCTGCGCTGGGCCAGACGCAGGCGCAGAGCGCCGCGGGACTGGAGCTGTTCGACTATCCCAATCTGCAGGGGCCGAGCGTGCGCGTGGAGCGGGAGGTCGCAAATCTGGGCCCCGGCGCGTTCGACAATCTGGCCACCAGCGTCCACGTCACCGGCGGCGCATGGGAGCTGTGCGACGGGCCGAATTTCACCGGATCGTGCGAGACCATCGACCAGGACGTCTGGGATCTGGAGCGGCTGGGCCTGAACAACCGGGTTTCTTCCATTCGCCCCGCCTCTCCCTATGCGGGCTCCCCCTATCCGGGCGGCGGCGATCAGGACCCCTATCCGGGCTATGGCGGCCAGCCGACGCTGGTCCTGTACGAGGGGCTGAACTATCGCGGCCGCAGCGAGACCTTTACCGGGGGCAGCGGCAATCTGCGCTATGACGGGTTCGACGACCGGGCGCGCAGCCTGCAGGTCACCGGCGAATGGACGCTGTGCGAGGGTCCGAACCTGACCGGGCGGTGCGAGCGGATCGACCGCGACGTGCCGGACCTCGGCCGCATCGCGATGTCGGGCTCGATCTCCTCGTTCTCTCCGGAGACGCCCTCCTATCCCAGCCCGGGCCCCGGCTATCGCGGCCAGTATCCCGATCCCTATCCGGGCGGGGGCGGGCCGCAAATGCTGGAGGGCGAGCGGGCCGGGTTCTATCCCAGCCCCCCTATCCAGCCCGGCCGCCTGACGCTGTGCCTGCGGGGGAACGCCCGGGCCTGCGAGGAGGAGGTGGATACATTCTGCCGCGCGCAACAGGGGAACTGGCGCGAGGGCGCGTATTATTCCATCGACGCCCGCGCCGGCCGGCTGAACGACATTCTCTGCGTGCGCTAGGCGCGCGCCACGGCGCGGAGCGCAAACGGCCGGTCCCCGCGGGGCCGGCCGTTTTGCTGTGCGCCCACGATGCGCGCCGAACATAAGCCCAAAAGAAAACGGCCCGGCGTGAGCCGGGCCGTTCCCTTTGCATCCGTTGCCGGATGTTACATGGACGCGCCGTTGACCGTGATGATCACTTCCGAACGACGGTTCAGAGGCTCGCGAACGCCATCCGGCGTTTCGACGGCCGGCTGGCTTTCGCCGAAGGCCTGCGTCGAGATCGCGGCTTCCGAGACACCCATGCTGACCAGGGTCGCGGCGACCGCATCGGCGCGGCGTTGCGACAGGCCAACATTGTAGGACGCGGAACCCGAACGGTCGGCGTGACCGTCGATCATGACGCTCGCCACGCCGCACTCAGCAGCGCGATTGGCGGCCATCTGGATCACGGAACGGGCCTGGTCGGTGATGTCCGACTTGTCCCATTCGAAGTAGACCACGAACTCCACGTTCTCACACGCAGGCGGCGGAGGCGGCGGAGGCGGCGGGGGCGGCGGAGCCGGCGGGGGCGGCGGCGGAGGCGGAGCTTCCGGCGACGCAAACGACCAGATCAGCGAGGCGATGATGTCGTGGCTGGCGAAGTAGTCCAGGTCCACGTCGCCGCCCAGCTGGTTGTCGTAGTCCGCGCCTTCGAAACCGCTCAGGAAGCGGTAGCGCAGTTCCGTCGACAGCTGCGAGCCCGTGTTCACGCGGACACCCGCGATGAACTGGGCGCCCGGCGACCAGTCTTCGTCGTCGACCACATAGGCGACGCTCGTGAAGCCCGAAGCCGGCGTGGTGGCCAGAGCCGACAGGCTCTGACGCAGGAAGCCAACGCCCGCGCCGATGAACGGCGAAACGCTGGAGCCCATCATGCCGCCGCCGAAATCGTAGATCACGTTGCCGAGCAGGGCGTAGGTCTGGACGTCCGACATCGAGTTCGGGAAGTTCCCGACCGCGCCGGTGTCGTCGTATTGGTAGCTGCCTTCGAATTCGAACCGGACGCCGTTGCCCAGCTCGTAGCCGATCGCGGCGTCAGGCAGAATGTGGCCTTCGCTCTGGATCGGGTACTGACCCATGACGAGCGGATCGTCCACCAGGTCCATATTCTGCGTGGTGCCGTAGCCAACGCCGATACGACCGTACCAGCCCTGAGCGTTGGCGATTCCCGGAGCCGCGATGGCGGCAACCGCTACGGCTGCAAGAAGCCGTGATTTCATATTGATACTCCCCTCCTTAGGCGGATCGGTCAGACCCGTTCCGAAGCTGGACAACGCGGCTGAACGCGGCGGGTTCCATCCCTTCGAACATTTCTAAACGGGCTCGGACGGCATCGGCCGTTCGGAGCGAATAGGAGCCCTTAACACCGGAAATGTCAAAGGAAATCAGATCGGCTGCCTAAAATATCACGACGATGTTGTATTTTGGACGACGCCCTCCAGTTCGCGCGGCGTATAGTCCTCATCGTGTTTGGCCAGAACGCGACCGGCGTGGAATCCGCCGGTGGACGCGAAGCTGCCCTCCGCGATCACGCCCTGCCCCTCGCGGAACAGCGACGGAAGCACCCCGACATAGGAGATTTCCATGCTGGAAGCCCCGTCGGTGATGGAAAACAGCACCTCCGCCCCCTCGCCGTAGCGGACGCTGCCGGCCTCGACCAGGCCGCCGACGCGAATCCGCTCGCCCGGCGGGGGCGGCGTCTCCGCGATTTCCGAGGGAAGGCGGAAAAACGAGACGTTTTCGCGCAGCGCGATCAGGGACAGCGCCGTTGCGCCGCCTGCCAGAATGAGTACGACAAGCGCGGTCATGATGCGCCGGTTGCGCCGAGGAGGCCGCATTGGGTGACCCTTCTCTATCTGCGTCCGGGCCGTCGAACGCCCCGGGACGGGATTCTATGCACGCCGCCCATCCGGGCGCCAGCACGAACGCCATTAATCTCCCGTCATATGGGGATTTCGCCCTGCGCGTTGAAGGGCTTGCGGTGTCCCGCGGCGGGGTGACCGTGACCCATGGCGTGAGTTTCGATCTGGGCCCGGGCGGCTGGCTGGAGCTGCGCGGCCCCAATGGCGGCGGCAAGACCAGCCTGCTGCGCTGCCTGGCCGGGCTGTCGGCCCCCGAATCGGGCCGAATCGCGTGGGAGGAGCCGGACATGCCCCCGGCCAAGAGCGCCCGTGGGCGTTGCGCCTGGCTGGGCCATCTGGACGGGCTGCAGGCCCAATTCACCGTCGGCGAGACGCTGTCCCTGTGGGCGAAGGCCGGCGACGGCGCGGATGCGGAGACGGCGGCCGCGGCGCTCGGCCTGCAGCGATTCGTGGATACGCCGGCCCGGCGGCTGTCGGCCGGCTGGCGGCGGCGGGCGGGGCTGGCCCGCCTGATCGTGCTGGGGCGGCCGCTGTGGCTGCTGGACGAGCCGTTCGCCAATCTGGACGACAGGGGCGTCGGCCTGGCCGAGGCCGCCATCGCCGGGCATCTGGCCCGCGGCGGCGCGGCCATCGCGGCGACCCATGGCGCGGCGCCGGCGCTGGAAGGCGGGCGCATCCTGCGTCTGGAGACGGCATGAGCTGGAACGCCGCCCTGCTGCGGCACGAGGCCGTGTCCGCCCTGCGCGGGGCGGCGGGCTGGGCGTTCGCGCCGGTCTTTTTCCTTCTGTTCTGCACGATGTCGGCCTTCGCCATGGGCTCCGACCGCGATTTCTCGACGCTGGGCCCGGCGCTGATCTGGCTCGCCGCGATCTTCTCCATGCTGCTGGCGGCGCAGAGCATCTTCCGCGACGACATCGAGAACGGCTTCCTTGACCAGCTGATGGTGGAGGACCGGTCGCTAGCGATGGCGCTGGGCGCGCGCCTGTTCGCGCGCTGGCTAGCGATCACGGTCATGCTGCTGCTGGCCCTGCCCATCGCGGCGGCGGCCTTCGGCCTGTCCTGGCCGGTTCTGGCGGCGACGGGGATTTCGCTGGTGCTGGGCACGCCGGGCGCCCTGCTCTATGCGGCGGCCGGCGCCTCGATCAGCACCGGGGCGCGCGGGGCGGGCGAGGTTCTGGGCCCGCTGATCGCCGGCCCGCTGCTGACCCCGGTGATGATCTTCGGGGTCGGCGCGGCGCAGTCCGGCGCGGTGTTCGGGGCGGACGCCAAGGCGCTGCTGGCCGCGTCCCTGTTCGCGGCGGCGGTCTGTCCGCCGACCTGCGCCGCGGCGCTGCGCGCGGCGAATAGTTGATTAAATAGAGTCCATGCCCTGCTGCGCCCCGGGCCGGCAGAGACTAGATAGGATCGCAGAAGAGACGCCGGGAGGACGTCCCAAATGGTCACCCAGTTCGCCAATCCGGCGCGGTTCGAGGGATTTGCGCGCGTCGCCGCGCCGGTCGCCGGCGTGATCGCGGCGGTCAGCCTTGCCGTCGGCACGGTGTGGAGCCTGTGGATCGCGCCGCTGGATTCGGAGATGGGCGACGGCTACCGCCTGATCTTCGTCCATATCCCGGCCGCCTATCTGGCGATGATGGTCTATGTCGGCATCGCCGTGGCGGCGCTGGTCGGCCTGATCTGGCGCCATCCGGTGGCCGACATTGCCGCGCGCGCCAGCGCGCCCATCGGGGCGGTGTTCTGCGCCCTGGCGCTGGCCACCGGCATGATCTGGGGCAAGCCGATGTGGGGCGCCTACTGGGTCTGGGGCGACGCCCGGCTGGTTTCGGTGCTGGTCCTGTTCCTGCTGTATCTGGCGCTGATCGCGATCTGGGCGGCCGCCGACAATCCCCAGCGCGGGGCGCGCCTGGCCGGCGTCGCGGCGCTGGCCGGGGTGGTGAACATCCCGATCATCCATTTTTCCGTCGAATGGTGGGCGACGCTGCACCAGGGCCCGACCATGGTCGCGCTGGAGGACGGCAAGCTGCAGACCAATATGGCGATCAGCATGCTGTGGCCGGCGCTGATCATGTGCCTGGCCTATACCGCGCTCTATGTCTGGATGCTGCTGACGCGGATGCGCTCGGCCATCGACATGCGCAAGGCCGAAGCCGCCGAGCGGCGCAATCTGGGCGCCCAGCCCAGCCGCGCAGTGCTGGAGCCCGGCCCGGCCGCGTCCGGCGGAGAGGAGCCCGCCCATGGCTGAGCTGTTCGACATGGGCCAGTACGCGGCCTTCCTGTGGTCCGGCTGGGCGATCAGCGCGCTGGGCCTTGGCGGGCTGACCGCGTTCGTGATCGCCGAGCGGGCCCGCGCGAAGGCGCGCCTGAAACGCGCCCAGCAACGCGCTGATCAGCGCGGGGCGGCGGCGTGAAGGTTGTCGTGATCGATCTGGAGGGCGCGCGGAACGAGGTCGAGATCGACCCGACGCTGACCCTGATGGAGAACATCAAGGATTCGGGGGTCCCGATCCTGGCGATGTGCGGGGGCGGCTGCGCCTGCTCCACCTGTCACGTCTATGTCGACCCGGACTGGATGGACCGCCTGCCGCCGCGCAGCGACGTGGAGGAAGACACGCTGAGCCAGTCCGGCGACGTGCGGCCCAATTCCCGCCTGTCCTGCCAGATCCGCCCCGACGAGAGCATAGACGGCCTGGTCGTCACCCTGTCCGAGGACACGCGCGAATAGGCGGGCGGCGGCGTATTTCTGCCGTCGCGGAACGCCGATAGACTTGGCCCGGACAAGGACAGCCGGGCGATGCGCTGGATTTTCATTCGCCGCGACCTGCGAAAGCCGGGTTTTCGCGCCACGCACACGCGGATAATAAGACTATACGGCGCGCAGGCGCCGGACGGGGACGTGGGGGCGCCCCGAGAGTCCGAGCATGCGCCGGGCCCGCGGGGCGGCGCGAGGGCTCTCCCAGACAGGGATGCTGGCGAAATGGCCGAGCCCTTCCGCTTTCGCGCGGTCGATCCGGACAGCAAAAAGCCGGAATCGCGGACGCGCGCCTTCCTGCGCACGCGGCTGGGGAAGCTGGTCTTCGGCGCGATCCTGACGCTGGGCTTGCTGGCCGCCGCGCTGGGCGCATGGATCGCCAGCGGCAATCCCCTGCCCGGCTGGCTGCGCCCGGACATCCCGACATCGTTCGCGGATTTGTCGCCGGAATCCTTCGGCCTGCTGTTCATCCTGATGCTGATCGGGTTCGGCGCGCTGGCCGCCGCGATCCTGATCGTCAGCGCCATCCGGCGGGCGATGGACCCGACCTTTTCCGCGCCCTACCGGACCTATGTCCTGTTCACCCTCGTGGCGGCGCTGATCAGCGGCTACACCACGACCTATGGCGTGATCATCGAATTCCTGGACCCGAGCCAAGGCTTCATCCGCTATCGCATCTTCCCGGTCATCGTCTTCCTGTACGCCTTCCTGTTCGTCTATCTGACCTGGAGCTGGACGTTCGACCTGGTGATCCGGTCGGAGCCGCGGCGCCGGGCGATGATCGCCCTGCTGATCCCGCTTCTGGCCGCCCCGCCGATCTTTGCAGTGTCCACCACGACCAGCGCGCTGGGCCTGGCCGGGCCGCGCATTCTGGAGCGCCGCCTGCTGGGCTGGCTGGACGAATATTCCGACGCGCTGGGCGACCTGTCCGCCTATGTGCGGGAGACCGAGAGCGCGGCGCTGTCGCTGGAGACGTTCGCCGGGCGGATGGACCAGCTGTCGGCGCAGGAGGCCGACACCGGCGCGATCACCGGATACGCCGGGCGCGGCGCGGTGGTGGCCCAGCTTTCGGTCGCCGCCGACGATCTGGAGGCCGGGGCGCAGCTGATCCGGCGCGAGACCGAGGCGCGCGAGACCTCCGTCGAAGCCATGGCGGACCAGATCGAGGACACACGCGACGACATTCTGGACGGCGCGTTCTTCGAGACGCCGGCGGGCGAGCCCCTGCCGGTGCGGGACTGGCAGGACAAGGTGCAGGCGCAGGAACGTGCCTTGCGGCGGGAATGGGAGGACACCGCCAGCCGCGCCTATGTGCGCGCGGCGCTGGGCCAGCTGTCCATGCTGGACGCCCTGATCATGCGCGGCGGGGTCAGCGACAGCGCGACCGTGGCCGACGCCCAGCGCCAGGCGCAGGGACAGGTCAGCGCCTATCTCGCCAACGGCCAGCAGATCGTCCAGGACGAGCTGGAGCGAGCGATCGAGGAGGAGGCCCCGCGCCCACCGGACATCGCCTATCAGTCGCCGCTTCTGGTTCTGTTCCAGAGCTGGGAGCAGGCGATCCTGCCCTGGGTGATCGCCATCGCGGTGGATTTCGGCCCATGGGTCTGGATCGCGCTGGCCGCGGTGGCCGGATACGACCGCCGGCGCAGCCGCGCCCGCTACGCCCAGCCCGAAGGCCACCACTGGGAAGACGAATACGACCCGCCCGCCCGGCGCACGGCGCGGGTGATCGACGTCGACGAGGAAAGGCCGCGTCTGGACCGGCGCTGAACACCGGCTTTGCTTGACCGCACAAGGACTTCCGGCCGGTTTGAGCTAAACTGACTGTAACTTTCCCGGCGTTCAGACTGGGTTTAAGCGTGCAGTGCATAAAGATGTTCGCAGATGCGACGGCTTATGCCCGCCCGGCCGTTGAAGGCCAGGCGTCACCACTCCAGAGAGAGCAGTCAGCAGAATGTCCGACCTGATCCAGAAACGCGCGCGGCGCAGACGTATCGTAACGCGCGCGGTCATTGGCGTTGTTCTGCTGGCCATTGTCGGCTTCGTGGCGATGCGCTTTGCGGGCTCCGACCCCGCGCCGAGCTACCGCACCGCAACGGTGACGCGCGGCGATATCGAAAGCGCCATCGTGGCGCTGGGGACCGTGGAGCCGAAAAACTATGTCGATGTCGGCGCGCAGGTGTCGGGGCAGCTTCTGCGCCTGCACTATGACGTCGGCGATCAGGTCCAGCAGGGCGAGCTGGTGGCGGAGATCGATCCGCAGCTGGCGCAGTCGCGCGTCGACGCCGACCAGGCGCAGCTGCGCGAGCTGCAAGCCAGCCACCGCCAGCAGACCGCGCAACTGGCGCTGGCGCGCGCGGCGGCCAAGCGCAGCCAGGCGCTGCTGACCGCCGACGCGATCAGCCAGGCCGAATGGGAAGCCGACGACGCCCAGCTTCAGGTCGCCGAGGCCCAGCTGGCGCAGCTGGAAGCCCAGATCGACCGCACGCAGTCGACGCTGGAAGGCGACCTGACCAGCCTGAACTACACCAAGATCTACGCCCCCATGACCGGCACGGTGATCAGCCACAGCGCCGTCGAGGGCCAGACCCTGAACGCCAACCAGACCGCGCCGGTGATCATGCGGATCGCGGACCTGACCGTGATGACGGTCAGCGCCGACGTGTCGGAGGCCGACGTGCCGCGCCTGCGCGAGGGGCTGCCGGCCTATTTCACCACGCTGGGCGATCCGGACCGGCGCTGGCGCGCCACGGTGCGCCAGATCCTGCCGGAGCCGGAAGTCGTCAACGACGTGGTGCTCTACAAGGCGCTGCTGGACGTGCAGAACGAGGACCGCGCGCTGCTGCCCCAGATGTCGGCCCAGGTCAGCTTCGTGCTGGGCCAGGCGCGCAACGTGCTGCGCGTGCCGGCCGCGGCGCTGCAGATTCCGGCCAGCATGATCATTGCGGCAGGCGGCCAGCCGGTCGCGGACGCCGGCGCGGCCGCCATGGGCCCGGGCGACGGCGGAGGCCCGGGCGGCTTCCAGCCGTCCGAGGAAATGCGCCAGCGTATCGCCAATATGTCCGATGAGGAGCGCGCGCAGATGCGCGCCCGCTTCCAGCAGGGCGGCGGCGTGCCCGGCGGCGCCGAGGGCGGCGAGGACGGTCCCGCGGCGCGTTTCGCCCAGGGCGGCTCCGACCAGCCGGACTGGATGAGCGACGGGCGCGGCGGGCCGAAGGCGCATGTCGTGCTGGTGCTGACGCCGAACGGCCCCTCCCCGCGCACGATCCAGGTCGGGCTGGTCAGCCGCACCGAGGCGGAGGTGATCTCCGGCCTCGAACAGGGCGAGGAGATCGTGCTGGGCATGGCCGCCGCGTCGGCCGGCGATTCCGGCGGCTTCCGCGGCCCGCCGGGCGGCTTCCGCCCGTTCTAGGACGCCGCCGATGGATGCGCCCCTGATCGACCTCCGCAGCGTCTCCCGGCTCTATCCGTCGGGCGACACGGTGATCCGCGCGCTGGACGACGTGTCCCTGACCATCGAAGCCGGCGAGTATGTCGCCATCATGGGCCAGTCGGGGTCGGGCAAGTCGACCCTGATGAACATCCTGGGCTGTCTCGACCGGCCGAGCATGGGCGCCTATCGCGTGCGCGGCCGCGACACCGCCAAGATGAGCGCCGACGAGCTGGCCGCGCTGCGCCGCGACACGTTCGGCTTCGTCTTCCAGCGCTATAACCTGCTGTCCTCGCTGACCGCGCTGGAGAATGTGGAGATCCCGGCGGTCTATGCCGGCAAGTCGCTGGAGGAGCGCGAACAGCGCGCCTATGAGCTGCTGACCGAGCTGGGCCTGGGCGACCGGCTGGACCACAAGCCGAACCAGCTGTCCGGCGGCCAGCAGCAGCGCGTGTCCGTCGCGCGGGCGCTGATGAACGGCGCGGAGATCATCCTGGCCGACGAACCGACCGGGGCGCTGGACAGCGCCTCGTCGGAAGAGCTGCTGAAGCTGCTGCGCCGGCTGCACGAATCCGGCCGCACCATCATCCTGATCACCCACGACGCCCATGTGGCCGAGCACGCCGACCGCCAGATCGAGTTCCGCGACGGCCGGATCGTGGAGGACACCGGGCCGAAGGCCGGCGCCCGTCACGCCGCCGCTGCGCCGCAGACGGCGCGCAGCCCCAAGCCGCTGATCCAGATTCTGGAGTCGGTGAAGATGGCGTTCCGCAGCCTGCGCGCCAATCTGTTCCGAACCGCCCTCACCCTGCTGGGCGTGGTCATCGGCGTCGCCGCCGTGGTGGCGATGCTGGCGCTGGGCGAAGGCAGCCAGCGGCAGATCGTGGACCGGATCTCCACCATGGGATCGAACCTGCTGTTCGTGAATCCGGGCGCGCCCGGCACGCGCTTCCGCGGCGACGCGGTGGCGACGCTGACCATGGAGGACGCCGAAGCGATCCAGATCGAACTGCCGAACGTCACCTACGCCGTGCCGACGCGCGAAAGCTACACCACGCTGCGCGCCGGCAGCGTCGACAGCCGCGTGCAGGTGCAGGGCGTGACCGAGGATTTCCCGCAGGCGCGCGACTGGACGATGGCCGAGGGCGGCTTCTTCACCGAAGACGATGTCGACCGCTACGCCCCGGTCATGGTGCTGGGCGCCACGGTGGCGGGCGACCTGTTCCCGGAGACCTCGCCCATCGGCGAAATCGTGCTGGCCGGCGATTCCCCCTATGAGGTGATCGGCGTGCTGGCCGCCAAGGGCGCCGCCGGGTTCGGCCAGGACCAGGACAATATCGCGGCGATCCCGGTCACGACCGGCTTCATCCGCCTGTTCGGCCGGCAATATCTGTCCAACATCACGCTGTCGGTGGCCGACGCCGACCTGATGGACCAGACGGAGGCCGAGGTGCACGAGCTGCTGATGCAGCGCCACGGCACCGAGGATTTCCAGATCCGCAACACCGCCTCGATCCTTGAGACGGTGCAGAGCGCATCCCAGGTGTTCACCGTGCTGCTGGCCTCCATCGCGGCGATCTCGCTGCTGGTCGGGGGCATCGGTGTGATGAACATCATGCTGGTCAGCGTCAGCGAGCGGACGCGCGAGATCGGCGTGCGGATGGCGACCGGGGCGCGAAGAAGCGACATCATGGTGCAGTTCAATACCGAGGCGCTGGTCGTCGGCGCGCTGGGCGGGCTGATCGGTGTCGGCCTCGGCATTGCCGTCGCGCTCGGCGTCGGGCGCAGCGGGGTGATCGAAACCGCGATCACGCCGGGCCCGGCGATCCTGGCCTTTTCCTGCGCTTTGGCGACAGGGCTGTTGTTTGGTTATCTGCCCGCGCGTAAGGCAAGCCGGATGGACCCGGTCGCCGCGCTGGCTTCGGAGTAGAGAATGACGCGTCGTATCCTGCTGCTTTCCGCCCTGCCTCTGGTCACCGCCTGCGCGGCGCTGGAGCCCAGCGACATCGACACGCAGCCTTTGGCCATGCCGGGCGCGTACGAATATCTGGAGACCGAGGCCGGCGACGCGCCCGACCCGCAATGGTGGGCGGCCTTCGGCGACGAGTCGCTGAACGCGCTGGAAGCGCAGGCCATGCTGGCGAACAACAATCTGCAGGCCGGTCTGGAGCGCGTCCTGCAGGCCCGGGCATCCGTCCGCCAGAGCCGCGCGCCCTTCCTGCCCCAGGTCAGCGCCAGCGAGTCGACGACGTTCAGCGAGAGCGGCGGCGGCGGCTTCAGCGGCGGGATCGACACCGACGGCGACGGCGTGGTCGACACCTTCACCGGCGGCGGGGGCGGCTCCGGCGACTATACGGAGAACAGCACCGGGCGGCTGTCGGCCAGCTATGAGGTCGACCTGTTCGGCGGCAACCGCGCCAGCCTGCGCAGCTCCCGCGCCGCGCTGGCCGCGCAGATCTATAACCAGCGGGCGCTGGAGCTGTCGGTCCAGGCGGACGTCGCGAATTTCTATTTCAACATCCTGTCGCTGCAGCAGCGGCTGGAAACCGCACGCCGCAATCTGGGCTATGTCGAGCGGGTGACCGACCTGGTGCAGCGCCAGTATGACGAGGGCGCGGTCAGCGGCTTCGACGTGTCGCGCCAGCGCAGCGCCCTGGCCACAGCGCAGGCGCGCATCCCGAATATCGAACAGCAGCTGGGCACCGCCGAGAGCGCGCTAGCGCTGCTGCTGGGCATGTTCCCCGAAGAGTTCGAGCCCCCGGCCGGCGAGATCGGCGAGATCCTGCCCCCGCCGGTGGACGCGGGCCTGCCGTCGGACCTGCTGTACCGGCGCCCGGACCTGCTGGCGGCCGAAGCCGGGCTGGCCGGCGCGGAAGCCGACATCGCGGCGGCGCGCGCGGCCTTCTTCCCGACCTTCGACCTGAACGCCGGCGTGTCGGTCACCGATCTGTTCGGCGCGTTCAACGTGGCCGAATCCTTCGGCGGCGGCATCGCGGCGACGATCTTTTCCGGCGGCCGTCTGGAAGGCCAGCTGGACCGGACCGAGGCGCGCTATCGCGAACTGGCGCTGACCTATCGCCAGTCCGTGCTGAGCGCGGTGAAGGATGTGGACGACGCGCTGGTCACCCTGCGCACCGCCGAACAGGCGGAGGCGCTGCAGCAGATCGCCTCCGACGAGGCGCAGCGCGCCTTCGACCTGTCCGAGGCGCGCTACGAGGCCGGAGCGGACGACCTGCTGTCGGTGATCGACGCCCAGCGTACATTGCTGGACGCCTCCGACCAGCTGGTCCAGGCGCGCCAGGCGCGGCTGAACGCGGCGGTGGGCCTGTTCGCGGCGCTGGGCGGCGGCTGGACCGGCGACCCGGAAGCCGCCTCGCTGGCCGAACGCTAGGGCCCGATACCGTCACATTGCGCCGCCTCGACGGGGCGGCGCGCATGACTATGATCGCCGCCAAGACGCGCGCACAGGCGCGCACACGAATGGCGGAGGATCAGACATGCCCGAACAGGCCGGGGTGAATATCGCCCATCCGGACAAGCTGCATATCGGCGGCAAATGGGTCTCGCCGGCCGAAGGCGGGACGATCGACATCGTCAACCCGAACAGCGAATCCGTCGTCGCCACCGTCGCCGCCGCGGGCAATTCCGACATGGACGCCGCCGCCGCCGCGGCGCGCGAAGCGTTCGAGACCGGTCCCTGGCCGAACATGTCGCCAAAGGAGCGCGGCACATATCTGCGCGCCATGGCCGACTGGCTGGAGGGGCGCGCGGGCGAGTTGGGCGCGGCCTGGACCGCGCAGATCGGCGCCCTGCCGAAGATCGCCCCGATGATCGTGGGCGAAGGCGTGAACGGCCTGCGCGGCTCCGCCGAACTGGCCGAAACGTTCGAGTTCGAGCGCCGGGCCCAGTCGCCGGTCGCCGAATGCGCGATGATCGTGCGCGAGCCGGTGGGCGTCGTCGCGGCGATCACGCCCTGGAACGCCCCCTTCCCGATCATGTGCAACAAGATCGGCCCGGCGCTGGCCGCCGGCTGCACCGTGGTGATGAAGCCGTCGCCCGAGACGCCGATGGAGGCCTATCTGATCATGGAGGCGGCCGAGGCCGCGGGCCTGCCGCCGGGCGTGCTGAACCTGGTCCCGTCCGAGCGCGACGCGGCCGACCATCTGGTCAACAATCCGAATATCGACAAGGTCGCCTTCACCGGCTCCACCGTCGCGGGCCGGCGCATCGCCACGGTCTGCGGCGACCGCATGGCGCGCTATACGCTGGAGCTGGGCGGCAAGTCCGCCGCCATCGTGCTGGACGATTTCCCGACCGAGATCGCGGCCAAGATCCTGGCCAACACCATCACCGTGTTCAGCGGCCAGGTCTGCGCCATGCTGTCACGCGCCATCGTGCCCAAGAGCCGGCATGACGAGATGGCCGAGGCCATCGCCAGCGAGATGCAGACCATCAAGGTCGGCTATTCCGACGCCGAGGACACGATGATGGGGCCGCTGGCCATGAAGCGTCAGCTGGAGCGCGTCGAGGGCTATATCGAAAAGGGTCAGGCCGAAGGCGCCGAGCTGGTCCAGGGCGGCCACCGGCCGAGCCATCTGAACCACGGCTATTTCATGGAGCCGACCCTGTTCGCGAACGTCGATAACCGGTCGACCATCGCGCAGGAGGAAATCTTCGGCCCCGTGCTGTCGCTGATCCCCGCCGACGACCTGGACGATGCGATCCGCATCGCCAACGAGTCCCAGTACGGCCTGTCCGGCGCTGTGATGACCAACAACCCCGACGAGGCCTATCGCGTGTCGCGCCGGGTGCGCACCGGGGTGATCGGCCAGAACGGTATGCGCGCGGACTTCAACCTGCCCTTCGGCGGCTTCAAGCTGTCGGGCGTGGGCCGCGAAGGCGGGGCGGAAGGCATGATGGCGTATCTGGAGACCAAGACCGTTCTGCTGGACGGCGCGCCCAGTCACCTGCAGTAAGGACGCCTGAAAACCGGCAGGCCGGGCCAACCGGCCGCCGGAGGCGGGGGAGGAAACGATGTACCGACTGCTTGTGCTATATCCGGCGCAGGACGACCCGGAGCATTTCCGGGACTATTACGCCAACACCCATACGAAGCTGGCCGCGACCATGCCGGGCGTGAAGGCGATGAGCTGGGGCTTCGACGTCACCGCGCTGAACGGCGGCGGCCCGTGGGGATGCGTGTTCACCTGCGATTTCGAGAGCGCCGAGGCGATGGGCGCGGCGATGGCCTCCCCCGAGGGGCAGGCCACGGCCGCCGATGTCGGCAATTTCGCCAGCCCGCCGCCGATGCTGTTCCATTTCCCGATCACGACGGCCTGACCAGACGCCGAACCGGAGACTTCGATGAAGAACGCCGCCCCCGCGCGCATGACGCGCGACGACCTCTACGCCGTGCTGGACAGCTATCTGGCCGCGCTGGAGACCAACGATCCGACCAAGGTGAAATGGTCCGACACCGTCTTCAACACCGAGAACAACGTCGCCCTGATGGTCGGCGACGGCATGTGGGTGACGGTGACCAAGCGCGGCGGCTACGACCTGCGCTATTGCGATCCTGAGCAGCGCGCGGTCGGCTTTTTCGGCTCGGTCTTCGAGACGACGGAGGAGGAATCCCCCTTCTCCCTCCGCCTGAAGGTCGATGAGAAGGGCGGGATCTGCGAGGTCGAGGCGCTGGTGGTGCGCGCGGTCGACCACACGATGCCGTTCCGCGAGCCCAAATTCTGGGACAAGCCGCAGATGAACGAGATGCTGCCGCCGGAAAAGCGCACCCCGCGCGAACGGCTGATCAGCTTCGCCGACGGTTATTTCGACACGCTGCAGCTGAACGACGGCACGCTGTTCACCAAATTCCATCCCGACGCGAACCGGGTGGAGAACGGCTATCAGACCACCAACAACCCCGAACTGGCCCAGCATATCGCGGTGTGCGGCCTGGGCTGCCAGGAGCAGTTCGAGAAGGGCTATTACAAGTTCGACGACCGGCTGCGCGGGCGCCGCTTCCCCATCGTGGATGAGGAGCGCGGCCTGGCGCTGGGCTGCGGCTTCATCGACCACGCCGGCAAGCTGCGCGACTTTACGCTGAGCGACGGGACGCCGGCCAAGAGCCCGTTCCTGCGGCCCCAGACGCTGAACCTGATGGAGCTGTTCAAGGTGAAGGACGGCGCGATCGAGCAGATCGAGGCCGACTTCATCTCCGTCCCCTATCACATGCCCTCGCCCTGGGACGATCCGGACTTCGGGGCCAAGTGATGAGCGGGGCCGGCGCGGCGGGCGCCCATCCGGCGGGGGGCCGCACCGTCGATCAGGTGATCGACGCGCGCGGTCTGTCCGGCTTCCAGATGGCCGCCCTGATCATGTGCGGCACGATCCTGTTCCTGGACGGGTTCGACATCCAGACGATGGCCCTGGCCGTGCCGTCCATGGCCGCGGAGTTCGGCGTCGACCGCGCCGCGTTCGGCGGGCCGCTGTCCGCCTCGCTGTGGGGGATTCTGGTCGCCTCCTTCCTGATCGGGCCGGTGGGCGACTATGTCGGGCGCAAGCCGCTGGCGCTGGGCGCGCTGCTGGTCGTTTCGGTCAGCACGCTCGCCGTTCCGTTCACCAGCGACATGACGACGCTGACCGCGCTGCGCTTCGTCACCGGGCTGGGCCTGGGCGCCGGGATGCCGAACGCCTACGCCCTGTCCACGGAGCTGGCGCCGGCGCGGATGCGCAGCCCGGTCCTGGTGGCGATGGCCAGCGCCGTGGCCGGGGGCGCGCTGGTGGCCGGGTTCACCGCGCCCTGGCTGATGGAGGCCGGCGGCTGGCGCATGGTCTTCTATGCCGGCGGGGTCCTGCCCCTCATCATCTGCGTCCTGCTGGCCGTGCTACTGCCCGAATCGCCGCGCCTTCTGGCCGTGCGCAGATGGGAGGATCCGCGCATCGGACGCTTCCTGGCGCGGATCGGCGCCGGGCCGGTCAGCGTGGTTCCGGGGACCAAAGGCCCCGCGACCAAGGCGCCGGTGGCCGCGCTGTTCGAGCGCAATTACCTGCCCGCGACGCTGTTGCTGTGGGCCGGATACACGCTGGTCAGCTTCGTCCTGTATCTGCTGATTTCCTGGCTGCCGACGCTTCTGACCGATGCGGGCTGGCCGCTGGCCGCCGCGCAGCGCGGCGGCGTGCTGATCCAGCTGGGCGGGATCATGGGCGGGGTCGCCTATGCCTTCTATGTCCGCAAGGGACAGCCCCATTACGCGCTGATCGCGGCGATGGCGTTGTCGGCGGTGTCCATCATCGCCTTCTGGGTCGCGCCACCGACCTATCTGGCGTGGAGCCTGGTCATGGTGGCGCTGGGCGGCGGCGTCTCCGGCGCGCTGTTCGCGCTGATCGCCGTGGCCGGGGGCGTGTACCCGGCCACGATGCGGGCGACGGGGCTCAGTTACATGGTCGGCGTGTCGCGCTTCGCCGCGGCGGTCAGCCCGCTGGCCGGTGGCTTCCTGCTGGCCATGGGCTTCGGCCCGACGGCGGTCCTCAACATGCTGATCGTGCCGATCGGGATCGCGGCGGTGGGCTCCCTCCTGCTGCCGCGAGTTGCGCCGAAGGAGGCCGCGCTCTGACCGCCTTGCGCCCGGCTCTTGCCTAACGATCCAATCAGAGTGATGCTGGTTATCGTAGCAGTGGGGCCGACAGGCTCCGGGATCCGGTAGCCGTACGAAGCCGCCGACCCCGGAACCGCGAACCGGTCCCGGGGGAGGATACGATGCCCAACCGCCGGCGCTTCATGCAGGCGGCCGCGGTCCTGTCCGCCGCGCCGGCCGTGGGAACGGCGGCGCTGGCCGGGCCGCGGACCTTGCCGTCTATGACGAACGCTATGCGCCGGCCCGCGCCTTCGGCCGGGCGGCGCTGCGCCAGGGCGCATCGGTGCGGCGCATCAGCGGCGACATCACCGGCCTCTGGTACGGGGAGCTGTACGACCGCTGGCGGTCCGCGCCCTTCGCCCTGGCCGGGATGACCGACCGCATGGCGCTGTTCTGTCTGGAGCAGCTGGCCCGCGACGCGCGCATGCGCGTGGTCTACCGCATGGCCCATCCGCAGACGGAGGAGGCCGCGCCCGACTGGGCCGCCGAAGCCGCGCAGACCCTGCTGGCCGCGCCCCTGCCCACCGGCGCCGCGTCCGGCGCGCCAGCTTTGGCCGAAAGCGCCGCCGACGAACACACGCTGTTCAGCTGGATCATCGCCCCGGCCCCCGCCCGCGCGAGGACCGTCTGATGGCCGGCGCGGCCGCGACCCCGCCGGGCGTCAGCGAAGCGGTCTTCGCCGATGCGCTGAACCGGTTCGCCGGCGTTGTCGGGGCGGAGAACGTCTATTCCGAGGAGGAAGACGTCGCGCTGTACCGCGACGCCTATTCGCCGCTGTGGGACGAGCGGGAGGAAAAGCTGGCCAGCGCGGCGGTCGCCCCGGCCAGCGCCGAGGAAGTGCAGGCCGTCGCGCGCATCGCGAACGAGCTGCGCATCCCGCTCTATCCGGTCTCCACGGGGCGCAATCTCGGCTATGGCGGCTCGGCCCCGGTCCTGTCCGGCAGCGTCGTGCTGGACCTGAAGCGGATGAACCGCATCTTGGACATCAGCGAGCGCGACGCGACCGTGCTGGTGGAGCCGGGCGTGTCCTATTTCGACCTGTACCGGCACATCGTCGATAACGGGCTGAAGTTGTGGATCGACTGTCCCGATCCCGGCTGGGGCAGCGTCATCGGCAACGCCATGGACCGCGGCGGCGGCGTCACCACCGGCGCCTATCGCGACCATTTCGGCAGCCATTGCGGGATGGAGGTCGTGCTGGCCGACGGCGACATCATCCGCACCGGCATGGGCGCGATGCCGGGCGCCAATACCTGGCAACAGAACCGCTATGGCTACGGCCCCTGGGTCGACGGCATTTTCAGCCAGTCGAACTATGGCATCGTCACCAAGATGGGGTTCTGGCTGATGCCGGCGCCGGACGCCTATCTGTCCGGCACGATTGCCGCGCACCGCCATCAGGACGTCATCCCCCTGATCGACGTGATGAACCGGCTGGAGAATATCGGCGCCTTCACCGGCTATCCGCAGGTCGGCAGCCCGGTCCTGTTCCAGGCCGGGGCCGGCGCCGCGCCGGAAGAGCTGGAGGCGCAGGCGCGCGCCAGCGGCCAGCCGGTCTGGACCTGCCGCCTGCAATTCTATGGCGGCCGCAAGGTCAACGAAGCACAGTGGGAATATTGTCAGGAGCAGTTCGCCGCCGCGATCCCCGGCGCCACCTTCCAGCGGGGGGAGGAATACGACCTGCCGCTGACGCCCGAACAGGCCGAGGCGCTGGGCACCGAGAAAGTCTCGTTCGGCATTCCGAATTTGGGCCGGTTTTCCATTGGCGCGCGGTCGGAATTCAACGACATGCCGACCTCCGGCCATGTCTGGTTCAGCCCGATCCTGCCGCGCACGGGCGAAGGCCTGCTGGCCGCGCAGAAAGTGCTGTTCGAGGCGGCCGAGCAGCTGAAGCCCTATAATCTGAGCGTGCTGCCGATGCCGTTCGCGAACTGGCAGCGCACCTTCATCTTCCTGATCAATTTCCCGATCTACCGGGACAAGGACGCGAACCGGCAGACACGGGAGGCCTTCCGCAAGCTGGTGAAGATCTGCGCCGAGAATGGCCTGGGCGAATACCGCACCGCGCCGGCCTTCATGAACGATGTGGGCGATACCTACAGCTTCAACGACCACGCCTTGCGCCGTTTCCACGAGCGGCTGAAGGACGCGGTCGATCCGAACGGCATCCTGTCCGCCGGGCGCTATGGCGTCTGGCCGCGGCATTTGCGGACCTGAGCCGATGCGATACGCGCTGATCTGTCTGTCCGCCTTCGCCGTCTGCGGCGCCGCCTTGGCGCAGGGGGCGGACTACGCCCCGCCGCCGATGTCGCCGATCCAACCGGCGGTCGATCCGGCCTCGCTGTCCGACCCCGCCCAGCGACGCGGGCATGAGGTGTTCGGCAAATGGTGCTCGGCCTGCCACGGCGATGCGCCCGGCATGCCCGGCACGCAGGCGCTGGAGGCCAAATATGGCGGCCAGATCCCGGCCCTGGTCGAGGAGCGCGCGGACCTGACGCCCGAGCTGGTCGAATTCTACGTCCGCAACGGGATTTCGGTGATGCCGCATTTCCGCAAGACCGAAATCAGCGATGCGGATCTGGACGATCTGTCCGCCTATCTGACGCGGGACCGCTAGCCGCAATTCCGCCGATCCGCCCTTGCCCCCGGCGGCCAAGCCGGGGACGATAGGACCATAAGAATTGGCCGCGCAACGATCGCGGCCGGGGAGGAAAAACCATGCCGAACCGCCGGCGCTTCCTGCAAGCCGCCGCCGCGTTGTCCGCCGCGCCCGCCGTCGGGGCGGCTGGGTCCGCCAACGCCGCCGCGCCATCCGTCGATCTGGTCGTATATGAGGACGCGCTGCCGGACTCGCGGGCCTTCGGCCGCGCGGCGCTGGCGCTGGGCGCGCGGGTGCGGCGCATCTCCGCCGCCGACATCACCGCGCTGTGGTCCGGCGAGCTGCGCCAGATGTGGCGGGGCGGATCGGCCGTCATCGCCGGCATGACCACGCGGCAGCCGCTGTTCTGTCTGGAGCAGCTGGCTTGGGACGCCGGCATGCGCGTGGCCTTCCGCGAGGCGCATGTGAACGAACAGGGCCAGGACTGGCCGGCCTATGCGGCGCAGGGCCTGCTGTCGCGCCGGCTGGACGGCCCGGCGCCGGAAATGCTGACCATGGCCGACACGCTGGACGACGCGCCGCATCTGTACAGCTGGATCATCGCGCCGGCCGCGAGCCGGGCCCGCACGGCGGGGAGCGTCTGACATGCCCATGCTGCCCCCCGGCATAAGCCAGGAAACCTTCGACCAGGCGCTGGCCCGCTTCCGCGAGGCCGTCGGCGGCGACAATGTCTATTCCAGCGACGAGGACGTCGCGCTGTACCGCGACGCCTACTCCCCCTTCTGGGGCGAGCCGGAGGAGAAGCTGGCCTCCGCCGCCGTGGCGCCGGCCACGACGGAGGAAGTGCAGGCCGTCGCGCGCATCGCCAACGAGCTGCACATCCCGATCTATCCGATCTCCACGGGCCGTAACCTCGCCTATGGCGGGTCGGCGCCGCCCTATTCGGGCAGCGTCGTGCTGGACCTGAAGCGCATGAACCGCGTGCTGGAGGTCGACGAGCGGGGCGCCTATGCGCTGGTCGAGCCGGGCGTGTCCTATTTCGACCTGTACAATCACATTACCGAGCGCGGGCTGGACGTGTGGATCGATCCGCCCGATCCGGGCTGGGGCAGCGTGATCGGCAACGCGCTGGACGGCGGCGGCGGCTGGACCGCCTATCCGTTCCGCGACCATTTCGGCGCGCATTGCGGCATGGAAGTGGTGCTGGCCAATGGCGAGGTCGTGCGCACCGGCATGGGCGCGGTGCCCGGCTCCAAGACCTGGCAGCAGAACCGCTGGGGCTGCGGGCCGTGGGTAGACGGCCTGTTCCGCCAGTCGAACTTCGCCATCGTCACCAAGATGGGCTTCCATCTGATGCCGCGGCCGGAGGCTTTCATCTCCGCCAATGTCAGCGTCCAGAATGACCAGGACGTCATTCCGATGATGGATACGCTGAACCTGCTGGAGAACATGCACCAGGTGAACGGGTCCACGGGCCTGGGCGCGGGGTTCGGCGGCGGCGGAGCCTGGAGCTGCACCGTCCCGATCTATGGCCCCGAGCGGGTGATCCGGGAGCAGATGGCCTTCGCCAAGGCGAAGTTCGAGGAAATTCCGGGCGCCACGGTGAATGTCGGCGAGCTGATCCGCACGCCGCTGACGCCCGAACAGTACGAGCAGGTGCGGCTGGTCAATTTCGGCATCCCGAACCTGTCCACCTTCGCCATGCTGACGCGCAGCCCGATGAACCCGAACCCAGCCGGCGGGCATATCGGCTTCTCGCCGCTGATCCCGCGCACGGGCGAAGGCCTGCTGGAGTTCCGCGACTTCTACAGGGACAATCTGGAAGAGGTCACGCAGGGCGAGAATCTGGGAATCGTCGGTCCGGTCTTCATGACGAACTGGGAGCGGTCGCTGGTCGCCCTGATCATGTTCCCGATCGGCCGCGACGTGGAGATGAACCGGAAGATGCGCGCCGCCTTCACCCGCTGGGTGGAGCTGGCGGCCGAGCGCGGCTGGGCGGAGTACCGCTCCCCTGTCGCCTTCATGGACGAGGTGGCGGACACCTATTCCTTCAACGACCACGCCCTGCGCCGGCTGCGCGAGACGCTGAAGGACGCCATCGACCCCAACGGCATCATCTCCGCCGGGCGCTATGGCGTCTGGCCGAAACATCTGCGGCAGACGTGAGGACCGGCGCGATGAGCATGACGAAGATCGCGTTCGCCGGCGCACTCGGCTGCGCCGTTCTGGCCGGCTCCGCGCTGGCGCAGCAGGCCCTGCCGATTCCGCCGTTGCAGCACGCCGTCCCGTCGGACGGGCTGAACGCGGCGCAGATGCGCGGACAGGACGTGTTCCGCACCACGTGCGAGCATTGCCACGGTCCCGGCCGCGGCATGCCCGGTACATCCTCCCTCGCCGTCAAATACCAGGACACGGCGCCGGCCATCCCGGCCCTGATCGAGGAGCGGACGGACCTGACGCCGGAACTGGTGGAATTCTTCGTGCGCAACGGGTCGGGCGCCATGGCGCCCTATCGCAAGACCGAGGTCAGCGACGACCAACTGGCGGACCTTGCCGCCTATCTGTCCCGCCCGCGGCCGTGATAGAGCGGGCGGCGATTCTGGACATAGCGGGAGGATAGTGACGATGACACGGGCTTTGGCGGGCGCAGCCTCGATTGCGGTTCTGGTTCTGGCGGCGGGCTGCAGCGATGACCCGGCGCAGCCGGGCGACGGCGCCACGGCGGCGATGGAGGCCGAGACCGAGGAACTGAACCAGATCACCGACTGGACCGTGCTCGGCGACGATGTCTGGACCATGGAGGACGGGGAAATCGTCGGCCGCGCCGACGCGGCCGCCAGCTTCCTGGTCAGCCCGCGGACCTATGACGATGTCGAGATCAGCCTGGAGTTCTGGATCAATCCGGAAGGCAATAGCGGCGTCTTCCTGCGCTGCCAGAACGCCGGGGAGATCACCGACACGTCCTGTTACGAGGCGAACATCTTCGACAACCGCCCCGACCAGTCAGGCCGCACCGGCGCGATCGTGCATATCGCCCCGCCGATGGCGACCATCGACGCCGGCGGCCAGTGGAACACCTATGTCATCCGCGCCGAAGGCGAACATCTGAGCGTCGTGCTGAACGGCGAGCAGACGGTGGACGTCGACGACGACATGTTCGGCGAGGGCGTGCTGGCCCTGCAGGTCGGCCCGGGCGCCGGCCCCGGCGAGGTGCGCTTCCGCAACGTCAAAGTGCGCGAACTCTAGGGGCTTCGCGATGGCTGGACGTCTGACAGGCGAAACCGCGCTGATCACCGGCGGCGGGCGCGGCTTCGGCCGCGCCATCGCGCTGGGACTCGCCGCGGAAGGCGCCAATGTCGCGGTCTGCGCGCGCACCAAGAAACAGGTGAAGGCCGTCGCCAAGGAGGTCCAGGCGCTTGGCGTGCGGGCGTTGCCGATCGAGGGCGACGTCACCAAGCGCAAGGACGTGGAGCATATTGTCGAGGCGACGGAGACCACGCTCGGCCCCGTCAGCATCATGATCAACAACGCCGGGGTGCCCGGCCCGTTCGGCCCGATTTCCGAGGTCGATCCGGACGTCTGGTGGGACGCGCAGAAGATCCACGTCCTGGCCCCGTTCCGCTTCATGCACGCGGTCCTGCCCGGGATGCAGGAGCGCGGCCATGGCGCGATCATCAATGTCGCCTCGCGCGGCGGCCTGATGCTGCAGCCCGGCCTGCCCGGCTATTGCGTCGGCAAGGCGAGCGAAATCCGGCTGAGCGAACTGGCGGGGCGCGAGGTGGACGGCACCGGCGTCGCCGTCTTCTCCATCCAGCCCGGCGACGCCCATACCGGCATGTCGGACGCGACCGTGAACGATCCCGACGCGCAGAAACACCTGCCCGGCATGGTCGAGGTGGTGAAGCACTGGATGGAGAACGCCGACAGCCAGGCCGCCTTCGACCGCTGCGCCGAGATGTGCGTGGATCTGGCCAGCGGCAAATACCATGCGCTGTCCGGCAAATATCTGGAGCCGTCCTACGATCTGGACCGGATGCTGGCCGAGCTTCAGCCCTGGGACGAACGCAACCCGGTGATGCTGGGCGGGGCGCAGTCCGTCGTGCTGCCCGGCAAGGACAGCTAGGCGCCCACCGCGCTGGGCGACGGCCCGCCCTCCATCGGCGGCATGGAGCGGGCGGCCTCCACGAACTGGCGGAAGATGCCGCGGAAGCGCGCCCGGTGGATCAGGAATTCCGGGTGGAACTGGACGCCCAGATAATAGCGGCGGGCCGGGTTCTCGATGGCCTGGACGACGCCGTTCTTCTCCCGCGCCGTGACCACCAGCCCCTCGCCCACCTGGTCGATGGCCTGTTTGTGCATGGAGTTTACGAAGGCCTCGCCATTTCCGATCGCCGTTTCCAGATGCGAGCCCGGCGCGATGGCGATGAATTTGCGATAGAAGATATGGCCGAGCAGCGTGGAGGGATAATCCACGTCCTCATACGCCTCCCCCACCTCCAGATGCAGCGTGCCGTCATTGATGACGTTCATCAGCTGCGCCCCGCGGCAGATTCCCAGCACCGGGATTTTCGCCTCCCGGGCGCGCCTGGCCCAGGCGATCTCCATCTCGTCCCGCGCCCGGTCGTAGCGGTATCCGCGCTTGGGCTTGAAGGCGTACAGGCCCGGAAACACGTCCGACCCGCCGCCCAGGATCAGGCCGTCGATATTGCGCTTCAGGCGCGGCTGCTCCGCGGTGATCCGCAAAGGGCTGCCGCCCGCCAGCCATACCGCTGCGCAGATGCAGAGAAAGGCGAAATTGTCGCCCCGCGTGGGCTTGGTGATGCCGATCAGCGGTCGGTCGCTCATGGTCCTGTCCGGTGATTCCGTCCGGCGGCGGCGTTACCGCATCAGTTCAGGCGGCAGCTTGCCATGACGCAAGAGGGAGCCGAGCACAAACAGCGCGCCCAGGCTGATCATCGGGTCTTCCCGCAGCACGACCTCGCTGTCCGCGCCCATGGCCTGACGGCGCGCGACCTTCAGGCGGTGGGCGGCGTCATTGGCGTTGAACACCTTGCCGAGGGCCGATCCGGCGGATTTCAGCCCCTCCAGCAGATTGCGGTCCTTCATGCTGGTCAGCGCCTCCTTGAAGGCGGTCTCGACCTGGCTGAAATGCACGTCGGAGCGGGCGATGTCCTCGATCGCCGAGACCAGCCACACCGCCGGCACCTTGGAGCGGCTGCCGATCTCCGCCGGCGCGACCTCGGGCGCGTGGCCGGTGACGGCCAGCTCGTAGTTCAGCCAGGGGAAATCGATCCCCGACTCGACCGAATGGAACAGGCCGGCCCAAAAACGGGGGTTCACCTCGATCAGCCAGGGCTTTTCGGAATCCTTGCCGTTCCAGCGGAAATCCAGCTCCGCCACGCCGTTCCATTCCAGCGGGCCCAGCAAAGCCTGCGCGATCTCCGCAAACGCCTCATCGGGCACGGTCTCGCGCACCACCCCGGCGCCGGTCGTGGCCGGAAACTGGCGCAGATTGCGATAGGCCATATGGGCCTTCAGCTGGCCCTTCTCGAACAAAGCGGTCAGGCAGTAATCCTCACCGTCCACCGCCTTCTGGAGCAGCGCGCCGCCCCTGTAGCGGTCCGAATTCTCCTTCCAGAAGGCCAGCAGCGGGGCTTCGGAGTCGAATTTCTTGATGCCGCGCCCGCCGACCCCGTCGCGCGGCTTGATCAGGGCCGGAAAGCCGACCGTCTTTGCGGCTTCCGCCAGTTCGTCGGCGTCATGGAAATGCACGGTCGGGGGGACGTGGACGCCCATGTCCTGCGCCGTTTCGGCCAGCCGGTCCTTTGGATCGACCTTGTCGATTGCGGCGAAGGGCGGCGCGGCGACGGTGCACAGCCCCTCGAACCGGTCCCGGTGCTCGGCGATGATGCGCGTGTCGCAGAAGATCGGCATCAGCACATAGGGCCGGCCGTCGTCCGGTTTGTACTTGCGGACGCGCTTTTCCATCTCCGCCAGATAGGCTTCCAGATCCTTCTCCGGCGAGGGATGGACGAAATGCTTCTTCACGTTGCGGGAGAAGCTGAGCACGGTGAAATCGATGTCGTCGCAGCCGATCACCTCCACCCCGCGCTCGGCCAGCGAATGGGCCACGGTCAGCGCCATCAGGCTGCGCCCGTAGGTGACGATCACGCGTCCGTTTTCCAGATTGTCGCTCATCGGCTCCGCCGCCCTCGCCCGTCGTCCCGGTCAGCCGCAAGACGCGAATCCCGCCCCGCCGGTTCCCTTGCCACCCTCCCAAAAAGCGCGGGCGTCGGATAGATTGCCGCCAAACGCGGCCGCTCGGACGGCCCGATAACAGCGTAGCGAGGAAACATGTCGGACCCCTGCATCATCTCCGTGGCCATCACCGGCTCGGTTCCCAAGAAAGGCGACAACCCCGCCGTTCCCGTGACCGTGCCTGAACAGGTCGAGTCGACGCACGAGGCGTTCGAGGCCGGCGCCGCGCTGGTTCATGTCCACGTCCGCAACGACGACGGGTCCACCAGCTCCGACCCCGAGAAATTCGCCGCGTTCAAGGAGGGGGTGAACCGGCACTGCCCGGGCATGATCGTGCAATTCTCCACCGGCGGGCGCTCCGGCAAGGGCGCGGAGCGCGGCGGCATGCTGCACCACAAGCCGGACATGGCGTCGCTGTCCACGGGCTCGGTCAATTTCGCCAGCATCATCTATGAGAACTCGCCGGAGCTGATCGACGACCTGGCCGGGCGGATGATGGAGCACGACATCAAGCCGGAGATCGAGGTCTTCGACCTGGCCATGCTCTATAACGCCGCCGCCCTGGTGAAGGCCGGCAAGCTGAAAGCCCCCCTGCACGTCCAGTTCGTGATGGGCATTCCGGGCGCGCAGCCGGCGCTGGAGCATATTCTGGATTTCGAGCTGGGCGAGCTGAAACGGATCCTGCCGGACGCGACCTGGGTCGCCGCCGGGATCGGCCGCCACCAGCTGGAGGTGAACCGCTGGGCGCTGTCGCGCGGCGGCCACTGCCGCACCGGGCTGGAGGACAATATCAAGTTCGACCGCGACCGGCTGGCGGCGTCCAACGCCGAGCTGGTGGCGCGGGTCGCCGATCTGTGCGGCGAATACGGCCGTCACGCGGCGAGCCCGGCGGAGGCGCGGGCGATCCTGGGCCTGCCGCAGGCGGCGCAGGCCGCCGCCTGACGCAAACCCCATCCTGTCACCAAGGGCGCTAGCATTAATGCCTAGCGTCTTCCGGCGGCTGTGCGATATGGTCCGCGAAACGCCGCCGGACGGGACCGGCGGCCTCATAACGACCTGGGGAGGACGTATCGTTATGACTTCACGCCTTTTGGGCTGGACGCTCGCAATCGCGGCCCTTGCCGCCGCGGGAACAGCATCCGCGCACCATTCTTTCGCGCCGTACGAGCCGGACATGCAGATCCGCCTGCACGGCACGGTGACCAAGTTCACCTGGCAGAATCCGCACGTCTATATCGAGCTGGAAGGCGCCGAAGCGGGCAACGAGGCCGCCGAGACCGAAATCTGGCTGATCGAATGCGCCAATCCCGGAATCCTCAACCGGGTCGGCTGGAAGTTCAACATGGTCAAGGAAGGCGACGTGATCGACATCGCGGTCGCCCCGATGCGCAACGGTCAGCCCGCCGCGCTGCTGAAAGCCATCAAGCTTCCCAATGGCGAGATCCACGGCAATGGCGGCCCCGCCGGCCCGGCCACGATCTCGCTGGAAAACTAGGGAGGGACGAGCATGACCCGCACCGCCAAGCGCCGCCTCGTCCTGCTGGCCGCGCCGGCATTGCTGCTGGCCGCCCCGGCCGTGGCGCAGGAAGAGTCCGAATACGGCCCGCGCGATATCGGCGGGACGTGGGAGCGCTATCCGTCCGCCTTTTCCGGTCTGGGCAGCGACAGCGAGGCGCCGGTCGGCCCGCAGCCGGTCCCCGACCCTCCGCTGAAGGCCGAATATTTCCCCGCCTGGAAAGCCGAACAAGAAGAGGCCGAAGCCCTGACCGAGGCCGGCCTGCCGCCGGCCACGAACTACACCCACTGTATCGGCGAAGGCATGCCCGGAATGATGATGGGCATGTTCCCGATGGAGGTGCTGGTCAACGACCGGCCGGACGGGACCGACCAAGTCACCATCATCCAGGAAGCCTATAACCAGGTCCGCCGCATCTATATGGACGAGGCCCCGCCCGAGCCGGAGGACGCCGAGCCCCGCTTCGCCGGCCATTCCGGCGCGCACTGGGAGGGCGACACGCTGGTCGTGGAGACCACGGGCGTGAAGGACTATGTCGGCTACCGCAACGTGCCGCACTCAATGAACATGCGGATCACCGAGCGGATCAGCCTGCTGGACGACCCCGAATACATGCAGAACGAGATCACGGTGACCGACCCGGAATATTTGACCGGGCCGTGGAGCTGGACCTGGATGTACAAGCGCTGGCCCGGCTACAAGATGCAGGAATATGTCTGCGAGGATAATCTGTGGGGCGCGGACGCCGCGTCCGGGGCTGCGACCCTGACCATCGATCTCGAAGACGATTAAACGTCGGAAAGTTTTGGAACTTCCGCCTTTCCCCCGGCTTTTTCAGGCGGGCGGGAAAGGTGGACGGCCGTGAATCTCAGAACACTCGAACGCCGGATCGTTATCGGCACGCGGTACATGACCCTGGCGGCCGTGATCGGCTCGCTGGGCGGGTCGCTGCTGATGTTCTGTCTGGGCCTGATTAATATCGGCGACGCCTTCATGGTGGCGTTCCGGTCCCCGCCGGAGCAGACCGAAGGCGGCCCGGAAATCGTCGAGAGCCTGTCGGTGATCAGCGTGATCGAGGGGCTGGACCGGTTCCTGATCGCGATCGTACTGCTGTACTTCTCCTACGGCGTCTATTCCCTGTTCATCCGGCCCGAGCAGCGGGAGCGGGAGCTGTCTTTGCCCGAATGGCTGCGGGTCAAACAGATCGGCCAGCTGAAACAGGTCGTGGCCGAGGTCATCATCGTCATCCTGTTCGTCCTGTTCCTGCGCGTCGCGCTGCAGGTGTTCCAGGATCCGGACGTCACGCTCAGCTGGCTGCAGATGGGCGGCATCCTGCTGCTGCCGCTCTGCACGCTGCTGCTTGGCCTGTCCCTGCGCCTGGTCCAGCTGCACCCCAAGCCCCAGCGTCCCTCGCTGGAGCAGGCGACCGGCGAGAAAAAGGAAGAGGACGAGCCAGGCGCCCCCTAGGCGCGCCTGGCCCTTGAGCATTGCCTAACAATCGGCGCAAATCTTTACCCCTGCGCAATACCTACGTATGTTAAATTGACTGCAGTCACCGATATCCGGTGATTCCAAGAAGCCAAGGGGGCATCATGGGGCAGCGTACTCCCTTTCCTGCCGTCTATTTTGACGAGATCACCGATGTCAGCATCTGCGAAGATCTGGTCCGGGTCACCGCGATTGCCGGCAAACACACCCTCCACTGCGTCCTGACGCAGAGCGACGCCGAGCAGGCCCACCGCATGCTCGGCGCGGCCTTGAGTCGGACCAAATCCAAAGGGCACATCAGGGCGGCCTGACCCGCGCCCGATTCTCCGCCGCCGCTGTAGGGAAGGCGGCGGAGAACATGGCGGGGCGCGGCGGGCGGCCTATATCCTGCCCATGACCGCGCTCGGCTCCTGGGTACACGCCCATCCTGACGGGATTCATATTCCCGACGGCGATTTCTGGATCGATCCATCGGCCCCGCGCGACCGCGCGCTGGTGACCCATGGCCATGCCGACCACGCCCGCGGCGGGCACGGCGCGGTGCTGGCCACGCCGGAAACCCTCGACATTATGGAATGCCGGTACGGCCCGCAGTCCGGCCAGCCGGTCCGCTATGGCGAGACGCTGCGGCTGGGCGGGGTGGACGTCCGCTTCGTTCCGGCCGGGCACATCCTGGGCTCGGCCCAGATCGTGATGGAGAAGGACGGCGAGCGCGTCGTGGTCTCCGGCGATTACAAAAGGCGGCCGGACCCGACCTGCCCGCCCTTCGAGCCGGTCCCCTGCGACGTGTTCGTGACCGAGGCGACCTTCGCCCTGCCCGTCTTTCGCCACCCGGACGCGGCGGACGAAGCGCGCAAGCTGATCGCGGCGGCGCGCGCCAATCCGGACCGCTGCGTGCTGGCCGGGGCCTATGCGCTGGGCAAGGCGCAGCGCCTGATCCTGGAGCTGCGGTCCGCCGGCTGGGACCGGCCGATCCATATCCATGGCGCGCTGCAGCGGCTGTGCGACCTGTACCGGGCGCACGGGATCGATCTGGGCGACCTCCGCCCCGTCGCGGACGCGAAGAAGGCGGACCTGAAAGGCGAAATCGTGCTGTGCCCGCCGTCGGCCCTGAACGACCGCTGGAGCCGCCGCCTGCCCGACCCGATCACGGCCATGGCGTCGGGCTGGATGCGGGTGCGCCAGCGGGCGCGGCAGCGGAATGTGGAGCTGCCTTTGGTGATCTCCGACCACGCCGACTGGGACGAGCTGACCGCCACGGTGACCGAGCTGGACCCCGAGGAACTCTGGGTCACCCACGGCCGCGACGACGCGCTGGTCCACTGGCGGCGCAGCCAGCAGAAAAAGGCGCGCGCGCTGCATCTGTCGGGGCTGGAGGACGAGGATGACTGAGCCTCGCCCCCCCTCTCCCCGCCCTTCTCTGGGCCGGGACCGGGCCTGATGCGCGCCTTCGCCGAATTGCTGGAGCGGCTGGTCTATACGCGCAGCCGCAACGCCAAGCTGAAACTGATCGGCGACTATCTGCGCTCCGCGCCGGACCCCGACCGGGGCTGGGCGCTGGCCGCGCTGACCGGGGAGCTGAGCCTACCGGGGGTGAAGGCCGGCGTGATCCGCCAGATGGTCACCGAGCGGGTCGACCCGGACCTGTTCGCCATGAGCTATGACTATGTCGGCGACCTGGCCGAGACGGTGGCGCTGATCTGGCCCGCCCCGCCGGACGCCGTGCTGGACGCGAAGCCCGAGGCGTTGAGCCTGGGCGAGACGGTGGAGCGGCTGTCGCGTCTGACCCGGCTGGACGCCCCGGCGGCGCTGTCGGCCATGCTGGATCGGCTGGACGCTTCCGAACGCTACGCCGTGCTGAAACTGGCGACCGGGGGAATGCGCGTCGGCGTGTCCGCCCGGCTGGCCAAGACGGCGTTTGCGCAGGCGGTCGACCTGCCGGTGGAGGATGTCGAAGAGGTCTGGCACGGGATCGACGCCCCCTACCCGGCGCTGTTCGCCTGGGGCGCCGGAGACGGCAAGCGGCCCGACGCGCGCGGCCTGCCGGTCTTCCGCCCCTTCATGCTGGCCCAGCCGCTGGAGGGCGAGGCGGACCTGTCCGACTACGCCGCCGAATGGAAATGGGACGGCGTGCGGGTCCAGCTGGTGCGCGCCGGCGGCCAGACCCGGCTGTACAGCCGCGCCGGCGACGACATCACCGGCAGCTTTCCGGAGGTCGCCGAAGCCTTCCTGCGCGAGGGCGTGGCGGACGGCGAATTGCTGGTGCGCGGCGCCGGCCAGGGCGCGGACGCGCATGGCGGCGCGGCGGCGAGCTTCAACGCGCTGCAGCAGCGGCTGAACCGCAAAACGGTGACGAAGAAGATGCTGGCCGAGCACCCGGCTTTTGTCCGGCTGTACGACCTGCTGATCGACGGCGAGCGGGATGTCCGCACCCGGCCCTGGACGGAGCGGCGGGCGCGGCTGGAGGCGTTCGCCGAGGGGCTGGACCCCGAGCGGTTCGACGTGTCGCGGCTGATCACGGCGAAGGATTTCGACGATTTGGCCCGCCTGCGCGAGGGCGCGCGCGAATCGGCGATCGAGGGCGTGATGCTGAAGCGGCGGGACAGCGAATATGTCGCCGGGCGCAAGGCGGGCCTCTGGTACAAATGGAAACGCGATCCGCTGACCGCCGATTGCGTGCTGATGTACGCCCAGCGGGGCCACGGCAAACGGTCCAGCTTCTATTCCGACTACACGTTCGGGGCGTGGGATTCCGAGGGCGGCCTGCTGCCTGTCGGCAAGGCCTATTTCGGCTTCACGGACGAGGAGCTGGCCTGGCTGGACAAATTCGTGCGCGCCAACACGGTCGGGCGGTTCGGCCCGGTGCGGGAGGTCGAAAAGACGCTGGTTCTGGAGGTCGCCTTCGACTCCATCCACGAATCCACGCGCCACAAATCCGGCCTGTCCATGCGCTTCCCCCGCATCGCCCGGATCCGCACCGACAAGCCGGCGGCCGAGGCCGACCGCGTGGAGACGCTGAAGGCCCTGATCGTCTAACCGCGCGCGGTTTGACGCTGCACGGGGCGCCATTAGTCTTTTCCCGGGGACGCATCAGGCCGGAGCGGCGCGATGGCGAAATGGGACGAAGTGAAATTCCAGACCGAGCGAGCCCGCGCGGCGGCCGGCCTGCCCACCTACGACTCAAACGGCGCCGAGACGATGGGCAGCCAGCAGGGCAGCCAGGCGCGCAACCACGCCGGGTCGAAACCGGCGCCGGCCGCCGCCCCGCCATTCCCGGAAAAGAAACCGCCCAAGCCGCCCGCCGGCCCGAAGAGCGCGCTCAGCCTGCTCGTCGTCGAGCAGGGCAAGCGGTATGAGGAACTGAACACGGCCCTGCGCACGCTGCGCGCCGATCTCGCCGCATACGACCGCTACAGCCGGCTGGACACCCGGCCGCTTGCGCCGGAGGTGGTGGAGAGGATGCAGAGCGCCGCGTTCGGCCTCGACCTGCAGCTCAGGAACGCCGGCGAGGCCCGGGACGCCATCGACGGCTGGCTGGCCGATCCGCAACTGGGCATGGCGCGCGTCAGCGCTTTCGACGCGGACGAATACGCGCGCCGCCGGGCGGAGCTGGAGCGGATGGCGGCGCCGGAAACCCGGCGCAAACTGCTGATCGCGGCGGCTGGCAAGGGTCTGGACATGATGCGGGGCCATGCCGGGGGCCGTCCGGCGCCCCGCGCCTCCGGAAAGCTGGCCTTTCTGCTGCTGGCGCTGGGGGCGCTGGCGGTGCTGGGACTGGTCCTCTATTCCGGCTGAGGTGGCCGTCGGCCGCCAATTCGTCGCAGGCGGTGCGGCGCGCGGACGCGCTAGACTGCCCCCCTCGCTCGAACGTCTTCGGGAGGCCGCAATGATCCGTCTTTTTTCCGCTTCCGCCTTGGCTGGCGCAGCGCTGCTCGGCGCCTGCGCAAGCGCCGACGAGACGCCGGTGACGGAGACGCGCGCCCAGCGCGGCCAGATCATCGCCGCGACCGAATGCGCGACCTGCCATTCCATCGGCCCGTCGGGCGCCAGCCCGCTGGAGGGCGCGCCGCCCCTGCGCACGGTGCTGGCCAGCTACAACACCGCGACGCTGGAAATGGACCTGATGGACGGGATGCGCGTGGGCCATGCGGACATGCCCCGCTTCACCTTCGATCCGCGCACGGTGGACGCGCTGATCGTGTATCTGCAATCGATCCAGCAATAGAAGGCAGGCCGCGCAGACGGCTATGATGGCGGCAAGACCGCCGACGGGAGGGAGTTCATGGTCAAGTTTCCGGATACGCCGACGTTCGCCGGCTATAACGAGCCCATGCGGTTCGAGGCCGACCTCGTGGATCTGGAGGTCGAGGGCGAGGTCCCGGCCGACATGAACGGCGCCTTCTTCCATGTCCGGCCCGACCCGCACTATCCGCCGAAATTCGGCGACGATATCTATTTCGGCGGCGACGGCGCGGTTTCGGCCTTCTATTTCGATCACGGCCGGGTCCATTTCAAACACCGCTATGTGCGGACCGACAAATATGTCGCCGAGGAAAAGGCGGGCGAGGCGCTGTTCGGCGCCTACCGCAATCCGCTGGGCGACGACGAGTCCGTCAAAGGCAAATATCGCGGCACCGCCAACACCAATGTCCTGGTGCATGGCGGCAAGCTGTGGGCGCTGAAGGAAGACAGCCCGCCGGTCCTGATGGACCCCTGGACGCTGGAGACCGAAGGCTACACCGATTTGGACGGCAAGCTGACGGCCCAGACCTTCACCGCCCACCCGAAGATCGACCCGAAGACCGGGCAGATGATCGCCTTCTCCTATGCCGCGAAGGGGCTCTGCACCGCCTCCATCGCCTATATCGAGATCGCCCCGGACGGGACGCTGGAGCGCGAGGTCTATCTGGAGCCGCCCTATTACTCGATGATCCATGATTTCGCGGTGACCGAGGATTATGTCGTCTTCCCGGTCCTGCCGGTGATCGGCAGCTGGCAGCGGCTGGAGGCCGGCCTGCCGCATTTCGGCTATGACCCGAACAAGGAGATGTATCTGGGCGTGATGCCGCGCGGCGGCGACGCCAAGGACGTGCGCTGGTTCAGCGCCCCGGCCTGTTTCAACGCCCACGTGCTGAACGCCTTCAACGAGGGCCAGAATGTCCATATCGACCTGCCGGTCGGCCAGTCGAACGGCATGCCGTTCTTCCCGGACGTCACCGGGGCGCCGTTCAATCCCGAAACCGCCGCGCCGATGATGATCCGCTGGACCGTGGACATGGGCTCCAACAGCGACGGGTTCGAACAGTCCGCCCCGATCGCGCCGATCCCGGGCGAACTGCCGCGGATCGACGACCGCTACGCCATGCACCCCTACCGCCATGGCTGGTACCACACCGCCGATCCGACCAAGCCGGTCGATCTGCCCTCCACGCCTGCCGATATCGGCCTGTTCTTCGTCAACACGCTGGTGCACCAGGACTTCATGACCGGCGCGCCGCAGACTTATTGGGGCGGGCCGGACATCGTGTTCCAGGAAATGCAGTTCGTGCCGAAGTCCAAGGACGCGCCGGAGGGCGAAGGCTGGCTGCTGGCGCTGGCCAATCACGGCAATTCGCGGCGCACCGACCTGCTGATCTTCGATCCGCTGCGGCTGGCGGAGGGTCCGCAGACCACGATCAGCCTGCCCTTCATGCTGCGCTCCGGCGTGCACGGGAACTGGGCGCCGGCCGAAAACATGCCTACAACCTGACTTGCAGTCAGAACTGTTCTACTCGCGTTCGATAAAGCCACTCCCCCGTTCGGGGGATTGGCTCCGGCCGCGGGAAGGATTTCCTAACCGTGTGAAAGATTTGGTCTATCCTTCATTGTGCATGTGCGAGTAGATTGAGTCGGATGGTGGGAAATCGGTTCGGAGACTGGGCGGCGCGGCTGGCTTTCGACGCCGTCATCGCGTTTGCGGCCTATCTGTGCGCCTGCGCGGTCGTGGTGGACCAGCCTTTGTCCTGGTGGCTCGGCAGCGAGCTCGGCCGGGGCATTCTGAGCCTCGGCCTGCTGTATTCGGCCTCCATCGCCGGGGTCTTCATCGCCGGCAAGGTTGAGCGGCGCCAATGGCGCACCGTTTCGGCGCACGATGTCGGCCTGGTCATCCGCATGACCGTGGTCGGCGCGCTGGCCTTCCTGATCTTGGCCTTCCTGACCAGCCGGGCGGCGGTCCTGCCCCGCTCCGTCCTTGTCGTCAGCTGGTTCCTGACCACCGGCGCGATGGCCGCCGCGCGCCTGGTCGTGCGCGCCCGGGCCGAGGGCTGGCTGCTGGACATCGTGGCCCCGTTCCGCAGCCCCAGCCAGATGAGCGCCAAGCCGATGGTCGTTCTGGTCGGCCACAGCGTGCGGGTGCAGCGGGCCCTGTTCGACATCCGCGACACCAACGCCCCCTATCGCCCGATCGGCGTGATCCTGGAGGATTTGCCGTCCAAGAGCGCCATCATCGGCGCCCGGGTCATGGGATCGACGCATGAGCTGGTCGGCATCGTCGAGACGCTGACCCATCGCGACCGGCTGAATTTCTCCCTCGTCTTCGTCGACTCCCCGACCTCCATGGCCGGGGTGGACGAGACGGTGCTGGCCAAGCTGCGCCGGACCGAGGCGCCGATCCTGCGCCTGCCCAAGGTCACCGAACTGACGGAGCAGGACCGCAAGGCGCTGCAGTTCCGCAAGGTGCGGCTGGAAGAGCTGCTGTCGCGCCAGCCGGTGAACCTGAACAGCCCCGAATTCGTGCCCGGCGTGCGCGGCAAGCGCGTGCTGGTCACCGGTGCGGGCGGCAGCATCGGCTCCGAAATCTCCCGCCAGCTGGCGGCGCTCGGCTGCAGCCACCTGACCATGCTGGACATCGCCGAGACCCCGCTGTTCGAGATCGACCGCGAGATCGGCTCCAACTACCCGTCTCTGTCGCGGCGCGCGGCGCTGTGCGACGTGCGCGACGAAAAGGCCGTGGCCGCGGGGATCGAGGAACAGCGGCCGGAGCGGATTTATCACGCCGCCGCGCTGAAACACGTCTCGCTGATGGAGACCCACCCGCGCGACGCCATCCTGACCAATATCGCCGGCACCGCGAACGTGGCGAAGGCCGCGCAGTCGCTTGGCGTCGGCCAGATGGTGCTGCTGTCCACCGACAAGGCGGTGAACCCGTCCAGCGTCATGGGCGCGACCAAGCGGCTGGCCGAGACGCTGGTGCGCGGGCTGAACGCCGACGGCGACACGCATTTCTCCGTCGTGCGCTTCGGCAATGTGCTGAACTCCAACGGCTCGGCCGTGCCGATCTTCCGCCGCCAGATCGAGGCCGGCGGGCCGGTCACCGTGACCCACCCGGAGGTCGAACGCTATTTCATGACCATTCCGGAGGCCGTGCAGCTGGTCCTGCACGCCGCGGACGTGGCCGAGGAGCGCGGCGAGCGCGACCCGGGCGTGTTCGTGCTGGAAATGGGCGCGCCGGTGAAGATCATGGACATGGCCCGGCGGATGATCGACCTGCTGGCGCCGCCGGCCGTCGCGCCGAATATCGAGATCAAGCTGATCGGCCTGCAGCCCGGCGAGAAGCTCTCCGAGGAGCTGGTCGATAGCGACGAAGAGACGATCTATTCCACCGAAGGCGTGCTGGAGGTTCGCGGCCGCCGCGCGGTGAACCTGTCCTATGCCGATGTCGACGCGCTCTGCCGCTTCTGCACCGCGAGCAAGGGCGAGGCCGTGCGCAACCGCCTGTTCGACGAAGTCCAGCGCGTGCGCATGCCGGGCGCGGAATCGCCCCGCCTGCAGGTCGTGCGCGGCGACGCCGCCCCGCGGGCCTAGCCAGACCCGCCGCGCGCGGCCAAATTCCCGCCGCCAGAGCGGGCCGCGCACGGGGCGCGGCGGACGCCGGCGGGGAAACGTCCATGACACTTTCGATGTATCAGGCCTCGGTCCCGGTGTTCCGGGCCTATCTGACCAATCTGTCCGCCATCCTGAAAAAGGCGGAGGCGCATTGCGCCGACAGGAAGATCGACCCGGCGGTGATGCTGCAGCTGCGCCTGGCGCCCGACATGTTTCCGCTGCTCCGCCAGGTCTTCGTCGCCGCCGACGCCGGCCGGCTGTGCCTGTCCCGCCTCGCCGGTCAGGAGCCCGAATCGTGGCCGGACGTCGAGACGACATTCCCCGAGCTGCAGGAGCGCATCGCGCGCACCATCGCCTTCTTCGACGGCGTAACGCCCGAGCAGATCGACGGCAGCGAGGACCGCGAGGTCTCGCTGAAGGCCGGCCCGAACACCTATTCGTTCCGGGGCCAGGACTATCTGCTGACCTTCGCCCTGCCGAACCTGTTCTTCCACGTCACGACCGCCTACGCGATCCTGCGCTCCAACGGCGTGACACTGGGCAAGCTGGACTATCTCGGGGTCAGGTGACCGCAGGATCCGCCTGCGCCTGCGCCGCCGGCTGCGCGTCCCCGGCAGGGACGGGTGCGAACCAGCGGTGCAGCGCCGGCAGGATCAGCAGGGTCAGCGCCGTGGAGGTCACCAGCCCTCCGATCACCACGGTGGCCAGCGGCCGCTGAACCTCCGCCCCCACGCCGCTGGCGAACAGCAGCGGCGCGAGGCCGAGCGCGGTGGTGGTCGCGGTCATCAGGACCGGGCGGGCCCGCCGCCCCGCCGCCTCCACCGCCAGCGTATCCAGCGGCCGGCCCGACCGGGCGAACTCGTCCATGAAGCTGACCAGCACCATGGCGTTGCCGAGCGCCACGCCGAACAGCGCGATGAAACCCACGGTCGCCGGCACCGACAGCGGCAGGCCCGCGATCCACAGCGCCATCGCCCCGCCGGTCAGCGCCAGCGGCACGTTCAACAGGATCAGGCAGGCCGATTTCAGCCGCCCGAAGGCCAGCAGCAGGATCACGAACACCACGCCCAGGGTCACCGGCAGCACGACGGCGAAGCGGGCGTTGGCCTGCTGCTGCAGCTCGAACTGGCCGCCCCAGGCGATGCGGTATCCGGGCGGCAGGGATACGGCGTCCGCCACCGCCTCCTGCGCCTCCGCGACGAAGGAGCCGATGTCCCGCCCGCGCACATTGGCCTGGACGGAGATGAACCGCTCCCCGTCCTCGCGCGTGATCTGGCGCGGGCCGACGACGGTCTGGATATCCGCCACCGCCTCCAGCGGCGCCTGAGCGCCGTCCGGCGCGGTCAGGACCAGGCGGCGCACGGCGTCCACCGAGTCGCGCGCGTCCTCGCGGAAGCGGACCACGACCGGGAACTGGCGCACGCCTTCGAACAGCACGCCGGCCTCCGCCCCGCCGATGGCGGCGCGCAGCGCGTCCAGCGCGTCCTCCACATCCATGCCGTAGCGGCCGATGGCGGCGCGATCCACGCGCGCCACAAGCTGGGGCGCGCCCGTGATCTGGTCCGCCTGCACGTCCGCCGCGCCGCGCACATCGGTCAGCAAGGCCTGAACCTCCGCCGATTTTTCCAGCAGCACGTCGGTGTCCGGCCCGAAAATCTTCACCGCCAGCTCCGCCTTTGTGCCGGTCAGCAATTCGTCGACCGACATGGCGATGGGCTGGCCCACATTGGCGACGACGCCCGGCCAGGATTCCAGCGTCTCGGAAATCTCCGCACGCAGGCGCGCCGGCGTCATGCCCGGCCGCCACCCGCCGCGGGGCTTGGTGGCGACGAAGGATTCCGAGCTGTTGGTCGGGTCGGCATGGGCGCCGACCTCCCCCCGCCCGATGCGGGACACGACGGTCTCGATCTCCGGGAACGTGTCCAGCAGCCGCGCCTCGATGCGCGTCATGGTCTCGCGCGCCTCGGTCAGGGAGATCGACGGCGCCATGGTGACGCGGACCAGGATGTCGCCTTCCTCCAGCGCCGGGGTGAATTCCGACCCCAGACGCGAGGCGGCCAGCCCTCCCAGCGCCAGCATGCCGACGGCCAGCGCCACGGCGGCCAGCCGGTTGCGCACGAAGACCTGCGCCCCGCGCTGGGCCCAGGCGCCGAACCGCCCCGCCCCGCCGTCCGCGCCCCGTCCGGCCCGCATCAGCGCGGCGGACAGCGCCGGCGCGATGAACACCGCGTAGATCAGCGATCCGGTCATGGCGAGCGCCGCGGACGCGGCCAGCGGGCGGAAGGTCTTGCCCTCCCCCCCCTGCAGGGAGAACAGCGGCAGGAAGACGACGATGACGACCGCCACCGCGGCGGCCAGCGGCGCGATCACCTCCGCAGAGGCTTCGGCCACGACCTCCCGCATCGGGCGGCTATTCGATGCGCGCAGAGCGCGGTCGACGTTCTCCGCGATCACGATGGCGCCATCGACCATCATGCCGATGGCGATGGCGACCCCGCCGAGCGACATCAGGTCGGCGGAAATGCCCAGAACTCCCATGCCGATAAAGGCGAACCCGGCGGAAAACGGGATGGAGGCGACGACGACCAGACCCGGCCGCCAGCCGCGCAGAAAGGCGAAGATGACCAGCGCGACCAGCAGCGCGCCCTGCCACAGCGCGGTGGTGACGGTCGAGGCGGCGCGGTTCACCAGCTCCGCCTGATCGTAATAGGGCTCGGCGCGCACGCCGTCCGGCAGGGCGGCGTTGATCGAGTCGAACCGCTCATGCACGCGCGCGATCACGTCCGAGGTATTGGCGCCGTAGAGCTTCAGCACCAGGCCGGCGACGACTTCGCCCTCGCCGTCGGCCGTAGCCAGGCCCTGCCGCACGCCGCCGCCGACCGCCACTTGCGCCACATCGCCGACGCGCACCGGGCGGCCGTCCTCCACCTTCAGCACGGTCTGGCGCAGATCCTCCGCGTCACGGGCGAGGCCGACGCCGCGCACGGTATATTGCTCCGCCCCGACCTCCAGGAATTGCGCGCCTTCGGTCCGGTTGCCGCGCTCCAGCGCCCGCACCACGTCGCCGATCTCCAGCCCGTAGCGCAGCAGCGCGTCCGGCGCGGCGCTGACCTGGTATTCCTTTTCATAGCCGCCCAGCGACAGCACCTCGGTGACGCCCGAAACGGTCTGCAGCTGGTATTTGACGATCCAGTCCTGGATCTCCCGCAGCTCCACCAGGGAGCGGGCGCCCGTCTCGTCGATCAGGCGGAAATACATGACGATGCCGAGCCCGGTGGAGATCGGGCCCATCTGCGGCTCGCCGAACCCCTCGGGGATGGCGGCGCGCGCCTCGGCCAGGCGCTCGGCCACGACCTGACGTGCGAAATAGATATCCGTGCCGTCCTCGAAATAGACGTTCACGACGGACAGGCCGAAATTGGACACCGACCGGATGCGGTCCAGCCGCGGCAGGCCGGCCATCGCGGTCTCCACCGGATAGGTGACGTAGCGTTCGACCTCTTCGGGGGCCAGGCCCTCGGTCTCCGTGAAGACCTGGACGAGAGACGGCGTCACGTCCGGAAAGGCGTTCACCGGCAGGGCGCGGAAGGCGAACAGGCCACCGGCCGAGGCCGCCAGCGCCGCGACGATGGCCAGCAGGCGTCCGCCCGCGACCCGGTGCATCAGGTTTCGCATCGCCGCCTCCTAATGCGCGTGGCCGTCGCCGAAGGACGACTTTTCGAGTTCCGCCTTCAGGGTGAAGGCCCCGGCGGCGACATAGGCCTCCCCGGCTTCGAGGCCGGACAGGATCTCGACATAGCCGTCCGCGGCGCGGCCCGTGGCGACCGGGCGCGGCGCGAAGCCGTCCTCATGCGGGGTGAACACCGCCTGGCGGCCCTCCACCGTCTGCACTGCATCGGCCGGCACGCGCAGGGCGCTCGCCCCCGCGCCCGTCTCGATCCGCGCGGTCAGGAACTGGCCGGGGCGCAGCGCGCCGTCCGGATTGTCCAGCACCGCGCGCGCCGTTCCGGTGCGCGAATCCGGGTCGATCAAAGGCGAGACGAAGCTGACCATCCCGTCCGCCAGCGCCGGGCCGGAATCGCCGGCCAGCGTCACCGGGTCGCCCTCCGACACCCGGGCGAGATCGGCCTCGAACACGGTGATGTCGGCCCAGACTACGCCGGTGTCCGCCACGACGAACAGCGGCTGGCCCACGCCCTCTTCCGGCTCGATCGCCTCGCCCAGCGTCAGGGAGCGGCGCACGACCCGCCCCGCGATGGGCGAGGTCAGGCGGAACAGCGAATGCTCCCCGTCGTCGGCCTGGCGCAGCCGGTCGATGATCTCGTGCCCCAGGCCCAGCGCGTGCAGCTTGGTCTCCGCCGCGGCGCGCGCCGCGATGGCGCGGTCGTAATCGGCGCGGTCCGCCAGATATTCGGACTCCGAGACGGCGTCGGCCTCGAACAATTCCCCGGCGCGGGCGAATTCGGTTCGCGCCAGCGTCTCCACCGCCTGGGCGGACAGAAACTCCGCCTTCAGATCGGCCAGGTCGCGGCTAGAGATGACGGCCAGGATGTCGCCGGGCGAGACATGATCGCCCTCCGACACCGGAATCTCCCGCGCGATGCCGCCGACGGGGGCCGAGATGCGGGCGAGCCGGTCGGGGTCGAACCCGATCTCCGCCGGCAGGCTGATCGCATGGGCCATTGGGCCAGCGGCCGCCTGTTCCACCACGACGCCGGCGGCGCGCAAATCCGCCTCCGGCAGGCGCACGACATCCTCATGGCCTTCTTCATGGCCGGCCTCATGACCGGCATCATGAGCGGCCTCGGCGTGAGCGGCTTCCTCGTTATGGTCTTCGGCGGCGGCCTCCGGCTCGCCGCAGGCGGCGATCAGCAGGCAGGCGGACGCGACGAGCATCGCCCGGCCGCGGCGCGGACGGGCAAGCGGCGCGCAAAATGCGCGCGCAAACAGATTTCGCATAAACGGATTCCTCGTGTCCGGCGGACGGAAGTGCGGGCGCAGGCGCCCGTATGGCCGTCAGACGCGGGGAGGACGGAAAAGCCCGGGCGGCGCGGCCTGCGGCGGCGCGGCGTACAGAGGCGGCCGGACCCGGCCCGCCGGGGCGGACGCGGCCGGCGGCGTGGAAAGCCGCACGCCCATGAAATGGACATGGCAGCCGCCGCAGCTATGGGCGTGATGCTTGTGACCGGCGCCGGAATGGCCCGGCTGGTGGACCCCGGCGTCCGCCGAAACGCTGGCGCAGTCGTCCGGGACCAGCTCGGCCACGGCCTCGCCCGCCAGCGGCGCGGCCAGCAGGCACAGCGACAACGCAAGGCACAGCCATGCCCCCGCCCGCACGCGCCCGAATCGCCGCAACCACGCCATCGCAAACCGGTCCTTCGCCGGAAATCCGGCTACAGACCTAAACTTCGCGGCCCGGACGGGCAAGTTTCAAGGGAAGCCGGCCGGGCCGGCGGAGGATTGGTGGAGCCGAGGGGAATCGAACCCCTGACCTCGACATTGCGAACGTCGCGCTCTCCCAACTGAGCTACGGCCCCATCGCAAGCGTGGGCGGCTATATGGCCGGGCCGCCTTTGTGCGTCAAGCAAGCGCCTCACGGCGGTTTGCGCTTTCGCCCCGGCGCGCTAAAAGCGGCCCAACGCAGAACGGGAGCCGCGGACCGTGGCCGGAATTCTCTACTGGCTCATCAGCACCCTGATCGGGCTCGTCCAGCTGGTCATCATTATCCAGGCGGTCTTGTCCTGGCTGATCGCGTTCGACGTGATCAACCGGTACAACCAGATCGTCCAGTCCTTCTGGAGCTTTTCCAACGCGCTGACCGAGCCGCTGCTGCGGCCGTTCCGCCGGGTGATTCCCCCGATCGGCGGGGTCGACATCACCCCGATCCTGGCCCTGATCGCCCTGCAACTGGTCAAGCTGATCTGCCGGCGGCTGCTGCTCGGCTATTGAGCGACGGCGCGCTGACCGTGACGGCCGAGGGATTCCTGCTGCGCGTCCGTCTGACGCCCGGCGCGGCGTTTGACCGGGTCGACGGGCCGGGCGACGGCTATCTGGCCGCGCGGGTGCGGGCGAAACCGGAAAACGGCAAGGCGAACGCGGCGCTTGAGGCGCTGCTGGCCAAGGCGCTGGGCGCGCCGAAACGCGCGGTGTCCGTGACGCGCGGCGGCAAATCGAGACTCAAAACGGTGGCGGTGACGGCGGGGGCGGAAACGCTGGCCCGGGCGCGCACGCTGCTGGACAACACAACAGGAGGAAATCCATGACCGCGAGCATTATCGACGGCAAGGCCGTGGCGGCGAGCGTCCGCGCCCGCGTGGGCGAGGCGGCGAAGGCCCTGACGGCCGCCCATGGCGCGGCCCCCGCTTTGGCGGTGGTGCTGGTGGGCGAGGATCCGGCCAGCAAGGTCTATGTCCGAAACAAAGTGGAGCAGACCGAGGCCGCCGGCATGCGCAGCCTGGAGCACAAGCTGCCCACCGACACGACCGAGGAAGCGGTCGTGGATCTGGTCGCCCGCCTGAACGCCGATCCGGAGGTGGACGGCATCCTGGTCCAGCTGCCGCTGCCCAAGCATATTTCCAGCGACCGGGTGATCGCCGCGATCCATCCGGACAAGGACGTCGACGGCCTGACCGAGGCCAGCGCCGGACGGCTGGTCCTGGGCCAGCCGGGCCTGCGCCCCTGCACCCCGGCGGGCTGCGTCATCCTGGCGGAAGAGACTCTGGGCGACCTGAGCGGCAAGCATTGCGTCGTGGTCGGCCGCTCCATCCTGGTCGGCAAGCCGGCGGCGCTGCTGTTCCTGGAAAAGAACTGCACGATCACCATCGCCCATTCGCGCACCGCGGACCTGGCGGCGGTGTGCCAGACGGCGGACATCCTGGTCGCCGCCGTCGGCCGCCCCGAAATGCTGACAAGGGAGCATGTGAAGCCCGGCGCCTGCGTGATCGATGTCGGCATCAATCGCGTGCCGGCGCCGGAAAAGGGCGAAGGCAAGACCAAGCTGGTCGGCGATGTCGATTTCGCCTCGGCCAGCGAGGTTGCGGGCAGCATCACACCGGTCCCCGGCGGGGTCGGCCCGATGACCATCGCGGGCCTGCTGCGCAACACGCTGCTGGCGGCCTGCCACCGCCGCGGCTGGGACGTGCCCGAGGGCGTCTGACGCCGTCCGGCAGATTGATTTTTGTCTATGCAAGAGGGGCGCGCCGCAGGGGAACTGCGGCGCGCCCCTTCCCGTTTAAAGACCGTCAAACGAGACGGAGAGATCGCCATGGGCGACATGAAAAAAGCCGCAACGAAGACCAAGGCGGCCGGCGCCAAAAATCAGGCGGCCGGCGCCCTCAAGGAAGGCGCGGCGAAGCTGACCGGCAACAAGTCGGGCGAAGCCGAAGGCAAGGCCCAGAAAGCGGCCGGCAAGGCCCAGACCAAGGCAGGAAAAGCGGTCGACAAGGCCGCCGATAAGGTGCGCGACCGGGTTTGATCCCCTCACCCGTCGCTGAAAAGCACCCGAACGCGCCCTCTCCCCCGGAGGGCGCGTTCTTTTATGACAAGAGATTAATGTTGTGCGCCTAAGTCTCACTCGCACAAGGGGTTTTGGCCCGATATAAGCGCGATGCCGGGCGGGAACGTGATAACCTTATAACCCTCGGCTGTTGGGGCGCTTGTCGTCGAAATTCTGGCTGGGGAGGACTCGCGGTGCGCAGGATCGCGACGGAGGAGGCGTTTTCGATTCCCGAGGTCGCGGCGGAGCTGAACCGCATCTCGAAATCCGGCCAGCAAAGCCTGGACATGCGCCTGGTGCGCGACGTCTATGGCGACAACCCGCCGCGGCAATACACGCTGGACGGCCTGCTGGACTGGGATGAACGCATCCGCGTGATGGACGAATGCGGCGTCGACATGCACGTCCTGTCCCTGACCGCCCCCGGCGTGCAGATGTTCGACGCCCCGACCGCCACCGCCCTCGCCGCCACCGCCAACGACGCGCTGGTGGTGGAAATCGCGAAGAACCCGACCCGGTTCGCGGGTCTGGCCAGTTTCGCGCCGCAGGATCCGGAGGGCGCCGCCAAAGAGATCGAGCGGGCGATCACCCAGCTGAAGCTGCACGGCCTGGTCGTGAACAGCCACACGCACAATGAGTGGTACGACCAGGCGAAATATTTCTCGATCTTCGAGGCCGCCGAGGCGCTGGACGCCGCGATCTATATCCATCCCCGCGCGCCGCGCTGGGACATGGCCGGCGGGTTCGACACGTTCGGCATGGAAAACGCCCTGTGGGGCTATGGCGTGGAGGTCAGCACCCACTGCCTGCGCCTGATCTTCAGCGGCCTGTTCGACCGCTTCCCGAAGCTGAAGATCGTGATCGGCCATATGGGGGAAGGCATCCCCTTCTGGCTCTGGCGCCTCGACTACATGCACAAGAACAGCGCCCTGAAATCCGGCGTGGCGCCGAAGCTGGAGCTGACGCCCAGCGAATATTTCAAGCGCAATTTCTGGATCACCACGTCCGGACAGGAAAACCCGCTGGCGCTCCAGTACTCCATCGACATGCTGGGCGCGGACCGGGTGATGTGGGCGATCGACTATCCCTACCAGCCGACCGCCCCGGCGGTGCAGTTCATGGACGACGCCCCGCTGGACGAAGAGACCAAAGCTCTCGTCTATGGCGAAAACGCCGCCCGGGTCTTCCACCTGGCCTAGGCGTTTCGCGGGGATCGGTGTCCGGACACGAAAACCCTTGTGTCCCGGCCACTTGCGGCTTTGAGTGATGCTGGCGGCGTGTCTGTTTCGGCGGGCGTGAACCGCCGCAGACGGAGCCGATCCGGTGAAGACCGACAAGCCCCAGAAGAAGTCCGAAACGATCGAAGCGCGTGTGCCCTGGCGCCTGAAACAGGCGTTCATGGCGAAGGCGCGCAGCGAAGGCGTTCCGGCCAGCGAAGCGCTGCGCCGGCTGATGGAGGACTATGTGCGGCGGCCAGCGCATCGCACCGCAACCCAAACGCTGGAGTCCGCCATGCACACCGTCCGCAAACATCCCCGCCCCGCCTTCGCCGCCGTCCTGGGGGCGGCGGGAATATCCGCCCTTCTGGCCAGCACGATCCCCGCCGGCGCCGCGCCCGACCTGCGCGCGGCCTTCGACCGCCTGGACGCCGACGGCGACGGCGCAGTCACGCTTGAGGAGATCGGCCGGGACCGCAGCGGCGGCGAGACCCGCGAAATCCGCCTGGAGCGCCGGCCGGAATCGCCCGACTTCACCCCGCCGTCCGCCGGGGAGCAGAATGTCGGGCCGATCTTCCTGCCCATGACGACGCCCGAGGGCGAAGAGCGCACCATGATCCTGTATTCGATGCGCCGGACCGGGCAGGAGCAGACGCAGACGCCGCTGGATTCCGGCCCGCCCCGGCCGCTGCTGGCCGAGTTCATGGCAGGCGATGCGGACGGCGACGGCGCGCTGTCCTTCGCAGAGTTCGAGGCGCGGTGGCTGACCATGCGCACCCGGTCCTTCGACACGCTGGATTCCGACGGCGACGGCGTGATTTCCGAGGCGGAGATGACCGCCAACCCGCTGGGCTCGCCGGACGGCGGCGAACGCGTCGCGGAGGCCCTGAAGCGCGCCGACGCCGATAGCGACGGCGCCGTCACCCGGGCGGAATACGAGGACGCCGTCTGACCATCGCCCCGTGATCGCGGGCAAAGGCCGTGGGCACACGAAACGCATTGTGTGCGCACGGCTTTGCGGTTTTCCTGAGGCTGGCGGCGTGCGCTGTTCGGCGCGCGCCGCGCCGCATGGAGCCGCCACGTGAAACCCGAACGGAACGAGAAAAAGAGCGAGACGATCAAGGTCCGCGTCCCCTGGAGCCTGAAGCGGGATTTCCTCGCCAGGGCCCGCAGGGAGGGCCGTCCCGCCAGCGCCCTGTTCCGGGAATTCATGGCGGACTATGTGCGGCGGCCGGCGCGTCCCAAGGCCAACCTGACAGTGGAGACCGCCATGACCGCCATCCGCAAACATCCCCGCCCCGCCTTCGCCGCCGTGATCGGCGCGGCCGGGGTTTCCGCCCTTCTGACCAGCACCCTCCCCGCCGGGGCCGCGCCCGATCTGCGGCCCTTTTTCGAGACCCTGGACGCCAATGGCGACGGCGCGATCAGCCGGGACGAATACCAGAGCGCCGCAATCGGCGTGAAGTCAGACGCGATGATCCGCCTGAAAGCCGAAGACGCCGGGCCAGACATGTTTCTGGCCTTCGGCAACGTGTCGCTGGCAGCGGTCCATGACGAGACCGTTCATCCCGCGCCGCAGAACGCCGACGGCGTATTCGCCGCCTTCGACTCTGACGGAGACGGCATTATCTCCATGGACGAGGTGGAGACCGCATTGGGCGACGCCGCGGAACGCGCGTTCGCTCTGCTGGACGAGAACGGCGACGGCGCGCTGGCGCTCGGCGAGGGCGACGGTGTCGAAGCGCTGGACAGCAATGGCGACGGCCGGGTGAGCCGGCGCGAGTTTTCCGAAGCGCTGGTGATCAGTCACCGATAGACGGCCGCCGGGACGGGGTCAGTCCCCGTCCCAGCCGGTCGGCGCCATATAGTGCACGCCCTCGGCCACCGTCTCGATCCGGGTGATCTCGCTATTGGTGATGCGCAGGACGGTCGCGGCCAGCGTGGAGTTCGGCGCGCCGCCCTCCCGCACGCCGTCGTCGTTATAGCGCACGATGGCGAAGACCAGGCCGCGCGACGGGTCGACGGCGGCGAAGCGGCGCGGCGAGACCGTGTCCGTATGTTCCGGTTCGAACAGGCCGCAGGACTCCATCGGCGCGCCGTTCACGATGCGGGCGCAGGAGGTCGCCACGGGGCCGAAGGCCTGCGCCTCCAACCCGTCGAAATAGGAGTCCGCGAAGCCGGCCAGATCATCGCGAGACAGGCGCGAGGCCTCCGGGATCGCCGTGGAGGCGCCCAGCAGCGGATTGGCCAGCGCCGCATAGTCCGTCTCCGCATCGCGGGCCTGGGTGTTCACGATCAGCTCGGCCTCCGACGGCCGGCCCCATTCGACCTTCAGCCGCGCGGCCATCAGGGCCGGCGTGCCGTCGAACGTCCAGGTCGTGACGATCCCGACCTCGCCCGTCTCCGCGTCCGGCACGATGTATTGATAGGAATCCGAAACGCCGTTCTCCAGCGCCCAGACCGCCTCGCTGAACGGCAGCTCGATCCCGTTCAGGGTCCAGCGGGCATAGGCGTTCCAGTCCAGCAGCGAGGCGTCGTGCGCCGCCACGGCGTCCAGGAAATCCTGGGCCGTTTCGACCAGGCAGTCCCGGTCGCATTCGGACGGCGCGGCGACGGCGGCCGGGGCGAGCGCAGCGGCGCACAGCGCCCCGGCGGCGGCTTTCAGAAGCGCGGTCATTTGCCGATCCCCCCGGCGTCGACGATGCCATAATGATCGCGGTCGAAATTGTCCCAGCCGCCGGACTGGTGGTACTGGGCCTCCACCATCCAGGCCTCGATATGGGTGATCAGGCCGCGTTCGATCTTGAACGACTCGCCCATCTGCCAGGTCCAGAGCGCATTGCCGGTCGGCCGCTTCGAGCCGTCGGCCAGCGTGATCTCCTTCGACTTGCCGTCATGGTCGAAAAACACCCAGGCGAAGACCGCGCCGCGCTCGATATCCACGACCGGGAAGCGGCGGCCGTGCAGCTCGGTGTCGATGGCGAAATAGCCGGTCTCGAACTGCTCGCGGCAGCCGAGCGCGCCGATATTCAGCTCCGCATAGGTCGGCGCGTCGTCCAGCGAACCCTCGAAGCTCGTACCCTGGGCGTTGGACGTGTAGTTGGAGTTTTCCAGCCGGTTGCAGTCGTCGCTGAAGGCGTAGATTCCGCGCCCGTCCTGGTTCTCCAGCGCGCTGAAATAGGAATTCGCCGCGCGCACCAGCTGCTCGCGCGTCAGGCGCTCGCTCTCCGGCACGGGCTCTGTCCAGAGCGGCAGCGGGAAGCCGCCCTCCTCCATCCGGGTGACCTGGCCGGCGTTGCGGATCACCAGCGTCTCGATCTCGCTGACCGCGCCGCCGGGCTCGCGCTTCATGCGCAGCTCCAGCATCGCCGGCTGGCCGTTCTCCCGCACCGACATATAGGCGCCGACCTGGCCCATTTGCGGGTCGGCGAAGATATGGCGATAGGTCCCGATCCCGCTCGCCGTCTTCCAGAGGCCATGGCCGAGCGGCAGCTCCACGCCCTGCTCGGTGAAACGGACATCGCCGGTGACCGTCAGGCGGGACGGGTCGTTCGCCGCCAACGCCTCCAGATAGTCGTCGACCAGCGCCTCCAGACAGTCGCGGCCGCATTCGGCGGCGAGCGCGTCGGAGGGCTGTTGCGTCTGGGCGTGCGCGGCGCCCGCATACGCGGCCAGCGCGGCGCAGGCCGCCAGCGTCAGGCGAAGCGGCATCGATGTCCTCCCGGTCCCGCGCGGCTCTGACGGCCGCGCTTTCGCCCATGCTAGCGGCGCGGGAGGGGAGCGGCCAGAAATTCCGGCCGCCCGAAATGAGCGGGCTACAATGACCGGACCGGTCAGTGCAGGTCGAAATTCACCGGGATGACATAGGTGAACTGGGCGCCCCGCATCTCCTCGGGCGGGCGCGGCACCGGCGAGGCGCGGTCGAACATGGCCAGCGCCTCCGCGTCCAGATCGGGATGGCCGCTGCCCTCCACCACTTCGCGCAGGCGCACGGCGCCGCCGCGGTCCACGGTGAAACGCACGCGCACCGTGCCTTCCTCCCGGTTGAAGCGGGCCTCGCGCGGATAGCGCTGGTGGCGCTTCACATGCGCGACCACGCGCGCCTCCCAGCTGATCTCGCCCTGGGTCTTGGCCGGGGGCGCGGGTGGCGCCGGCGGCGCGGGAGCGACCGTCGCCTGACGCGGCGGCGGCGGAGGCGTGGGCCGGGGCGGCGGCGGCGGGGCCGGCTGGGTCACCGGCTCGGGAATGGGCTCGGGCTCCGGGATCGGTTCCGGCTCGGGCTCCGGTTCGGGTTCAGGTTCCGGCTCCGGTTCGGGCTCGGGCTCAGGTTCCGGCTCGGGCTCCGGCTCCGGTTCGGGCTCAGGCTCGGGCGTCGGCGGCGGCGGCAGCAGCGCGATCTGCATTGGCGAGGTCGCGTCCTGCGCCTTGAAGGGCTGGGACACCAGCAGCGCGGCGGCCGCCCCCGCGTGCATCAAGATTGCGACGCAGAAGCAGATCGACCACACACGCCGGGCCGGATCGGTGAACTGCCGCAGCATCAGGGTGCCACGTCCTCCAGCCCCACCAGACCAACCTGGCTGTAGCCCTCGGCCCGCAAGGCGTTCATCACGCCCATCAGCTCGCCATAGGCCACCGCGCGGTCGCCGCGGATATAGACGCGCGTCTCGGTGTCGCCGCCGGTCTCGGCGGCCAGCGCCTCGCCCAGCCCCTCCATCGTCACGTCGGTCTCGCCGAGCGCGAGCGTAGAGTCGGCGCGGATGGACAGATAGATCGGCTTGTCCGGGCGCGGGTCGGCCGGCGCATTGGAGTCCGGCAGGTCGACGGGGACCGACACGGTGGCCAGCGGCGCGGCGACCATGAAAATGATGAGCAGCACCAGCATCACGTCCAGCATGGGCGTGACGTTGATGTCGTGGCTTTCTTCAAGCTCGTCGCTGTCGCCGCTGAGCTTGATGCCCATTACCGCGCTCCGTCCGAATCCAGTTCACGCGACAGCAGGCGCAGCAGCGCGGCGGACAAATCCATCAGGTTCGCGCGCCAGCCGCCGACCGCCCGGCTGAAATGATTATAGATCACCGTAGCCGGGATCGCCGCAACCAGACCCAGCGCGGTCGCCAGCAGCGCCTCCGCGATGCCCGGCGCGACGACGGCGAGGTTCGTCGTCTGCGATTCCGAGATGCCGATAAAGGCGTTCATGATCCCCCAGACCGTGCCGAACAGGCCGACGAAGGGCGCGGTGTTGGAGATCGTGGCCAGGATGCCGACCCCGGCCGTCATGCGCCGGTTGGCCCCGGCCTGGATCCGCTCCAGGCGGGAGACCGCGCGCTCCTTCACCCCTTCCTTGTCGGCCGCGCCGGTGGAGCGGGAGATCGCGCGCTCCTCCGCCACCGCCTGGGCCAGGGCGCCCGGGGCACCGGCCTCGCCGACGCGGGTCGCGGCGTCCTGAACGGAGCTGGCGGAATTCACGTCGTCGATGGCGTCGCGCAGGCGGCGCTGGGCGGAGCGCAGCTCCGCGCTCTTGGCCAGATAGATCGTCCAGGTGACCACCGACGCGACGAGCAGGCCGATAATGACCAGCTTCACCACGATGTCCGCGCCCATGAACATGCCCCAGGGCGTCAGGTCGGGCAGAATCGGCGCCTCCAGCGCGGGCGCGGGAATTGGCGCGGCGGCGGGCGCCTCGGGCGCAAGGGGGGCTGCGGCGGTGAGAAGGATCATGGTTCGGCTAAGTCCTCGCGCCGGCTCAGGCGTCCGCCCAGCGGCGTAGCAGATTGTGATAATGGGCCGTCAGTTCGACCAGACGGTCCTCGGCCGCGCCATCGTCGCGCAGTTTCTGGATGGTCGTGTCGAGATTGTACAGCATCGTGCGCTGGCCATCGTCCCGGACCATGGACTGGATCCAGAAGAAGGAGGCGATGCGCGCCCCGCGCGTGACAGGGGTGACGCGGTGCAGGCTGGTGGAGGGATAGAGCACCATGCTGCCCGCCGGCAGCTTCACGGTGTGCTCGCCATAGGTGTCCTCCACCACCAGCTCCCCGCCGTCATATTCGTCGGGGGCGCTGAAGAAGAGCGTGGCGGACAGGTCGGTGCGGATGCGCCCCCCGCCGCCCGGAATCTGGCGGATGGCGTTGTCGACATGGGCGCCGAACTCCTGCCCGCCTTCATAGCGGTTGAACAGCGGCGGGAAGACCCGCGCCGGCAGCGCGCCGGAAATGAAATGCGGGCAGCGGCCAAGCGCGTCCAGAACCGCCTCGCCCAGCTTGCGGTGCGCCTCCGACCCCTCGGGCAGCTGCATGTTGCGTTTCACCATGCCCGACTGGGCGCCGGCGGTGACCCCTCCATCGACCCATTCGGCGGCGTCCAGCACCTGGCGGCAGCGCGCCACCTGGTCGGCGGTCAGGACGTCGGGAATGCTGAGCAGCACGGAACGAACCTCTCGAGCCTTTTACGCACCCTGGAAACGGGCGCGTCCCCGGCCCTTCCGGACCGGGGACGCCAACCCCGTAACGCGGCTGTCCGGTCCTAGAACTCGAACAGGCCGCTGAGCAGGATCTGACGGCCCTGCCCGACCGTGGCCATGTGCGTCGTATAGACCCGGTCGTAATAGAACTCATCCAGCAGGTTGTTAACATTCAGCTGGAGTCCGAACCGGTCGGTGACCTGGTATTCGGCGAAGGCGTCGACCACCCAATAGTCCTCCACATAGGTGGAGTTCGCGGTGTTGCCGAAGCGCTCGTCCTGGTAGCGGGCGCCGCCGCCCAGCGCGAAGTCCGGCGTGACCTGATAGGTGGTCCACAGCGTGAAGCTGTGCTCCGGCGTGTTGGGCATGCGGTTGCCCTCGTCCGTGCCGATCGGACCGTCGTCGATGATCTCACTGTCCAGATAGGAATAGCCGGCGAAGATGCTCCAGCGGTCGGTGATCTGGCCGCTGGCCGACAGTTCGATGCCGTCGACGCGGGATTCCCCGATCGCCTGCTGCGGCGCGCCGCGGCCAGCGGCGACGGCGACGTGGCCGTCCTGCTGCTCGTTGCGGAACACCGCCACGGTGGCCAGAAGGCGGTCGTCGAACAGGCCCCATTTGGCCCCGACTTCGTAGGTGTAGTTCTTCTCCGGCTTCAGGTCCTCGTTGCTGGCGCCGAGATTCTGGCCGCCGGCGCCGGCGGTCACGCCCGACGGGCTGGAGGACGAGCTGGCCGAGGCATAGAGCGAGGCGCTGTCGGTCGGGTTGAACACCAGACCGGCCTGGTAGGAGAAGAAATCGGATTCGTTCGACAGGCCGGACGACGTCTCGGTGCTGTAGTCGTCCCAGCGGACGCCCAGATTGACCGACCAGCGCGGGCTGAAATCGATCGTGTCGAACAGATAGACCGCCGCGGTGTCGACCTCGGTCGTGGTCGCGCTGCCGCGCAGCGGCGTGACGCCCGACCAGGGATCGTTCGGGGACGGGCTGTACAGGTCCGTACAGTTATAGCCGCTGGGCTCGCCCGCGCCGTACAGGTCGCAATCGCCGCGGCCGATCGTGGTGCCGTCGGCGGCCGTGGTGGTGTCGACGCTATAGGCGTCGGCCACGGTTTCCTCGTCCGAGAATTCGAAGCCGGTCGAGATATTGTGGACCAGGCGGCCGGTATTGAACGTGCCGGCGAGGTCGGTCTGGTTCACGAAGGTCTCGTTTTCCTCGTACCGGCTCTTCACGTTCCGCGCGACAAGGCCGTTCTGGACGTTGCCCTGGCTGTCGTCCGGATTGGTCGCGATATAGTCGTTCAGCGTCTCGGCGTAGCGCGTGATGTTGCGCAGGCGGAAGCCGTTTTCGAACTCGTGCGAGACCTCGAACGTGCCGGAGTCGACTTCGTTGATCTGGTGGTCACGGTTCACCAGGCCGTAGAAATTCTCCTGCTCCAGACCCGGCTGCGGCCCGCGCTGCGCCTGGCCGGTATTGGGCTCGAGCGGATGGCCGTAATCGGCCAGGCCGTCGCTTTCGAAGTGGTAATAGCTGGCCGTGACCTGGGTCGGACGGTTCAGGCCGAACGTGATGGACGGCGCGAAGCCCCAGCGGTCGTCGAAGACTTCGTCGCGGCCCGGCACGTCGGCCTCCTGGAACATCATCACTGCGCGCACGCCGATCGTCTCGGACAGCATCTGGTTGGCGTCCAGCACGGAGCGGACATAGGACGGATCGCCGACCCGGCCGGTCAGATTGACGAAGTCCTCGGCGCGGGGCGCCTTGGTGCCCAGGTCGATCGTGCCCCCGGCGCCGCCGCGGCCGCCATAGGCGCCGCCGGCGCCCTTGGCCACCGTGATGCTTTCCAGATTGAACGTGTCGCGGTTCTGGGAGCCGGTGTCGCGCAGGCCGTCGACCAGAAGGCCGGACGTGGATTCATAGCCGCGCAGGAACGGACGGTCGGCGAAGGGCTGGCCGCCTTCGCCCATCGCCATCGTGATGCCGGGCACGGTGCGCAGCGCCTCGGTCAGCGACGCGGCGGCGGTGTCCTGCAGCACCTCTTCGGTGATGACGGTGACGCTCTTGGGCGTTTCCTGGATCGATTTCGGGAATTTCGGGCTGTCCAGCTCCTCTGCGCGATAGGTCTCGGCCTCGCCGATCACGTCGATCGGGGCCAGTTCGGTTTGCGCGTGGGCCGGCGCGGCGGCGGCGGCCGTCAGGGCGGCGGCGGATGCGGCGGTCAGCAGCGTGGCGCGGCGCGCGTGATCGCGCGTCCAGCCCTGCGACGAAGAAATTCCGAAAGACGTCATGGTGATGGGTTCCCCCGCTCTTATTAAGAACGCGAATGCGGCGCACTCGCATTGCTGGTCGTCAAAACGGCCGCATGGACGTCCCCCGCGCGGCTCGAGGCGGACTGTTAATGCGAATAATTCGCAAGAACAAGCGGTGAGCCGACGAAAATCCCAGCTGTGGATAATCGGCCACAGATGGGCGGCCACAGGTGGGCGGCCACGGGCGGGCGCGGCGCCGAAGCGCCGCCCCGCATCTGGCTGGATGGACGGGCTGGAGCCTAGTCGCCGGAATATTCGCGGAAGTCGGGCTCCCGGCATGGCTCGGTGCTGAACTCGGCCGCGGAGGGGCGGATGGCGTCGGCGCCGGTATAGACGCCCGTCCAGTATTCCGGATCGGTCGCCTCGTACTCCCGGCGCAGATAGCCGCCCTCCTCGTCCAGGCTGAACCGTTCCACGACGTGCAGCTGGCCGCCGTGATGGACCGGCGGATACAGGATGCCCGGCTCGAACCCGACCGTGTCGACGACCAGAACGTCGCCCTCCCAATGACCGATGGAATGGCCGGCACGGCTGGGCGCCAGATCGTCCGGATGGGAGTCCTGATCCAGATGGATCTCGCGCACCATGCCGTGGTCGCCATAGGCCAGCGTGATCAGATCCTCGCTCTGGCCGACGCGGTGGATCGGCTGGTCGAACGTCCAGTCGAAGACGATGGAGGTGACGTCGCAGCGCAGGCGCGGGTTCATCGCCGGCGACTGGTCGTCATAGGCGTCGGCGGCGGCCTGGCCCTTCTCCGTCAGCTCCACCCGCACCGTGTCGGGGGCAAAGGAGGTCAGGGATTCGTCGGCGCCCCGGCTGCCCGGGAAGGGATTCATGCCGGGCGGCAGCTGGCCGTCCAGCTCCTGCGCGATGGTGACCGGGACCAGCGCGCCGACCAGGCCGCGCGAATCGGTCATCACCGATTGCTCCAGCGCCCAGTCGCCCTCGAAATTCGGGCGCCCGTCGGGGCGGCGCCATTCGCGCGCCACGTCGTGCTGTTCCTCGGGCGGGGTGATCTGGCCGTAACGGTCGATGGTCGATCCGTCGGCGAAGGTCACCGAGCCGACATAGCAGCCGAGCGCATTCCGCCGATCGGGCGCGCCGTCCATGACGATGGCGTCGCCGACCGTGAACATCTCCCGCGACCAGCCGGAGCGGCGCAGGACCGAAGCCGCGCGCATTTCGCAGTGATAGGTCGCCGTCTCACCGTCCGGCCCGGGCGCCTCGATATGCAGCCAGGAGTGCGGATTGACGAAATCCAGCCCGACCAGCACCCCCTCCACCCGCATGTCGGCGTTCAGGTCGTAGGTCCCGAAGCCGTGATGGGCGAAGGCCGGCACGGCGCCGGCGAATGCCGTGGCCAGAGCGGCAGGCGCGGCGAGCGCCGCAGTTTTGAGCGTACGCTTCATGGTTCCCTCCCCAGGGTTTTCGCCAGCATAGCGCGAGCCCGCGCGGGCGCGAAGTGCGCGCGGCACGGGGCGTATTTTCCGTGCGCCGCGGCGGCGAGACGCTAGGCTTGGCGGGGCAGGCAGCGCTGAAAGGACCGACAGCGATGAGCATGGCGTCCGGCGGCGATCCCGAGGCCGAGCTCCAGGCCGCCGCCGCGCGGTTCCAGGCCGGCGACGCGGCGGGCGCGCGGACGCGCTTCCGCGCCCTGGCGGAGACCGGCGCCACCGGCACGCGGGCCTGGCTGGGCCTCGCCGCCGCCTGCCGCGCCCTGTCCGACGAGGCGGGGGAGCTGGAGGCGCTGGACCGGACGCTGGCGATCGAGCCGCGCCAGCTGCGCGCCCTGCTGATGAAGGGCGACTGGATGGACCGCGCCGGGCGGACGCGGCAGGCGGCGTCCTTCTATCTGGTGGCGAACAATCTGGTCCCCGATCCGGCGCGCGTACCGCCGGACCTGCAGGAGATGCTGCGCCGCGGCGCGGCGCGCTGCGCCGACTACGCCGCCCGGTACAAGACCTATATCCGCGAGCGCCTGTCGGGGGACGCGGCCAGCGCGGACGAGCCGCGCTTCGCCCTGGCCATGGACATCCTGTTCGGCCAGGCCCGCATCTATTCGCAGGAGCCGCGCCGCTTCTATTTCCCGGAACTGCCCCAGATCGCCTTCTATGAGCGGGAGATGTTCGGCGACTGGCTGCGCACGCTGGAGGCGGCGACCGATGAGATCCGCGAGGAGGCCGAGGCCCTGCTCGCCGACCCGGCCAGTTTCTCCCCCTATCTGGAGGCGACGGCCGGTCAGGCCGTGGCGGACGACCACGGCATGCTGGGCAACCGGGACTGGAGCTCCTGCCACCTGATCCGTAATGGCGAGACCGTCGCGGCGAACGCCGGGCGATGCCCGCGCACGCTGGCCGCGCTCGCGGATGCGCCGCTGGACCGCATCGCGGGACAGACGCCGTCGGTGCTGTTCTCCCTGCTGCGGCCGGGCGCGCATATCCCGCCGCATAACGGCTTTCTGAATACGCGCCTGATCTGCCACCTGCCGCTGATCACGCCGCCGGACTGCGCCCTGCGCGTCGGCGCGTTCACGCGGGAATGGGTCCAGGGCCGGACCCTGATCTTCGACGACACGATCGAGCACGAGGCCTGGAATCGCAGCGACCAGATGCGCGTGGTCCTGCTGTTCGATATCTGGCGGCCCGAACTGACAGCGACCGAGCGCACGCTGGTCACCGCCCTACTGGAAAGCATCGAGGCCTATGACGAGGACCGCGCCTGAAATCCTGCGCCGGGCGCGACAAAGGGCTGCGCCGCGCGCCGCCGGTTGCTATGCCTTCGCCGGGGGCCTGTAGCTCAACTGGTTAGAGCCGACCGCTCATAACGGTCTGGTTGCAGGTTCGAGTCCTGCCGGGCCCACCATTTCCACCCACCATTTCCATAAGTCTCCCGCCCGCCTACCCTGCCTCTCAATGCGGGAAAAATCTCGCGCGTTGGGGAGGTCTGGTTCCATGCGATTCAATAATCGCCTGTTCCATCTTTCATTGCTTGCGTCAGCCTGCTTCGCCATTGGCGGCGTCGCCGCCGCCCAGGCTCAGGAGCACGCCGATCATGACAGGACCGCCGTAGCGCCGGCCGACGGCCCTTCAGCGGTCGAATCCGGGCTGTGGTCCGACCCGGCGACCTGGGGCGGGACGGTTCCCGCGGCGGGCGACATCGTCAGCATCGCGGCGGGCATGGACGTCGTGCTCGACGCCGACACGCCGGCGCTGCACGGGATCACTCTCGACGGGTCGCTCAGCTTCTCCGATGACGCGGATGTCGAGCTCACTACCGAATGGGTGCTGCTGCGCGGGACGCTTGCCGCCGGCAGCGAGGCCGAGCCGCATACGGCCAATGCGACGATCATCCTGACCGACACTGTCCCCGGCGAGAACATCAACGGCATGGGCGACCGCGGGATCCTGCTGGCGGGCGGCACGCTGAGCCTGCACGGCGACCGGGAGAATTCCTGGACCAAGCTGGCCCGGACCGCCGAGGCGGGCGCCACCGGCATCGAGGTTCTCGACGCCAGCGGCTGGCGCGTGGGCGACGAAATCGTCCTGGCGTCCACCGACTACAACCCGCGCCAGGCCGAGACGCGCACCATCGCGGCGATCGACGGGAATGCGGTCTCGTTCGACGGGCCGCTCGAGTACATGCATTTCGGCCAGATCACCTATGACGTCGACGAGCGCGGCGAGGTCGGCCTGCTGACGCGCAACATCAAGGTTCAGGCGTCCGCCGACGCCGAGGAGTCCTGGTTCGGCGGCCACATCATGGCGATGGACGGCTCCACGATGACGGTCTCCGGCGTCGAGCTGACCCGCATGGGCCAGCATCTGGAACTCGCGCGCTACCCGATCCACTGGCACATCAATGGCGACGTGGCCGGCCAGTACATCAGGAACTCGGCGATCCACGACACCTATAACCGCTGCGTGACCGTGCACGGCACGGACAATCTGCGCGTCGAGAACAACGTCACCTACAACACGGTCGGCCATTGCTTTTTCCTGGAAGACGGCATCGAGACCGGCAACGCGTTCGTCGGGAACCTGGCCATTCAGACCAAGTGTCACCCGACCCGGGACTGTGTGCCCGTGAACCTCGCCGCAAACGGCGAGATCGACGCCGAAAACCGTCGCGCCCTCCGGGAAATCAGTTTTTCCGGCGAGCACACTTTGCTGCCTTCGGACAATACGGTGGCGTCCTACTGGATCACGAACCCGGACAATGTCTTCATCGACAATGTCGCGGCAGGTTCCGACGAGACCGGTTTCTGGTTTTCCTTGCCGGAGCACCCGCAGGGCGCGTTCGCGGGCACCGAGGTCGCGGCGAACATCTGGCCGCGCCGGACGCCGATCCGCGCATTCAGAGGCAACGTGGCCCATTCCAATTTCGACGGGTTCATGTTCGACCGGAACATCAATGAAGACAACACTTTCGACCTGTCCTTCAGCGGGTTCACGCCGCTGGAAGATCCTGCCGACCCCTATAGCGAGATGGTGGAAACGCACTTCGAGGATTTGACCAGCTACAAGAACCGCAATGGCGGGATTTGGGGCCGGGGCGAGCTCCACGTCTTCAGCAACGCAAAACTCGCCGACAACGCCATCGGCATGACGCATTCAACCGCCACGTTCGGCAGCGAACGGTTTACCTCGCGGCTGATCGACTCGCTGGTCGTCGGCGAAACCGGCAACACAGGCAATCCCGCAACGCCTGAGGAAGTCGCCTATGGGCGCAGCCTCCCGAAGCCGCCAATCCCGGATTTCCCGATCCGCGGCTACGAATTCTATGACTACCGTCATGAAGTGGTGAACACGACATTCGTGAATTATCAGGACAACGACCGGCGAAAGACCGGCGCGCTTTCCTGGCTGCTGTTCACGGGCGCGGGGGTCACGACCGAAAGCACGGTCGAGGGCGCCCAATTCGTCAACGCCAAGCCCGTCTATTTTCCGAACATCGATCCCCGGTTCGATAACGACAACAGGGGGGGCAGCGCCTACCGGACAGCCGCGATCCACGATCTCGACGGCTCGGTGGGCGGCATGGGCGACGCCTACATCCTGATCCATGACGGCGAAAACGACAGCGTCGCCACGGATGAAGCAGCCTGTGAAATTCAGCCCAACTGGAACGCCTCCGTGTGCACGGGCGATGTCGGGCGCCTGTCTCTCGCGGCGGGTCAGTCCGCAGGCCTGACCCCCGCCCCCGGGGGACTGAGAGGAGGATTCGGATTCGGATATGTCCGCCCGACTTTTCCGCCTCCCGGGGCCGCCCGGCCGGCGCCGCCCGCTCCGCCGGCGCCCGTCGCGCTTGTTCGCGATGGCAAGGAATTTCACATCACGGCCAACCAGAGCACTGTGCGCGCCGGCGCCGAAATCCAGGTGAAAACCGAAAGACCGGAAGTCTCCCTCGGCATGAGTGAAATGGACCAGGGCTCATGGGTCATCTTTGACCTGCCGGGTTTCACCAGCGCGGCGTCCGGGACGCCGCAGGACAGCCTGGACGCATTACGCGGCGCGAGCGAGACGTCCTATTTCAGAGACGAGAGCGGCCTCTGGGTCAAACTGGTCGTCGCCCGGGCGCCCGTCCAGCCGGTTCGTCCAACCGATATGCAAGCCAGCATAACGGTCAGCAGATAGGCGGCGTTTTTACGAACCGGCTAGCCTTTGGCGGGAGGCCGGGGTCAAGCCGCCGGATACCGAGACCCGTTCCCGGTCCTAGAAATTTCTCCCGCATTTCGGCGTCGTGCATGCCGTCACTTCGTGGATATAGCGGTTCATGCCGCCCTCGACCCGGAACGTCTGGCTGGCCGGCGTTCCCGGGTGATAGGGGCCCAGCCCGGCGTCAATCCAGGAAAAATTGTGGAAGATGCTGACGGCGCCGATGGTCTCGTCGATGACGTAGCGGCGGCTGCCGGTTTTGATCGGCTGGGGGAACGCTCCCATCGTGCAGGTCTGGCCCTCCGGGTCCCTGGCGGCCGTGGACACGCGGCCCTCGAGCCGGGAGCACGGCGTGCCGTGCGGCACCGGCAGATCCGGGTCGCCCCAATTATTGATGTACGCCTCGGCCGCCGCCTGGAGGACCCCGCGCCTGTCGCGCTGATCCTCGGGGATTTCGCCCCAGTTCTCGTCCCGCGTGACCTCAAGGTGCACGTCCGCGCCGAACACCCAGTCGCCCTCATCCGTGACGACGGACTCCATCGTGGTCACCTCGCCCTCCTCGGTCGCCTCCATGCGCGTGTGGATCACGTACGGGTGGGGGTGCGTGGCCGCCACCAACTCGGTAAAGGCGGCGCATTGCGTCGTGTCATGGAAGCTGCGGGTGAAATCCACCGTCAGGGCTTCGGCCAGAACGCCCTCGGCAATGTCCAGCGGCGCGTCATTCTCCCCATAATATGCGCCATCCGCGAGGGGCAGCATGCCGGGCTGGCCGGCCGATTGCGCGGCGACATAGGCGTCGGTCAGGCCCTGAAGCATCTCGCGGCTGCATTCCGCCCAGGCGTTTGCCGGGAGGGCCGCGCCGGCGAGGACGATCGGGCAGAGCGTGATTGCGGCCCGAACGGGCTTTGACGGGCGATTGGCCCGTTGGTTCTTGGTTTTCATTGTGGCGTGCCTCCCTGGATTCTTAGCGCCTATCGTATGCAGAATTCCGGCCCGTGTCCGCAGCCTCCTGTCGATTGCTTCGGCCCGCCGAGCCATTCTTCAAAGCGGCTATCCCTGCCGCCGGGTGACAAGAATTTATGTTGACCCGTCCGGGCGCCCTCGCCTGACTGGGCGAAACGCGGGATAATCCCGCCAATTCGTCCCGCTTGAATGCGGAAACCAAAAAAATGCGGGAATTCAAATTCCCGAATACTGGGAGGGTCTAGGTCCATGTGGGCAACCAATCGCGCGCGTCTTCTTTCGACGCTTGCTCCAATCTGTTTCGCCATCGGCGGCGCTGCCGGCGCGCAAGCGCAGGATCACGACGGTCACAGCATGGCCGGCGCGCCGGCGGACGGTCCGGCGGCGGTCCAGGACGGCCTGTGGTCCGATTCCGCGACCTGGTCCGGCGGCGCGGTCCCGGCCGAGGGCGACGCGGTCACCATCGGCGAGGGCATGGACGTGGTCCTCGACGTCGACACGCCGGCTCTGCACGGGCTGAACGTGGACGGCACGCTCAGCTTTTCCGACGCGAACGATGTCGAACTGACCACCGAATGGGTCCTGCTGCGCGGGGCGCTGCAGGCCGGCAGCGAGGCCGCCCCCCATACGCGCAACGCCACGATCACGCTGACCGATGCGGTGCCTGACGAGAACATCAACGGCATGGGCGACCGGGGGATTCTGGTCGTGGGCGGAACGCTGAGCCTGCACGGGGACCGGGAAAATTCCTGGACCAAGCTGGCGGAAACCGCCGAGGCGGGCAGCACCAGCATTGCGGTTCTGGACGCCAGCGGCTGGCGCGTGGGCGACGAAATCGTCCTGGCCTCCACCGATTTCAATCCGCGGCAGGCCGAGACGCGCCGCATCGCGGGCGTCAGCGGCAATACGCTGACCCTGGATGCGCCGCTCGAATACATGCATTTCGGCCAGGTCACCTATGACGTCGATGAACGCGGCGAGGTCGGCCTGCTGACGCGCAACATCAAGGTTCAGGCGTCGCCCGACGCCGAAGAGACCTATTTCGGCGGGCACATCATGGCGATGGACGGGTCCGAAATGACGGTGTCCGGCGTGGAGCTGACCCGGATGGGCCAGCACCTCACCCTCGCCCGCTACCCCATCCACTGGCACATCAATGGCGACGTGGCGGGGCAGTACATCAAGAACTCCGCCATCCACGACACCTATAATCGCTGCGTGACGGTGCACGGCACCGACAATCTACGCGTCGAGAACAATGTGACCTACAACACGGTCGGTCACTGCTTCTTCATGGAAGACGCCATCGAGAGCGGGAACCAGTTCGTCCGCAATCTGGGCATCCAGACCAAGTGCCACCCGACCCTGCCCTGTATCTCGACCCGGCTCGCCGCAGCCGGAGAGGACCCGGACTACGAGGACCGCTACGAAGTCCGGGCGAACGGCCAGGCCTCCAAGGACGTCCTGATCCCCTCCGACAACACGGTGGCGACGTTCTGGATCACCAATCCGGACAATATCTACGTGGACAATGTGGCCGCGGGCTCCGACTCGACCGGCTTCTGGATGTCCTTGCCGGAGCACCCGACGGGCGCGTTCGAGGGCACCGAAATCAGCCAGGCCGTCTGGCCGCGCCGGACGGCGTTCCGCGAGTTCCGGGGCAATGTCGCCCACTCCAACTATGACGGGTTCATGTTCGACCGGAACGTCAATCCGGACGGCACGTTCGGCGTCACCGGCAATGCGCATATGCCGAAAGAGGACCCCGAAGACGAAAACAGCCGGACGGTGGAGACGGTCTTCGAGAATCTGACCGCCTATATGAACCGCAATGGCGGCATCTGGGGCCGCGGCGAGATGCACATCTTCCGCAACGTGAAGCTGGCCGATAACGCCATGGGCTATACGCACGCCTCCGGCGCGTTCGGCAGCGACCCCTATACGTCGCTGGTCGTGGACTCGCTGTTCGTGGGGGAGACCGACAATGTCGGCAACCCCACCACGCCCGAGGAAATCGCCTATGGCCGCAGCCTGCCGAAGCCGGAGATGCCGGACTTCCCGATCCGCGGCTATGAGTATTACGACTACCGTCACGACGTGGAGAACACGACCTTCGTGAACTACGAGGACAACGCCACCCGCAAGACGGGCGCGCTGTCCTATCTGATGTACACGAGCGCGGGGGTCAGCACCGAGAACGCCATCGAGGGCACGACATTCATCGACGCCAAGCCGGTCTATTACCCGCCGATGGAATACAAATGGGGCAACGACCATCTGGGCGGCGTCGCCTGGAAGACCGCGGTGTTCCACGACAAGGACGGCTCGGTCGGCGGCGTCCCCGATTCCTACATTCTCATCAATGACGGGGTCTATGACAGCGTCGCGGCGGACGCCGAGGCCTGTGAGGTCAAGCCGGACTGGAACGCGGCGGTGTGCACCGGCGATGTCGGGCGCCTGATCATCGGCGCCGCGGCCAGCCGCGCCGCCGCCCCGGCGGCCGGCGCCGGGACGAGCGGCCGCAGCTCTCTCGGAGCGGTCGGCGGACGCCCCCGGGTCGAAGAGCCGCCGGTCGTCCTCAGCCGCAATGGCAAGGACTTCCCCGTCACGCGGAACCAGAGCACGATCCGCGGCGGCACCGAGGTCACGCTGACCACCGACCGGGCCGACGCATCCCTCAGCCTGCGGGAAATGGACGAAGGCTCCTGGGTGATCTTCGAACTGCCCGGCTTCTCGTCCGCCGCGGCGGGCGCGGAGACGAGCAGCCTGGAGGCGCTGCGCGCCGCCAGCGACACCGCCTATTACAAGGATGACGACGCGCTGTGGGTGAAGCTGGTGGCGGCGGAGACCGACGCCGGTCCCTTCGGCTTCCGCGGCGGCGCCAGCATCGACGTCAGCCGGTAGGTCCGGCCCGCCGGACGACGGTCAGCCCCCGGCCCAGGCCGGGGGCGCAGCCCCGTATTATTCGGCCAGCTCGATCATATATTCGACCGCCCGGATGACTTCCTCGTCCGCGAGGTCGAGGCGCCCGCCCTTCATCGGCATCAGGCCGGTCTCGCCGCTATATCCGTGCAGGGCGTGGTCGATCAGCGTCTCGGCCCCCTGGTCCAGGCGCGGGGCCCAGGCCTCGCTGTCGCCGAGCGCCGGGGCGCCGCCGATGCCCGGCGGGGCGTGGCAGGCGATACAGACGGCGCTGTAGACCTGCGGGCCGGTCATCAGGTCGGCCTCCGCCTCGGACGCCGGGATCGGCGTGGTCTGCAGGTCGGCGGGCTCCTCACCCGCCGACGCGACCGGCGCGCAGGCGGCGGCGATGAAGAGTCCGGAGATGAGCATGGCGCTGGCGAAGAATGACTGGCGTTGGTCCCGCACGGTGCTGTCCTGAGTTTCGGGGGGCGGTGATAGCGTATCGCGGCCGGGCGGACGATCGAACCGGCGCAACTGCAAAGCGTGGACGATCTGATACCGATCCGGCGCGCGGCTGCAAATGACAAGAATTTATGTTGACCCGTCATCACGCCATTGCCTGACTAGGGGCAGACGCGTGACAATCGCGCTAATCCGTCTTGCTAAATGACGTGAATAGAAGATGCGGGACCGCAGAGTCCCGCGGACTGGGGAGATCGAGTTCCATGCGTGTGAATCATCGTGCGTTCCTTCTGTCGGCGCTTATTCCGGCCTGCGTCGCCGCGGGCGGCGTCGCCCATGCCCAAGAGCACGAAGGGCACGAGATGGCCGCGGCCCAGGCGGACGGCCCGTCGGCGGTTCAGGGCGGCCTGTGGTCCGATGCGGCGACCTGGGCGGGCGGCGCGGTCCCTGCGGACGGCGACATCGTCACGATCGGCCAAGGCATGGACGTCGTCCTCGACGTCGACACGCCGGCCCTGCACGGCATCAATCTCGACGGATCGCTGGTCTTCTCGGACGCGGCCGACCTCGAACTCACGACCGAATGGGTGCTGGTGCGCGGCGCGCTGGGCATCGGCAGCGCGGACAATCCCCATACGCGCAACGCGACGATCACCCTCACCGACACTGTCCCGGACGAGAATATCAACGGGATGGGCGACCGCGGCGTCCTGATCGTGGGCGGCGCGCTGGGCCTGTACGGCGACCGGGAGAACGCCTGGACCAAGCTGGCCCGGACCGCCGAGGCCGGCAGCACGAACATCGAGGTTCTGGACGCCAGCCAGTGGCGCGCCGGCGACGAAATCGTCCTGGCCTCCACCGACTTCAATCCGCGGCAGGCGGAGACCCGCCACATCGCGGCGATCGACGGCAACACCATCACGCTGGATGAACCGCTGGAATGGATGCATTTCGGCGAGATCACCTATGGCGTCGACGAGCGCGGCGAGGTCGGCCTGCTGACGCGAAATATCCGCGTCCAGGCCTCGGACGACGCCGAGGAGTCGTATTTCGGCGGGCACATCATGGCGATGGCCGGCTCCCGGATGCAGGTCTCGGGCGTCGAACTGTATCGCATGGGCCAGCATCTGACCCTCGCCCGCTACCCGATCCACTGGCACATCAATGACGACGTGACGGGCCAGTACATCGAAAATTCCGCGATCCACGACACGTACAATCGCTGCGTCACCGTGCACGGCACGAACAATCTGCGGGTGGAAAACAACGTGGCCTACAACAATGTCGGCCACTGCTATTTCATGGAAGACGCCATCGAGAGCGGGAACCAGTTCATCCGCAATCTCGGCATCCAGACCAAGTGCCACCCCACCCTGCCCTGCGAGCCGACGAACCTGTTCCTGGCGCACCAGTCCACGGACGGGCAGTCGTCCGAGCATGTGCTGATCCCGTCGGACAACACCGTCTCCACGTTCTGGATCACGAACCCGGACAATATCTATCGCGACAATGTCGCGGCGGGCTCCGATCAGGTCGGTTTCTGGATGGCCTTCCCGACGCACCCGACAGGCGCGTTCGAAGGCACGGAGATCAGCGCCAATACCTGGCCCGGCCGGACCCGGCTGCGGGAATTCAGCGGCAATACCGCCCACTCCAATTTCGACGGGCTGATGCTGGACCGCGGCCCCGGCCCGGACGGCAAGTTCGGCATCGCCGGCCCCAACCTGACCAGCTACGCCGACCCGGCCGATACCGAGAGCGAGGTCGTGCCGGCGGTGTTCGAGGATTTCACCGGCTACAAGAACCGCAACGGCGCGGTCTGGGGCCGCGGCGAGATGCACATGTATACGGGACTGAAGCTGGCCGATAACGCCATCGGCTTCACCCATGCGTCCGGCTCTCCGGGCCTTGCGCCCTACACCTCGCGGGTCGTCGACTCGCTGTTCGTGGGGGAGAGCGACAATATCGGGAACCCCACCACGCCCGAGGAAATCGCCTATGGCCGCAGCCTGCCGTCGGCGGCCCCGGATTTTCCTATCCGCGGCTATGAATATTACGATTTCCATCACGAGGTGGAGAACACGACGTTCGTGAACTTCGTGCCGAACCAGCTCCGCGATGCGGGAGCGATCTCCTACCTGCTGTTCACCAGCTTCGGCATGAGCACCTCGAACTCGGTTGAGGGCCTGGAATTCGTCAACGCCCAGCCGGTCAGCTTCCCGCCGATCCAGAAGCGCTGGGCGTCCGACTATGGCCGCAGCGCCGCCTATAAGAGCGCGGCGTTCCACGACCTGGACGGCTCGGTCACCGGCGTTCCCGATTCCTATGTCGTCATCGACAACGGAATCGCGGCCGACGAAAACTCGTGCGAAATCAAGGCGGCCTGGAACGCCGCCATCTGCACGGGCGATATGGGCCGCTTCAACATTTCCGGTCAGTTCAGCGGGTTCCAGACCGGCCCCATCACCAACCCGATCATACTCCAGCGGGACGGCAAGCGGTTCGAATATACCGGGGAAACCACGCTCGGCAGCGGCGCGGAGCTCCGCGTCGAGACGGCCCGGGACACGCTGTCCGTTTCCCTGCGGGAAATGGACGAAGGGTCTTTCGTGATCTTGGAGCTTCCCGAATTCACCAGCGCCGCCGACGCCGCGGAGACATCCAGCATGGATGCGCTGCGGGAGGCCAACCAGACCTCCTACTACAAGGATGACGAGGCCCTGTGGGTCAAACTGGTGGTCGCGGACGCCAATGTCCCGCCGCCGGCCCCGTTCGGTCCCGGCGGTCCGGAGACCGGGGCGCCGATTCCGAACGGCGTGACCGTCAGCCGGTAAGGTCCGCGCTGCGAAGCGAAGATAAGCCTCCGGCGCAAGCCGGGGGCTTTTTCGTTGGCGCGCGAGTCCCGTCGCGGCGGGCGGCTGTCCAGGCGAGGCCGCAGGGTTGTCGCACCCTCCAATGCTTGCCTGACCTCGGATCGTCGCCTTATCCTGCCTATCAAAGTGGGAATTCGATAATCCCGGAACCTGGGAGGGTTTGACATCATGCGAGCAACCAACCGCGCGCGGCTTCTTTCAGTATTTGTTCCAGCCTGTTTCGCCGTCGGCGGCGGCGCATACGCGCAGGAGCATGCCGATCACGACATGACCGCCGGCGCACAGGGGCACGGCCCTTCGGCTGTCGCGGGCGGACTGTGGTCCGATGCATCGACCTGGGGCGGGACCGTCCCGGCGGATGGCGACACGGTCACCATTGGCGAAGGCATGGACGTCGTCCTCGACGTCGACACGGCGGCGCTGCACGGGATCAATCTGGACGGCACGCTCAGCTTTTCCGATGACGCGGACGTCGAACTCACCACCGAGTGGGTTCTAGTGCGCGGGGCGCTGCAGGCCGGGACCCAGGCCAATCCGCACACGCGCAACGCGACGATCACCCTGACGGACAATGTGCCGGGCGAGAATATCAACGGCATGGGCGACCGGGGCGTCCTGATGGTGGGCGGCGAACTGAGCCTGCACGGCGACCGGGAGAATTCCTGGACCAAGCTGGCCGAAACGGCGGAGGCCGGCGCGGACAGCATCCAGGTGCTCGACGCCAGCGGCTGGCGCGTGGGCGACGAAATCGTCCTGGCCTCCACCGACTTCAATCCGCGGCAGGCGGAGCGCCGGCATATCGCGGCGATCGACGGCGATGCGATCACGCTGGATGCACCGCTGGAATACATGCATTTCGGCGAGATCACCTACGACGTCGACGAGCGCGGCGAAGTCGGCCTGCTGACGCGCAACATCAAGGTCCAAGCCTCCGCGGACGCCGAAGAGACCTATTTCGGCGGGCACATCATGGCGATGGCCGGATCCCGGATGCAGGTGTCCGGCGTCGAGCTGACCCGCATGGGCCAGCATCTGGAGCTCGCCCGCTACCCCATCCACTGGCACATCAACGACGATGTGGCGGGGCAGTACATCAAGAACGCCGCGATCCACGACACCTATAATCGCTGCGTCACGGTGCACGGCACGCACAATCTGCGCGTGGAGAACAACGTGGCCTACAACACCGTCGGCCATTGCTACTTCATGGAAGACGGCATCGAGACGGGGAACCAGATCGTTCGTAATCTGGGCATCCAGACCAAGTGCCACCCGACCAAGGATTGCGTGCCCACAAATCTCGGGATTCCGTCGGATCCCGGCGGGCAAGGCCAGCAGTCCGAGGACGTCCTGCTTCCTTCCGACAACACGGTGTCGACGTTCTGGATCACCAACCCCTCCAACGACTACATCGGCAACGTGGCCGCGGGGTCGGACTCGACCGGGTTCTGGATTTCGCTGGCGGAGCACCCGACGGGCGCCTTCGAAGGCACGGAGATCAGCGCGAACACATACCCGCGCCGCATGCCGCTCGGCGAGTTCCGGGGCAATGTCGCCCACTCCAACTTCGATGGCCTGATGTTCGACCGGAACGCCGGACCCGACGGCACGTTCGGCGTCACCGGCAGCTCCCACACCGGCTATACCGAGCCGGGCAACGACGACAGCGAGCCCGTGATCGGGGTGATCGAGGATTTCACCGCCTACAAGAACCGGAACGGCGCCATCTGGGGCCGCGGCGAGCTGAAGGAGTTCCGTAACCTGAAGATCGCCGACAACGCGATCGGCTTCACCTTCGCCTCCGGCCAGTTCGGCCGGTACGAATTTACGTCCCGGGTCATCGACTCGCTGTTCGTGGGTGAGACCGACAATATCGGCAACCCCACGACCGAAGCCGAAATTGCTTACGGCCGCAGCCAGCCGAAAGCCGTCACGGATTTCCCGATCCGCGGCTATGAGTATTACGACTACCGCCACGACATCGTGGACACGACCTTCGTGAACTATGCGGACAACGACACGCGCGAGGCGGGCGCGATTTCGTACCTGCTGTACACCAGCTTCGGGATGAGCGTCGAAAACTCGGTTCAGGGCGCGACATTCATCAACGCCAAGCCGGTGCACTTCCCCGAACGGCTTGAAAAATGGGCCAACGATTTCGGGGGCAGCGCCGCCTATGCGACCGCCGCCATCCATGACCTGGACGGCTCGGTCAGCGGCGTCCCCGATTCCTATATCGTCATCGACAACGGGATCGCGTCCGACGACGAAGCCTGCGAGGTCCGGCCGTCCTGGAACGCCGCGGTGTGCCAGGGCGATTTCGGCCGCCTCAGCCTGGGGCCGGGTTTCGGCTTCGGCGCCGACCCCGAGGCCGATCCGGTCGTGCTCAGCCGCAACGGCAGGGAGTTCGAGTTCCGCGGCCAGACCACGATCCGCAGCGGCGCCGAGGTCAAGATCGACACGGCCCGGGAATCCCTGCCGCTGACCCTGGCGGACATGGACGGCGGCTCATCGGTCGTTTTCGAACTGCCGGGCTTCAGCACCGCCGCCGAAGGGGCGGAACAGGCCAGCCTGGCCGCGCTGAAGGACGCCAGCGAGACTTCCTACTACAAGGATGACGAATCCCTGTGGGTGAAGCTCGTGGTCGCCGACGCCGGCGATAATACGGCCCCGCCCGACACCGCCGGTCCCGGCGGTTTCCGCGGAACCAGCGTCACCGTCAGCCGGTAGGGTCAACCGCGCTGAATGAGATCAGCCCCCGGCGCATGCCGGGGGCTTTTCTTTTTCCGGTCAGCCCTTGCTGCGCCGGGCGGTGCGGTGGAACAGGACGCCCGCCAGCGCCCAGGGGACGATCAGGCCGCTATTGAGGATGAGCTGTGCCAGGGGCTCCCGCTCCCCGGCGAACTGCCAGCCCGCCCGATAGCTGCCGGCCGCCACGGCGAGCTGAAAAAGCGCCGTGAAAACCATCGCGCGGGCCATGCCGTCCGGGCGGAATTTCGCGCCGACGGCGCCCGAGAGGGCGATGGCGATCTCGACCAGATAGAAAAGATTGGCGTCGTAATCGTCGGCCGCCCCGATGAAGCCCGACCATAACAGGAAGAACCAGGTCGCCACCGCAATCGTGAAGCCCGCCTTGTGCGTCAGGTCGCGCGCATGGCGCAGACCCAGCTCCATCGTCACGCCGATCACCGTCAGCACCACGCCCACCAGCACAAAGCCGCGGAATTCCCACGGCCAGCCCGCAATGGCCGGCGTCGCCAGCAGGGCGGCGGCGAGCCCCCAGCCCGCGACCCGCCACGGATTGAAAAAATTGGTCCCCTGAACCGTCGTCATCGGCGTTATCCCGTTGCGTCCATGGCGACGGGATGGCGCGAAGCCGGCCGGAAGTCCTGAGCGGAAGATAAGGAAATGCTGAGGGGCCTCCCCTCGCCTTCGCTTTGCGGCGGCGCGCCGCTCCGGTACCGTTGCGGCCGGAACCGGGCAGAGCCGCGTCAGACGGCCGACCCGCGAACGGGGAGGACATTCATGAAGACGATCAAGACGCTCGCGCTGTCTACGGTGATGCTGCCCTGGGCCGGCGCGGCCCTGGCGCAGAGCTGCGGCGCCCTGGAATCCTTTAGCTATGATGGCCACGACATGGCGGTGGAGTCGGCGCAGATGGTCGAGGCCGGAGAGGTCGCCGGCGGCCCCCCGGGCGCCCCGCCGATGTCCGTTCCCGCGCATTGCCGGGTGGAGGGGATTGTCGACCGGCGCACCGGCGTGAACGGCGTGGAGTACGGCACGCGCTTCGCCCTGGCCCTGCCCCAAGAATGGAACGGCCGTTTCCTGATGCAGGGCGGCGGCGGGCTGAACGGCAGCGTCGGCATGCCGGTCGGGGGCGCCGCGGCGGGCGCCGACCCGGCCCTGAACCGGGGCTTCGCGGTGATCGCCACCGATACGGGCCACCAGGCCGCGGGCGGCTTCGACGCGACCTTCATGGAGGATCAGCAGGCGGCGCTGGATTTCCAGTACGCCTCCAACGGCAAGATGGCGCCGATCGCCAAGGCCATGGTAGCGGCGCATTACGGCCAGCCGGCGGACCATTCCTATTATGTCGGCTGCTCCACCGGCGGGCGCGAAGGGATGATCATGTCCCAGCGCTATCCGCTGTATTTCGACGGCATCGTGTCCGGCGCGCCGGCGATGCGCACCGGCCATTCCAACATGACGCTGGCCTATATCAACGCCGCCTTCGCCGAATACGCGCCGGACGGCCCGGCGAGCCTGTTGTCCGACGGCGACAAGGCTCTGGTCGTGAATTCGCTGCTGGCCGCCTGCGACGCCGATGACGGGGCGGAGGACGGGCTGATCTTCAACACAAGGTCCTGCGATTTCGCGCCGGCGGACCTGACCTGCACTGGGGCCAAGACCGAGGCCTGCCTGACCGAGGGCCAGGTCGCGGGGCTGGAGAACGCCTTCCGCGGCCCGGTGAATTCGCGCGGGGACCAGGTCTATCCAGCCTTTCCGTGGGATCCGGGCCTGAACGATTCCGGCATGGGCCTGCCCGGCATCCTGCAGAGCGGCGGGTCCAGCCCCGTTCAGGCGCAGCAGACCGAAGGCGGCTTCGACGTGGACGCAGCGGCAGCGGCGGTGGAGGCCGACGTGTTCGGCCGCATCGGCGACAGCCTGTCGCCCAATCTCAGCACGTTCGCCGACGAGGGCTCCAAGCTGATTTTCTATCACGGCATGGCCGACCCCTGGTTCTCCGCCGACGAGACACGGCGCTATTACGAGCAGCTGGCCGAGGTGAACGGCGGCGAGGCGGCGGTGCAGGATTTCGCCCGCCTGTTCCTGGTGCCCGGCATGGGCCATTGCGCGGGCGGCTCGGCGACGCTGGACCGGTTCGACATGGTCTCCGCCATCGTCGACTGGGTGGAGAATGGCGAGGCGCCGGAGCGGGTTATCAGCACGGGGAACGCCTTCCCCGGCCGGTCCCGCCCGCTCTGCGCCTATCCGGAATACGCCCATTATACCGGCGGCGACGTGGAGGACGCGGGCAGTTTCGAGTGCCGCGCGCCCTGATCGGGCCTGATTGGGCCTGATCGGGGCCTTATGCCCGGTTGCCGCCGCGCGGGGCGGCTGGGATAAATGCCTAACGGGAAAGACCGCCGCATGGCGGCGAAGGGGAGCGGAATGACCGGACCGGAAGGCCGCGCGGCGGCCGTATTCATCGCATTGGCCCTGCTGACCGCCTGCGGACAGAGCGAGGCGCCCGGCGCCAGCGAAGCCCAGGCCCCGGCGGAAACGCCGGACGTCGCGGAAGCGCCGGCGGCCGGAATAGACGCCGAAGCCGCCGCGCCGGAGGCCGGAGAGCGCCAATTCGGGAACGTCGATTTCGACCGCCTGCTGAACGCGGATTCCGAGCCGGAAAACTGGCTCACCTCCGGCCGCAGCCAGGGCAAGACGCATTTCTCCCCGCTGGACGACATCAACCGGGACAATGTCTCGGACCTCGGCTTCGCCTGGGAATACCAGATGGGCACCACGCGGGGGCAGGAAGCCACGCCGGTGGTGATCGACGGGGTGATGTACGCCGCCGGCACGACGGGCCGGGTCTATGCGCTGGACGCCGCGACGGGCGAGGAATTCTGGGCCTTCGATCCGAAGAGCGACGGCCAGGTGAACCGCTATACGTGCTGCGACGAGGTCAATCGCGGCGTCGCCGTGTATGGCGGCATGGTCTATGTCGGCGCGCTGGACGGGCGGCTGTTCGGCCTGGACGCGGCCACCGGCGAGGTCGTGTGGGAGCAGGACACGCTCGATTACGACAAGGACCGCGCCTACACCTCCTCCGGCGCGCCGGAAGTGGCCGGCGACGTGGTGGTGATCGGAAACGCCGGCGCGGACTATGACGCGCGCGGTTATGTCTCCGCCTATGACCGGGTGACCGGCGAGTTCCGCTGGCGCTTCTTCGTGGTGCCGCGCGACCCGGACGAAGGGCCGCAGGAACATCCCGAGCTGGACATGGCGCTGGAGACCTGGGACCCGGACAGCCGCTGGGATGTCGGCGGCGGCGGCACGCCGTGGAACGGCCTCGCCTACGACCCCGAGCTGAACCTGCTTTATGTCGGCACCGGCAACGCGGCGCTGTTCAACTGGCACGATCGCAGCCCGTCCGGCGGCGACAATCTGTTCCTGTGCTCCATCCTCGCCATCAATCCCGATACCGGGGAGCTGGTCTGGTACTATCAGGAGACGCCGCGCGAGAGCTGGGACTATACCGCCGTCCAGCCGATGATCATGGCCGACATCGAGTGGCCAGGAGAAAACGGCGTCGAAGTCCGTCAGGTGCTGATGCAGGCGCCGAAGAACGGCTTTTTCTATATCCTCGACCGCGCCACGGGCGAGCTGCTGTCCGCCGATCCGTTCGTGAAGGTGAACTGGGCCGACGGCGTCGACCTGGAGACCGGGCGGCCGCGCATCAACACCGATCTGGTCGATTACAAGGACGCGCCGAAATACGTGGAGCCGTCCGCCATGGGCGGCCACAACTGGCACCCGATGGCCTACAGCCCCGACACGGGCCTGGTCTATATCCCGGCCATCGAGGCTGGCTTCATCATCGGCGACCTGACCGAGGGTCACGTCTATCGCCCGAAACAGGCGAACGCCGGCCACAATGTGATGTTCGGCGACCAGATGCTGGAAGATCCGGACTCCGTACCCGGCCCGATGGGCGACGCCCTGCGCGGCGCCGTGGAGCAAGGCGCCGAGCCGCCGGGCGCGACGCTGAAGGCGTTCGATCCGATCACCGGCGAGGAAGTGTGGCGACAGGACAGCGTCGGCTGGTACGACCGCGCCGGCGTGCTGGCCACCGGCGGCGGCCTGGTCTTTCAGGGCGCCGACACCGGGCACCTGTACGCCTTTGACGCCGAGACCGGCGAGCAGCTGCTCGACATCCATGTCGGCACCTCGATCATGGCCGCCCCAATGACCTATGCGGTGGACGGCGTGCAATATGTGGCGGTTCAGGCCGGCTGGGGCGGCGGCGGCTGGTTCGCCCCGCACCCGACCAGCGCGGCGGTCACCTACGGCAACGCCAATCGCATCCTGGTCTTCCGCCTCGGCGGCGGCGAGACGCCCCTTCCCGACGAGCTGCCGCAGGTGGCCACGGACATCCCCGAACCGCCGGAGCAGTTCGCGGACGCCGAGACGGTCGCGGAGGGCGCCGCGGCGTTCCGCAGCTGCGCGCTGTGCCACGCCAACCGGCCGGACGGTCTGACGCCCGATCTGCGCGCCTCGGCCCTGCTGCATTCGCCGGAGGGGTTCGAGGCGGTGGTGCTGGACGGCGCGCTGCGCCCGCAGGGCATGCCGCAATGGGACGACGTGCTGGACGAAGACCAGACCGAGGCGATCCGCGCCTATCTGATCGACCTGGCGCACACCGCTTACGACGCCCAGGCGACCGGAATGGCGCCGGACGCGGCGAACCCGCCGCAACCGGCGTCCGAGCCCTCCGGAACGGGGCACTGACATCAATCATCGCAGGGACGGCGGGCGTCAGACCCGCCGGCCGGGGAGGACGACCATGACCGCCATCACCACACGCGCCGGGGCGGCAGCCGCGCTGCTGTCGCTGCTGTCCGCGCCCGCTCTGGCCCAGGCGCCGGGCATGGACAGCGCCGTGATCGACGACAGCTGCGACCGCGACTGCCTGCTGGGCTTCGTCGACGCCTATATGGCGGCGCTGGCCGCCCAGCGGCCCGGCGACGCGCCGCTGGCCGACGACGTGGTGTTCACGGAGAACAATGTCGTGCTGGCGCCCGGCGACGGGCTGTGGCGCACCATCGACGGGGTCAGCGAAAAGGCGATGCGCGCCGCCGACCCGGAGACCGGCAACGCCGCCCGGTTCGGCGTGGTCACCGAACAGGGCAACCCGGCCTTCTACACGATGCGGATCAAGGTCGAGGACCAGGAGATCACGGAGGTCGAGACCGTGGTCGTGCGCCTGCCCGACGGTCCCAAGCCGTTCGGCGACCCGGACGCCGATCACGATCCAGAATGGGATCAGGTCCTGCCCGAAGAGCAGCGCCTGCCGCGCGAGCGCCTGATGGCCATCGCCGACGGCTATTTCGACACGGTGGAGCTGAACAACGGCCAGACCTTCACCGAATTCGCCGCCGATTGCGGCCGGCTGGAAAACGGCATCAGCACCACGGCGGCCGGCAACGGCTTCGGCGCGGCCGCCACCACGCCGGGCTGCGAGGCGCAGTTCCGCCTGGGCATGTACCGGATCAACAAGCGGATCCGGGAGCGGCGCTATCCCCTGATCGACACCGAGCGGGGCGTCGTCGTGTCCACCGGCTTCTTCGACCACAATAACTGGTTCGACGAATATCTGCTGAACGACGGCCGCACGATGCGCACGGCGCTGAAATGGCCGAACTCGATCACGCTGATCGAGGCCTTCCGCATCAAACCCGGCCCGCTGAACCCGATCCCCGGCAATGACGATCCGGAGGCTGGGTGGCGCGACGGCGAAATCCAGCGGATCGAGGCCACCTTCACCTATGTCCCCTACTCCATGCACAACCCGTTCACGGGTCCGGCGGCGGACATTGGCGAGCTGCCGCCCGTGGCCGATGGCGCGCCGTGCGACGAGGCCTGCCTGACGGCGGTCGCCGAGTCCTATATCGCCGGGATGCTGGAACAGGACCCCTCGGGCGTGCCCTGGGCGGACAAGGTCCATTTCTCCGAGAACGGCGTGAAATGGATGATCGGCGACGCGATCTGGGGCACCGCCAGCGCGGTCACCGGCGAGCCGCTGGTCCTGACCGATCCGGAAAGCGGACAGCTGATCTGGTTCAGCGTGGTCGAGGAGCACGGACAGCCGGGCTATTTCGCCATGTCGATGTCGGTGCGCGACGGCAAGGTGGCGGCGGTCGACACGCTGGCCTCCCGCCGCGAACATCCGGGGACCTGGGCCGAGCCCGGCCCGTATTCTTTCGATCCGATCTTCTCGACCGTGCTGCCGGAGGATTCGCGCACCCGCCCCGGCCTGATGCGGGCAATCGCCGGCGAGTTCCTCACCTCGCCCGTCAGCGGCGCCGGCTCGGTCGAGCTGGAGTTCGATCCGGAATGCCGCATCGTGACCAACGGACAGGTGCAGGCCGGCGAGGATGGCGAGGACGCCTCCTGCGAGGCGCTGAAGACCGGCCCGGGCGGCTTTATCGAGAGCATCCGCGGCTATGAGGACCAGACATCCCTGGTCGATGAGGCGCGCGGCGTGGTGGTCCAGTTCACGATGGCCGACCTGCCGTTCGGCGGCGCCGAACAGCGCGTGACGGACGGGGAGCCGACCGTGCAGGAGGTGCCCTACCCCTACACCCGCGGCCAGGCCAATCTGATCAAGATCGTCGACGGCAAGATCGCCTGGGTGGAGCGGGTCTCGACCTTCCTGCCCTACCGGATGCCTGTGCCATAGGACGGCGCCGCGGCGCAACAAGACACCGGCGCACCGCGCCGCTAGCATGAATGAGGACCCGCGAAAGACGGGCGATCCTGGAATTTAGGGGAGGATCCAATGCCGAATTATCCGGCGCGGCCGCTGCACCGTATCGACTACACCGCGCTCAGCGAGGCGCAGATCACGCGCGCGCTGCAGGCCACGGCGAACGGGCCGGCCAATACCTCGCCCCTGTCGGGCGCGCTGTCCGGCCAGTCGATGCGCATCGTCACCGACGAGGGGCCGACGCTCGCCTACGATTTCGCCAGCGCGAACCGCCTGTCTTTGTCCGAGGACGGCGCCGGCGCGGCGGAGGCGGGCTACGGCGCGATGGAGCTGGGCCATCTCCTATTCGTCACCCACATGCTTCCAGGCACGCAGCGCGGCTTCAACCTGATCATCGACCGGGACACCAATCTGGTCACCGTGTTCGAAGTCTGGTTCAGCGGCTTCGACGCGCTGAACAGCGAACAGCCCTGGTTCGAGCCCGGCCAGTATAATCGCGAGGTCCAGCGCCAGGTCTGGTTCGGCTATGTCGACGCCGGCGGCGCGGCGCCCGAGGCGCGCCACCGGCGCACCAACCGCGTCGAGGGTCAGGGCTTCTACTGGAAGCAGGACGCCGGGATGGAGACGCTCGATTTCTATTCCTCGACCTTCTACACGAACTTCGTCGAGCTCTCCCGCACCGGCGGCGAGATGGGGTTCTGCGCCCCGGCCGACTATGTCTGGATCGACGACGAGACCTTCGTCTATTCGCGCACCGAGTGCGAATTCTCCGGCACGTTCACGCTCTATGTCTACAAGCCCGCCGCCTCGCAGCAGGTCGGCGTGCGCCTAGGCTTCGACGAGACCGACACGCTGGAATACCGCCTGTTCCGCGGCGAGGGCGAATGGCTGGGCCAGATCGCGCGCTTCGAGGCGTTCCACGACTATGACGGCGCGGAGATGCCGGAGGGCAAGGGCGCCCGCCGCGTCTACCGCCCGATGAACACCTTCCAGACCCTGACCGCGGCGGAGGTCGACCGGGTCGCCGCCGAGGACACCCATGTCTTCGAGCCCAGCGCCATGGCCGGCAACCAGCAGCCTTCGACGGGCGCGCTGGCCGGCAAGACGATGACGATGCGCTGGGACAATGGCCGCACGGTCGAATACCGGTTCGACGGCGCCGAGCAGCTGAGCTGGCGCCCCGCCGGCGAAAGAGGCTGGCGGACGGAGAAGTACAAGGCGTGGGAGCCCTCCCCCAATGTCTTCATGTTCGGCCATCTGATGAGCGGCGCGCCGGACCATGACGCGCAGATCATGGTCGTGGACCTGGACGAGGGCCTGGCCACGTTGCTGCACGGCTGGGTCGGCTCCGAATACATCGCCAACGAATCCCAGGTGAAGTCGGTGTTCGGCGTGGTGGAGATGGACGGCCTGACGCCGCCCAAATACCGCCGCCATCGCTACACAGACGAGATGCTGGGCCGCGCGATCACCTGGGAATACTCCCCGGGCCTGACCTCCATGCACCTGTATTCGACGCCCTATTCGCTGTCCTGGATCATCCCGGGCGCGAACGGTTCGATGGGCATGCAATGGAGCGGCCCGTCCGAATACGTGAAAATCCGCGACGGCCTGTATCTGGCCTATTGGCTGGAGGAGGCGTGCAACGGCACGCTGGGCACGCTGCTGGTCAATCTGAAGACCATGCACGATTGCGGCATCGGGCTGCATTGCGGCCCGAACGGGCTGAGCCTCAGCCCCGTCGGCGCCATCGCCCGTCACGCCGGCCGGTTCGATCTGGCCAAATACTTCCCGAACGAGACCTGAGGGGGCTGCGATGACCGATCAGACCGCATCCACCCGCCGCGCCTTCCTGAAGGGCGGGGCGATCCTGGCCGCCCCGCTCACCGCCGCCACGGCGGCCCACGCGGCCACGGACCCGGCGGCCGAACGCCTGGCCCTGCTGGAGGACGAAAAGGCCGTGCGCGGCCTGCAGGCCGCCTTGGTCCAGCGCCTGAACGCGGGCGCCCACGACGCGGCGGCCGAATTGTTCGCCGAGCCGCAGAACGCCGCCTTCGACCCCGCCGTGCGCCGCGTGACCACCGAAGCCGACGCGGAGTTCCTGGAGGTCCAGCCCGGCCGGACACAGGCCAGCGCCCGGCTGGCGGTAAGCGTCGCCACCGAAGCGCCGGTGGAGCCCTGGTGCCCGCTGGTCGATATGGCGCGGCAGCAGGGCGAGGGCGTGGTGCGCGCCGCCGGCCGGCGCGTGCTGGAGACCGATTACGTGAAACGGGACGGCGTCTGGAAAATCGCGCGGGCCGAGCTGCGCGCGGTCTGAGCGCCCGCTTGCCCGGCGATGAACGCAGGGTGAGCGGAACCGCCATCATCCGGCCCCGTTCCCGTGGCGTGTTGCGCGCCTGGCCGGCCCCCGCCGGCCCCCGCGATTTGCCGAAACTGGGAGCCGCCCAATGTTCAGACCCGCCCTCGCCGCAGCCGCGCTCGCCGTCTGCGCCCTGCCCATGACCGCCCTGCCCGCCGCCGCCCAGCAATTCGGCGGGGCCGAGCGCATCCCCTCCATCACGCTGACCGGGTCCGGGGACTCCCTGATCGATCCGGACATGGCGACGATCACCGCCGGCGTCGTGGCTCAGGCCGGCAACGCCGCCGACGCCCTGCGCCAGAACAGCGCCGCGATGCAGAAAGTCTTCGACGAGCTGCGCCAGGCCGGCGTGGCGGAGCGGGATATCCAGACCTCGTCCCTGTCCGTCAGCCCGGTCTATGCGCCGCAGAGCGGCCCGGACAATTCCGGCCCGCGCATCATCGCCTACCGCGCCAACAACAATGTCTCGGTCATCGTCCGCGACCTGGACGCGCTGGGCCCGGCCATCGACGCGCTGGTCGAGGCCGGCGCCAATAATGTCGGCAACGTCCAGTTCGACCGCGAGGATTCCAGCGAGGCGATGGACGAGGCCCGCCGCGAGGCGATCCGGAACGCCATGGAAACCGCGCGCCTGTATGCGGAGGCCGGCGGCTTCCGCCTCGGCCGCATCCTGTCGGTGAACGAGATCCAGGGCTACCGGCCGCAGCCGGTGATGATGTCCGCCCGCGCCGAATCGGCGGACTTCGCCGCCACCCCCACCGCCCCCGGCCAGCTGACGGTCGAGGCGCAGGTCAATGTGGAGGTCGAGATCCTTCAATAGGCGGGCCATCACGCCGATGTTGCGTGCGCGGCCCCGCGCCGCGCCCTAGGCTCGCCGCATGACATTCAAAGGCCTCACGCCGATTTTCTGGACCGACCGGATGGACGCGTCGGTCCAGTTTTATACCGGCGTTCTGGGCTTCGAATGCCTGATGCAGTCGCCCGGCTTTTCCACGGTGCACCGGGACAATTGCCGGATCATGCTCAGCTCCCCGAACGCCCACGCGCCGTGGACGGGGCCGGCCTTCACCGGACAGGTCTATATCGGGCTGGAGACCGCCGCCCAGGTCGACGCCCTGTGGGAGGCGGTGAAGGACAGGGTGGAGGTGATCTACGCGCCGGACGATTTCGATTACGGCGCGCACGAATTCGGCATTCGCGACGTGAATGGCTACGGCCTGTCGTTCGGGGCGCCCTCGGTGGGCACCGCAGACCCGGCCTAGGCCGCGATGGGCTTGGAGACCGGGCGGTTGGCTTCGTCCATCACCGCCACTTTCGGGGTGTGGGCGCGGGCCTCGGCCTCTTCCATCCGGGCATAGGCCACCACGATGATCCGGTCGCCCGGCTGGGCCAGGCGCGCCGCCGCGCCGTTGATGCCGAACCCGCGGCCGCCGCGCGGCCCCGGAATGGCGTAGGTCGTGAACCGCCCGCCGGTATTGATGTTCAGCACGTCGACCTGCTCGTGCGGCAGAATCCCGACCAGATCCAGAAGATCGGCGTCGATCGTGATGGAGCCCTCATAGTCCGGGTCGGTCTGGGTGACCACGGCCCGGTGGAGCTTCGCTTTCATCATGGTGAGCTGCATTGGTGCGCGCCCTGCGGTTTGCCCTTACGCGGCTTATATAGTGGCGTTTTTCGCTCATGCAAAACAGCGTTCGCCGCTGTGGATTTTGCGCATATTTCCGGAACCCCAATTAACTTCCATCAATTCACATCTTTGAAAACCTGCCGATCATGGAGCGCGGAGAGGCCGGCGCGCTCCGTCCGCGCGCCGTTTTGGGTGGAATTCAAGGGAGTTACGATGGATCGCCCGAGCGAGCCCGCGGCTACTGCGGGTAGCGAAAGCTGTCTTGAGACCAAACTTGCACATTACGCTGACCTGAACCCCGAGGACCGCGCCCTGCTGCGCGCGCTCGAGGAAAAGCCGGAGGACTGGTCGCGCAAATCCGTCGTCGTCCAGGCGGGGGACCGGCTGGATGCGCTCTATGTCGTGCGCAAGGGATGGCTCTACAGTTCCCAGCTCGTCGGAGACGGCCGCCGGCAGGTGTTCCAGCTGTTCTATCCCGGCGACATCGTGGGCGCGCGGGAGATCGGGCTGAAGCACGCGCTGTCGACCACGGTGTGCGCCACCGACTGCGTCCTGTGCCCGTTCGAGAAACAGGCGCTGTGCGAGCTGTTCAACTCCTCCTCCCGCCTGTCGGCCCTGCTCTATGCAGTCGGCATGGTGGACGAGATGGTGATCATCGAGCGCATGAAGGCGATCAGCCGCATGAAGGCGCGCGAGCGCGTGGCCCATGTCTTCATGGAAATCCTTACCCGCCTGCGGATCACCAGTTCGTCCCGGGAGGCGGTCTTCGAACTGCCGCTGAACCAGGAAACGCTGGGCGATCTGGTCGGCCTGACCCAGGTCCACACCAACCGCACCCTGCGCCAGCTGGAGCGGGACGGCCTGATCACGCGCAAGGGCTCGCTGATCGAGCTGAACGAAAAAGGCCTGCGCGAGGCGAGCAGTTTCAACGACGCCTATTTCGCCATCGACACGTCCTGGATCCCCGCCTGAGGCGCGCTGCTATTTCCTGCACTGTTGCGTGAACAGCCGGCGGTCCGCGCGAGTTGTCTCCCTGTCCAAGAAGAACGGGAGCTAACGACATGAAAATCCGCGACATCATGACCCGCGAGGTCGACGTCCTGCGGCCGGAGGATCCGGTCAGCGAAGCCGCGCGCCATATGCGCGACCGCGACATCGGCTCGATTCCGGTGGCCGAGGACGACCGCCTGATCGGCATGCTGACCGACCGGGACATCGTCATCCGCTGCATCGCCGACGGCGCCGGCGGGGACACTCCGATCCGCCAGGCGATGACCGACAAGATCCGCTATTGCTACGACGATCAGGACGTGGACGAGGTCTGCGCCAATATGAGCAGCGAGGCGATCCGCCGCCTGCCCGTCGTGGATCGCGACAAGCGCCTGGTCGGCATCGTGTCGCTCGGCGACATCTCCAAGGACAATGAGCGCGCCGCCGGCGAGGCGATGGAGCATATCGTGGAGACGCCCTCCAACGGCGCCCATCAGGGCACGCTGGCGGGCCTGTAGGCCGTCAGACCATCTGGTTCAGTGCGATGGCGCTGGACGCGCCGCCGGACGGGGCTGCGCCGCCATAACCCGGCGCGGCCCCGCGCCGGCTGGCGACCTCTTCCGCGATGGCGCGGACGATCCCTTCCGAAATCGTGCGCAGGGCTTCGCCCGCGCGCTGATTGGTTTCCAGCGCCACATGGAACATGCGCGTCGCGTCGGCCAGCGCGGCGCGGCGCGGGGCGGGCGCGCCGCCGACCAGCGCCGGCTCCTTGCCGATGCGCGCGGTCTCGCGGCGATAGATATTGGCCAGCTCCGATTTCTCGGCCTGGAAGCCCGCGGCCTCCTGCGGCTTGCGGGCGTTGAACAGCTCGGTCTCGCGGTCCAGCAGCGCGGTCAGCCGCTGGGTCAGCTTGATCAGAAGCTCCACCCGCTCCGCCGGGTCGCGCGCGGCCAGCTGGCTCATTACGCAACCTCCTGCAGGCGCAGGATTTCCGCCTTCAGCGAGTCGGCCAGGCCGATGCCGCCGCTCTTGCTGATCAGCTTGCCGTATTCCTCGACCAGCAGGCCCTTGAAGCTGCTCTCGCCCGGGCCGCCGCCGAAGCCTTCCGGCGCGTCCACGCCCGAAAACATCGCCTGCAGCATCTGGGAGATAAAGAAGCCCTCGAATTCCTTCGCCGCCTTTTCGGCGTCGGCTTCGGTCCGGCCGCCGGTGAGGGTCGGTCCGCCCTGCTGGGACAGGCCCAGCGAGGCGAGAAGGCCGGCGTCGGGCGACAGGCCGTCCATTACATCACCTCGATTTCGGCCTGCAGCGCGCCGGCGCGCTTGATGGCCTGAAGGATCTCGATCATGTCGCGCGGCGTGACGCCCAGCGCGTTCAGCCCGTCCACCAGCTCCTGCAGGGAGACGCCGGAGACCAGCGCCAGATTGGTGCCGCCCTCCTCGTCGACCTGCACATTGGTGCGCGGCACCACCACCGTCTCCCCGGTCTCGGAGAACGGCGCCGGCTGGCTGACCTGCGGCGATTCGGAGATGGAGATGGTCAAATTGCCCTGAGCGATGGCGACGGTGGACACGCGCACATTCTCGCCCATCACGATAATGCCCGAGACCTCGTCGACCACGACCTTGGCCGGCAGGTCGGGCTCGACCCGGATCTGCTCGACTTCGGTGATCAGGGAGACCATGTCGCCCGGCCAGGCGCCCGGCAGGTCCAGCACGACGAAGGACGGGTTGGCGGCGTGCGCGGCCGAGGCGCCCAGATAGGCGTTGATGGCCGAGGCCACGCGCTGGGCCGTCGTGAAGTCCGGATTGCGCAGGCTCAGCCGCACGAAAGGCTGGGAGGCAAGGTCGAACGGGATTTCCCGTTCCACAACCCCGCCGTTCGGAATGCGTCCGCTGGTCGGCACGCCCTGGGTCACCTCGGCGCCGTCGCCGGCGGCGGAAAAGCCGCCGATGGAGACCGAACCCTGGGCCACCGAATAGACCTCGCCGTCGGCGCCCAGCAGCGGCGTCACCAGCAGCGTCCCGCCCTGCAGGCTTTCGGCGTCGCCGAGCGCGGAGACGGTGACGTCGATCCGGGTGCCCTGGGCGGAGAAGGCTGGAAGGTTGGCCGTGACCATCACCGCGGCGACGTTTTCGGTGTTCAATTGGGCGTCGCGCGTGTTCACGCCCATCCGCTCCAGCATCGCCTCAAGGCTCTGGCGCGTGAACGGCGCGTTGCGCAGGGAGTCGCCCGTGCCGTCCAGGCCGACGACCAGGCCGTATCCGACCAGATGGTTCTCCCGCACGCCTTCGATATCGGCGATGTCCTTGATGCGCGACGCGCCAAAGGCCGGGGCCGCGATCAGGGCGGCGATTACTACGACAAAAGCGGCGGCGCGCATCGTTCTGAAGCTCCATCGGGCGCTTGGTCCGGTGCGCGCGTTGCAATGCCCGCGCCAAAAATTAGTCGAGCGATTTCAATACCTAGGGAGATTCCCTGATAGGCCCGCAGGGCCGATTGCGCCTGCCGGGCGGCAATTTCTGCCGCGCTTAAGCCGCTATTAACGCTAATCCCCGCAGCTTGGGCTTCGTGACGTACGGACCCCAATCCCGACCATGAAGATCAACGGCGCATCCCCCACGCCCCCGACGGCCCGCAAGAAGGCCGCCGCCCGCAAGGACGGCGCGGTGTTCGAGGCCGCCGGGGAGACCACGTCCAGCCGGGCGGCGAACGCCGCCTCCGGGCCGATGGGCGTCGCCTCGATCGATGCGCTGCTGGCGCTCCAGGGCGAAGACTTCGATAGTCCGAAGAAGCGCGCCACGGGCCGCGCCTTCACGCTTCTGGACCTGCTGGACGACATCAAGATCGCGCTTCTGGAAGGCGGCGTGCCGCAGTCGAAGCTGAACGCGCTGCTGGGCGCGCTCAGCGCCACGCGCGACGACACGCGCGACGAAAAGCTGGAGACCGTGCTCGACGAAGTCGAGACTCGCGCGATGGTAGAACTCGCCAAACACGAGACCCGTCCCGCCTGACGTGTGCCCGGCGTTTTTCACAGCTTCGAATCCTTGACAATCACCCGGCGCGCTGCGCAAAAGCCCCACCAAGCGCGATGGGGAGCGCCTAAGGGAAAACGCTCCACCAAGCGGTAAGAGGGACGCGTCGTCATAAAGAAGCGGGGTTCGTTATGGCGTGTGTTGACGAGAACCGGGTGGAGCTTCCAAAAAACTACCGGCCGACGGAAAAAGAGCCGTTCATGAGCGCCCGGATGCAGGAATACTTCCGGCGCAAGCTCTTGGCGTGGCGCGATGAAATCGTCGCGGAAAGCCGGACCACTCTGGACAATCTGCGGGCGGAAAACGTGGCGCTGCCGGACATGGCGGACCGCGCGTCTTCCGAAAGCGACCGTGCGCTCGAACTGCGCGCGCGCGACCGCCAGCGCAAGCTGATCTCCAAGATCGACGCGGCGCTGCGGAAGCTGGAGACCGGCGACTACGGCTATTGCGAGGACACCGGGGAGCCCATCGGCGTCGCCCGGCTGGACGCGCGGCCCATCGCCACGCTGTCTCTGGAGGCCCAGGAACGCCACGAACGGTCCGAGCGTCTGAGACGCGACGATTGACGGGCCGCTCCACGCTCTTCCGGCATTCCAGGATGTAAGGCGTGGTCGTGGGCGGCGGCGCGCATTCTTTCCGGGAACGGCTGCGGGCGGCGACCGCCCGGGCGCACGAACGGCTGGACGACCGTATCTCCAGCTTCGACCTGGGCGAGCCTGACGCCTACCGCGCCTTCCTGATCATGCATTCGGCCGTGCTGCCGCCGCTGGAGGCGGGCATTGCGCGCGCCTGCGCCGATGCGCCGGAGCTGGACCTGGCCGCGCGCAGCCGCACCAGCGCCCTCACCGCCGACCTCGAAACCATGGGCGCCCGGCCCGCCGCGCCGCTGCCGGTCGCCGAGCCGGCCTCGCTGGCTGAGGCGCTGGGCGCGCTCTATGTGCTGGAGGGCTCGCGCCTGGGAGCCCAGATTCTGATCCGCCGCGTGCGCGCCAGCGGCGACGCCCGGGTCCGCGCCGCGACCGCATTTCTGGAGCATGGATCGCCCGATCTGTGGCGGTCCTTCCTGGACGCCGCCTCATCCTATGTAGTTGACGAGGACGCCCTTTGCGCGGCATCGGATGGCGCCCTGTCGGCGTTCGGTGCGTTTCATCTCGCCTGCAGCCAGTACTTCCCGCTGCCAGTCAAGGACGAGCGCGCGCGTGTCTGAACGTTCCGAATTCATTTCGCCTGACGATCAGGTCGATCTCACCAATTGCGACCGTGAGCCGATCCATATTCCGGGGCGGGTTCAGTCGTTCGGTTTCCTGCTGGCGATGGACGAGGACGAGATCATCCGCCGCTGCTCGGCCAATGTCGCCGAATTCCTGGGCAAGGCGCCCGAGGACGTGCTGGATGCGCCCGCGCGGGACATTCTGGGCCAGGCCGGCCTGCACGCGGTGCGCGGCCAGCTCCAGATGCTGGGCGGGCAGGAGGGCGTGGAGCGTCTGTTCGGCATGACCGTGCCGGGCGTCGATGCGGCGTTCGACCTGGCCGTCCACCGCTCCGGCCCGCTGTCCATCGTCGAGGGCCAGCCGAGCGCCAAGGAAGGCACGGACGCCGCGGCGGCGGTCAGCCGCGTCACCGCGCGCCTGGGCGGGACGCCCGACGTGCAGGCGCTGGCCGACGGCGCGGCGCGCCATTTGCGGGCGCTGACCCGGTTCGACCGCGTCATGGTCTATCGCTTCGCCGAGGACGGCTCGGGCGAGGTGATCGCGGAGGCCGCGCGCGCCGACCTGCCCTCCTATCTGGGCCTGCACTACCCGGCCAGCGACATCCCCCAGCAGGCCCGCAAGCTCTATATGCGCAACCTGCTGCGCATCATTCCGGACGTGGCGGCGACGCCCTCGCCCATCCTGCCGGACGCCAGCTTCGACGGCGCGCCCATCGACATGTCGCACAGCGTTCTGCGCGCGGTGTCGCCGATCCATATCGAGTATCTTCAGAATATCGGCGTCGACGCCTCGATGTCGGTGTCGATCCTGCGCGGCGGCAGACTGTGGGGCCTGTTCGCCTGCCACCATATGAGCCCGCACGCGGTGCCGTTCGACATCCGCACGGCGGCGGAGCTGTTCGGCCAGATTTTCTCCTTCATGCTGGACTCCCGCATCCAGACCGAGACGTCCCGCCACGAGACCCAGGCGCGGCGCATCCATGCCGGGATGATGCGGTCGCTGGCCACCGGCGCCGACCCGCTGGAAAACATCACCGACGCGCTGGACGCCATGCGGGAGCTGCTGGACGCCAGCGGCGCCGCCGTCCGCCTGTCCGGCAAGACCGTGAAGCGCGGCGATGCGCCGGGCGGCGACGCGCTGCACCGGCTGGCCCAGCGTTTCCAGGGCACGGGCCCCGACCGGATTTTCGCCACCGACCATGTCGGGGAATTCTTCGAAAACGCTGGCGACATGCTGCCCAAGGTCGCGGGCCTGCTGGTCGTTCCGCTGTCGCGCACCAGCGACGACTGCCTGATGTTTTTCCGCGACGAGATCGTCAAGGAAGTGAACTGGGCGGGCGACCCGGCCAAACCGGCCATCGGCGGGCCCGACGGCGCGCGCCTGTCGCCGCGCAAGAGCTTCGACCTGTGGAAGGAAACCGTGCGCGGCCGCTCCAAGCCCTGGAGCGAGCAGGACCAGATGATCGCGGAATCCCTGCGCGTCTCGCTGCTGGAAGTCGTGCTGCAGCTGACGGACATGACCGCGCGCAACCGCAAGGAAGCGCAGGAGCGGCAGGAGCTGCTGATCGCGGAGCTGAACCACCGCGTGCGCAACATCCTGTCCCTGATCCGCGGCCTGATCGCCCAGAGCAAGTCCGGCGCGAAGACGGTGGACGAGCTGGTCCAGGTGATCGGGGAGCGAATCCAGTCTTTGGCCCGCGCCCACGACCAGCTGACCGAGAGCGGCTGGGCGCCCCGCCCGCTGCGCGACCTGATCCGCTCCGAAGCCGACGCCTATTTCGGCGAGAAGGCCCACCGCATCCACATGAAGGGGCCCAGCGTGCTGGTGACCGCGGAGGCGTTCGCGACGCTGGCGCTGGTGATCCACGAGCTGGTGACCAATTCGGCCAAATACGGCGCCCTGGCGGATTCCGCCGGCGAGATTTCGGTCGAATGGAGCATCCGCGAAAACGGCGCGCTGGAGCTGCACTGGGGCGAGCGCGGCGGTCCGCCGGTGAAGCCGCCCAGCCGCAAGGGCTTCGGCAGCACGATCGTGGACCGCGTCATCCCGCACGATTTGAAGGGCGAGGCGGAGATCGAATACCCGCTGTCCGGCGTGCGCGCCCGCTTCGTGATCCCGGCCATCCATATCGCCGAGGTCGGCGAGGAGATCGTCGACGAAGGCGGCCGGAAGATCGACACCGACGCCGGCGACGCCGACGAGCTGAAGCTCGGCCGCACCCTGCTGGTGGAGGACAATCTCATCATCGCGATGGACGCGGAGGAGCTGCTGCTGAAATGCGGCGCGGACTCGGTGGACACCGCCGGATCGGTGGCCGAGGCCCTGCGCATCATCGAGCAGCAGGCGCCGGACATCGCCGTCCTGGACGTCAATCTGGGGTCGGAGAGCAGTTTGAAGGTCGCCGAAAAGCTGACAGAGCTGGGCGTGCCCTTCCTGTTCGCCACCGGCTATGGCGACCGCGCCGACCTCGGCGGGATGGAGGACATCCCGGTCGTGACCAAGCCCTATTCGGCCGACACGATGCGCCCGCAACTGGCGCAGCTTCTGGCGGCGAAGACATGACCGCCGACCTGCTCGCCGCCTGGCTGCATTTCCTCGCGGCCTTCACGCTGGCCGGCGCGCTGTTCGCCCAAATGGTCCTGCTGTCGATGGGGCCGGACCGCACCATGGTCCGGCGCATGGCGCGGCTGGACGCGATCTATGGCGTCTCCGCGGCGCTGGTGCTGATCGGCGGCGTCCTGCGCGTCGCCTATGGCGCGCGCGGCGCGGCCTTCTACATGGAAAACCCGTTCTTCCATCTGAAGATCACGCTGTTCCTGGTCGCCGCGCTGCTGTCGATCTGGCCGACCATCATGTTCTTCAAATGGCGCGCCGCGGCGAAGGCCGATCCGGACTGGCAGCCGGCCGCCGCGCAGGTCAAACGCGCGCGCATGATCACCCATATCGAGCTTACGCTCATTGCCCTGATCATCCTGGCCGCCGGGCTGATGACGCGCTTCTACGCCCTCTAGAGGCGCTCAGAGCGCCTTTTCCATCAGGATGTGCGGGATGGTGTGTTCGTCGAATTCCTCGCCCGCCGCGGCATAGCCGCGCTGCTCGTAGAAGCGCCGGGCCATGCACCGTGCGTGCGTCTCGATCCGCGCCACGCCGCTGGCGCGCGCCTGTTCCTCGGCGAACCCGATCAGCTTCGCCCCGACGCCGGTGCCCTGCATCGCCGGGGCGACCGCCATATGGCGCAGACGCATCCGGCCCGGCCCGTCCGGGTACAGGCCGGCGCAGGCGATCACCGCTCCGTCCAGCAGCGCCGCGAAATGCCGCCCCGTGCGGTCGCGCGCCAGTTCCTCCTCGTCGATCTCGACGCCGAGCGGCCGGCGCAGCACGGCGTCGCGCAGCGCCAGCTCCGCCCGGTACTCGTCCGATCCGATCTCGATTTCGCGGCAGGTGATGTCCATGGCGTTCCCCTAGCCGCGCCCGGCCCCGGCGCAAAGAAGAAAGGCGACGCCCCTTGCGGGACGCCGCCTTTCCGTCGGGGTCCTTCACGGCTTCCGCCGTGAAGCGATGTGCGCCGCCCGGCCGGACGGTCAGAACGGCGAAACGATTTCCCAGAACTCCTGCCCGTAGCGGGGCTTCTGAAGCTCGGTGATATGGCCGCGGCCGCCATAGGAGATGCGGGCCTCGGCGATCTGGCTGTGCTGGATCGTGTTGGTGGCGCTGATGTCCTCCGGGCGGATCACGCCGCTGACCAGAAGCTCGCGCACCTCATAGTTCACGCGCACCTCCTGACGGCCAGCGATCACCATATTGCCGTTCGGCAGAACCTGGGTGACGACCGCCGCGACGGTCAGCTCCACGCTCTCGGCCCGGTTGATCGCGCCGTTGCCGGCGGTCGAGCTGTCGGAGCCGAAATCGGCCGCGTTGCCGGGGTCGAAATCGCCGCCCACGGCGTTCTCCACCACCCGCTCCAGCCCGAAGACGGAGGCGAGGCTCACCGCTTCCGACCCGCTGCGCGAGCGCTGGGTGGAATTGCTGACGGTGGCGGAGTCGGTGATGTCGATATTCACGGTCAGGATGTCGCCGACCCGGTTGGCGCGCTGGTCGTTGAAGAAGGTGCGCGCGCCCGCCCGCCACAGCGAGTTCGGGGCGTAGACCTCCGCCTGCGGCGCGGGCATCGGCATGGTGATCGGCGAACGCCCGGCGATGCTGACCGGATTGTCGATCGGCGACATCGGCGGCTCCTCCCCGATCTGGGACAGGCGCTGGGCGGTGCCGCAAGCCGACAGGGCCGCGAGGACGAGGCTGCAGAGAACGGCGCGGCGGATCATTGGATTTCTCCGTTGGCGGCGTACATGCGCGGCGCCTCGACCCGGGCGCGGCCCGGGGCCTCGGCCACCGCTTCGATGACGCGGTTGGACTGCAGGTTCAGAATGCGCAGGGCCGAGCCCTGCGGCGCGTCTTCCAGCGCGCGTCCGCGGGCGGCCAGCTGGATGCCCGGGCGGATATAGAACACAGTCACCAGTTCGTTCTTGGTGATGACCGACGGCGTGGTGACGTCGAAGCGGCGGATCGGGGCGCCGGGGCGCAGCGTCCGCTTGGCCTCCATCCCCTCGATCATCGCGGGGTCCAGCACCGCGTCCGAAGGCAGGCGGTTGGCCGGAACCTCGATCCAGACCAGGTCGGCGGCGGTGACATGTTCGCCGGACTGCAGCGGCCGGACCACGGCCGGCGCCTCGACCAGCGCCTGCGCGCGGCCGGTGACGCGCACCGGGTCGGCGGCGGCGGACGCCATGATCTGGGCGATGAAGGCCCCGGTGCGGTCCTGATAGTCCAGCGACACCACCGTCGGCGCAGCGCCTTCGGGAACCGTCAGGACCGGCGCGCCGGTAAAGGAGATTTCGTGGCGCATGTCCGGCTGGCGCCCGGCCAGCTCCTGCGCGATCAGCTCGGTCAGCTCCCCGGCCGCGATCACGCGGTCGGCGGCGCGCGCGGCGAAGGGCGCCAGAAGCACCGCGACGGCCAGCGTGGCGAGGATCAGTCTGGGCAGCAGGCGGGGCATCAATTCGCTCCTCAGCGCAGTTGCGACGACGTGGCCAGCATTTCGTCGGAGGCGGTGATCACGCGCGCGTTCATTTCATAGGCGCGCTGGGCCTGGATCAGGGCCGTGATCTCGGCCACCGGATTGACGTTGGCGGCCTCGACAAAACCCTGGCGCAGCGTCCCGAAGCCCTCGTCGCCGGGCGTGCCCTGCGTGGCGGGGCCGGAGGCCGCAGTCTCCAGAAAATAGTTCTCGCCGACCGCTTCCAGGCCGGCCTCGTTGAAGAAGTTCGACAGCTCCAGCTGGCCCACGGTCTGTGCCTCCGGATCGCCGGCGATGCGAACCTGCACCTGGCCGGTATTGTTCACGATGACGCTTTCGGTCCCCTGGGGAATGGTGATGCCGGGCTGGACGACATAGCCCTCCGCGGTCACCAGCTCGCCGTTGCCGGACAGGGAGAAATTGCCCGCCCGCGTATAGGCCTCGCCGCCATTGGGCATCTGCACCCGGAACCAGCCCTGGCCGTTGATGGCGAGGTCGTAGGGGTTGGAGGTCTGGGACAGGTTGCCCTGTTCGGTGATGCGGTAGACCGAGCCGGTCTTCACGCCGAGGCCGACCTGGACCCCGGTCGGCACGATCGTGCCGGCGTCGGAGGAGGCGACGCCCATCTCCTCCGCGTTCTGATAGAGCAGGTCCTGAAACTCCGCCCGCTGGCGCTTGAACGCCACCGTGTTCATGTTGGCGAGGTTGTGGGAGATGATCTCCACATTCAGCTGCTGGGCCAGCATGCCCGTGGCGGCGATACCGAGCGATCTCATGGTCTAATCCCCTAGCCCTTCACGCTTCCAAGGCGTTCGATGGAACGGCGCGACAGGTCCGAATTTTCCTCGATCATTTTCGATACGGACTGGTAGGTGCGCGTGATTTCCAGCATCCGCGTCAGCTCCAGCACCGGGTTCACGTTCGACGATTCATAAAAGCCCTGGCGGATGTCCGGCGCCTCGACCAGCACCGGCCCGGCGTCCGGCCCGGCGGTGATGCGGCCGCCCCCGGCCTTCTGCAGGCTGGACAGGCGATCGAACGTCATCACGCCCAGCCGCGTCAGCTCCAGCCCGTTCACGGCGACCGAACCGGCCGGCGAGATGTCGATCTGGTTGGAGCCCGGGGGAAAGATGATCGGCTCGCCGCCATCGTCCAGCACAGCGGACCCGTCGGAGGTGACCAGCCCGCCCTCGGCGTTCACCGAAAACCGGCCGTCGCGCGTGTACTGGATGTTGTCGCCGACCTGGATCTGGAAAAACCCGTCGCCCTGGATGGCCAGGTCGAAATCGCGGCCTGTGTGCTCCAGCGCGCCGGTGCGGAAGTCGCGCAGCACGCCCCAGTCGGCGACATAGCGGATCTGCTCCCCGCCCTCGGCGTCGCGCGCCTTGCCCATCGGGCGCTCTGCCAGAAGCTCGTGTTCGGCCTTGAAACCGGCCGTCGACATGTTCGCGATATTGTTCGCGGCGATATCCATGGACCGGCGCAGCGTCATCTGACGCGCCAGACCGATCATCATCGCATTATCCATCGCCGCCTCCGCTTCCCTTCTGGATCGCCGCCCGCTTTCGGCGGGCCGCAAAGTGGCGTCTTCGTCCCGGGGTCGTAGCAGGGGGCGTGCCAGTTCGATTGTCTTTTGAATTCAGTGATTTGGGGAAAATCGCGCTGCCGGATACCGGCAAAGCCGGCGCAGCGCCCGGCAAGTTTTGCCCGCCGCACACCCTCTCTTAACCCTGACGCCTGCACATTTCGTCCGGGATCGAAGGGACCGTGAAATGTTGAAGAAAAAGGCGAAAAAGGAGGCCCCGGCGGACACCGAGGCCGAGGCCGAGGACGCCGGCGATGACGCCGAGGCGGACGGCGGCGGCGAAGACGCCGGCGCGGGCGCCCCTCCGCCCAAAAAGGGCGGCCTGATGAAGAAGCTGCTGATGTTCGGCCTGCCCGCGGTGATCGTGCTGCTGGGCGGCGCCGGGGCGGCGATCATGTTCCTGGGCGGCGAATCCGAAACCGCCGCGCATGGCGGCGAGCATGTCGCGGAGGGCGGCGACGGCCATCAGGAAATGGCGGAGGCCGAGCCTTTCTTCTTCTACGAAATGCCGGAGCTGCTGGTGAACATCAACGGCGGCAACGGCAAGACCAGCTTCCTGAAGCTGAAGCTGAATATCGAGGTGACGGAGGAAGAGCTCCTGCCCGTCCTCGACGAAAGCATGCCGCGCGTGATCGACCGCTATCAGGGCTTCCTGCGCGAATTGCGGCCGGAGGATCTGTCCGGCTCCGCCGGCTATTACCGGCTGAAGCTGGAGCTGCTGCGCCGGGTGAACCTCGCCATCGCGCCGGCCGAGGCCGAGGCGGTGAATATCGACCAGATGCTGATCCAGTAAGGGTTTCCCGACCGATATGGCGGACGCCGCGGACATAGAAGAAGAAGAGGACGTCCTGGACGAGGAGGCGGCCGAGGCCGAAGGCGCCGAACCGACCACCCAGGAGCGCATCCTCAATCAGGACGAAATCGACTCCCTGCTGGGGTTCGATGTCGGGGACGAGAGCGCCTCCGACCGCTCGGGCATTCGCGCCATCATCAATTCGGCGCTGGTCTCCTATGAGCGCCTGCCGATGCTGGAGATCATCTTCGACCGCCTGGTGCGGTTGATGACGACCTCCCTGCGCAATTTCACGTCCGACAATGTGGAAGTCAGCCTGGACAATATCTCGTCCGTCCGGTTCGGTGACTATCTGAACTCCATCCCCCTGCCCGCCATCCTGTCGGTGTTCCGCGCCGAACAGCTCGACAATTACGGGCTGATGACGGTGGATTCGAACCTGATCTATTCCATCGTCGACGTGCTGCTGGGCGGGCGCCGCGGCACCGCAGCGATGCGGGTTGAGGGCCGCCCCTACACCACGATCGAGCGGGTTCTGGTGCAGCGGATGGTGGAGGTCGTGCTGGCCGACGCCGGTCAGGCCTTCGATCCGCTGACGCGCGTCGATTTCCATCTGGACCGGCTGGAGACCAATCCGCGTTTCGCCGCCATCGCCCGGCCGGCCAACGCCGCGATCCTGGTCAAGCTGCGCATCGATATGGAGGACCGCGGCGGGAAGCTGGAGCTCCTTCTTCCTTACGCAACGCTGGAGCCCATCCGTAAAATGCTGCTGCAGCAGTTCATGGGCGAGAAATTCGGCCGCGACAATATCTGGGAAAGCCACTTGGCCAGCGAGCTGTGGCAGACAGACGTGGAAGTCCGCGCGGTGCTGGACGAGCAGGAAATGCCCCTGCACCGCATCAAGGAATTGAAGGTCGGCGACACGCTGATGCTGGGCGCCGGGCCGGACAGCCTGGTCAGCCTGCGCTGCGGGATCATTCCGCTGACCAAGGGACGCATGGGCCGCATCGGCAACAAGATCGCCGTCCGGTCCGAAGGGGCGCTGGGCCTGCCGGCCCGCCAGGCAATAATCGAAGAGGCGCAGTCATGATCGCGATCGTTTTCCAGTCCGCCGCCGCGGTGATCGCCCTTACGGCGGCCATCATGGCCTGGAAACTGGAACGCCGGCTGATCCGCCTGCGCACCGGCCAGGACGGCATGCAGAAGGCCGCCGCGACCCTGACCGAGGCGGTCGCCCGCGCCGAGGCCAGCGTGCGCAATCTGCGCGCCGAGGGCGCGGAGGCCGCGGCGGAGCTGGAAGGCCTGATCGAACGCGCCCGCGCCACCGCCGACGAGTTGCGCCTGATGAACGATGCGCCGGCCCGCCGGCGCCCGGCGCGCCCAGCCCACCGGCCAGCCGCCCAGCCCGCGCCGGAGCGCAGCGCCCGCCCGACGGCCGAGCCGCTGGATCTGGACCTGGATCTGGACCTCGACCTGCAAATGGACCCCGAACCGCGCCCTCTGCCCGCATCCCTGCGGCCGCAAGGGGCTGACCTGATCGAAGCGCTTCGGAGAGTGCGATGAGCCGTCTGCGAATTTTCGCCGTATCCGCCGTCCTGCTGGGCGGCGCCGGCAGCCTTCATGCGCTGGAGGTCGGAAGCGGCCTCGCCGCGCTGCTGGCCGCCCCCGCCGCCGCCGCGGAGACCGAGGAAGACGCCGCGGGCGCCGGCGGCGAGGCCCATGACGAGACGCTGGCGGAGGCGGAGACCGACATCCTGCCCGCGCCGGAGGGCGACGGCCCGGCCGCCGGCAACAGCTTTCCCGAAAAGATCGGCGCGAGCCCCGACGAATACCGCATCCTGATCAGCCTGCAGGAGCGCCGCCGCGAGCTGGAGGCGTGGGAGACCGATATCGAGACCCGCGCCCAGCTGGTCGCCGCCGCCGAACAGCGCGTCCAGGAACGCCTGGCGGAGTTGAAAGGCGTGCAGGCGGAGATCGAGGCGCTGCTGGATCAGGTCGGCGAGCAGGAAGAAACGCGCATCGGCGCGCTGGTCGCCACCTATGAGAAGATGAAGTCGAAGGATGCCGCGCGCATCCTGGCCGGTCTGGACGATCCCACCGCCATGCTGGTCGTGGCGCGGATGAAGGAAACCAATCTGGCCGCCGTTCTGGGCGCCATGCCCACCGACGACGCCACGCGCATCACCGAAATGCTGGCCCAGCGGGCCGACCTGACCGCCATCGTGGGCGACGGGCTTTCCGGCGAAACTTAACGGCGCCGCAAGATGCGACCCCTAGACTTTCCCGAGGATCGCGGCGCCCACCGGCGCCGGCGAGAGGGATGAGCATGACGGGCCGGTATCTGATCGCCGCGGCCGCCCTGTGGCTGGCCGCGGGCTCGGCGCAGGCCGCCGATACGGTGCGCACCGATGTGTCGCGCGCCGACGGCTATGTGCGCATCAATTTCATCTGGCCCGAATCCCAGGGCGACGCCCCCATCGCCGCCGACGCCTCGGTCGAGAACCAGGTCCTGCTGATCCGCTTCTCGCGCGAGGTGGAGCTGGACGACGCCCCCATCCTGCGGGAAATGAGCGCCGAGGCCGCCCGCGTGCGCCTGGACCCGGACCAGCGGACGCTGCGCGTGGCGCTGAACGTGCCGGCCCGCGCCCATGTCTCGCGCTCCTACAACGTGCTGGCCGTCGACGTGATGCCGCCGGAGGCGTCCGACCCGCCGGACGTGATCTCCCCCCGCGCCGCCGCGGAGGCGGAGGCCCGCCGCCGCGCCGCGGAGGCCCCGCCGGACGAGGCCGAACAAGCCCCGCCCCTTCTTCAGGTCGAGGTGCGCCGGGCCACCAGCCCGGCGTTCGACCGCATCGTCTTCGACTGGCCGGAGCATGTGGACTACATGCTGGGCGAGCGCGACGGCGCCTGGCGCCTGACTTTCGAGCGCGACGCGGAGCCGGACCTCGGCTCCCTGCGCGCCGATCCGCCCGCGCGCCTGCGGTCCATCGAGGCCAGCCACGAAGACAACAAGCTGACGATCCATATCGTCCCGTCCCCCGGCGCCGCGCCGCGCGCCTTCCGCGAGCGCAACACCGTGATCGTCGACCTGTCGGCGGCGGACGGCGGCGACGCGGCGCTGCTGGCCCAGCTCGCCGAACTGGCCGAGTCGATGGACGCCAACGCCGTTGGCTCCGAGCCGGTCGAGGCCGCCGCCCACGAAGATCCCGCCCCCGAGGAGCCCTTCCGCGAGGAGCCCGAGCCCGCTCTGGGGGCGCCGGTCCAGCTGGTCGAGGGTGTGGAGGCCGAGGCGGACGAGGAGCCCGCTTATGAGGCGCCCGCGCAGGCCGAAGCCGCGCCCGCCCCCGAGGCGCCGGCCCGTCCGCAGACGAATTTCGCCGGCGACCCGGTTCCGGATTCGGGCATCGTTCAGGCGCGTGTATCCGCGCTTGGCGGCGACCTGCTGCTGGAATTCCCCTGGGCCGCCCCGGTGCGCGCCGCCGCCTTCCGCCGCGCCGGAGCGCTGTGGATCGTGTTCGACGCGCAAGCCGGGATGGACCTCTCCGAAATCGAGCGCGGCCAGAGCATGGTCGACGATGTGGAGGCGTTGCAGGGCCGCGGCTACAGCGCCGTGCGCATCGCCGCGCCGGAAACCGCCCAGGTGTCGCTGCGAAGCTCCGGCCGCGAGGGCGAGACGTGGACCTTTGTCCTGGCCGAAACCGCCGACGCCGCCCGCGCGCCTGTTCGCCGCCCTGCCGGGCGTCGGCGCCGTGCTGCGCATCCCGGATCCCGGCGTGGGCGACACGCTGATCGTGGCCCCCGCTCCGCCGCCCGCGCGCGGCGTGCTGGACGGGCGCGCCTTCCTCAGCTTCTCGATCCTGCCGAGCGCGCAGGGTCTGGCCATCCAGAGCCTGTCCGGCGAGCTGATGACCCATGCCGACGAGGAAGGCGTGTGGATCACCCCGCCCCAGAGCCTGGGCGTGCCGATGCCGCAATCGGCCACCCGCTCCCCGGCGCTGGTGTCCTTCGTGTCCGGCGAGCCCGCCGCGACCTTCGAGGCGCGCAAATCCTCCATCGAGCGCCGCGTCGCCGCGGACGCCCTGCCCGACGCGCAGGTGGAGATGGCGCGCTTCCTGCTGGAGCGGCAGCTGGCGCCCGAGGCGCTGGGCGCGCTGGCCCTGGCCGAGGAGCGCGACGCCCAGCTGGGCTCCGATCCCGATTTCCGCGCCCTGCGCGGCGTCGCCGCCGCCCTGGCGGGGCGGATGCGGCAGGCCGAGGCGGACCTCTCCATCCCGGCTTTGACCAGCGATCCGGCCGCTCAGCTCTGGCGCGCCTGGATGCGCACACAGACGCAGGACTGGCTGGGCGCGCGGCGCGCCTTCGCCGAGGGCGAGGCCTCGATCAACGATTTCCCGCCGCACTGGCGCGCCCGCTTCCGCGAGGCATACGCCCGCACGGCGCTGGAGCTGAACGACCTGTCCACCGCGAAACAGCAGCTGGATATCGCCGGCGCCGAACCGGCCGACGACTGGACCGCGCTGCGCGTCGAACTGAACTCCGCGCGCTGGCGCGAGGCCGCCGGACAGGCCGAGGAAGCCCTGACCGCCTATGACGAGCTGGCCCGCTCCGGCGACGAGGAGATCGAGGCGCGCGCCATCCTGGCCGCCGCCCGGCTGCGCCACGCCACCGGCGGCAGCAGCACCAGCGAGCTGATCGAGACGCTGGAGAGCCTGCGCTGGCGCTGGCGCGGCGACGATGTGGAGCTGGAGACGATCCGCGCCCTCGGCAAGCTGTATGTGGATCTGGGACAGGACCGGCAGGGGCTGGAGGCGATGAAGGCCGCCGTCGCCCGCTTCCCGGACCACCCGGTCTCCCGCGTGATCTTCAGCGACATGATGTCGATGTTCGCCGAACTGTTCCTGGAAGGCGGCGCCGACCGGCTGGACCCGGTGGAGGCCGTCGCCCTGTATTACCAGTTCGCCGAACTGACCCCGGCGGGCGCGGAGGGCGACCGCATGGTGCGCCGCCTGTCGGAGCGTCTGGTCGCCTTCGACCTGCTGCCCCAGGCCTCCGAGCTTCTGCAGCACCAGGTCGACAACCGGCTGCACGAACCGCGCGCCAAGGCGTCGGTCGCCGCGGACCTGGCGCTGATCTATCTGATGGACCGTCGGCCCGAGGCGGCCCTGCGCGTCCTGCGCAGCACCCGCGTGACCCAGCTGCCCCCGGCCCTGGCCGAGGAGCGTCGGATCATCGAGGCCCGCGCGCTGGCGGAGCTGGACGCCCATGACGCGGCGCTGGACCTGATCGCGGGCGATCCCAGCATCGAGGCCGCGCGCCTGCGCGCCGACATCGCCTGGAAGCTGCGCGACTGGCCGCTGGCCGGCGAACGTCTGGAAGAGATGCTGGGCGACCGCGCCGACGCCCCCGGCCCGATCGGGGCGGAGGACAGCGCCGCGGTGCTGCGCGCCGCCGTCGCCTATTCGCTGGCGCGGGAAAAAGACAAGCTGGGCGACGTGGCCGAACGCTATGGCGCGCTGATGCGCACCGGGCCGGACGCCACCGCCTTTGTCGCCGTGACGCAGGAGCTGGAGACCAGCGGCCTGCGCCTGGCCGAAATCGCGGACCGTGCGGCCGACACCGCCGCGCTGGAGGCCTTCCTGGACCGCCGGCGCGACCGGCTGGAGCCGCAGGCCGAACCGCCCTCAAGCCTCGCCCCGGCTCCGGCCGCAGGCGACCCGGCCGGAGAGCAGGCGGCGGCCGAAACCGCCGCCGCCCGGGGCTAGGGCCTACTCCAGAAGCGCGCGCAGCATCCACGCGGTTTTTTCGTGATAGGACACGCGCGGGCTGACCAGATCGTCCGTCGCGGTGTCGCCGGCCTTGTCGGCGGCGTCGACCAGCGTCTTGGCTGTGCGCGACAGCGCCTCGTGACCCTTCACCAGATTGGCGATCATCGTGTCGGCGCCCGGCACGCCGTTGTCCTCGGTGATCGTGGTGCGCTTTTCGATGTCGCTCCAGCCGATCGGGGCGTTGAAGCCCAGCGAGCGGATGCGCTCGGCGATCTCGTCGGTCGCGGTCCACAACTCGTTGTATTGCTGCTCGAAAATATCGTGCAGCGGCTGGAAGCGCGGGCCGGTGACGTTCCAGTGATAGGCGTGCGTCTTGAAATAGAGGTTGTAGGTGTCGGCCAGCAGGACCTGCAGCTTTTCAGCGATGTCCTCCCGGTCCTCTTTCTTGATGCCGATGTCGATATCCATCGAAAATTCTCCTTCGGGCAGTCCCGTTTTACGTTCGCTAAGGTCGGGGTTTCCGCCCGCGTTTCAAGATAGATTCGCCCGTGAAAATAATGATGACGCGATCAATTCGCCTTATCGCGGTTTCGCGGCCGCCTAGCGCCAGCGCGGCCCGGTGATCCAGGCCACCAGGCTCCAGCGCACGCCCCGCGTCACCGGCGTCACCCGGTGCAGGACGAAGCTCGGGAAGGCGATCACCGTCCCGCGCGCCGCCTCGCCCTTGTAGAAGCCGTCGCCGAGCGAGAATTCCAGGTCCCCGCCCTCGTAGTCGGCCGGGTCGGACAGCTGGACGGAGATGGAGATTTTCCGCCGCGGCGCCAGATTGCTGAAATCCAGGTGCCAGTCGTAATGGCCCTCGTCATCAGCGTGATAGCAGGCGATCTGCACCGCGCCGATGGAGTCGACCTCCACGTTGAAACAGGCGCGGTTCATGTCGCCCGCGCCTTCCCAGATGCGCCGGTACAGCCAGCCGTGGCGCTCGTCGGGCTTCAGCAGCGCGACGCGGGAGCGCCGGATCTTCGGATCGACGCCCCCCGCGCCCAGCAGGCCCTTGTCCTGCAGCGAGGCGTGCTCGGCGATCAGCCCGTCCATCTCCTCCGGCGTCAGCAGGCCCGACGCATTGGCGAGGATCTGGAACGGCGGAAGCCGGTCGCCGGCCGGCCCGGTCACGACAGCCGCGTCATGACAACTGCGAACAGAAGCGCTGGATGCGCGCCACCGCGTCCTCCAGCACCGCCGTCGAGGTGGCGTAGGACACGCGGAAATAGGGCGCGAGGCCGAACGCGCTGCCCGGCACCGCCGCCACCTTCTCGCAGGCCAGCAGCGCGGCCACGAAGTCGGTATCGGTCTTCAGGACCTCGCCATTCGGCGCGGTCTTGCCGATACAGCCGCCGCAATTGGGATAGGCGTAAAACGCCCCGTCCGGCGTCAGGCAGGTCAGCCCCTCGGCCTTGTTCAGGCCCGCCACGACCAGATCGCGCCGCTCCACGAAGCTCTTTTTCCAGCCGTCCAGGAAGTTCATCGGCCCGGTCAGCGCGCCAACCGCTGCCCATTGCGCGATGGAGCACGGGTTGGACGTGGTCTGGCCGCCGATCTTGCACATCGCGTCGATCAGCTTCTTCGGCCCGGCGGCGTAGCCGATGCGCCAGCCGGTCATGGCGAACGCCTTGGACACGCCGTTCACGGTCAGCGTCCGGTCCTTCAGGTCCGGCGCCACCTGCGCGATGGTCGCGAATTCCTGGCCGCTATACAGCAAGTGCTCGTACATATCGTCGGTCATGACCCAGACCTGCGGATGCTTGCGCAGCACCTCGGCCAGGCCCGCCAGCTCGTCGGCGGTATAGACCGCGCCGGTCGGGTTGGACGGGCTGTTCAGGATCAGCCAGCGCGTCTTGTCGGTGATTGCGGCTTCCAGCGCCTGCGGCGGCAGCTTGAAGCCTAGATCGTCGCCCGCCGGCGCGGACACGGCGTGGCCGCCGGCCATCGCCGCCATGTCGGGATAGGACACCCAGTACGGCGCCGGCACCACGACCTCGTCGCCCGGGTTCAGCGTGGCCAGCAGCGCATTCCACAGCACCGCCTTGCCGCCCGGCGAGACGTTGATCTCGCTGGTCTGGTATTCCAGCCCGTTCTCGCGCTTGAACTTTTCGACGATCGCCTTTTTCAGCTCCGGAATCCCGTCGACGGCCGTGTATTTGGTCTCGCCGCGGCGGATCGCCTCGATCGCCGCCTCCTTGACGTGATCGGGCGTGTCGAAGTCCGGCTCCCCGACGGACAGGGAGATGACGTTCTCGCCCTTTTCCTTCAGCTCGCGCGCGCGCTGGGTGATGACCATGGTCGCGGACGGCTGAACCCGTTTGATGGTTTCGGACAGGATCAGTTCGGAGGACATTTTCTGCTTTCCTTGGCGCGCGTCGCGGGGCGCTAACGCGGGCGCCCGTTTAACGCCGCAGCGCGCCCCAGCCAAGGGCCGCGCGCGGGGCGGGACCCTGCGATGCGTCCTTGCAGATTGACCGGAAGGCGGCTTTTACGCTTGGCTCGGTCATGAGCTTTTCATCCGATACGTGCGCGCCGGCGCACCCGGCGGTCCTCGCAGCGCAGGCCGCCGCAAATACCGGCTTCGCCCCATCCTACGGCGCAGACGACTATAGCGCCCGCCTGGCCGGCCGCCTCCGCGAGGTGTTCGAGACCGACGATCTGGCCGTGGCCATCGCCACCACCGGCACCGCGGCGAACGCCCTGGCCCTGTCCATGCTGACCCCGCCGACCGGCGGGGGGCTCTGCCACCACATCGCGCACATCAACACGCATGAGCGCGGGGCGCCGGAATTCTTCACCGGCGCGAAGCTGACCGGCCTGCCCGGCGACCACGCCCGCATCGACCCGGACGCGCTGGAGGCGGCGCTGGCCGCGCGCGACCCGGGCTTCGTCCATCTGCCCCTGGCCTCCGCCCTTTCGATCTCCAACCTGACCGAGAGCGGCACGGTCTACAGCCCGGCGGAGGCGTCCCGCCTGTGCGGGATGGCGAAGGATTCCGGCCTCGGCGTCCATGTCGACGGCGCGCGCTTGGCCAACGCCATCGCCGCCACCGGCGCGGCCCCGGCGGACCTCACCTGGCGCGCCGGGGCCGACGCGGTCAGTTTCGGCCTCACCAAGAATGGCGGCATGTCGGCGGAGATGATGATCCTGTTCGGCCCCCTCGCCGCCCGCGGGGACGAGCTGGAGGCCCGCCGCAAGCGCGCCGGCCAGATGCCGGCCAAGGCCCGCTTCGCCGCCGCCGAGGCGCTGGCGCTGCTGGAGGACGGGCTGTGGCTGGACCTGGCCGCGGCCGCCAACCGCGCCGCAACCAAGCTGTCCGAGGGGCTGGCCGCCATTCCGGGGGTGGAGGTGCTGTATCCGGTCCAGGGCAATCTGGTCTTCGTCCAGATGCCCGAAGCCGTGGCCGGCAAGGCCGCCGCGGCCGGCGCCGGCTCCTACGCCCGTCAGGGCTCGGCCCGGCTGGTCTGTTCCTGGAACACCGAGGACGCGGAAATCGAGGCGCTGCTGAGCGCGCTCGCCTAGCGGTCCGGAATCTCGGCCGGCCCCAGCGGCGCCAGCAGCGGCGCGGACCGGCCCGTGCCCGGCCGCACCGGCGCGGGGCCGGCCATCTGTATCCGCGCCAGCGACAGCGCCCGCGTCAGCACCGGGTCGCGCCCGGCGGCGAGGTCCGCCAGCTCGGGCCGCATTTCGATGTCCGGCGCGACGCCATGCCCGGGATCGCCAGCCGACTGCGCATACTGGCGCAGCAGCGGAATGCGCAGCGAATGGCCCGAATGGGGCAGCGCCACGAAGGCGAACATGCCCCCCACCGGCCCCTGCGCGCTGCCGCCCGTCATCTCCCCGATCAGCGTGCCCGCGCCCCAGCGCTTCAGCCGCGCGGCGACCAGCGCGGCGTTGGAGTCGGTCAGCGGGTCGATCAGGACATAAAGGTCGCCGCGGAAGCCCGGCTGCAGCGGCGGGTGCGGCGCCAGCATGCCGTCGAATTCCGGTCCGTGCGCCCGCCAGCCGCCGCCGGCGAACGGCGCGAACAGGCCCGGCTCCAGCAGCCGCTCGTCGGTCATCGCCGCGATGTCCGCGATCGGCGCGAAATCCTCCGCCGCCGCCTGGGCCAGCGTGATCAGCTGCACCCGCTCTTCCGCCAGATAGCGCAGCAGCGTCAGCGCCATCAGCGAGGAGCCGCCGCCATTGCCGCGCAGGTCCAGAATCAGCGCCCTGGTCCCGCGCGCGAACATGTCCTCGAAGGCGCGGGACAGGATGCGCGGCCCGTCCGGCCCGGTCTGGAAACTGCCGACGCGCAGATAGGCCGCCTCGGCCGACAGCGGCAGATACAGGATGTCCCGCCGGGCGCTGGCCCCGCGCTCCGCCCATGCCCCGCCGAAGGCGTCGATCAGCCCGTCCAGCGTGATGCGCGGCGCCGAAACGGCCCGTTCCGCCCCCTCGCCCGTGCGCACGGTCAGCGCCTGATCCGCCGCCGATGGAAACAGCATCGCCGAATAATGGTCGAGGTCGGAGCCGGAAAAATCCCCGCCCCCGCCGCACAGCTGGGCGTCCCGCGCCCGGTCATTATCGCCGTCCTGCGCCACCAGCGCGCGCGCCGCGGCCAGATAGTCCGCCGCCGCAACGCCGTCGACCGACAGGACCTCGTCGCCGGGCGCCAGACCCGCCGCCTGCGCCGCCGCCGTGACCTCCGTCGCGAACAGCCGCCCGTTCCTGATGTCGCAGCGCCAGGGCGCGTACACCGCCGCCCGCCGCGCCCGGCGCGTGATGGCGGACGCCGGCTGCATTACCAGATGGGAATCCTTCAGCCGCGCCGCCGCGCCGGCCAGCGCCGCGTACATGGCGTCGGAATCGGCCGGCGGGTCGGCCGCGATGGCGTCCAGCGCCGCGTCGAATTCGGCCCGCTCCGCGAACCGGCCGAAGCCCGGATAGGCATAGTCCATCGCCCGGCGCACCAGCGCGACTTCCTCCCGCGCCTCGGCGGGGGTCAGCGCGTCGGCGCGCGCGGCCCCGGCGGCGGCCAGGACCAGAAGGATCAGGACAAGGCGCATGGCCGGGACACTAGCCGAGGCCGCGCCCCGCCCCAACGGTCTGAGCCCAGCGCTGCGCGCGGCAGGCGGCGCGAACCTTTCCCCGGGGCCGGGCGTTGCTGGGGCGAAAACAAGGAGGAAGTCCCCGATGGAACTCAACACCGAAACGGTGTGCGGCCTGATCCTTCAGATCCGCCAGTTCGACGGCAAGGAAGCCAATGTGGACCCCGATTCCGGCTCCGACCCCGGCGACACAGAGGCCGACGACGTGCCCTTCAAGGACACGCTCCAGACCACCGCCCGCGACTCGATCGAAGACGTACTACGCTCCGAAATCGAGGCGATGAACGAGGAAGAACAGGCGGAGCTTGTCGCCCTCGCCTGGCTCGGCCGCGGCGACTACACGCCGGACCAGTTCGCCGCCGCCAAGACGGACGCGCGGTCCCGCCATGAAGGCCCCACGACCGACTATCTGCTGGGCCAGCCCATGCTGGGCGACCTTCTGGCCGAAGGACTCTCGGCGATCGGCCAGCCCTGCGAATTCTAAACGCCGTGCGCTTTCCCCTGATCGTGCTGGCCGCCGCCCTGATCCTGTCCGCCTGCGGCCAGCCGCCCGTGAACCGCAGCGCGGAGAGCCCGCCGCCGGTGGCGGCCAGCGTGGAGCTGCCCGCCTATCTGGGCCTGTGGTACGAAATCGCCCGCTTCCCCAACCGGTTCGAGGACCATTGCCAGGCCGTCACCGCCGAATATGCGCGGCGGGACGACGGCCTGCTGTCGGTCGTGAACGCCTGCCGCAAGGGCGCGCTGGACGGCGAAATCGACCGCGCCGAAGGCCGCGCCCGCATCGTGGAGGGCTCCAACAACGCAAAGCTGAAGGTCAGCTTCTTCGGCCCGTTCTGGGCCGACTACTGGGTGCTGGACCGGGCGGAGGATTATAGCTGGTCTCTGGTCGGGGAGCCGGAGGGCCGTTACCTGTGGATTCTGGCCCGCACGCCGCAGATCGACGATGCGCTGTTGCAGGACCTGCTCTCCCGGCTGGAGGGCATGGGCTACAATACCGACGCCCTGTATTTCACGCCGCAGCCTGACATGGCGCCGGACGCGGAGCCCGAGGCGGAGTCCGGAACGGACCCGGCCTGACCGCTTCCGAAAACTGTCACGCCGCCGCGTTAGGACCGCCCCAAGTTAAGTGGCGGATGACGGAGACGGCGATGAGCGGACGGTTTGCGGCAGGGGCGTGCGCGGCGCTGCTGGCGGGGTGCGCGACCCAGGCGCCGCCCCCTGAACCGGTCGCGCTCCAGATCATCGCGCTGAACGATCTGCACGGCCATCTGCTGCCGCCCGAGGGCGGCTTCAATATTCCCGATCCGGATAATCCCGGCTCCCACATCGCCGTACAGGCCGGCGGGGTGGAGCATATGGCGACGATGGTGGAGGCGCTGCGCGCCCGGAACCCGAACACGATCATGGTCGGCGCCGGCGACCTGATCGGCGCCAGCCCGCTTCTGTCCAGCCTGTTCCATGACGAGCCGACCATCGAGGCGCTGACCGAAATGGATTTCGCGCTGGCTGCTGTCGGCAATCACGAATTCGACGAAGGCCCGGCCGAATTGCAGCGCATGCAGAATGGCGGCTGCCACCCGGTCGACGGCTGCCGCGGCCCGCGCGAATTCGCCGGCGCGGGGTTCCAGTATCTGGCCGCCAGCACGGTCGACCTCGAAACCGGCCAGACCGTGTTTCCGCCCTATGCGGTGCGCGAGTTCGGCGGCGTGCCGGTCGCCTTTATCGGGCTGACGCTGGAGGGCACGCCGGACGTCCTGCCCCCCGCCTCGCACGCCGGCCTCGCCTTCGGCGACGAGGTCGAGACGGTGAACGCGCTGGTCCCCGCGCTACAGGCGCAGGGGATCGAGGCCATCGTCGTCCTGCTGCACGAGGGCGGCGAGGCGGGCGGCGCCTATGACGGTTGCCCCTCCATCTCCGGCCCCATCGTGGACATCGTGAACGGCTTCGACGACGCGGTGGACCTGGTCGTGACCGGCCACACCCATAACGCCTATCTCTGCCGCATCGACGGCCGGCTGGTCACCAGCGCCGGCTCCTATGGCCGCCTGCTGACGCGCATTGACGCCGTGCTGGACCCGGCGTCGGGCGACATCGTCTTGGCAGATGCGGAAAACCTGATTGTGACGACGGCGGACCATCCGGCCGCCCCCGCCCTCACCGCGTTGCTGTCGGATTATCGCGCGCTGGCCGAGCCGCTGATGTTCGAGGTCGTCGGGTCGGTCAGCGGCGAGCTGTCCCGCTCCCGCGACCAGTCGGAGGAATCGACGCTGGGCGACGTGGTCGCCGACGCCATGCTGGCCGCCGAGCCGGACGCAGAGATCGCGATCATGAACCCCGGCGGCCTGCGGGCGGACATCGCCGGCGGCGCGGACGGCGTGGTCACCTACAACGACCTCTTCACGGTCCAGCCCTTCAACAACACGCTGGTCTCGCTGACCCTGACGGGCGCCCAGATCGACGCCCTGCTGGAGGAGCAGTTCCAGGACCCGGACTATTACCGCATCCTGCAGGTGTCGCAGGGCTTCGCCTTTTCCTGGGACGACTCCCGCCCCTATGGCGACAAGGTCAGCGACATCATGCTGGACGGCGCGCCGCTCGACCCCGCCGCCGGCTACCGCCTCGTCACCAACGACTTCCTCGCTTCGGGCGGCGACGGCTTCACGGTGTTCGAACAGGCGCGCGATCCCATCCCCGGCCTGCTCGATATCGAGGCGCTGCGCCTGTATTTCGCCGCCAACTCCCCCGTCGCGCCGGGCCCGCAGGACCGCATCACCCGCCTCGACTGACCCGGGTCGACGCGCGCGCCCCGGCGCGCCACAAAGGATGCGTGGTCGAAGACGAACGCATCCGCGTCCTGAAAGACGGCGATCCGCGCCCGGAATCGGAGGGCGCGGCCTATGTCCTGTACTGGATGCAGGCGTCCCAGCGGGTCCTCTATAATCACGCCCTCGCCGAAGCGATCGCGCGGGCCGACACGCTGGGCCTGCCGGTGGTCGTGGGGTTCGGCCTGATGGACGATTATCCGGAGGCGAACGCCCGCCATTACGCCTTCATGCTGGACGGGCTGCGCGACGTCGCCGCCGCGCTGAAGGACAAGGGCGTCGCCTTCGTCCTGCGCCGGGGCGCCCCGCCGGACGTGGCGCTGGCGCTGGCGAAACAGGCCGCGGTGGTCGTCTGCGACCGGGGCTATCTGCGCCATCAGGTCCAGTGGCGGCAGACGGTGGCGGACAGGGCGCCCTGCCCGGTGATCGAGGTGGAGACCGACGCCGTCGTCCCGGTCGATACGGTCACCGATAAACTTGAGCACGCCGCGCGCACCATCCGCCCGAAGATCGAAAAGCGGCTGGACGACTTCATCCGCGAGATCCACGTCCCCTTCCCGAAAAAGACCGCGCGCGGCCTGTCGCTGGAAAGCGAGGACGTCTCAAAGCCCCGCGCCCTGCTGAAGGCGCTGAAGCTGGATCACGACGTCCCGCCGCTGGACCGCTCAGGGGGCGAGCGCGCGGCGCAGAACCGGCTGGACGGGTTCCTGGACGACGGCATCGAGCGCTATGAGCCGGGGCGCAGCGACCCGCTGTCCAACGGTTCGTCGGACCTGTCGGCCTTCCTGCATTTCGGCCAGATCAGCCCGGTCCAGATCGCCTGGCGCGTCCGCCGCCAGCCCCGCAGCGACTCCCGCGCCAGCTTCCTGGAGGAGCTGATCGTGCGGCGGGAGCTGGCGTTCAATTTCGTGCGCTTCTGCGCCGGCTACGATTCCTATGATGGCGCGGTCCCGGACTGGGCGAAGGCCACCCTGAACGCGCACAAAGACGATGCCCGCCCCGCGATCTTCACCCGCGCCCGGATGGAGGCGGCGGAGACCGGCGACGAGGCCTGGGACGCCGCGATGCGGGAGATGAAGCGCACCGGCGCGCTGAACAATGCGGTGCGCATGTATTGGGGCAAGAAGATCATCGAATGGACGGGCACGCCCCGCTACGCCTACGAGACCGCTCTGGCGCTGAACAATCGCTGGTTCCTGGACGGGCGCGACCCGAACAGTTTCGCCAATATCGCCTGGCTGTTCGGCCGGCACGACCGGCCGTTTCAGGAGCGCAAGGTGCTGGGTAAGGTCCGCCCCTACACGACCGCCGCGCTGAAGCGGAAATTCGACCTGAAAGCCTGGATCGCCGCGAACGGCCCGCAGGCCGATCTGTTCTGACGCCCGCCTAACCGCCGCTGGTGCTGCTGCTCGTGCTGCTGGAGGACGAGCCGGTGCTGGACGTATGCGCGGCGGAGATCGCGTCGCTGGTGCTGGTCATGCTGGCGCCCAGATTGCCGCTCAGCAGCGTAACCGCCGACAGGATGGCCAGGAAGATCAGCGCGATGATCAGGCCATATTCGATGGCCGTCGCGCCGCTGCGGTCCGTCCCGAAACGGGCGAGCAGATTGGTGAGCGTCTTCATCCCAACCGGTCCCTCAATGCGGCCGCCAGCGGAACGTCCGCGGGCGGCATGTCAAAGTCGGCGAGCCGCGCGGGCGCGACCCAGGCCAGCTCCTGACCGATGAGGGGTCTTGGCAGACCGTCCCACCGCCGGCACAGATAGAGCGGCATCAGAAGATGCGTGTCGCCGTTTGGGCAGCTTGCGAAGGCGAACGGGTCCAGACAGCCGCGGCACGGCTCCACCCCCAGTTCCTCCCATAACTCGCGCAGCGCCGCCCGTTCCGGCGTTTCTCCCTGCTCCACCTTGCCGCCGGGAAACTCCCACAGCCCGGCCATCGGCTTTCCCTCGGGCCTGCGGGTGATCAGCACCCGGCCGCCTTCGTCGATCAGTGCGACAGCGACGACCAGCAGCAGAGGACCCGCGCGATCCGGCCGGTACGCTAGCGGGGAGACGTTAATCCGGGGTGTGTCCGAAGCGTCCAGTTTTATGCGGTCGCGCCGCGGCGAATCGCTCATTGCGGACTGGCGCCCGCATTATCGCCGCGCAGGGCCGCGGCGGCCTCGCCCGCGCCCTCCTCGATGCCGGCGGCGGGATTGGCCGGGCCGGGATTGAGGAATTCGGTCATCGGATCGGCGCCGTCATCGGCGCCGGGAGACGGCTCCTCGATCTCCGGCGTCAGCAGCTGAATCTCCGCGCTCTCGCGCAGGCCCGCCAGCAATTGCTGGATCGCGTCGAACGTCATGAAGCGCACGATCCGCGGCCGCAGGTTTTCGAAGCTCGGCCGTTCGGACGCGCGCCGGTCCTCCACCATCACCAGATGCCAGCCGAAACTGCTCTCCACCGGCGCGGACACCTCGCCCACCGGCGTGGCGTAGGCGGCGGTGGCCAGCGGGCCGGTCAGCGTGTCGGCGGTGAAATAGCCAAGGTCCCCGCCCTCCAGCCGCGTCGCCTCGTCCAGCGAATGCTCGAAGGCGAGCTGGGAGAAATCGGCGTCCTCCTCGGCGATCTGGCGGCGCAGCTCCTCGGCCTCCTCGCGCGTGGCGACCAGGATGTGCCGCGCATGCACCTCGTCGCCCATCTCCACCAGCCGCACCTGTTCGTCATACATGCGGCGGATCGCCTCGTCGGTGACCGAATTGCTGACCTCGTTCTCCAGCAGGACATTGCCCAGGATGCGCTCGCGCGCGGTCTCCAGCCGGCGGCTCGCCTCCGGCGTTTCGTCCAGCCCGCGCGCGGCGGCTTCCTGCGCCAGCAGCTTCTGGTCGATCAGCTCCTGCAGGATACGCTCATAGACCTCGTCGCCCGGGCGCAGCACGTCGCGCGGGGCGATCATGCTCTGGGCCGCCGCCTCCCGCGTGATGTCGTAGACATAGATCGGCTCGCCCGCCACGCGTGCGGCGACCTGCCCCACCGGGCCGGCCACGGGCGCGATTTCGGCAACCGCCGAAACGGCTTCCGGCGGACGGTCGCGGACCGCCATCCAAAGGGTCAAACCGCCCACAATGACGATCAGGACCGCGATTCCGGCGGCCACGGGGCGGACAGAGGGGCGGGAGCGCTTCATTGCGGAACCCTTGCGGATCGCCATATGGCGAAAGGGGCGTTTCGTTGACACCCCGGCGCCCCGCTCTTAAGTGAGCCGCAGGCTTGAGTCGAGGCCGCCAATCAGGCCATCTGCCAGCCACTTCAAGGGATTTCGGACCTTCCGGCCCAGCTCGATTTATAGATTCGCACCCAATGCTGAACATCGCCCGTAAAGTTTTCGGCTCTTCGAACGAGCGCATGGTCAAGGCCATGCGGCCGACCATCGACCGCATCAACGCGCTGGAGGCCGAGTTCGAGGCCCTCAGCGACGAACAGGTTCGGGACAAAACCGCCGAATTCCGGGACCGCCTGGACAAGGGCGAAAAACTGGACGCCCTCTTGCCCGAAGCCTTCGCGGCGGTGCGCGAGGCGGCCAAGCGCACGCTCGGCATGCGGCATTTCGACGTCCAGCTGGTCGGCGGCATGGTCCTGCATTCCGGCAAGATAGCCGAAATGAAGACCGGCGAGGGCAAGACGCTGGTCGCCACGCTGGCGGCGTATCTGAACGCCCTGCCCGGCAAGGGCGTGCACGTGGTCACGGTGAACGACTATCTGGCCAAGCGCGACGCCGAATGGATGGGCCAGGTCTATGGCTTCCTCGGCCTCACCGTCGGCTGCATCGTGCACGGCCTGAACGATCAGGAGCGCAAGGCCGCCTACGGCGCCGACATCACCTACGGCACCAACAACGAATACGGCTTCGACTATCTGCGCGACAACATGAAGTATTCCATCGAGGACATGGTGCAGCGCGGGCACCACTACTCGATCGTCGACGAGGTCGACTCCATCCTGATCGACGAGGCGCGCACGCCGCTGATCATCAGCGGGCCGACCGACGACCGTTCCGATTTCTACCGCACCATCGACGCCCTGATCCCGCTGCTGGATCCCGAAGGCTACGAGATCGACGAAAAGGCGCGCTCGGTCATCCTGAACGAGGACGGCAACGAGCAGATCGAGAACCTGCTGAAAGAGAACGGCGTGATCGAGGAGGACGCGGACCTCTACGACGTCGCCAATGTCTCGGTCGTGCACCACGTGAACCAGGCGCTGCGCGCCCACACGCTCTACGCCAAGGACAAGGAATATATCGTCAAGGGCGGCAAGGTCGTCCTGATCGACGAGTTCACCGGCCGGATGATGGAGGGCCGGCGTTTGTCCGAGGGCCTGCACCAGGCCATCGAGGCGAAGGAGAATGTGGAGATCCAGCCCGAAAACGTGACGCTGGCCTCCATCACCTTCCAGAACTATTTCCGCCTGTACGAAAAACTGTCCGGCATGACCGGCACCGCCGCCACCGAGGCCGCGGAGTTCGAGAACATCTACAGCCTGGGCGTCGCGGAAATCCCCACCAATGTCCCGGTGGCGCGGATCGACGATGACGACGAGGTCTACCGGACAGCAGCAGAGAAATACGCCGCCATCATCGACGACCTGGTGGACTGCCACGAGCGCGGCCAGCCGGTCCTGGTCGGCACGGTCTCCATCGAGAAGTCCGAAGTCCTGTCGCGCCTGATGAGCGACAAGAAGACGTTCAAGGAGGTGCTGGGCCACCTCTATCCCGAGAGCCACGACACCGACACCGACGCCAAGGACGCGCCGATCGCGCGCAAGCACACGCTCGGCGAAATGCTGGCCCTGCTGCCGATCGAGCATGAAGTCCTGAACGCCCGCCACCATGAGCGCGAAGCGGGCATCGTCGCCCAGGCCGGACAGCCCGGCGCCATCACCGTGGCCACAAACATGGCCGGCCGCGGCACCGACATTCAGCTGGGCGGCAACGCCGACATGCAGCTGGCCGACTGGATGGCCGCCGAACAGGCCGCCGGGCGCGAGCCGGACGACGACGCGGTGCGCGCGCGCATGGCGGAGATCAAGCAGGAGATCGCGGAAAAGCGGAAACAGGTGCTGGACGCCGGCGGCGTCTATGTCCTGGCGTCCGAGCGGCACGAAAGCCGCCGCATCGACAACCAGCTGCGCGGCCGGTCCGGCCGACAGGGCGACCCCGGCAAGGCGAAATTCTATGTCTGTCTGGAGGACGACCTTCTGCGCATCTTCGCGCCGGAGCGGCTGGACGGGATCATGCGCACCTTCGGCATGAAGGAAGGCGAGGCCATCCAGCACCCCTGGATGTCCAAGGCGCTGGAGACGTCCCAGCGCAAGGTGGAGGCGCGGAACTTCGAGATCCGCAAGAACCTCCTGAAATACGACGACGTCATGAACGACCAGCGCAAGGCGATCTTCGAACAGCGCATCGACTTCATGACCGCCGACGACGTGGACGAGGTCGTCCGCGACATGCGCCACCAGGTGGCCGAGGATCTGGTCGCCGTGCACGTCCCGGCCAAGGCCCATGCCGAGCAATGGGACATCGAGGGCCTGTCCGAGGCCGTGCGCCGCGTGTTCGGCGTCGACGCCCCGCTGGCCGACTGGGCCGCCGAGGAAGGCATCGCGGACGAGGAGATCATCGAGCGCCTGACCGAGGCCGCCGACCGCTCCTATGCCGAAAAGGCCGCCAGCATCGGCCCCGACCTGATGCGCCGGGTGGAGAAGCAGGTCCTGCTGCGCTCCATCGACGAATCCTGGCGCGAGCATCTGCGCGAGCTGGACCATCTGCGCTCGGTCATCGGCCTGCGCGGCTACGCCCAGCGCGACCCGCTGAACGAGTTCAAGACCGAGGCCTTCTCGCTGTTCGAGGCGCTGCTGTCCGGCCTGCGGGAAAAGGTGACGCTGACGCTGATGAATATCCGCCTGGCCGATCCGCAGCAGCAACAGCAGCCGCCCCAGGCGCCGCAGCAGATGCGCGAAACCCATATCGACCCGTCCACGGGCCGCAACGAAATGGGTCCGGACGCCGGCCAGGCCGAAGGGCCGCTGGCCGCCGCCGAGCGCAACGCGGACGACAGCAATTGGGGCCGGGTGCCGCGCAACGCCCCCTGCCCCTGCGGCTCGGGCCGGAAATACAAGCACTGCCACGGCGCGGTCACGGCCAAGGCCTGACCAGGCGCGTGGCCGGCGCGCCCTTAGGGCGTATTTTCCGCGAAGAAGTCCGCCAGCACGGCCGTGGCGTCCAGCGCGTTGCTGGGCGGGTCCAGGTCCAGCAGGCGCGCGCCCAGCCCGCGATGCGGGTCGGAGCCCGGCCATTGATGGCCGGCGCCCGCGATGGTGATCAGCTCCACCGCCCGTCCCTCGGCGCAGGACCAGCGCGTGCGCTCCACCGGGCCCCGCGCGCTGCGCCCCGCCTCCCCGCAATCGTTCGCCGCGCGGAACCGCGCCAGCGTCGTATCGGCGGCCGGCCAGACGGTGCGTGCGGCCTTGCGCCGGCCTTCGCCGCCTGCGATCGGGATGGTGCGGTCCTGCAGGCCATGGATTTCCATCACCGAAACCGGACGCGGCGACGGACAGGCAAACGTCATGGCGCCGGCGACCGAGCCGATGGCCGCCACGGGCCGCCCGCCCTCGCAAGCATAGCGATAGGCCATCGCCCCGCCGTTCGAGATTCCGGCCAGATAGACGCGCGCCGGGTCGGCCCGCCCTTGGTCCACCAGCGTCCCGATCAGCCGGTCCAGAAACGCCACGTCGGCCGCGGAATCGCGCGCCGCGCGGCCGCAGCATCCGCCCCCGGCGTTCCAGGTGCGCCGCACCCCGTCCGGATAGGCGACGATCAGGCCGCGCGCATCGGCGACAGCGTTCCAGCCATAGGAATCCTCCGCCTGCTCGCCGGACCCCAGCGCGCCGTGCAGCACCACGACCAGCGGCATCGGCTCTTGGCCCGCTCCGGGCGGGACGTACAGGCGATAGTCCCGCTCCCGCCCCCCGGCCTCCAGTTCGAATTTCCGGGAATGAGCCGGCCCAGCGGCCAGCAGCAGGACGGTGAGCAATGCGGCGGCAATGGCGTTCATGCCGGTCAAACGCGCCGGGCCGCGCTTTCCGTCGCGCCTAGCTGACGGGCTCCAGCTCACGCGCGGGCGCCGCCCCGGTTTCCTTGGCGGCCTCCCTGGCGGGTTCGGGGGCGGGTTCGGGAGCGGCTTCGGCGGCGGGCGCCGGTTTCGGCGCGGGATCGGGACATGGCGGACAGTCGGCGGCCGTCACGATGCGTTTCGCGGCCGGCTTCGGCGCTGGTTCGGCGGGCTTGGCGGGTTCGGCCTGTTTAACCTCTTTGACCGGCGCGCGCTCGGGAAACGGCCAGGCCGGCGTATTCGGCGCGCGCCGCTTTCCCGGGGCTGCGCCAGTCGCCTTGCGCGGCGCACCTGTCGCGCCATAGCGCTCGCCGACCGACGCGGCGTAGGCCCCGCTTTGCGGCGTCCAGCGGGCCTCTGGCGCCGCTGACGCCGCCTTTACGGGCTTCGCGGCGGCCTCGCCGGATTTGCGCCCCTTCCAGAATTCACTGGCCGCCGGTTTGCCCGCAGCCCTGGCCGGCGTCGAGACGGGCTTCGGCGCCGCCTTCGCCAGCGGCGCGGGCGCCGGCGCGATCTCGCCGTCGCGCGCCGCGCTCCAGCGCACCAGCGGCGTGACGACCGCCACGATCAGCGCCACCGCCCCCGCCGTCCAATAGGCGTAGGAGGAGCCTTCCAGGAATTCGGCCAGCGCCGCGCCGGACAGGCCCCCCGGCGCGCTCAGGAACGCCGCCTCCGGCGTCAGGACGAAACTGCTGAGGTCGAGGATCAGGTGAAAGGCGAGGAAGGCGACCGCGCCGGCCGCCAGTGCGCCAAGCAGAATCCGTCCCATGCCGACGTAACGCCCCCATCCGCTCGCCCGTTAACCATGTTACGCGGGCGCCGCAGGTGCGAAAAGGGCGGATTGGCCGGTTTTGGGCCGTTTTTCGGGGTCAGAGCGCCATTTCGCTGCGGCCGATGGCCAGGAACCGGTCCCGGCGCTGGGCGCGCAGCTGGTCGGGCCCGAACCCGCCGAACTGGTTCAGTTCCTGCCGCACGGCCTCGCCGACGCGGCGGATCGTAGTGGACGGGTCGCGATGGGCGCCGCCCACCGGCTCCTTCACCACCCGGTCGACGATCTTCAGCGTCTGCAGGTCGGCGGCGGTGATCTTCATCGCCTCGGCCGCGTCCTCGGACTTGGCCGAGTCCCGCCACAGGATGGAGGCGCAGCCCTCAGGCGTGATCACCGAATAGATCGAATGCTCCAGCATGATGACCGAATTGGCGCTGGCGATGGCCACCGCCCCGCCGGAGCCGCCCTCGCCCGTGATCACCGCGACCAGCGGCACGCCCAGCGTCAGGCAGCGCTCGGTGCAGCGGGCGATGGCCTCGGCCTGACCGCGCTCCTCCGCGCCCTTGCCGGGATAGGCGCCGGCCGTGTCGACGAAGGTGACCACCGGCACGCCGAACCGGTCGGCCAGGTCCATCAGTCGCACCGCCTTGCGATAGCCTTCGGGCCGCGCCATGCCGAAATTGTGGTGCACGCGGGAGGCGGTGTCCCGCCCCTTCTCATGGCCCAGCACGACGGCGGGCGTGCCCGCGATCCAGCCGAGACCGCCCATGATGGACGGGTCGTCAGCGAACCCGCGGTCCCCGGCCAGTTCGGTGAACATCTCGATCAGCGAGGCCTGATAGTCCGCGAAATGCGGGCGGCCCGGATGGCGCGCCACCTGGGTCTTCTGCCAGGGCGACAGGCTGCCATAGGTCTTTTCCAGCTGGTCGCGCGCCTTCGCACGCAGCTTGCCGATCTCCTCGGCCGCGTCGACGCCGCTCTCGCCGGATTTGACGGCTGCCTCCAGCTCTTCGATTTTCGCTTCGATCTCGGCGATCGGCCGTTCGAAGTCGAGATATGTTCGCTTGGGATCAGTCATCAAATAGGGTGAATACGGAGCCCGGCCCGGGGCGCGGCGACCCTAGACGGGCCAATCTGGGCGAACAAGCGCCTTTGCCGCCTTTAGGTTCAGCGGCTTAAAGCGAGGCTAATAGCACGACAGACGAAAGGGTCTGCAATGTCCCGATACAATGAAGAGGTTTCGTCCGGCCAGCGGGACGACAGCGCCAACCCGCTGGTGGAGCGCGTGATCGCGCCGAAAGAGCATGATCTTGGAGGGTTTTCCGTCCGCCGGGTGCTGCCCTCGGCGGGCCGGCGCATGGTCGGCCCCTTCATCTTTTTCGACCATATCGGCCCGGCCGAGTTCCCGCCGGGCAAGGGCGTGGACGTGCGCCCGCATCCGCATATCGGGCTGGCCACGCTGACCTGGCTGTTCGACGGCGGGCTCGGCCACCGCGATTCGCTGGGCTTCGACATCGAGATCCATCCCGGCGCGCTGAACTGGATGACCGCCGGGCGCGGCATCGTGCATTCGGAGCGCACCGCCCCGGCGACGCGCGCGGCCGGCCACCGCCTGCACGGCATCCAGTCCTGGGTTGCCCTGCCGGAGCACCATGAGGAGACCGACCCCGCCTTCGACCACTACCCCGCCGACGCCATGCCGGTGATCGAGCAGGACGGCGTGCGGATGATCCTGATTGCGGGATCGGCCTTCGGCGAGACCTCACCGGCGCGCGTCTGCTCCCCCATCGTCTATCTGCAGGCCGACCTTCAGGACGGCGCCCGCGTGACCCTGCCCGCCGAATGGGGCGAACGCGCGGTCTATGTCGTGGAGGGCGAGGCGGAGATCGGCGGAGAGGTCTTCGCCTACCGCAACATGGCCGTGCTGGCGGACGGCGCGGACGCTGAGGTGACCGCGCGCGGTCCGGCGCGCCTGATGCTGCTGGGCGGGGCGCCGCTCGGCAAGCGGACGATCTGGTGGAATCTGGTCGCCTCCGACCCCGCGAAGATCGAGGCGGCGAAGGCCGACTGGTCCGCCGCGATCGCGTCCGGCTTTCCGGCGGAGGGGCGCTTCACCCTGCCCCCGGACGAGGGCGAGCACATCCCGCTGCCGGAATCCTAGGCGCCGGACCGCCTCCGACTGACCGGAGTCCGGCGGGAATATTTTCCGAAGGGAGGAACCGGCGCCCCGTCTGACGGGTTTTCAGCCCATTCCGGGACCGGCGGACCGCCGGCCCCTCAGATGGAGAATTCCATGTCCCGCATGACCAAAGTTCTCGCCGCTGTCGGCGTTCTGGGCGCTATCGGCCTCGCCGCCTGCGAAGACGAAGCGGAGATCGATCTGGGCGACGCCGAGGTCGAGATCGAGGAAGACGGCGACATCGACATCGACGAATAAGTCAGCGGAATACAGGAGATTATCATGGCGCGTTTCACGAAAATCCTCGCCGCCGCCGGCGTCCTCGGCGCGATCGGCCTGGCCGCCTGCGAAGAAGACGTGGTGGAGATCGAAACCCCCGATGGCGAGCTGTCCATCGAGGAAGACGGCGATATCGACATCGACGAAAACTGACCGCAGCACATGCAATTCGGGGAGGCCCGCCGGTTGACGGGGCCTCCCCGCCTTCCTCTACTTCCATATCCAGCAAGGAAGAGATGTGAAGAGCAGAGCTTTGATGATGGCCGCCGGGGCTTTGGCCCTCGCCGCGGCATGCAGCGAATCCGAACCCGAAATCAGCGCCGCCCAGCCGGCGCCGGAGGCCGAACCCGCCCTGGCCACTGAGCCGGCCGCGCCAGCGGAAACGGCTGAGGCCGGGACCCCGGACGGTCTCTCCGAAAGCCAGATGGCGCACGCACAGCGCCTCGAAAGCTCCACCGCCGACATTACCGAACAGGACTTCGCCGACCGCGTCGCGATCCTCGCCGACGACCGGTTCGAGGGCCGCGCTCCCGGCACGCCGGCGGGCGAGGCCTCCGCCCAGTGGATCGCCGACGAGATGGCCCGGATCGGGCTGGAGCCCGCCTTCGACGGCTCCTGGTTCCAGACCGTGCCGCTGGTCTCCGCCGAGCTGGAGCCCGGCTCGACCATGACGATCACCGGTCCGGACGGCGAGATCCCGCTCAGCCGCCCCGACCAGACCGTGTTCAACAGCAGCCAGCTCCAGCCGGAAATCTCCATCGACGGGTCGGAGGTGATCTTCGCCGGCTACGGCGCGGTCGCCCCGGAATATGACTGGGACGATTACGCCGGCTTCGATCCGGCCGGGAAGACGGTGATCGTGCTGGTCAACGATCCCGGCTTCGCGACCGGCGACCCGGACCTCTTCACCGGCAACGCCATGACCTATTACGGCCGCTGGACCTATAAATACGAGGAAGCCGGCCGCCAGGGCGTGGACAGCATCCTGATCGTGCACGAAACCGCGCCGGCCGCTTATGGATGGGACGTCGTGCGCAACAGCTGGTCCGGCCCGCAATTCTATCTGGAAAGCGACGCCCCCCGCGCCGCCATGGAAGGCTGGATCACCGCCGACAAGGCGCGCGAAATCTTCGCCGCCGCCGGACAGGATTACGACGCGCTGAAAGAGGCCGCGGCCCAGCCCGGCTTCACTGCCGTGCCGCTGGACGGCGTCACGCTGGACGCGCACATCCTCAGCGACGTGCAGCGTCTGGAGTCCCGCAATGTCGGCGGCGTCGTCCCGGGCGCCCAGCGGCCGGACGAGACGATCATCTATACCGGCCACTGGGACCATCTGGGGCTGGAGCCGGACGCCGCCCCGGGCGAGGACGCGATCTATAACGGCGCGGTGGACAACGCCACGGGCGTCGCCACCATCCTGGAGATCGGCGAGGCGTTCGCGCGCGGCGAGACCCCGCCCGACCGCTCGGTGATGATCCTGGCGGTGACGGCGGAGGAGTCGGGCCTGCTCGGCTCCGACTATTTCGCCGCCAACCCGACCCTGCCGCTGAAGAACATCGTCGCGGACATCAATATCGACGCCATGATGCCCTCCGGCATGGCCAACGACATGATCGTCATCGGCGCCGGCGCGTCGGAGCTGGAGGACATCCTGCAACCGATCGTGGAGGCGCACGGCCGCGTCACCGGCCCCGACCCGCAGCCCCAGAACGGCAGCTTCTACCGCTCCGACCATATCAGCTTCGCCAAGCGCGGCGTCCCGGCCCTGTATTCGAAGGCCGGCGAGGATCTGGTCGACGGCGGGCCGGAGGCCGGGCGCGCGGCGTCGGATGACTATCGCGCCGGCCGCTATCACGGCGTCGAGGACGAATACGATCCGGAGACGTGGAATTTCGACGGCATGATCGACGACACCCAAATCCTGTTCGAGGTGGGGTCGCAGCTGGCCAATTCGGACGCCTGGCCGAACTGGTACGACGGCAACGAATTCCGCTCGCTGCGCGACGCCCAGTTGGCGGACGGGGGCTAGCCGCCCTCCGGCCCCTCCCCGCGCGTCAGCGCCTTCAGCGCCCCGCGCAGGGAGCGCACTTCCTGCGAGGTCAGCCCGCCGCGCGACAGCGCCGCGCGCAGATTGCGCCGCATCGTGGCGGCGCGGTGCTCGGGGAAGAAATAATTCTTCGCCTCCAGCGCCTCTTCGAACTGATCGATCAGGCCCAGCAGCTCGTCCCGCGGCGCCGGGACCGGCCCCTCGCCGCCGCCGGGCGCCGGGTCGCCCGCCATCCATTCATAGGCCGTCACCGCCACCGCCTGCGCCAGGTTGAGGGAGGAGCACGCCGCGTCGACCGGAATGCTCAGCACCGCATCGGCCAGCGCCACCTCGTCATTGGTGAGGCCAGAGGCCTCCGCCCCGAAGACGAAGCCCGGCGCCCCGCCCTGCGCGATCTCCGCGCGCGCCTGCGCCATCGCCGCGCGCGGGGTCAGCACCGGCTTTTCCATGTCCCGCGTCCGCGCCGTCGCCGCGTAGATCACGGTCAGATCGCTGATCGCCGATTCGAAATCGCCCGTGACGCGGGCTGATTTCACCACCGCCACGCCGCCGGCGGCCATCGCGTCGGCCTTCTCGTTCGGCCAGCCGTCGCGCGGGGCGGAGATGCGCAGATCCGACAGGCCGAAATTGGCCATCACCCGGGCGGCGGCCCCGATATTCTCCCCCATCTGGGGCCGGGCCAGCACGATGGCGGGGGCCGCGCTTCGCAATTGCGGCGCCTTGGCTTCCGCTTGGTGATCCGCTCTGTTATCCACCGCGCGACATTCCCCCGGCCCGATCGGCAGAAACAGGATACGAGATGGCGAAGATCAAGGTGGCGACCCCCGTCGTCGACATCGACGGCGACGAGATGACCCGGATTATCTGGGCGCTCATCAAGGAAAAACTGATCCTTCCGTATCTCGATATCGACCTGGAATATTACGACCTGTCGATCCAGAAGCGCGACGAGACCGACGACCAGATCACCGTCGACGCCGCCCACGCCATCAAGAAATACGGCGTGGGAATCAAGTGCGCCACCATCACCCCGGACGAGGCGCGGGTCGAGGAATTCGGCCTGAAGGCGATGTACCGCAGCCCGAACGGCACGATCCGCAACATCCTGGGCGGCGTGATCTTCCGTGAGCCGATCGTGCTGAAGAACGTGCCCCGGCTGGTGCCGGGCTGGACGCGCCCCTTCGTGGTCGGCCGCCACGCCTTCGGCGACCAGTACCGCGCCACCGACTTCCTGGTCCCCGGCAAGGGCAAGCTAACCCTGACCTGGGAAGGCGAGAACGGCGACAAGATCGAGCGCGAAGTGTTCGACTTCGATGGGTCGGGCGTCACCATGGCGATGTACAACACCGACGAGTCGATCATCGACTTCGCCCGCGCCAGCATGAACTACAGCCTGGCGCGCGGCCTGCCGCTCTACCTCTCCACCAAGAACACGATCATGAAGGCCTATGACGGGCGCTTCAAAGACCTGTTCCAGAAGGTGTTCGAGGAAGAGTTCACGGCCAAGTTCAAGGAAGCCGGCCTCACCTACGAACACCGCCTGATCGACGACATGGTCGCCTCCGCGCTCAAGTGGAACGGCGGCTATGTCTGGGCCTGCAAGAACTATGACGGCGACGTTCAGTCCGACATGGCGGCCCAGGGCTTCGGCTCGCTCGGCCTGATGACCTCGGTCCTGATGACGCCCGACGGCAATACGGTGGAGGCCGAGGCCGCGCACGGCACCGTCACCCGCCACTACCGCAACTGGCAGAAGGGCGAGCCGACCTCGACCAACTCCACCGCCTCGATCTACGCCTGGTCGAACGGGCTGCGCTTCCGCGGGCGTCAGGACAATAACGACGACCTGATCGGCTTCGCCGACGCGCTGGAGGCCTCGGTCATCAAGACCATCGAGTCCGGCAAGATGACCAAGGATCTGGCCCTGCTGGTCGGCGACGACCAGTCCTGGCTGACCACCGAAGGATTCCTCGACGCCGTCGACGAAAACCTGGCGGCGGCGCTGAAATAGCGCCTCAGCGCACGCGGCTGGCCATCAGCGCGATGGCCGGCCGCGGCGCGCCGGAAATCTGGATCGTGTAGTCGCCCGGCGACAGAACGAACTCCACCACCTTGACCGGCCCCTCGCAGTCCGGCCCGTGCCCGAACGCGGCGGCCGGCAGCAGCGCGCCCTCGGCGTCCGTCATGTCGACCCACGCGCCCTCGCCCAGCGACACGCGATAGGTCCCCGCCACGGGCGCGGTGAGCCCGATCAGCCCGGCATAGCCGCCCGGCTCCGGCCAGCGCTCGGGCGGAACCGGGAACGTCACCGACTCCACCGGAGACAGCGCCGCCTCCACCGGGCGGCCGATATTCACGCGCGCCACGGGCAGGTCATAGGCGGCTGGCGCGGCCTTCAACGCCCCCCGCGCCTCCCATCCGGCATAGGCCGCGCAATCCTCCCCCGCCCCGGCGTCCTGCGCGGACGCCGCGCCTGCGGCCGTCAGGGCGGTAAGGGCGAACGCGGCGGCGCACATGCGGCGAGATGTCATCGGCTTTTCTCCTTCGGCGGCTTGGCTCCGCTATATACGACGGTATATAGCGACATGGAACCGCTATATCCGAATGGATATTGCGTATCGCTTCAGGGGGAAATTCCATGCCGTTTCGCGCGTTCGCGTCCGTCTCCGCCGCCGCCCTTCTGGTCGGTCTCGCTTCGCCCGCCGCCGCGCAGGACCGCGCCCCGGCCGCCGATCCCGCCTTCGATCTGGGGCGGATCGTGGTGACGGGGCGCCGGCCGGAGGGGCTGGAGATCACGCCGCAGACCCTGTCGGCCGAGGCGATCCGCACCTTCAACCGCAACACGCTGGACGCGGCTGCGGACCTGATCCCCGGCGTGGCGGCGTCGAACAGCGGCGGGTCGCGCAACGAACGGCTGATCTATGTGCGCGGCTTCGACCGCTTCCAGGTCCCGCTCGGCATCGACGGGGTGCGCGTCTATCTGCCCGCCGACAACCGGCTGGATTATGGCCGCTTCCTGACCCCCGACGTGGCGGAGGTGCAGGTCAGCAAGGGCTACGCCAGCGTGCTGGACGGGCCGGGCGCGATGGGCGGGGCGATCAATCTGGTCACCCGCACCCCGTCGCAGCCGATGGAGGGCGAGCTGCGCGCGACGCTGAGCCTGGACGGCGACGCGGACTATGCCGGCCAGACCGTGTTCGCGCTGGCCGGGACGCGGCAGGAGACATGGTACGCGCAGGCGTCCTGGGCGCAGACCTATGTCGATCACTGGAACCTGTCGGAGGATTATTCGCCCCCGCCCGGCTCGCCGGAGGACGGCGGCGAGCGCGGCTTTTCCGGCGCGCGCGATGCGCGCCTGAACCTGAAGGCCGGCATCACGCCGAACGCGACGGACGAATATTCGCTGTCCTATACGCGGCAGGAGGGGTCGAAGAACGCGCCGCTGCATGTCGGCGACCCGGCGGCGCTCCAGCGCAACTGGACCTGGCCGTTCTGGGATATCGACAGCCTGTACTTCCTGTCCCGCACGCAGGTGACGGACGCGGCCCTGCTGAAGACCCGGATCTACCGCAACACGTTCGACAATCTGCTGAGCGCGTACGACGACGCGACCCAGAGCAGCCAGACGCGCGGCCGGGCGTTCAATTCCTGGTACGCCGACAAAGCCTGGGGCGGCTCCGGCCAGCTGGATCTGGCGCTGTCCGGCGCCGATGCGCTGAGCCTGGCGGCGCATTACCGCGCCGACGAGCATGTCGAATACCAGCAGGGCTTTCCGTCCGGCGCGACCGAGCCGGAACAGACCAACCGGGAAGACACCTGGAGCCTGGCGGCGGAGAACCGGCTGGATGTCTCGCCGGCGCTGCGCCTCACCGCGGGCGTGTCCTATGATTGGCGCGACCTGAAACGGGCGGAGGAATACGGAACGCCGCCGGGCGGCGGGGCGCCCGCTCTGTTCTCCTACCCCATCGCGGACGCGCACGCCTGGAACGGCCAGGCGCGGCTGGACTGGACCGGCGCCGGAGACGCGCAGGCGCACGCCGCGGTCTCCTCCCGCGCGCGCTTCCCGACGATCTTCGAGCGGTTCTCCTCCCGCTTCGGCGGGGCGGTCTCCAACCCGGACCTGAAGGCGGAGCGCGCGACGCAGGTGGAGGTCGGCGGCGCGCGCCGGTTCGGCGCGCTGCGCGCCGAAGGCGCGGTCTTCTACGCCGCGCTGGACGACGTGATCGTCGCCTACCCCTTCATATACACGGACTGCTCCAGCGGGACCTGCGTCGCCAATCCGGTGACGCAAAGCCGCAATGCGGGCCAGGGCGAGACCTATGGCGCCGAGCTGTCCGTCACCGCGCGGCTGAACGACGCGCTGACGCTCGGCGGCAATTACGCCTGGACTAAGCGGCAGGTCGACGATCCCTCCGCCCCGGCCTTCGAGCCAACCGGCGTTCCGGAGCATCAGGCGTTTCTGTACTCCGAATGGACGCCTCTGCCCCGGCTGACCGTCACGCCCGGCCTCGACCTGGCGTCCGAACGCTACACGGTCACGACCTCGGGCGCGGCCTATTACAAGACCGGCGGCTATGCGCTGGCCAGCCTGTCCATCGAATATGACATCGATGAGCGGTTCAGCGTCGGCGCCGGGGCGCGCAACCTGTTCGACGCGAACTACACGCTGACCGACGGCTTCCCCGAAGCCGGGCGCAGCCTGTTCCTCACCCTGCGGGCGCGGCGCTGAGCCGCGCCCCGGTAGGGGCGCCTATTCGACGGTGACGGTGATTACCTCCGACGCCACGACCGGGTCGTGCGGGATGTGCGTCCAGTCGCCCATGACCAGCTGCAGCGTATGTTCGCCGGGGGCGAGCTCCAGCGTCGTCTCGGTCTGGCCCATGCCGAAATGGACATGGGTGTCGTCGGCCGGAATCGGCATGGACGTATCCAGCGCGTCGACCGTGGTGTCGATCAGGATGTGATGGTGGCCGGTGCCCTCGGTCTGGTCGCCGGCCTGGGTGACGCCGATATTCTCCGCGCCGAACTCGATGGTCAGCGGGCTGGAGACGACGGCCCCGTCCTCCAGATTGGCGAAATAGACCCGGGCGCCGTCCGGCGAGGGCGTGCGCATCGCCGCGGTGGCCGCGGCCTCCTGCGCGTCCATGATCGCCTCTTCGGCCTCGTCGGCCGCGGCTTCGGCCATGTCCGCCAGCTCGTCCGCGGATTCGCCCAGCGCGTCGGCCTGTTCCTCCAGCGCATCCGCGGCTTCGGAGACCGTCTGCGGCTGTTCCTCGCCGCACGCCGCCAGCGCCAGCACCGCCGCGCCGGCCAGCAGCGCCGCCGTACGAAGACCCGTTCTATTCCGCTCGATCATCCGCGATTTCCTCCTCGTGATTGCGCGCGCCACCCTAGCCCAAGCCTGTGACGCGCCAAAGCATGCCGGCTTGAATTTGCCCGGGCGCAGCGCGAAACAGAGCCATGACCGCCAGCGATCTCCAGGCCCGGCTGCGCGAACTGTATTGTGGAAGCACGCGCCGGGCGCAGGCGTTCCGCTATGGCCTGATTATTTTCGACCTGGTCACGGTGACCTTCGTCATCGTCACCTCGTTCGTTCCGGCCAACCCGGCGATCGAGATCGCGGACATGGCGTTCGGCGTGCTGATCCTGGCCGATCTGGCCGCCCGCCTTGTGGTGGAGCGGCGGCGGCTGCGCTTCCTGGCCAGCCCGGTCACGCTGGCGGACCTCGCCGCCTCCATCTCCTTCCTGCTGCCGATCGCCGGCGAGGGGCTGGGCTTCCTGCGCGTGGTGCGCACGATCCGCCTCCTGCACACCTATGAGCTGATGGGCCGGCTGAAGACCGATCACGCCTTCTTTCGGGAGCATGAGCACGTCTTCCTGGCGACGGTGAACCTTCTGGTCTTCCTGTTCGTGATGACCGGCCTGATCTACGCCACCCAGTACCGGACCAATCCCGATATCGGGAACTATGCCGACGCGCTGTATTTCACGGTGACGGCGCTGACCACGACCGGGTTCGGGGACATCACCCTGCCCGGCGTCGGCGGGCGGATGCTGTCGGTCGCCATCATGATTTTCGGGGTCACGCTGTTCCTGCGCCTGGCGCAGGTCCTGTTCCGGCCGCCAAAGGTGCGCTTCACCTGTCCCGAATGCGGCCTGAACCGGCACGATCCGGACGCCGTGCACTGCAAGCATTGCGGCGAGACCCTGCATATCGAGACCGAAGGCGCGGTCTGACCGCCCTCGGACTGCGAACTTCAATCCGCCAGTTCGTCCGCCAGCTCTTCGGAATAGTCCGCGATCCGCGCCGCATTGGTCCCCAGATCGCTGAACCCGACGCGGGAGACCGAGCGCACGTCCACCTCGCTGCCCATGCCGGCCGGGCGGATGCGCACGACGATATCGTCCTTGAAGCCGAACCAGAACGTGGTCGCCACCGCCTCGATCCGCCCCTCTTCGGGGTCGGCCAACGCGATTTCCCAGCCCATGTCCTCGGCGGCGTCCAGCGCCGCATCGAAGGTTTCGCCGGTCCCCGACACGACCCGCATGGTCGCCAGATTGTCGTAGAACTCGCCGCCGACGACGCGGACGCTGCGGCCCGCGAACTCTCCGGCGAACTCCGGCAGCACGAAATCCAGATCCAGCGGGTTGGCGTCCGGCCCCCGGCGCTCCGCGATCCCCTCGGAAAACTCGGGCGGATCGTCGGGATCGGTGGTGACGTCGTGGATCGGCGGAATGGCGCGCGCGGCGGCCTGCGTCGCGCCGGCCTGGTACAGCGCCGCCGCCGGGATCACCAGCGCAACCAGCGCGATCACGATGCCCCGCCCGCGCGGGCGCACCAGGAACGTCGCGATCAGCGCCAGAATGGCGAGGCCCAGCCCCGCGAACAGCACCACCGGCGCGACCTGCCGCGCCATGACGCCCAGGCCGAAGCGAAAATCCCACAGCCCGGCGCGCGTGCCGAGACCGGCCAGGGCGAAGGTCAGCGGCCCGGCCAGCGCGACGATCAGCGCCAGCCAGACCAGCGCGTCGCGCGCGCCGCTCATCGGGCCGCGGGAGACCGGCGCGGCGGACTCCACGCGTAAACGGGTTTCGCCTGTTTCGCTCATCCGTCCGCCTCCTAGGGATACAGCCGCCGCGTGCGCCACGCGCCGGCCTCGCTATCGCGCACGAACGCCAGCCGGTCGTGCAAACGGAACGCGCGGTCGCGCCAGAATTCTATCGCGCCGGGGACCAGGCGGTAACCGCTCCAGAATTCCGGCCGCGGGATCGTGCCCAGGCCGAACCGCGCGGCGGTCTTGGCGATGGCGGCCTGCAGCTCCATCCGCCCCTCCAGCGGGCGGGACTGGCTGGACGCCCAGGCCCCGATCCGCGCGTCCCGGGCGCGGGACGCGAAATATTCGTCCGCCTCCTCCTCGCTTACCGGCTGCACCACGCCGCGCACCCGCACCTGACGGCGCAGCGCCTTCCAGTAAAAGACCAGCGCGGCGTGCGGATTGGCGGCCAGCTGGCGGCCCTTCACGCTCTCCAGATTGGTGTAGAAAACGAAGCCCCGCGCGTCGAAATCCTTCAACAGGACCATGCGCGCGTCCGGCGCGCCGTCCGCGTCGGCGGTGGCCAGCGTCATGGCGGTCGGCTCCGGCTCCTTGCCGCGCGCCTCGACCAGCCATTCGGCGAACAGGGCGAACGGGTCCTGCGCGGCCAGTTCGCCGCCGTTTTCGGCCTGCATCGCCGCTTCCCGGGACTCATAGTCCTCCTGGCTCGGCGTCGGCGGGATCAGATCGGAGCGGCTCATAAGGTTCTGTTTACCATGCGGTTACCGTCTGCGGCCTACCGTTCGCAGGAACCGCCGCCGGACGACCATATGAGCCCCGATCGCGCCCGCAAAATCCTGAATCTGAAGCCCACCGACGGGCTGGAGGACGCACGCCGCGCCTTCCGCGCCAAGGTGAAGCGCCTGCACCCCGACCGGGCCGGCGGCCGCCGCCGCGCCGCCTATGAAGAGGTCGTGGCCGCCTGGCGCGCGCTGGAGAGCGAATCCCGCCCCCGCGCGGCGATGGGCGACCGGCTGGAGCCGGTCCAGGTCATCATCGCAGTGTCCTGGCTCGCCGTCCGCATGGGCGAGACGATCGAGGTCGAAATCCCGACCCGGAAAATCCGCGTTCCCCTGCCCACCGATATCCAGTCCGGCGACCGGCTGCGCGTGCGCGGCCCGGGGGCGGAGCCGGACGTGGTCATCACCGTCCAGATCTCGCCCCAGCGCACCTTCGCGGAATCGCTGAAGCGCTTCGTCTCCGATTTCGCGAAACCCGGCGAAGCGGCGTGATGGACGAGCCGGGCTGGCTCTTCCCCTACCCGGCCATGCTGGACAGCCTGCCCGACGCGCCGGGCGTCATGCGCTTCCGCTACGCGCTGCGCCACGGCACGATGAAGATCGGCCTCTACGCCCCGCGCGGCGAAGACACCCAGGGCCCTCACACACAGGACGAACTGTATGTCGTCACCTCAGGCTCCGGCGCATTCCTGAAGAACGAAGAGCGCAAGCCCTTCGGCCCCGGCGATGCGATCTTTGTGGAGGCCGGGGCGGAGCACTGCTTCGTGGATTTCACGGACGATTTCTCCGCCTGGGCGATCTTCTGGGGGCCGGACGGGGGCAAAGCCTAAGCCCCTCGCCTCGCGCGCCGCGCTCTGCTTAAAGACCCCCATGTCGCACAACACGTTCGGTCATCTTTTCCGCGTCACCACCTGGGGCGAGAGCCACGGGCCGGCCATCGGCTGTGTCGTCGACGGCTGCCCGCCGGGCCTGCCGCTCGACGAAGACTGGCTCCAGCACTGGCTGGACCGCCGCAAGCCGGGCGGCAGCCGCTTCGTCACCCAGCGGCGGGAGCCGGACACCGCCCAGATCCAGTCCGGCGTGTTCGAGGGCCGCACCACCGGCCACCCGATCGGCGTCGTGATCCAGAACGAGGACACCCGGTCCAAGGACTATTCCGACATCAAGGACAAATGGCGGCCCGGCCACGCCGACTATCCCTGGGACCGCAAATACGGTTTCCGCGACTATCGCGGCGGCGGCCGCTCCAGCGCCCGCGAAACCGCGATGCGCGTGGCCGCCGGCGGGATCGCGCGCCGCGTCCTGGGCGCAGGCATCGTGATCCGCGCCGCCGTCGTCCAGATCGGCCCGCGCGCCATCGACCGCCAGTCCTGGGACTGGGACCAGACCGAGGCGAACCCCTTCTGGGGGCCGGACGCCGAGACCGCCAAACTGTGGGAAGAGGATCTGGATCAGGCCCGCTCCGACGGCTCGTCCCTGGGCGCGGTGGTGGAGGTCGTGGCCCATGGCGTACCCGCCGGCTGGGGCGCGCCGGTCTATGCCAAGCTCGACGCCGAACTGGCCAACGCCATGATGTCGCTCCCCGCCGTGAAGGGCGTGGAGATCGGGGCCGGCTTCGCCGCCGCCGGGCTGGACGGCCGCGTCGCCGCCGACGAGATGCGGCTGGCCGACGACGGCACGGCCGAATTCCTGACCAATCACAATGGCGGCGTGCTGGGCGGCGTCTCCACGGGACAGGATATCGTCTGCCGCTTCGCGGTGAAGGCCACATCCTCCATCCATTCGGAGCGGCGGACGCTGAACCGCGACATGCAGGAAACCACGATCAGCGTGAAAGGCCGCCATGACCCCTGCGTCGGCATCCGCGCCGCGCCGGTGGCCGAGGCGATGATGGCGCTGGTCCTGGCCGACCACAAACTGCGCCATCGCGGCCAGATCGGCTGATGCTCGTCGCCGAAATTCTCGCAGGGTTGGCCGCGGCGTTCGGCGCGTTCCTCGGATTTCTCAGCCTGATCCGCCCGAAATGGGGCCAGGGCGTGGTGCGGCTCGTTCCCGACCCCGCCAAACCCGGCGGGTTTTCGGAGTTCCGCTCCTCCTATGGCGGGCTGTTTCTGGGCTTCAACGGCGCGGTGCTGCTGGCGCTGATCGCGGGAAACGGCGTCATGGGCGCCAGCTTCGCCGCCGGTCTCGCCTGGCTCGGCTCGGCTGTCGGCCGCGTGGTTTCCATGGCGCTGGACGGCACGGACACGCCCTATAACCGCATGAATGTGGCCATCGAGGGCGGGCTGGGCCTGATGCTTCTGGCCCCCTTCATCACCCATATCGTCCTGTAGGCCGCGTCCGGACGCTAGTTCTGCGCCCCGCGCAGCGGCGCCGGATCGCCCGCTGGCGGCGCCATGTCCTGCGGTTGCGGCGGGACCTCCACGGCAAAACCCGCGGCGTTCAGCAGCGCCAGCACCGGCGGCGCCTGCACGCCGCGGTCGTATGCGTACTTTGCGTCTTCCAGCGCCCCGCCCAGATCGCCCAATTCCTGTTTCGCCAGGCTGCGCACGCCCCAGGCGTTGGCGTATTCTTCGTTGGCGTCGATGGCCTCGTTCGCCTTGTCCAGCGCGCCCTGCGCGTCGCCGGAGGACAGCAGCGCCGTGGCGATATTGGTGCGCAGGATGGCCAGATTGTTGCCGGACACCTCGCCCGCCGCCTCCACCGCGCGGAACAGCGCCAGCGACAGCGCGGTATGGCCGCCGATCGTGGCCAGCTGGGCGATCTGGAAATCGCGGCCGATATCGGCGCTGACCGTCCCGTCCGCCAGCTCGGCATAGCGCGCGATCTCCGCCGGCGTCGCCCGCTGGGTCAGGTACAGCTCGCGCAGCGCGTCCGACTCGGCGGCCGTATCCCCCGCCCGGCGCGCATCGCTTGCCTGGGCGCGGTGCAGCTGCGCGGCGGCGTCCAGCTCCTCCGGCGTCGGCGCGGCCTCTCCGGCGGCGCTCTGCGCAGGCGGGGCGGGCGGCGCGGCGCTCTACACATTCCTGCAGCCGGGCGTCTATGCCTATGTCAATCACAACCTCATCGAAGCCTTCGAACTCGGCGCCGCCGCCCATCTCGGGCTGCGCCTCGGCGGCACCGCGCGCCGCCTGACGCGCCGCGCCGTCGCCCGGGCGACTTACCGGGAGGAGCCTCTGCCGCTCGGTGCCGACGGCCGCGTCGAACCGTTGTTCGAACCGTCGAACGAGGCGGACGAATGGAGCGCCAACGACAACGACTTCGACGACGAGGATTTTGAACTCGAGGAGGCCGAGCCGCCGGAGGCGTCCAAG